>NZ_BBPO01000112.1:12830-17152 GCF_000787815.1 Streptacidiphilus neutrinimicus
CCCGACCCGCCCCTGCGCGGTCTCCGAATCCAGCAGCGCCAACCCCCCACCCCCCGCCACCGCCCGCAACGGCGCCCACACGTCGATGGGGCCTTCCGCCGCGGAAGCGCCTGCGTCCCTCTGCACCGCGTGCTTGCGCCGCGCAGCGAGCAACTCCCGCACCAGCGGCAGCACGTAGCGGCGCCCGACCGCACGCCACCGGCCCATCCGGCCGAAGATCAGAATCAGGACGACAGCCAGAAGCGGATTAACCAGTGCCCCAACCGCCAGAACAGTGGGGTCGTGGCGACCTGCCCCTGAGACCAGAGACGGGAAAAGGTAGCCCAGAAGTGAGTCCGTGGGCTGGCCCAGATACAGGTACAGCTCGTACGCCACCAGGGCGTTGAGCCCCGCTCGAAGCAGGAGCTTCCAGCCGGGGATCGCGTCGTCCGCGAGGGTCTTCTCGTCCGACGGGCGGGGTTCGGGGCCGAGGCCGAAGACGCCGGGAGGCGTGTGATGGCGCTTCGCCGAGACCCAGCCGACGAGGTCGAAGCCGGCGCCCGCCGGCGCCGCGCCGTGCTGCGGCGGAATCGCCGCACCCGCGGGCACCCGCGGCGGCGTACTCGGCATGGGCGGGATCGGAGGGACCGCGGAGTTCGGCGGATGCGCCGTGTGCCCGTCGAGTGACATCGCCGTCCCGCTCCCTTGCGCCCGCACACAAGCCCGCCTCGAAGCTCTCAATCTAGTGGAGCGGACCCGCTCCCCGTGCGGAAGCACACGCATCATGATCAGTGTCCGCACCGGACAACTTCCACAGCCCGATCACTCCCCTTCGGCGTATGCCCGCGCCCCAGCCCCGCCGTAGCCTGCTCAAAGGGGACGATCCCCCCTCGCCCCCTTCGGACCCGACCCACAACGCATGGGAGACCACCTCATGAGCGCTGCTCAGCTTCCCGGCGGCCCCTCGCTCCCGCAGGAGCGCCGCCTCGTCACCGCGATCCCCGGGCCGAAGTCGCAGGAGCTGCAGGCACGCAAGCTCGCCGCGGTGGCCGCCGGTGTCGGCACCACCCTGCCGGTCTACATCACCCGTGCGGGCGGCGGCGTCGTCGAGGACGTCGACGGCAACTCCCTGATCGACTTCGGCTCCGGCATCGCCGTCACCAACGTCGGCAACGCCGCCGAGCTGGTCGTCGAGCGCGCCTCGCAGCAGCTGGCCGCGTTCACCCACACCTGTTTCATGGTGACCCCCTACGAGGGCTACGTCGCCGTCGCCGAGCAGCTCAACGAGCTGACCCCGGGTGACCACGAGAAGCGCACCGCGCTGTTCAACTCCGGCGCCGAGGCCGTGGAGAACGCCGTCAAGATCGCGCGCGCCTACACCAAGCGCACCGCCGTCGTGGTCTTCGACCACGGCTACCACGGCCGCACCAACCTCACCATGGGCATGACCGCGAAGAACATGCCCTACAAGCAGGGCTTCGGCCCGTTCGCGCCCGAGGTCTACCGCGTTCCGCTGGCGTACCCCTACCGCTGGCTGACCGGCGCCGAGAACTGCGCCGCCGAGGCCGCCGCCCAGGCGATCGACATGATCAACAAGCAGATCGGCGCCGAGAACGTCGCCGCGATCGTGATCGAGCCCATCCAGGGCGAGGGCGGCTTCATCGAGCCGGCCAAGGGGTTCCTGCCCGCCATCGTCGAGTACGCCCGCGCCAACGGCATCGTCTTCGTCGCCGACGAGATCCAGACCGGCTTCTGCCGCACCGGCCAGTGGTTCGCCTGCGACGACGAGGGCATCATCCCGGACCTGATCACCACGGCCAAGGGCATCGCCGGCGGTCTCCCCCTGGCCGCCGTGACCGGCCGCGCCGAGATCATGGACGCCGCCCACGCGGGTGGCCTCGGTGGCACCTACGGCGGCAACCCGGTCGCCTGCGCCGCCGCCCTGGGCTCGATCGAGACCATGAAGCAGCTGGACCTCAACGCCAAGGCCCAGGCCATCGGCGAGACCATGCTCACTCGCCTGCGCGCCTTCGCCGAGAAGTTCGACGTCATCGGCGACGTCCGCGGTCGCGGCGCCATGGTCGCCGTCGAGCTGGTCAAGCCGGGCAGCAAGGACCCGAACCCGGAGGCGACCGCCGCCCTGGCGAAGTTCTGCCACAACCAGGGCCTGCTGGTCCTGACCGCCGGCACCTACGGCAACGTCCTGCGCTTCCTGCCGCCGCTGGTCATGCCGCAGGAGCTGCTGGTCGAGGGGCTGGACATCCTCGAGAACGCCTTCGCCGCGCTCTGATCCACCCGTTCCACCCCCGCTCCACCCCCTGTGCCCCCGTCGGTTCGTCCGACGGGGGCACAGCGCGTAAGCAACCGTTGCGCCAACGACGATCGGGGTAGTCATCGCCCGCATGACCTCCCCGCTCCGGCTCACCCGCCTCCTCGCCGCGCTCGTCCTTGCCCTCACGGCTTTCGTGCTGGCGCCGGTCTCGCACGCGAGCGCCGACGACGGCTCCACCGCCGCCGAGCGCGTGCGCGGCTTCCAGGCCGCCCAGGTCGCGCTGGCCGAGTTGAACACCCCCTACGCGTGGGGTGGCGGCAGCCTCACCGGCCCGACGCTGGGCTTCTGCGACGGCGTCAACGGCTATCTGCCCGACGGCTCCTGCTCGGCCGACCACACGATCGGCTTCGACTGCAGCGGCCTGGTCCGCTACGCCTGGTACCAGGCGAGCGCGGGCTTGGTGACGCTCCCCCACTACAGCGGGGCCCAGTCCCTCCAGGGGCGCCCGATCACGCGGTGGGACGACCTGCTCCCCGGCGACCTGCTCTTCTTCGCCGAGCCCGGCGGCCCGATCCACCACGTCGGCCTCTATCTGGGCCACGGCGCGATGGTCCATTCCGAACACACGGGCACCCTGGTCACCGTCCTCCACGACGTCTTCCACGACCCGAAGTGGGGCCCTCGTCTGGTCGCCGCGACGAGGCCGGAGCCGACGTCCGCGCTGGTGTTCGCACCGCCCGTGGGCGTTGCCCCAGGGGAGTGAAGAAGGTGTGCGGACCTGATGGTGGGTGGGTGAGACGGATCGCCCTCCCGGCCGCGGTGACGTACTGTCAAAGCAGATGGAGAAGCGCGATACCACCGAGGACACCACTTCGGATCCGCCCGCGGATCCCCTCAGCCGATCGACTGAACGCCGAGCTCAAACCCCCCGGGCCAAGCGGAACGTCGGTCACCTCAGCCGCCCCGGAGCTCTCCCCCCTGCTCCGGGGCGGCTTCGCGCTGCCCTCTTCCGGTCGATGTGGTGTCCGGTCGTCCTGCTCGCGATCCTGACCGTCCTGACGGAACAGGTCCTCACCCACGGCCCCCTGCTCGCCGTCGACCGCTGGACTCGCGACACCGTCCAGGGCTGGGTCGCGGCCGATCCCTGGCCGTGGACGAACACCCTCGCCGAGCGCTGGACCGACTTCGGCGTGGCCACCTGTTCGGGCGCCGTCCTCACCGCGGTGACGCTCGTCGTGACCGTCCGCCTGCGCTCCTGGCGCCCTCTTGTGGCGGCGGTGCTCGCCGCGCTGGCCCTGTTCGGCACGGTGATCCCGGGCAAGATCCTCATTGGCCGGCCCGGTCCCGAGGGCGCCCCGGTCGCCTCGGGCGACTGGGGCTGGTTCCCGTCGGGCCACACGGCGACCGCGTCGATCTGCCTGGGCACCGCCGCCCTTGTCCTCGGCACGGCGTGGCCGCGCCTGCGCCGCCTCGTCTACACGGGGACGGCCTTCCTCTGCACCGGCGTCGGCTTCTGCCTCATCTGGCGGAACTACCACTGGCTCTGGGACGTGGTCGCCAGCGGCTGCCTGACCGGCATCGTGCTGTGGCTCCTGCTGCGCTGGCCGCTCAGTCGGGGCCACCGGCCCCGCCGGGATCAGCCGCAGCGCTGAGCCGAGTAGCACGCCGTGGTGTAGCCGGGCTCCCGTTCCGGGCCGGCCGGAACGGGAGTGTGCTGGGGCAGCATCACCAGGCCCACGCACAACGCGATGACGTAGTGCGCCCCAGCCGTGAACGGCGCCCGACGAACGAGCGCCCCCAGGAAGACCACCGCGGACACGGCGAAGAGCCCCAGCGCCCAGTGACGCGTCCCGACGAACCAGACCAGCCCCTCCGCCAGGAAGAGGAGTACGGCGGCCACCACGTCCGCCACCACCCTCGGGCGCGGGATGCTCCACCAGCGATCCATCAGGCTGGGAGCCGCTCGCAAGGAATCCATGCGCCCAGGCTCGTGGCCGGGTGGCGAGCACGCATGAGTAGAAGTACTCACAAAGCAGTGGAGCCCCCTGACATGACGTCAGGGGGCTCCACT
>NZ_BBPO01000111.1:0-1012 GCF_000787815.1 Streptacidiphilus neutrinimicus
CGGCGTCGAGGCCGTCGGCCGGGACGCGGTCGCGTTCGGGACGTTGCGTCGCAACGAGGGCGGGTTGGAGCGGCTGTTCGCTTCGCTGGCCGAGGCTCACGTCCGGGGTATCGCCGTCGACTGGCAGTCCTTCCTCGGCCGCGGGGGTGCTCGTCGGGTCGACCTGCCCACCTACGCCTTCAACCGCGAGCACTACTGGCTGGAGGCCACAGCCTCCGCATCGGCCGTCGCTCCGGTGGACGAGGTGGACGCCCGCTTCTGGGAAGCGATCGAGCGGGAGGACCTAGACGCCCTGGCCGCCACGCTGGAGGTCGAGAGCGGCAGCGAGCTCGGCGCGGTCCTGCCGATGCTGTCCGCCTGGCGTCGGCAGAGCCGCGAGCAGAACACGATCGATGCCTGGCGCTACCAGATCAGCTGGAAGCCGGTCACCGAGTCCGCGACGGGTGTGCTGTCGGGGACCTGGCTGGCCGTGATCCCGGCGGGCCGCCTGGCGGACCCGGCCGTGTCCGCCACAGTGACCATGCTGGCCGGGCGGGGTGTGGACGTCCGCCAGGTCGTCGTGACACCGGAGGCCGCGGACCGTGGCGTCATGGCGGAGCTGCTGCGTGACGCTGCGGCTGACGACGCGTCACTGTCGGGCGTGGTCTCGCTGCTGGCGTGGGACGAGACGTTCGCAGCGGCCGGGACCCTGACGCTGGTGCAGGCGCTGGGCGATGCGCGGATCGACGCGCCGCTGTGGTGCGTGACGCGCGGCGCGGTGGCGACGGCTCGCTCCGAGCGGCCGCTGAGCGCGCTGCAGGCGCAGCTGTGGGGTCTGGGCCGGGTGGTGGCTCTGGAGCATCCGGAGCGCTGGGGTGGTCTGGTCGACCTCCCGGAGAGCGTGGACGACCGAGTCCTCTCGCGCTTGGCGGGAATACTCGCGGGTGTTGCGGGTGAGGACCAGGTCGCGATCCGTGCGTCGGGTGTGTTCGGTCGTCGTCTGGTGCGGGCGTCGCGTGGGGAAGCGGCCGAG
>NZ_BBPO01000111.1:1632-2028 GCF_000787815.1 Streptacidiphilus neutrinimicus
TGCCTGGGCCGAGGCGGGCCTGGCGACCGAGGAGCTGGTCGCTGACCGCCTGCGCCGCGACGGCGTGGTCGGCATGACCCCGACACTCGCCATCACAGCGATGCAGCAGGCCCTGGACCACGGCGACGTCGCCCTGACGATCGCCGATGTCGCCTGGGACCGAGTGGCGGCGGAGACCGCTGCCGTCCGTCCGAGCCGTCTCTTCGACGAGATCCCCGAGGCCCACGCCGTCATGACGGCCGCGCTCGCGCCGGCCGCCGTGCCGGGCGAGTCCTCGCTGAACGGGCGGCTGGCAGCCCTGTCGCCCGCGGAGCAGGGTCGCGCGTTGCTGGACCTGGTGCGCGCCCAGGTGGCCGCCGTGCTGGGCTATTCCGACGCGGCCGCCGTGGAGGCAGG
>NZ_BBPO01000111.1:2415-2900 GCF_000787815.1 Streptacidiphilus neutrinimicus
CACCGAGTTGTTCGGTGCGCAGGAGGAGATCCGCGCCGCCCTGCCCGCCGTCGCCGTGACGGACGACGACCCGATCGCGATTGTCGCGATGAGCTGCCGATTCCCCGGCGGCGTCAGCACCCCCGAGGAACTGTGGCAGCTGCTCGTCGCCGGTGAGGACGCGATCGGCGCCTTCCCGGTCGACCGTGGCTGGGACCTCGCGGGCCTGTACCACCCGGACCCGGACCACCAGGGCACCACGTACGCCCGCGGCGGTGGATTCATGGACGGGGTCACGGAGTTCGACTCGACGTTCTTCGGGATCTCGCCCCGTGAGGCGCTGGCGATGGACCCGCAGCAGCGGCTGCTGCTGGAGACCTCGTGGGAGGTGTTCGAGCGGGCCGGCATCGACCCGGTCTCGCTGCGCGGCAGCCAGTCCGGCGTGTTCATCGGAACCAACGGCCAGGACTACGCCAACCTGCTGGTCGACGGCCTGGAAGGCGTCG
>NZ_BBPO01000111.1:3401-4627 GCF_000787815.1 Streptacidiphilus neutrinimicus
CTTGTTCGTGGAGTTCAGCCGTCAGCGCGGTCTGTCGGCGGACGGCCGGTGCAAGGCGTTCGCGGGTGCCGCGGACGGTACCGGCTGGGGCGAGGGCGCGGGCATGCTGCTGGTCGAGCGGCTCTCCGACGCCCAGCGCAACGGTCACCCCGTCCTCGCGGTGGTCCGTGGTTCGGCGGTGAACCAGGACGGTGCGAGCAACGGCCTGACCGCCCCCAACGGTCCGTCGCAGCAGCGGGTCATCCGTCAGGCGCTGGCCTCCGCTGGTCTGACGGCCGACCAGATCGACGCGGTCGAGGCCCACGGCACCGGCACCAGGCTCGGCGACCCGATCGAGGCCCAGGCCCTGCTCGCCACCTACGGCAAGGACCGGGACACCGACTCCCCGCTGTGGCTGGGCGGCGTGAAGTCCAACATCGGGCACACGCAGGCCGCAGCCGGTGTGGCCGGCGTGATCAAGATGGTGCTGGCCATGCAGCACGGCGTGCTGCCGAAGACGCTGCACGTCGACGAGCCCACCCCGCACGTCGACTGGTCGGCGGGCGCGGTGGAGCTGATCACTGAGACCCGGCCGTGGCCCGAGACCGGTGCTCCGCGCCGCGCGGGCGTCTCCGCGTTCGGCATCAGCGGGACCAACGCGCACACCATCCTGGAGCAGGCGCCGGAATCCGCGCGGGAGACGGCTGCCGAGGCGACCGTGTCGCCGTCGGTGCTGCCGGTCGTTCTCTCCGCGAAGCACGACGCCGCCCTGCGGGCCCAGGCCGAGCGGTTGCTGCCGCTTGCCGGTGAGGCCGAACTGCTCGACATGGCTGATTCGTTGGCGACGGGCCGCGCAGCGCTGGAGCGCCGCGCGGTGGTCATCGCCGACGGGCGGGACGAACTGCTGCGCGGACTGCAGGCGTTGGCTGCGGGTGACTCCACGCCGGGCGTGGTGCGCGGCACGGTGGTGGAGGGGCGCACGGCGTTCCTGTTCACCGGTCAGGGCAGCCAGCGGGCCGGGATGGGTCGTGAGCTGTACGAGGCCTTCCCCGCGTTCGCGGAGGCGCTGGACGAGGTGTTCGCACATGTGGACCAGCACCTGGACCGCCCGCTGCGCGAGGTCGTCTTCGCGGGTGAGCGGATCGACGAGACGGCCTACACGCAGCCGGCGCTGTTCGCGATCGAGGTGGCGCTGTTCCGTCTGGTGGAGTCGTGGGGTCTGACGCCGGACGTCCTGGCGGGGCACT
>NZ_BBPO01000111.1:5104-14634 GCF_000787815.1 Streptacidiphilus neutrinimicus
CCACCCTCGACCAGAGCGCCGATCTGACCTCGCCCGAGTACTGGGTGCGCCACGTCCGCGAGGCCGTGCGCTTCCGCGACGCCATCGTGGCGCTGGAAGCTGACGGCGTCCGCACGTTCGTGGAGCTCGGCCCGGACGGCGTGCTCGCTGCGCTCGGCCAGGACTGCGTCACCACCGAGGAGGTCGCGTTCTCGTCGGCCCTGCGGGCGGGACGCCCGGAGGTCCGCACGCTGACGACCGCGCTCGCCCAGGCCTACGTGCGCGGCGTGACCGTCGACTGGACGGCGTTCTACGCCGGTACCGGCGCGCAGCGCGTCGACCTGCCCACCTACGCTTTCCAGCGTCAGTCGTACTGGCCCGAGCGGCTGCCCGTCCTCGCCGCGTCCGGCGACGGCCGGATCGGCACGGACGCGACGGACGCCGGCTTCTGGCAGGCCGTGGAGAGCGAGGACCTGGCCGCGCTGGCCGCCACCTTGGACGTGGACGCGGGCGACGCGGAGTCGCCGCTGAACGCCCTGGCCCCCGTGCTGCCGGTGCTCTCGGCCTGGCGTCGTCAGCAGCGCGAGCAGTCGACCGTGGACGGCTGGCGCTACCGGGTCTCCTGGCAGCCGCTCGCCACGGCGGCGGAGAGCACCACCCTGAACGGGACCTGGCTGGTGGTCGTCCCGGCCGCCTCGGCCGAGGACGGCCGGGTGTCGGCGGCAGCCGAGGCGCTCGCCGACGGCGGGGCGGCGGTTCGCCGCCTCCTGGTGGACGCCTCCGCCTGCGACCGCGGCCGTCTGGTCGAGGAACTGCGCGGCGCGGCGGCCGAGTCTGACGACCTGGCCGGTGTGCTGTCGCTGCTCGCCCTGGACGAGGAGCCGCACCCGAGCCACCCCGTGCTGCCCGCCGGGTTCGCCGCCACCGTGGCGCTCACCCAGGCGCTCGGCGACGCCGGGATCGGCGCGCCGCTGTGGTGCGCGACCAGCGGGGCCGTCTCGACCGGTCCGGTCGACAGCGCCCCGAGCGCGGCCCAGGCCCAGGTCTGGGGCCTGGGCCGGGTGGTGGCCCTGGAGCACCCGGACCGCTGGGGCGGCCTGATCGACCTGCCGGAGGCGGTGGACGAGCGGGCGACCGCCCGCCTGGTCGCGATCCTGGCCGGTGCCGGTGCCGGTGCCGGTGCCGGTGCCGGTGCCGGTGCCGGTGCCGGTGCGGACGGCGGTGCGGGCGAGGACCAGCTGGCGGTTCGCCGCTCGGGCGTCCTGGTCCGCCGCCTGGTGCGCGCCACCCGGCCGCAGGCCGCGGTCGCGGCCTGGCAGCCGCGCGGCACGGTGCTGGTCACCGGCGGCACCGGCGCCCTCGGCGCCGAGGTGGCCCGCTGGCTGGCGCGCGGCGGTGCGGAGCACCTGGTGCTCACCGGCCGACGCGGCGCTGACGCGCCCGGAGCGGTCGAACTGCGGGACGAGCTCGTGGCGTTGGGCGCCCAGGTCACCCTGGAGGCCTGCGACGTCGCGGACCGCTCGGCCGTCGAGGCCCTGGTCAAGCGGCTGGTGGTGGACGGCCGCGACGCGGTGCCGCTGCGCGCGGTGGTCCACGCGGCCGGCCTGACCCAGGACACCGCGCTGGCCGAGAGCGATCTGGGCGAGCTCGCCTGGGTGATGGACGCCAAGGTCTCCGGCGCGGTCCACCTGGACGCGGCGCTCGGCGACACCGAGCTGGACGCCTTCGTGCTCTTCTCCTCGATCGCCGGGGTGTGGGGCAGCGGTGGCCAGGCCGGTTACGCGGCGGGCAACGCGTTCCTGGACGCGCTCGCCGAGCGTCGTCGGGCGGCGGGCCTGGCGGCCACGTCGGTGGCCTGGGGGCCGTGGGGCGAGATCGGCATGGCGGCCGAAGACCCGCAGGCCGCCGAGCAGCTGAGCCGTCGCGGTCTGCGGGTGATGGCTCCCGAGCTCGGGATCGCCGCCCTGCAGCAGGCGTTGGACCACCAGGAGACGGCGCTGACCGTCGCCGACGTGGACTGGGCCCTGTTCGCGCCGGCCTTCGCCGCAGCCCGTCCCCGCCCGCTGATCGACGGGGTGCCCGAGGCCCGCGAGGCCCTGGCGGGCACGGCGGTCCAGGGCGGCGAGGGCGACGGGCCCGACCAGGCCGACGCGTTCCAGGAGCGGCTGCGGGTCCTGCCCGCCGCCGACCGGGACCGCGCCCTGCTCGACCTGGTGCGCACCGAGGTCGCCGCGGTGCTCGGCTATGCCGGCGCCGGCGCGGTGGAGGCCGCTCGGGCCTTCAACGAGCTCGGCTTCGACTCGCTCACCGCGGTCGAGCTGCGCAACCGCCTGACCGCGGCCACCGGCCTGCGGCTGCCGACCAGCCTGGTCTTCGACTACCCGAACCCCACGGCCCTGGCCGGTCACCTCGGCACGGAGATCGTGCCGGACGCGGCCGACGGCGCCGCGCCGGTCCTCGCCGAGCTCGACGCGCTGGACCAGCGACTCTCCACCCTGTCCCCCGATCACGCCGACCGGGAGCGCGTCACAGCGCGACTCCAGGCCCTCCTGTCGAAGTGGAACGCGACCGACGATGCAGCAGACAGCGCCGAGGACGACGAGTTGGCCAACGCGTCGGCCGACGACCTCTTCGACATCATCAGCCGCGAGTTCGGACGGGACTGACGTGCGCTTCCCGCCGACCGTCCAGCTCCCGACCCCGGCTTCGACCCCGGTCCAGACCCCGCTCCGGATCCCGGTCCAGACCTCGACCATGGCGTCCCGCGCGATCACCGCACGTGTCCCGGCTTCCCGGAAGGCGGCCTTCTGATGGCAGACGAAAAGAAGCTCCTCGACCACCTCAAGTGGATGACCGCGGAGCTGCGCAAGACCACCCGCCGCCTGCGGGAGGTCGAGGACGCCGACCAGGAGCCGATCGCGATCGTGGCGATGAGCTGCCGGCTGCCCGGCGGGGTGCGCTCGCCGGAGGACCTGTGGCAGCTGGTGGCGACCGGTGGCGACGCCATCACCGCGTTCCCCGCCGACCGGGGCTGGGACGTCGAGGGGCTCTACCACCCGGACCCGGACCACCCGGGCACGGTCTACGCGACCGGCGGCGGCTTCCTGCACGACGCGGGCGGCTTCGACCCGGAGTTCTTCGGCATCAGCCCGCGCGAGGCGCTGGCCATGGACCCGCAGCAGCGGCTGCTGCTGGAGGCGTCCTGGGAGGTCTGCGAGCGCGCCGGGATCGACCCGGCCACCCTGCGCGGCAGCCGTACCGGCGTGTACGTCGGCGGCAGCTACCAGGGTTACGGCTCGGAGCTGGCCGAGGTGCCGGAGGGCGTCGAGGGCCGCCTGCTGACCGGCAACGCCACCAGCGTGCTCTCCGGCCGCATCGCCTACACCCTCGGCCTGGAGGGGCCGGCCGCGACCCTCGACACCGCCTGCTCGTCCTCGCTGGTCGCCCTGCACTGGGCGTGCCAGGCGCTGCGGCGCGGCGACTGCTCGCAGGCTCTGGTCGGCGGCGTGACCGTGATGGCCACACCGGACGTGTTCGTCGAGTTCAGCCGTCAGCGCGGGCTGGCGGCGGACGGCCGCTGCAAGTCCTTCGCCGCAGGCGCCGACGGCACCGGCTGGTCCGAGGGCGTCGCGATGCTGCTCGTCGAGCGGCTCTCCGACGCACGGCGCAACGGGCACCCGGTGCTCGCGGTCGTGCGTGGTTCGGCGGTGAACCAGGACGGCGCCAGCAACGGACTGACGGCGCCCAACGGGCCGGCCCAGCAGAAGGTCATCCGCCAGGCCCTGGGCGACGCCCGCCTGACGGCCGACCAGGTCGACGCGGTCGAGGCGCACGGCACGGGCACCACCCTCGGCGACCCGATCGAGGCGCAGGCCCTGCTGGCCACCTACGGCCGCGAGCGAGCCGCCGAGCGGCCGCTGTGGTTGGGTTCGCTGAAGTCGAACATCGGGCACACGCAGGCCGCCGCGGGCGTGGCCGGTGTGATCAAGATGGTGATGGCGATGCGCCACGGCGTGCTGCCGCAGACCCTGCACGTGGACGAGCCGACCCCGCACGTGGACTGGTCGGCGGGCGCGGTGGAGCTGCTGACCGATCAGCGGGTCTGGCCGGAGACCGGCGAACCGCGCCGGGCCGCCGTCTCCTCCTTCGGTGTCAGCGGGACCAACGCGCACACCATCCTGGAGCAGGCGCCGGTCGCGGGAGAGGGCGACGAAACGGCGGCGACCGAGGAGCCGGACGGCGCGGCAGCTTCGGCTGCCGCCTCGTCCGCAGCGGTGTCCGCCGCCCCGTCCGCGCCGGTGACCACCGCGCTGGTCCCGTGGCTGCTTTCCGCGCGCAGCGCCGACGCGCTGCGCGCCCAGGCCGGCCGGCTGCTGGCCCGGCTGGCCGCCGACGCGACGCTCACCCCCCTCGACCTCGGCTACTCCCTGGCCACCACCCGGGCGGCCCTGCCGCACCGCGCGGTGCTGGTCGGCGCGGACCTCGAGGACTTCCGGCGCGGCCTCCAGGCGCTGGCGGCCGGGGAGCACACCGCTCCCTCCCTCGTGCGCGGCGCCGTCACCGAGGGCCGACTCGCCTTCCTCTTCACCGGTCAGGGCAGTCAGCGGGCCGGGATGGGCCGCGAGCTGTACGAGGCCTTCCCGGTGTTCGCGGCGGCGTTCGACGCGGTCTGCGCGGAGCTGGACCGGCATCTGGACCGCCCGCTGAAGGACGTCGTCTTCGCGGCCGAGGGCGAGCTGGTCCACCGGACCGGCTACACCCAGCCGGCGCTGTTCGCGATCGAGGTGGCGCTGTTCCGTCTGGTCGAGGCGTGGGGAATGCGCCCGGACTTCCTGGCCGGACATTCGATCGGTGAGATCGCGGCCGCGCACGTCGCGGGGGTGTTCTCGCTCGGCGACGCGGCGAAGCTGGTCGCGGCGCGCGGCCGGTTGATGCAGGCGTTGCCGTCGGGCGGGGCGATGGTGGCCGTGCAGGCCTCCGAGGCTGAGGTGCTGCCCCTGGTGTCCGAAGAGGTCGGCATCGCCGCCGTCAACGGGCCGACCTCGGTCGTGATCTCCGGCGCCGAACGGGCCGTGCTGGAGGTCGCGGAGCGGTTGGCCGCCCAGGGTCGCAAGACCAAGCGGCTGACGGTCAGTCACGCGTTCCACTCGCCCTTGATGGACCCGATGCTGGACCAGTTCCGGGCCGTCGTGGAGTCGCTGGAGTTCGACGAGCCGCGGCTCCCGATCGTCTCCACGCTCGACCAGTTCGCCGATCTCACCGCGCCCGAGTACTGGGTGCGCCACGTGCGGGAGGCGGTGCGCTTCCGGGACGCCGTCGAGAGCCTGGAGCGCGAGGGCGTCCGCACGTTCCTGGAGCTCGGCCCGGAGGGCACGTTGTCCGCGATGGGACAGGACTGCGTCAGCGACGGGATGGACGTCGTCTTCGCCCCCGTCCAGCGTGCGGGCCGCCCCGAGGTCGAGACGTTGCTGATCGGCGTCGGCCAAGCGCAGGTGCGCGGCGGGGCGCTGGACCGGACGGCGCTCTTCGGCGGTCGTGCCGCGCGCCGGGTCGAGCTGCCCACCTACGCCTTCCAGCACGACTGGTTCTGGCTGGAGTCGGGTGGCGGCTCCGCCGCCGCGGCTGCGCAGCCGTCGGCCGCACTGCCGGACGCCCGGTTCTGGGCGGCCGTGGAGCGTGAGGACGTCGAGGAGCTGACCGAGACGCTCGCCGTCGCGGACGGTGCGGCGCTGGGCGCGGTGCTGCCCGCGCTGTCGGCGTGGCGTCGGCAGAGCCGCGAGCAGTCCGTCGTGGACGGCTGGCGCTACCGGGTCAGCTGGACGCCGGTCACCGGCGCCGCCTCCGGCGTGCTGTCGGGGACCTGGCTGGTTGCGGTGCCGACCGGGCAGGCCGACGCCGCCGAGGTCCACGACCTGGTCCGGCTGCTGACCGGCCGTGGCGTCGAGGTCCGCCTGGTCGAGCCGCTCGCCCCCGAGCGGGCCGCCGTCACGGACGCGCTCCAGGGCGCGGTCTCCGACGGCGCTTCGATCTCCGGAGTGGTCTCGCTGCTGGCGTGGGACGAGGCGTGCGCGGTGGCCGGGACGCTGGCGCTGGTGCAGGCGCTCGGTGACGCGCGGGTCGACGCGCCGCTGTGGTGCGTGACGCGCGGCGCGGTCTCGACCGGTCGGTCCGACCGGCTCGCCAGCCCGGTGCAGGCCCAGCTGTGGGGTCTGGGCCGGGTCGTGGCGCTGGAGCACCCGCAGCGCTGGGGCGGTCTGGTCGACCTCCCCGAGACCTCGGACCAGCGCGCGCTCACCCACCTCGTGGACCTCCTGGTCGGCGACGAGGACCAGGTCGCGGTCCGTGCGTCGGGCGTCTTCGCCCGGCGCCTGGTGCGGTCGTCGCGCGGGGTGGCGGTCGCGTGGCGGCCTTCCGGCACGGTGCTGGTCACCGGTGGCACGGGCGCGCTGGGCGCGGAGGTGTCGCGCTGGCTGGTGCGCAACGGCGCCGAGAGCCTGCTGTTGACGAGCCGTCGTGGCCTGGACGCGCCCGGCGCGGCCGAGCTGCGTGACGAGCTGGCCGCAGCCGGTGTGAGCGTCACCGTCGCCGCGTGCGACGTGGCCGACCGCGACGCGCTGGCCGCGCTGCTCGCGTCGCTGGACCAGCCGGTCACCGCCGTGTTCCACACCGCCGGTGTGCTGGACGACGGCGTGGTGGACGGGCAGACGGTGGCGCGCTTCGCCGCGGTGGGCCGTCCGAAGGCGGACGCTGCCCGCAACCTGCACGAACTCACGCACAACCTCTCCGCGTTCGTGCTGTTCTCCTCCACCGCCGGCACCATCGGCAACGCCGGTCAGGCCAACTACGCCGCCGCCAACGCCTACCTGGACGCCCTGGCCGAGCAGCGCCGAGCCGACGGCCTCGCCGCCACGTCCATCGCCTGGGGTCCGTGGAGCAGCGGCGGCATGGCCGCCGACGGGGCCCTGGAGCAGCGCCTGCGCCGCGAGGGCGTCCCGCCGATGGCCCCCGAGCGGGCGATCGCCGCCCTCCAGCAGGCGCTGGAGAACGGCGACGGCACCCTGGTCGTCGCGGACATCGACTGGGAGCTGCTGCTCGGCGGCATCACCACCGGTCGGCGCGGCACCGCGCTCTTCGACCGGATCCCCGAGGCCCGCGCCGCGTTGGCGACGTCCGGCACCGCCGACGCCGCCGCCGAGGGGGAGCCGGCCGGCCCGCTGGCGCAGCGGCTGGCCCTGCTCTCCCCGGCCGAGCGGGAACGTGCCCTGCTCGACACGGTCCGCGCCGAGGTGGCCCTCGTGCTCGGCTACGCCTCGCCGGACGCGGTGGACGCGGCGCGGGCGTTCAAGGAGCTGGGCTTCGACTCGCTGACCGCGGTCGAGCTGCGCAACCGGCTGAACGCCGTCACCGGCCTGAGCCTGCCGAGCACGCTGGTCTTCGACTACCCGACCTCGGCCGCGCTCGCCGGATTCCTGCGCACCGAGCTGCTCGGCGGGCAGGAGGCCGAGGCGTCCCTGCCCACGGCCGCCGCGTCGGGCGCCGTCGACGACGAGCCGATCGCCATCGTCAGCATGAGCTGCCGCTTCCCGGGCGACGTCCGCAGCCCGGAGCAGCTGTGGCAGCTGCTCGCCTCCGGAACCGACGCGGTCTCCGGCTTCCCGACCGACCGCGGCTGGGACCTGGAGGCGCTGCACAGCGCCGATGCCGAGCAGAACGGCACCTGCTACGCCCGTGAGGGTGGCTTCCTGCACGACGCCGCCGAGTTCGACCCGACCTTCTTCGGGATCTCGCCGCGCGAGGCGCTGGCGATGGACCCGCAGCAGCGGCTGCTGCTGGAGACCTCGTGGGAGGCGTTCGAGCGGGCCGGCATCGACCCGGGGACGCTGCGCGGCACTCAGGCCGGCGTGTTCGTCGGCACCAACGGCCAGGACTATCTCGCCCTCGCCGCCAACGCGGCGGAGGAGCTGGAGGGTCAGCTCGGCACCGGCACCGCCGCCAGCGTGGTCTCCGGCCGTCTCTCGTACACCTTCGGTCTGGTGGGCCCGGCCGTGACGGTCGACACGGCGTGCTCGTCCTCGCTGGTCGCGCTGCACTGGGCGATTCAGGCGCTGCGCAACGGCGAGTGCACGATGGCGCTCGCCGGTGGCGTGACCGTGATGTCCACGCCGGGCGCTTTCGTGGAGTTCAGCCGTCAGCGCGGCCTGGCCGCCGACGGCCGCTGCAAGCCGTTCGCGGCGGCGGCCGACGGCACCGGCTGGGGCGAGGGCGTCGGCATGCTGCTCGTGGAGCGGCTGTCGGACGCGCGGCGCAACGGTCACCCGGTCCTCGCGGTCGTCCGTGGCAGCGCCGTCAACCAGGACGGCGCCAGCAACGGTCTGACGGCCCCCAACGGTCCGGCCCAGCAGCGCGTCATCCGCCAGGCCCTGGCCGCCGCCCGCCTGTCGGCGGACGAGGTGGACGCGGTCGAGGCGCACGGCACCGGCACCACGCTGGGCGACCCGATCGAGGCTCAGGCGCTGCTGGCCACCTACGGGCAGCGCCCGGCCGATCAGCCGCTGTGGCTCGGCTCGATCAAGTCCAACATCGGCCACACCCAGGCCGCCGCAGGCGTCGCGGGCATCATCAAGATGGTGCTGGCCATGCGCCACGGCGTGCTCCCGCAGAGCCTGCACGTCGACACCCCGAGCCCGCACGTCGACTGGTCGACGGGTGCGGTGGAGGTGCTGACCGAGGCGCGCGACTGGCCCGAGACCGGCCGCCCGCGCCGGGCGGCCGTGTCGTCCTTCGGCGTGAGCGGCACCAACGCCCATGTGGTGCTGGAGCAGGCCCCGGCCGACGGGTCCGACGCGACGCCCGACCCGGTGTCCGCCTCGGGGCCGTTCCCGCTGGTCCTCTCGGCCCGCACCGAGCCGGCGCTGCGCGCGCAGGCGGAGCGGCTGCGTTCCTTCACCGGGGGCGCGCCGGGGACCCGACTCGTGGACCTGGCCTACTCGCTGGCGACCGGCCGTGCCGCTCTGGAGCACCGGGCCGTCGTGGTCGCCGAGGACGATCAGGGGTTCCTGGGGGGTCTTGAGGGGTTGGTCTCGGGTGCCCCCGGTGCGAGTGTGGTCACCGGCTCGGCCACGGGCGGCAGGTTCGCCTTCCTCTTCACCGGCCAGGGCAGTCAGCGGGCTGGCATGGGAGCTGAGTTGTACGAGACGTACCCGGTGTTCGCCGAGGCTCTCGACGCCGTGTGCGCGGAGCTCGACGGGTACGTGGCGCGTCCGCTGAAGGACGTGGTGTTCGGCGGTGAGGGGATCGACGAGACGGCGTACACGCAGCCGGCGCTGTTCGCGATCGAGGTGGCGCTGTTCCGTCTGGTGGAGTCGTGGGGTCTGACGCCGGACTTCCTGGCCGGTCACTCGATCGGCGAGTTGGCCGCCGCTCATGTCGCCGGGGTGCTCTCGCTCGGCGATGCGGCGAGGCTCGTCGCGGCGCGTGGTCGCCTGATGCAGGCGCTGCCGTCGGGCGGTGCCATGGTGGCGGTGCAGGCGTCCGAAGACGAGGTGCTGCCC
>NZ_BBPO01000111.1:14963-18852 GCF_000787815.1 Streptacidiphilus neutrinimicus
AGCAGTTGGCTGCGCAGGGTCGTAAGACGAAGCGGCTGACGGTCAGCCACGCGTTCCACTCGCCGCTGATGGCCCCGATGCTGGACGAGTTCCGCACGGTGGTCGAGGGGCTGGAGTTCCACGCCCCCCGGATCCCGATCGTCTCGACGCTGGACCAGGACGCCGACCTCACCACGCCCGACTACTGGGTGCGGCACGTCCGCGAGGCGGTCCGCTTCGCCGACGCCGTCGCTGCCCTGGAGCGCCAGGGCGTGCGCACGTTCCTGGAGCTGGGCCCGGACGGGACCCTGACGGCGCTGGCCCAGGACTGCGTCACCGCCGAGGACGCCTCCTTCGCGCCCGCCATGCGCGCCGACCGCGCCGAGGGCCGGACGCTGACGACCGCCCTCGCCCAGGTCCACGCCCGCGGACAGGCGGTGGACTGGCCGGCCTACTTCGCGGGATCGGGCGCCCAGCGCATCGAACTGCCCACCTACGCCTTCCAGCGCGAGCGCTACTGGCCCACGCCCGCCGCCTCGCCCGCTGCCGGTGCCGCCGGGACGGATGCCACGGACGCCCGCTTCTGGGAGACCGTCGAGCGCGAGGACCTGGAGGCGCTGACCGCCACGCTCGGTCTGGACGGCGACCAGCCGCTCAGCTCGGTGCTGCCCGCCCTGTCGACCTGGCGTCGGCAGAGCCGGACCCGCTCCACCGTGGACGGCTGGCGTTACCGGATCAGCTGGAACCGCCTCGCTTCCGCCCCCCTCGGGACGCTCGCGGGCACCTGGCTGGTCGTCACGTCGGCCGTGGACGCCGCCGCCGAGCCGACCGAGGCCGCGCTGGCGGCCCTGGCCGGGGCCGGTGCCGAGACCCTTCGGCTGACCCTCACCGCCGCCGAGCTGGCGGCCGGGCGCACCGCGCTGGCCGAGCGGCTGCGCGGCGAGCTCGCCGAGGCCGGCCCGCTGGCCGGCGTCGTCTCGCTGCTCGCCCTCGACGAGGAGCCGCACCCGGCCCACCCCGCGCTGTCCGGCGGACTGGCGGCCACCGCACTGCTGGTGCAGGCGCTGGGCGATGCCGAGGTCGCCGCGCCGCTGTGGTGCCTGACCCGCGGCGCGGTCGCGACCGACGCCGCCGACCGGCTCGCCAACCCCGTCCAGGCCCAGGTCTGGGGCCTGGGCCGAGTGGTGGCCCTGGAGCACCCGGACCGCTGGGGCGGCCTGATCGATCTGCCCGCGCAGCTGGACGAGCGCGCCCTCGGACTGCTGACCGGTGCGCTGGCGGCCGGCGACGGCGAGGACCAGCTCGCGGTGCGGCCCTCGGGCCTGCACGTCCGCCGTCTGGTCCGGGCGTCGCGGGTCAATGACGTCAATGGCGTCAGCGGTGTCCGTGGCAGCTCCTGGCAGCCGCGCGGCACGGTGCTGGTCACCGGCGGCACCGGCGCCCTGGGCGCCGAGGTGGCCCGCTGGCTGGCCCGTGGCGGCGCGGAGCACCTGGTGCTGACCAGCCGTCGCGGCGCCGACGCACCGGGAGCGGCCGAACTGACGGCCGAGCTGACCGAGCTGGGCGCCACCGTGACGGTCGCCGCCTGCGACGTGGCCGACCGTGCGGCGCTCGCCGCGCTGCTCGCCGCCGTCCCGGCCGACCGCCCGCTCACGGCCGTCGTGCACGCGGCCGGAGTCGTCGCCGACTCCGCCCTGCGGGACAGTGACCTGGCCGGCCTGGCCGCCCTCGCCGACGCCAAGGTCGCCGGCGCGGTGCACCTGGACGACCTGCTCGCCGACAGCGAGCTGGACGCCTTCGTCACCTTCTCCTCCATCGCCGGCGTCTGGGGCAGCGGCGGCCAGGCGGGCTACGCCGCCGCCAACGCCTTCCTGGACGCCCTGGTCGAGGCCCGCCGGGCCCGTGGCCTGGCCGGTACCTCGGTGGCCTGGGGTCCGTGGGCCGAGGCCGGGATGGCCGCAGGCGAGGCGGCCGAGGAGCACCTGCGCCGGTTCGGCCTCACCGTGATGGCGCCGAGCAGCGCGCTGCTCGGCCTGCAGTCGGCCCTGGACGCCGACGCGCCCACGGGGGTGGTCGCCGACGTCGACTGGACGCGCTTCGTCCCGTCCTTCACCGCCGCGCGCCGCCGCCCGCTGCTCGACGAGCTGCCCGAGGTCCGCGCGGTGCTGGCCGCGGAGCAGGCCGCCGGGCAGGCCGACGCGGCGTCCGCCGGGGCGGGTGCTCCGGCCGGGCTGCGGGAGCGACTGGCCGACCTGAGCGACGCCGACCGCGACCGCGCGTTGCTGGAGCTGGTGCGCGGTCAGGTGGCCGAGGTGCTCGGCTACTCCGGAGCCCACGCGGTCGAGGCCGGCATGGCCTTCCGGGCGCTCGGCTTCGACTCCCTGACGGCGGTCGAACTGCGCAACCGGCTGACCAAGGAGACCGGGCTGAAGCTGCCCGCCAGCGCGGTCTTCGACTATCCGACGCCCACCGCCCTGGCCGAGCACCTGCGGGACGAGGTCTTCCCGGAGCACGCCCGCGAGGCGGGCGTCGACCCCCAGGAGGCCGCGCTGCGCCAGGCCTTGGCGAGCGTCCCGCTCGCCCGGTTCCGGGAGCTCGGACTCCTGGACACCCTGCTGCGGTTGGCCGACCCCGACGACCACGCCGGGGCCGAGGACGGCGGTGACGAGTCGGGCCTGATCGACTCGATCGACTCGCTGGACCTGGACAGCCTCATCGACCTCGCTCTCGACAGCAACGATTCCTGACACGTCCGAAGTGCGGAGCTCATCATGACCACGCCGAACGAAAAAGCAGTCGCAGCACTTCGGGCCTCCATCAAGGAGACCGAGCGACTGCGTCGGCAGAACCAGCAGCTGATCGCGGCCTCCAAGGAGCCGATCGCGATCGTCGCGATGAGCTGCCGGTTCCCTGGAGGCGTGGCATCACCGGAGGCGCTGTGGCGACTGGTCGCCGACGGCGTCGACGCGATCGGCGAGTTCCCGGCCGACCGCGGGTGGCGACTGGACGACCTGTACGACGAGGACCCCGACCGCCAGGGCACCTTCTACGCCCGCGGCGGCGGGTTCCTCGCCGACGCCGCCCAGTTCGATCCGGCGTTCTTCGGCATCAGCCCGCGCGAGGCGCTGGCGATGGACCCGCAGCAGCGGCTGCTGCTGGAGACCTCCTGGGAGGCCTTCGAGCGGGCCGGCATCGACCCGGCGACGGTCCGCGGCAGCAGCACCGGCGTCTTCGTCGGCGCTTCCGCCTCGGGCTACGCCGGCGTGACCGACCAGATGCCGGAGGGCGTCGAGGGCTACCTGCTCACCGGCAACGCGGCCGCGGTGGTCTCCGGTCGTGTCTCCTACACCTTCGGCTTCGAGGGCCCGGCGGTCACGGTCGACACCGCCTGCTCCTCGTCGCTGGTCTCGCTGCACCTGGCGGTGCAGGCGCTGCGCAACGGCGAGTGCTCGATGGCGCTCGCGGGCGGCGTGACGGTGCTTGCCACCCCGGACGTGTTCGTCGAGTTCAGCCGTCAGCACGGTCTGGCCACCGACGGCCGGTGCAAGGCCTTCGCGGCCGGTGCCGACGGCACGGGTTGGGCCGAGGGCGTCGGCATGCTGCTCGTCGAGCGGCTGTCGGACGCGCGGCGCAACGGGCACCCGGTGCTTGCGGTCGTGCGCGGCTCGGCGGTGAACCAGGACGGCGCCAGCAACGGCCTGACCGCGCCGAACGGCCCCTCGCAGCAGCGGGTGATCCGTCAGGCCCTGGAGAACGCCCGGCTGACGGCCGACCAGGTCGACGCGGTCGAGGCCCATGGCACGGGCACCACGCTGGGCGACCCGATCGAGGCGCAGGCGCTGCTTGCGACGTACGGGCGGGACCGCTCCGAGGACCGGCCGCTGTGGCTGGGGTCGTTGAAGTCCAACTT
>NZ_BBPO01000111.1:19218-19761 GCF_000787815.1 Streptacidiphilus neutrinimicus
CCGGAGACCGGTGCTCCGCGCCGGGTCGGCGTCTCGGCCTTCGGTGTGAGCGGGACCAACGCGCACACCATCCTGGAGCAGGCCCCGGAGATCGCCGACGAGCCGACCGCCGAGTCCTCGGTGGCGCCGTCGGTGCTGCCGGTCCTGCTGTCGGCGCAGGACACGGGAGCGCTCAGGGCGCAGGCAGAGCAACTGCTGCCCCTCGCCGGGGAGGCCGAACCGCTCGACATCGCCTACTCGTTGGCGAGCGGACGGGCGGCGCTGGAGCGTCGCGCGGTGGTCGTGGCGGGGGAGCGACAGGAACTGCTGCGCGGACTCCTCGCGTTCGCGGCGGGGGAGTCGGCGCCGAACGTCGTCGCGGGATCGCTGGTCGAGGGGCGCACGGCGTTCCTGTTCACCGGCCAGGGCAGCCAGCGGGCCGGGATGGGTCGTGAGCTGTACGAGGCCTTCCCGGTGTTCGCGCACGCGCTGGACGAGGTCTGCGCGGAACTCGACAGCCACCTGGACCGCCCGCTGCGCGAACTGATGTTTGCCTCCGAGGGC
>NZ_BBPO01000110.1:0-3947 GCF_000787815.1 Streptacidiphilus neutrinimicus
CTACTGGTGTACTGGTCACCTTTGTTACCGAAGGGTAGCTTACGCCGGGCATCCCTCGGAGCCATACTCCACCACCCGGCCTGGTGCGCAAGAAGAGGCCGCCGCGCGGTGCGTGTGAGATCAACCCTATTGACGGGTCGGACGTGACACGGAGTGCCCCGAACGGGCACCATCGGCTGTCGGCAACTTACGCTGACGTAACCGTAGGCTCGGGCGTGGGCCCGTTGAAGAACGTTGGGCTGACTGTGGCAGATCTCGTGTACCCGCCGATCATCGGCGCGGCCCTGACCGTCTTCCGCGGTCTGGATCTGAAGATCGAGATCGAAGGCGCGGAGAATGTACCGCGCACAGGTGGTGCCGTGCTGGTCAGCAACCACATCAGCTACCTGGACTTCCTCTTCGCCGGACTCGGCGCCCACAAGTCGGCCAGGCGCAAGACGCGCTTCATGGCCAAGGACGAGGTCTTCAGGCACCGCGTCTCCGGACCGCTGATGCGCGGCATGCACCACATCCCCGTCGACCGCTCCGACGGCCAGCCCGCCTACGACGCCGCGGTGGCGGCGCTGCGCGCCGGCGAGGTGGTCGGCGTCTTCCCCGAGGCGACGATCTCGCGCTCGTTCATGCTGAAGAAGTTCAAGACCGGCGCGGCCCGCATGGCCGCCGACGCCGACGTGCCGCTGGTGCCGGTCATCCTCTGGGGCACGCAGCGGCTGTGGACCAAGGGCCGCCCGAAGAACCTGACCCGTCGCCACACCCCCGTCAGCATCCGGATCGGGGAACCGATCCACCTGACGCCGCAGGACCGGCCGGTCATGGTGACGCGCCGTCTGCGCGAGGCGATGAACCAGCTGCTGGAGAGCGCTCAGCGCGAGTACCCGGACCAGCCGTCCGGTCCCGAGGACCGCTGGTGGCTCCCGGAGCACCTGGGCGGCACCGCGCCCACCCCGCAGCAGGCCGAGGACGAGGACGCGCGCGCCGCCGAGGAGAAGGCCGCCCGCGACAGCTGAGCCTCGGGCCCGAACTTCCTGGAGATCGAGGCGGAACCGGTTGGCGGGCCTCCGCGTCGGATCGGCAAACGATCCAGGAGGACCGATGCACACCACCCTCACCACGCGTTCGCTGGCCGCGGCCGGCGCCGCCGCCCTTTCCGCCGTGCTGCTGCTCAGCGGCTGCTCGTCCGCCGCGAAGACAAGCGCGGTCGCGAGCGGCAGCGCGACGGCGGCGGCCTCTTCCTCTGCCCCGGCCACCACGTCGGCGACGCCCGGCGGCGGGGCCTCGGGCACGCCGGGCGACGTCTCCGCCACGGGCACCGCGGTCGTCGTGGTGCACAACGCGGACAAGGGCCACACCGTCACGCTGCACCCCGGCCAGACCCTCGAGGTCGTGCTGACCGGCGGCTACTGGGCGGCGCCGGCGAGCAGTGCCGCGTCCGTGCTGAAGCTCTCCGGCGGACCGAGCTTCGCCTCCCCCTCCCCCGGGCAGACCTGTCGGCCCGGGGTGGACTGCCGGGCGCAGCAGACGGAGTTCGTCGCGGTCTCGGCCGGCACGGCGACGGTGAGCTCCTCGCGCAGCAACTGCGGCGAGGCCATGCGGTGCACCGACTCCAACGGCAAGTTCGGCATCACCGTCACGGTGACGGCGTCCTGACGCCCGCTCAAGACGGTCCGCTCAGGAGAGCATGCGGGCGGCGTGCAGCCGGCTCGCATGCTCGACGAGCGCGATCAGCACCTTCTTCCCCGAGTCGCGCTCGCGCGCGTCGCAGAGGATGACGGGCGTCTGGGCCTCGAGGTCGAGCGCGGAGCTGATCCGCTCGACCGCGTGCTTGCGCGCCCCCGTGAAGCAGTTGACCGCCACGACGAACGGGATGCCGCGGCGCTCGAAGTAGTCCACGGAGGGGAAGCAGTCCTGCAGCCTGCGGGTGTCGGCCAGCACCACCGCGCCCAGCGCGCCGTGCGCCAACTCGTCCCACAGGAACCAGAACCGGTCCTGGCCCGGGGTGCCGAAGAGGTAGAGCGAAAGCCCCTGCCGGATGGTGATCCGGCCGAAGTCCATGGCCACGGTCGTGGTGGTCTTCTGCTCCACCCCGCCGAGGTCGTCCACGCCTCGGCTCGCCTCGGTCAACTGCTCCTCGGTCCGCAGCGGACGGATCTCGCTGACCGCGCCGACCAGCGTGGTCTTGCCCACCCCGAAGCCGCCGGCGACCAGGATCTTCAGGGCGAGCGCGGGTTCGTCGGCGGACGCCGCGGGTTTGGTGGGGCGTGCGGGCTGCGTCGGCGTCGTCGAGGTGGTGGTCGAAGGTGCGGTGGCGTCAGAGTGCGCGGAGGCCATTGATCACTTCTCGCAGAATGCGCTCGTCGGGGAGCAGGGCGGGCGGTACGGGACGGCTGACGCGGATCAGAGCGGCGTCCAGGAGGTCGCCGAGGAGCACCCGGACCACGCCGACCGGCAGGTCCAGTTCGGCGGCGATCTCGGCGACGGACTGGGCCTGGTGGCGGCAGAGGTTCAGGATCGCGGCGGACTCGGGCGAGAGCCCGAGATCCTCCCCGTACGGGCTGTCCGGCCCGTACGGGGTGTCCGCGACGACCATGGCGATCAGGTCGAAGGCCTCACTGGCGGGCCTGGTCCGGCCCCTGGTCAGGGCATAGAGGCGGACCATGGGGCCCGCCTCCTCGTCGAACCAGTTCGGTTCCATGGCGCTCAGCCCTCATCCCGCCGAGGGGGCGTCCGCCGCGCCGCGCGGCGGGGTGTAGAGGTGCTCGCCCACCCGGCGGACCAGGCGGGCCATCTCGTAGGCGATCAGCCCGATGTCGGCGTCCGCGCCCGCGAAGACGGCCAGGCAGGTGCCGTCCCCCGCGGCGACGACGAAGAGGAAGCCGCCGTCGAGCTCGACCATGGTCTGCCGGACCTCGCCGGCGTCGAAGTGGCGGCCGGTCCCCTTGGCCAGGCTGTGGAAGCCGGAGGCGACGGCGGCGAGGTGCTCGCCGTCCTCTCGGCTGAGCCCCGCCGAGACGCCGAGGGCGAGTCCGTCGCGCGAGAGCACGACGGCGTGCCGGACCTGGGCGACCCGGGAGACCAGCTCGTCGAGCAGCCAGTTCAGCTCACCGGTGTGGTTCATCGTCGCGGCCATCCGCGGCGCTCCTTTCGAAATCCTCGAAGTCCTGGAAGCCGTCGTAGGGGGGTCGGGCAGGGCTCGGCGGGTCCTGGTGCAGGCGCAGGTGGCGCGCGCCGCCGTTGCCCGGATTCGGGCGGGACTCCTTCCTGCCGCTGTCGTCGGCGCTGTCGCTGTCACTCGCCCCGTCGCTGCTACCCGCGCTGTCGCGGCCGCGGTGCCAACCGTCACGCAGGGCGGCCATGGTGGCCCTGGCCTGCTCGGGACTGCGCTCGCCCGGCCGCGCGGCGGGACGGGCCGCGCCCGCCCGTTCCGGCGGCGGCGCCTCCCGCAGCTGCACGGCCAGGCTCGCCTGCCGCACCCGGCGCGGCAGTTCGTCACCCTCGTGCCCGCCGGTCGCCCCGGTCGCCCCGGCCTGCCCCGGCCAGCCGAGGGGGCCTCCCCCGACCGCCGAGCGTGTCTCGCCCTTCCGGCCGACCCTCCGGCCGAAGGCCGACCCACCGGGGTGCCGCACGGGCAGCTCCGCGCCCTCGTCCCCGGCCGGAGGCCGGTCGTCCGCCTGCCCGAACGGCAACGACCGCGCCTGCCCCGGAACCGCGGGCCCACCGGCGGAGCCCGCCGACGCGCCCGCACTCCCCGCCTGGCCTCCGCGCCGCTCCGGCGGGTCCGTGCGAGCGGCGGAGCCGGGAGTGACCACCGGGCGGCCGAATGGCGACGGCGGAGCCGAGGGCGACGGGCCGTCCGGTGTGGGCTCGCTGTGCGGTGTGTCCGCCGCGTGGCCGAGGGGCAGCCGGTCGACGGGGCCCGCGTCGTCCCCTTCGGCGGACGCGCCGAGGAC
>NZ_BBPO01000110.1:4164-17340 GCF_000787815.1 Streptacidiphilus neutrinimicus
CCCTTCGGCGGACGCGCCGAGGACCGCAGCCCGGGTGCGGTGGTGCGCGGCGGCGGCCGCGGCGGCGGCCGCGGCGGCACCGCCGGGGGTGCCCTCCGTCCCTGGCTCGCCGGGGCGGCCGAAGGGCAGCGGGCCGCTCGGCTCCGTGTCCGGCACCGGAGCCGGGTGCTCGGCCTGCCCGGGGAGCGCGCCCGGGTAGGGGGCGGGCGCGACCGACGGGTGGACGGCCGACAGATCCATCTCCGCGTCGAGCGGTGCCGGGCGACGCTGGCGGCCGGTCTCCAGCAGCGCGCTCGGCAGCAGGACCACGGCGGTGGTGCCGCCG
The DNA here is from genome assembly GCF_000787815.1 of Streptacidiphilus neutrinimicus. GTDB lineage: Bacteria > Actinomycetota > Actinomycetes > Streptomycetales > Streptomycetaceae > Streptacidiphilus > Streptacidiphilus neutrinimicus. The sequence goes on from NZ_BBPO01000110.1 coordinate 4,490, forward strand.
TACGCGGAGGGCCGGAGCGAGACGCGGACACCGTGACGGCGGGCGAGGCGGCTGACCACGAAGAGACCGAGCCGGTCGCTGTCGAACAGGTCCGCCTGCTGCGCGTCGGCGATGCGGCGGTTGGCCTCGGCGATGGCCTCCTTGCCCATGCCGAGCCCGCGGTCCTCGATCTCCACCGCGTAGCCCGCGCCGACCTGTTCGCCGGCGACCAGCACCTTGGTGTGCGGAGGCGAGAACGCCGTGGCGTTCTCGACGAGTTCGGCGAGCAGGTGGGTGAGGTCGGCGACGGCCGCGCCCACCACGGCGACGCCGGGGAGGCGCCGGACGTCGACGCGGGAGTAGTCCTCGACCTCGGCGACCGCCGAGCGGACCACGTCCAGCAGCGGCACCGGCTTGCGCCAGGCACGGCCGGGCGCGGCACCGGAGAGGATGATCAGGCCCTCGGCGTGGCGGCGCATCCGGGTGGTGAGGTGGTCGAGCCGGAACAGGTCCTCCAGCTCGGACGGGTCCTCGGTGCGGCGCTCCATCGCGTCCAGCAGCGTCAGCTGCCGGTGCACCAGCACCTGGCTGCGCCTGGCCAGGTTGACGAAGACGCCGGAGACGCCGGAGAGCACCTCGGCGCGCTCGACGGCGGCGGTGAGCGCCGCACGCTGCACGGTGTTGAGGGCCTCGCCCACCTGGCCGAGCTCGTCGTCCCCGGCCTCGACGACGGGCGCCTCGGCCTCGATGTCGATCTCCTCCCCCGCCCGCAGCCGCCGCATCGCGGCGGGCAGCCGCCGACCGGCCAGCTCCAGCGCGGAGTTGCGCAGTTCCACCAGCTCGACGACGAGCCCGCGGCCGATCCGCACGGAGATCAGCAGCGACAGGACGACGGCGGCGAGGCCGAAGAGGACGGCGGCGCCGCTCGTGCTCAACACCCCGAGGCTGTACGGGTCGGAATTGGCCCCCGCCTCGGTACCGGCGGCCGACAGCACGGAATCCAGCCCATGCTGCACGGCGGCCGCCGTCGGCGCCCAGTCGGCGCCGGCGGCGCCCACGGCTCGGACGCCGCCGCCGGAGGCGTGGATCGCGTCCTCCAGCCGGAGCAGGGTCTGGGTCTGCTGGTCGTCCGTCACCTGCCGGTAGGCGGCGAGGTCCGCGGGCTGCAGGTCCGGTGCGGCGGAGGCGACGAGGGCGAGGCGGGCGTAACGTGCGCCGGTGAACTCCTGGTACTGCTCCGGGGTCATCCGCCCCGCGGCTTGTCCGGCCTGCACGGCGGCGTCCTCGCGGGCCAGCATCTCGCGAGCCTGGGAGAGTTCCAGCAGCACCCGCGCGTCGGAGGCGGCGGCGCTGTTCTGCACGGCCGTCAGCGAACCGACGACGCCGAGGCCGCTGTCCACGACGCCCGCGTAGGCGGTCGCCGCGCCGGGCCAGTCCACCTGCCGTCCCTCGATGCGGGAGCGGAGCCCGCGCAGCGAGGCGGTGGCGGCGTTCAGCGTCTCGATGCGGCCGGGCAGCGTGGCCGCCAGACCGGCGGCGTCGGGTTCGCCGCGCTGGACGTCCTGGCCCAGGGCGGCCACGGCGGCGTCGGTGGCCTTGGCCCTGCCGTCGTAGTCGGCCATCCGGACCTGGCCGGGCGCGGCCAGGTAGGCGAGGGCCGCGGTGCGTTCGGCCTGGACCGCCGAGAGGGCGGTGTCCAGGGGTTGCAGCAGCGTCTCGTCGACGTGCTTCAGGCGCACCAGGGAGTCGATCTGCTGGGCGGTGGTGACGGTGGCGAAGCCCCACAGGGCGAGCAGCGAGACAACCGGGACCATCAGCAGCGAGACGATGCGGGCGCGCACGGTGCGCGGGCGCAGCCGCAGGCGCAGCGTCAGCGGGTGGGGGCGGTAGGCGATCGGCCGTCCCTCGTCGGCGGGCGGCCCGGCGTGGGCCGGACGCGGACGCGGCGCGACCCCGGCAGTGGTGGTGCCGGTGGCGGAGGTGGTGGCCGCGGATCCCGGGGTCGAGGTGGGGGCCGTCACCGCGGCACCGCCGGGGCGTGGCGCAGGCCCTCGGCGCTGACGCTGGCGGCGCGTTGCTGCGCGGTGGGTGAGAGCGCGACGAACGCGGAGGTGAGGAAGAGGTAGGAACCGAGGCCGACCGCGAGCGGGAAGATGAACTGCATCAGGGTCGCGCCGTGCAGCGGCGTGTCTGCGGGCCGCACCTGGACCGACACCGCCTCCATGCCGGTGTAGTGCATGGAGCTGACGGCGATGCCCATCACCAGCGAGGCGCCGGCGGCCGCGACCGGGCCGGAGATGTTGAGCCCCGCCCAGAGCGCGGCGGTGGACGCGCCGATGGCGATGACCACCGAGAGCACGACCGCGAACGGCTCGTAACTGATCCGGCCGTGCAGGTCGAGCGCCAGCATGCCGATGTAGTGCATGGCCGCGACGCCGAGCCCGGTCGTCGTGCCGCCCAGTAGCAGGGAGCGGTACTTGTGCCGGCCGTAGCCGACGGCGAAGGCGCCGAGCCCGACGAACACCATCGCGCCGACGAGGCTGAGCACCGTCAGCGGCACGTTGTAGCGGATCTCGGTCCCGGTGACGGTGAAGCCGAGCATCGCCACGAAGTGCATGGTCCAGATTCCGGAGCCGATCGCGGAGGCGCCCGTGACCAGCCAGTTGCGTTTCGCGCGGCCGGTCGAGCCGACCGCACGCACCATGCAGCGCAGCCCCAGGGCCGAGCCGAGGACGGCCATCAGATAGGAAAGGATCGGCGTCAGCCAGCCGTACCCCAGCTCGGTCATGCTCCCCATGGCGCCCATGCGGCAGCCCCTCCGTCGTCAGGATCTGGCAGAACGGAGAGGGACGCTACTGAGCGGATTCACCCGATTACGCGGACTCCCGCAAAAGTGCCGCATCGGGGAACGAGGTGTGCTGAACTAATGAGGCATATGCCTGGCGTGATCACTCGCGAGATCACCCGTGATCACTGGAGCACACCCACGGCGCGGGCGATGACGAGCGCGAGGGTCAGCAGCGAGATGGTCGACTGGGAGAGCATCAGCATCTTCGCCCAGCGCGACAGCGGCATGGTGTCGGTGGGGCTGAAGGACGTGGCGTTGGTGAAGGCCACGTAGAGGTAGTCGATGTAGTACGGCTCCCAGTCGGGGCGGGCGATCCCCTCCTGCTGCATCTGCGGGAAGAGGAAGTCCGGGTGCTTGTGGACGCCTGCGGCGCGGGCGATCGGACCGCCGCGGTCCCACTCCCAGTACCAGAGGCTGAAGGCGATGATGTTGGTGATCCAGATCCCGCCGCCGGTGAGCAGCAGCTGGACGGGGCTGATCCCCTGCGAGCCGTGGAGGAGGTCGCGCACCAGCAGCACCGCGGACCAGCCGTTGGCGAGGCTGATCGCGGCGGCCAGCAGCAGGCCCAGCACCCGGACCCGGTTTCCGGACTTGGCGATGTGACGGTGCGGGTTGACCACGAGCAGCGCCGCCATCAGCAGCAGCTCCAGCGCGGGCATCAGCCACCGCGGGTGGATGCTGAGGCGCTCGGGCAGGAACCACTGGATGGCGATGGCGACGAGCAGCGCGGCCGTCACGGACCAGCGCTGCTCGCCCTCGGTCCGCCGGAGCCACGCAGGGAGCAGCGACTCCTCTTCCGCGACAGCGAGGGCTGCCGCCACGGATGGGGTTTCCGCGGCTTCGGCGGCTTCGGCGGTGTCCACGGCTTCCGCGTCGACGGGTTCGGGGCCGTCGACAAGGTCGGGCTCGGCGTGGTTGACGTTCTCCTGGGCGTTCACGGCGCACATTGTGCCGGGCGTCAGTATGAGCCAGGTCAGGGGGCGTCGCCCCGGAACGGATCGTGCGCGCAGCGCGACCTGCCCGGGCGGGCCCCTTCGGCCCGTACCCGCGGTCGATACGCTCGACCCGTGAACGAGAGCAGCGAGGCGGCGGGCGACCGCGAGTACCGCACCGAGGAGCTGGCCCGCGCGGCCGGCATCCCGGTGCGCACCCTGCGCTTCTACCGGGAGCGGCGGCTGCTGCCGCCGCCGCGCCGGGAGGGCCGGATCGCCTGGTACAGCGAGGAGCATCTCGCACGCCTGCGCGTCATCGCCGACCTGCTGGAACGCGGCCACACCCTGGGCGGCATCGCGGAGCTGCTCACCGCCTGGGAGTCGGGCCAGGACGTCGCCGAACTGCTGGGCCTGGAGGCCGCGATCGGCGCGCCCTGGTCCCAGGAGACGGAGACCGAGGTCACCGTCGAGCAGCTGGCCGAGGCGTTTCCCGGCCAGGTGGACGCCGAGTCGCTGGCCGCGTCGCTGGAGCTCGGCTACCTGCGGAACGAGGGCGACCGGTTCGTCCACGTCAGCCGCCGCCTGTTGGACGCCTCCGCGGCGCTGGTCGGGGAGGGCGTGCCGCTCGCCGCGGTCCTCACCACCGCCCGCGGCGTCCGCGCCAGCGCGGACGCCCTGGCGGACCAGTTCGTCGAACTGATCGTGGACCACCTCCTCCCCGACCTCGACGAGCCCCTCCCCCCGGGCGAGTCCACCCGCCTCGCCGAAGCCCTGAACCGCCTGCGCGACGTGGCGCGCACCGTGGTCGACGTCGAGTTCGCCCTCGCCATGGACCGCCGCGTCCAACGCGAGGTGAAACGCATCGGCACCACCCGCAAACCGCACTAGCCCGGAGCCTCCCCGGCCCTCAGGCGGGGATGCGGTGGAGGCGTTGGGGGGTGGAGTCCGGGCGGGTCTTGTGGAGGAAGGCGCGGCGGAGAGCGTGGTAGGAGTCGTCCGGGCCGTAGAAGTTGCGGTGCATCAGGGCGAGTTCCTCCGAGCGGTACCAGGCCAGGGGCCTGCGGCCCTCCGCGCGGCGGAGCGCGCCACGCTTCGCCGCCATGCGGCGGGGAAGGCGCGCGTCGAGCGCGAGTCCTTGGGCGAGCTCCGCGACGTGCTCGGCGAGCCGCTCCGGCGTGCAGTCCAGGACCCGGTCGACGAGGCCGAGGTCCAGCGCGCGTTCCGGACCGATCGGCAGCGCCTCCGTCGTCAGCCGACGGGCCTGCTCCTGGCCGACGCGACGCGGGAGGGTGTACGTCCAGAACTCCGAGCCGTGCAGGCCCATCAGGCGGTAGTGCGGGTTGAGCACCGCGCCCGCGCGGACCCACACCTCGTCCGCGGCGAGCGCCAGCATCAGGCCGCCCGCGGCGGCGTTGCCGCCGAGCGCGGCGACGGTCAGCTTGTCGCGGGTCGTCAGGATCGCCTCGACCAGGTCGTCCATCGCGTTGATGTTGGCCCACGACTCGCGCGCGGGATCCGGGGCCGCCTCGATCGCGCCGAGGTGGATCCCGTGGGAGAAGACGTCCCGGTGGGCGCCGAGGACCAGCACCCGCGTCGGGCGGCTGCGCGCGTAGCGGTACGCGGCGAGGAGCCGCCGGCAGTCGGCGGTGCTCATCGCGCCGCCGGGGAACGAGAAGCGCAGCAGCCCCGCGGCGCCGTGCTCCTCATACTGGATCGTGGCCCAGGTCTGCCGTTTGTGGTGCGGCCGCAACGGGGCGCCGATCTCCGGGACGCCGCGCAGCAGTCCGGCCGTCGCCAGCACGGTCGCCGCCGGGGCCTTCGCGGTGGCGGGCCCGCCCTGCTCCCGGCGCGGCCGCAGCGCGGTGAGCCAGACCGCGCCGTCGAGGGTGGCCCGGCACACCGCGCCGTCCCGTGTCGCCAGCAACGTGCCGGGTACACCGCGCAGTTCGTCGTCGGGCTGGCCGCCGTAGAGGTAGTAGGCCCGGCCGCCGAGCGTGTCGAGCACGCCGGGGCTGGAGTCCGCGGTGCGGAGCTTGCGGGCGACGGCGTCGGTCCGCTCCCCGGTCCAGTCGATCGCGCGCAGCTCCTGCCGGAAGTACGGCCTGGCCGCGCCCCCCTGCGCGGCGGGCCCCGGCACGAACCGACGCGAGGCGAAACGTTCCACCGCACGCTGCACGGCCACTGACGCGGCATCGGCGAGCTCGTTGCGGTAGAGGTCGCTCTTGGCGATCCCGCCGGCCTCCGCATGCTCGGGGATGTCGAACGGCTCCGCCGCCCAGACCGGCCCGGCGTCCATCTCGGCGACGGCCTGCAGCACCGTCACGCCCCAGGCGCGCCGCCCCTCGGCGAGCGCCCAGTCCAGCGCGGAAGGTCCCCGGTCCCCGGGCGGTCCGGGATGGACGATCAGGCAGGTGTGCCGGGACCAGACGTCCTCGGGGATGCGGCTGGTCAGCATGGGCGCGACGATCAGCTCGGGGCTGTGTCTGTGGACCGCCTCGCGCAGCTCTGTCTCCCCTCTCGGACCGCCGCCGAGGTCGAGCGAGACGGATATCTGGTGGCCCTGGTACGCCAGTTCGACGGCAAGGCGCTGGGTCAGGCTGTTGAAGGCGCTGGCGTGAAGGAGGATGCGCACGTTTCCCTCCGGGGCGGAAGGGGGACCGACGGGCACGGCCCCGCGTATGCCGCCGTCCCTACCCGTGGCCCCCGACCGGCACGCCGGGATCCGCCCCACCGCCCGATGCCTCGCCGCACGGCGTGCGGGACCCGCGCTCCCACACGCCCCCTCGTCGCGCCTTGACGGGATCGGCGACGGGGAGGCGCGCAGCTCTGCCGGCCGCCGGGCCGCTCAGGCGGTCGGGAAGGGCTCCGCGCGGTAGCCCCGGAGGAAGCGCTCGGCGATGGCCGTGCTCCAGGGCTGGACCAGAGTGTGCAGGCGGCGGGTGCGCTCCTCGCCGAGGGCGCGCCAGGGGGCCAGGGAGAGACGGTCCGTCAGGTCCTCGATCTCCTCGCGGACCTCACGCCCGCGCAGCGTCAGGCCGCCGTCCTCGGTGAGCAGGTGGCGGTCGTGGAGGCGCCGCTCCGCCGCCTCCCACGCCTCGTCGGACCAGCCGCGGCGCGGCTGAATGGAGGAGCGTCGCTCGTGTCCTGCGGCGACCGCGTTGACGAGGACCTCGACCGCGTCGAGGCCCGAGGCCAGCAGAGCGGTGTTGTGGCCGTCGCCGCGCCACTCGCGCAGCGTGGTGACCGCCTGCCAGAGCTTGAGGTGCGGGGGCTCGGGGAGGGGCAGCGCGGCGTTGGCCGCGCCCAGCGGACGACCCGCGAAGGTGCAGGCGGCGACCGCCTCCGCGGCGAGCTCCGCCGCCTCGGCCATCTCGGCGGACGCGAGGGCCTCGGCGCCGAGGGTGTCGCGCAGGGCCGCGTCCGCCGCCTCCAGGCGGACGGCGAGGATCTCCTCGGGGAAGCCGGCCGCGCGGACCTTCGCGGTGTTCGACGCGATCATGTCGGGGTCGAAGTGGAAGAAGACCGCCTCCACCAGCCCCTCCGACGCGGCGCCCAGCGGTGCCGACCGGCCGGCGAAGTACGCGCCCCAGGCGTCGAGCCCGAGGGAGCCGAAGACGCCCACCGCGGCGGGGCTGAAGACGAGCACCGCGTAGTAGGGGTCGAGGCCGTCGCGCATGGCGCGCGCGGCCCGCAGGTCGAACGGTCGAGTCGTCATCGTCACAGCGTAGGGGAGCTGGACTTAAATAGGTTGACTTCCTAAACCTTTCTTGTCTAAAGTTTCATTCAGAAACTTCAGGTGCTGAACTATCCAGCGCTTTGAGTATCCCCTGCGCTACCCGAAGACCCCGAACATTCCCGAAGGACCGCAGCTCGATGAGCACCTCCCAGTCCGCGAGCGCCGCCGCGCCCACCGCACGGCGCGGCAGCACGCCCCTCATCCTGGCCCTCGGCCTCGCGGCGATGGTCGTCTCGATGGCCCAGACCCAGGTCGTCCCGATCCTGTCGCTGCTCGCGCACGACCTGCACGCCAGCAGCTCCGGCGTGAGCTGGGTGACCACCGCCACCCTGCTCTCCGCGGCGGTCTTCACCCCGCTGCTCGGACGCGTCGGCGACCTCTACGGCAAGAAGCCCACGCTGATCGCCGTCCTCGCGGTGATGGTGGCCGGTTCGCTGCTCGCGGCGACCACGACCTCGCTCACGCTGCTGATCGTCGGCCGCGTGCTGCAGGGCTCCGCGACCGCGATCTTCCCGCTGGCGCTCTCGATCATCCGTGACCAGGTCCCCCACGAGAAGCTGCACGGCGCGATGGCGCTGGTCAGCAGCACCCTGGCGTTCGGATCCGGGCTGTCGCTGGTGATCACCGGCCTGCTCACGCAGGGCTCGAACCCGAACTACCACTCGGTCTTCTGGGTCTCCACCGGCCTCTCGCTGCTCGCGCTCGTCGCCGTCGTCCTCCTCGTCCCCAACCGCGGCCACGCGTCGGGCGGCCGGATCGACTACCTCGGGACGCTGACCATGGCGGGCTTCCTCGTCCTGCTGCTGCTCGGGATCTCGCAGGGCCACGAGTGGGGCTGGACCTCCGGCAAGACGCTGGGCTGCTTCGCCGGCTCCGCGGTCGTCGCGGCGCTCTGGGTCCTGGTGGAGCGCAAGGTCGCCTCTCCGCTGGTGGACCTGAAGATGTTCACGCACCGTCAGGTCGCCTTCACCAACCTCGCCGGCCTGTTCATCGGCTTCGCCTCGTTCGCTCAGTTCATCGGGATCTCCTACCTGGTGCAGATGCCGAAGCAGCTGACCGGCTACGGCTTCACCGCGTCCGTTCTGCGCGCCTCCGTGGAATACCTGCTGCCGAGCTCGCTCATCGCACTGATCGCGGCGCCCATCGGCGGGATTCTGGTGCGCAAGATCAGCGCGCGTGCCACGCTCGCGATCGGCGCACTGGTCGGCGTCGCCGGTTTCGGCTGGCTGGCCTTCTCCCACGGAAACAGCACCGGCGTGATCCTGGCCGGTCTGCTCACCGGCACCGCGATCGCCTTCGGCTACGCCTCCATGCCCGCCCTGATCGCGGCCAGCGTTCCGCTGGAGCAGACCGGCATCGCGAACGGCATCAACTCCATCTCCCGTTCGGTCGGCAGCTCGATCGCCTCCGCGGTCGTGACCTCGCTGCTCGCCTCCAAGCTGATCCACGGCCTGCCGCCGGGCCTGCCGCCGCTGCCGCAGGAGAGCCAGTTCACGCTCAGCTTCGCGATCGGCATGGGCGCGCTGGTGCTGACCGTCCCGGTCGCCCTGCTGGGCCTGAGCCGGATGCACAAGCCGCTCACCGCTCCCGTGGCCTCCGGCGGATCCGCGGACACGGTCGCCGACGCCGACGCCGACGCCGACACGGTCGCCGACGCGGTCGTCGAGGCCGTCGCGGACACGGTCGAGGCGAAGGCCTCCGTCAGCAACTGAGATCGGAACGGATCTCGCCGAAATGGCCCGTACGACCCCGAACTTCCTGGTGGGGGGCGTACGGGCCATTCGCACAGAAGATGAATCCTCGGTGATGTGCTCACGCCATTTCACCCCGCCTCTTACTTGACGATCATCCGATGAGTAGCCTCTCCCCCGTGCCATCAACCTCAGACGTCCCGGCCGCCGTCGGAAGCTTCGCGGCAATATGGAGCCGCGCGCTCTTCCCGGCCACGCCGACCGATCTGACGCGTGATCAGCTCACCGAGCTGCTCACCCCCATGGCCGGGCAGCTGCGCGACGCCCTGCACCAGGACCGATTCGACCCGCGCCCCGCCCGCGCCATCGGCAACGGCCTGGTCCGCGGCCACTCCGGCGAGCCCGACGCGCTGGCCCAGACGCTCGGCGTCATGGACGCCTACCTGCTGCTCTACTTCCCTCCGCCCAAGCCCCTCTCCGGCCCCATCGCCCGCGCCCGCAGCGCACGCCTCCAGCACGCCGTCGCCGCGGGATTCGTGGAGGCCCTGCGGGACGGGTGAGTTGCGGTGAGTTGCGCCACACCGAGGAGCGCACCCGGCGGCGCCGCAGTCGGGCGGGGCTCCCGTCCTGGACACCGTGCGTCCTGCTGTCGGTGGCAGCAGTTACTGTCGTGAGCCATGCGCTTCCTGCACACCTCCGACTGGCATCTGGGCCGCTCGCTCCATCGGGAGAACCTGCTCCCGGCCCAACGCGCCTTCCTGCGCCACCTGGTGCGGACCGCGGAGGCAGAGCGGGTGGACGCCGTCCTGGTCGCGGGTGACGTGTACGACAGAGCCGTCCCCAGTCTCGGGGCCGTGGAGCTGTTCGACGAGGCACTGCACGCGCTCGCCGCGGTCGGCGTGCCGGTCGTGCTGATCAGCGGGAACCACGACAGCGCGCAGCGGCTCGGGGTCGGCGCGGGGCTGGTCGCGCGCGCCGGGGTCCACCTGCGGACCTCGCCCGAGGCGGGCGCGCTCGCCGCGCCGGTGGTACTCGAGGACGCGCACGGGGCGGTCGCCGTCTACGGGCTGCCGTACCTGGAGCCGGCGCTCGTGCGCCAGCGGCTCGGCGCGGAGGAGGCGAGCCACACGGCCGTCCTCTCCGCCGCCATGGACGCCGTCCGCGCCGATCTCGCCGCGCGGCGTGCGGACGGCGGGCGGGTCCGCGCGGTGGTGCTCGCGCACGCCTTCGTCATCGGCGGCGAGGCCTGCGACAGCGAGCGGGACATCGCCGTGGGCGGGGTGCCGAGCGTGCCGGCCTCGGTGTTCGAGGGCGTGGACTACGCGGCCCTCGGGCATCTGCACGGGTGTCAGACGATCAACGAGCGGGTGCGCTACAGCGGATCGCCGCTGGCCTACTCGTTCTCCGAGGCCGACCACCGCAAGTCGATGTGGCTGGTCGAGCTCGGCCCGGCGGGCGAGGTGAGCGCGGAGCGGATCGACTGCCCGGTGCCCCGCCGTCTCGCGCGCCTGCGCGGCGAGCTGGAGGAGCTGCTGACCGCGTCCGCGCACGCGGCGGTCGAGGACTGCTGGCTGCACGTCACGCTCACGGACACGGCCCGCCCGGCGCAGGCGATGGAGCGGCTGCGGGCGCGGTTCCCGCACACGCTGCAGCTCGCGTTCGAGCCGCAGGGCCGGGAGGACGACGGGCTGCGCAGCTACGGCGCGCGGGTCCGCGGGCGGGACGACGGAGCGGTGGCGCTCGGGTTCGTCCGGCACGTGCGCGGCGCGGACGCCTCGGAGGCCGAGTCGACGTTGCTGGCCTCCGCCGTCGAGGCGGCGGCGCGCGCGGCGGGCGGGGAGATCTGATGCGGCTGCACACGCTGACCGTCACGGCCTTCGGCCCGTTCGGCGGGGAGGAGCGGGTCGACTTCGACAGCCTCGCCTCCGGCGGCCTCTTCCTGCTCACCGGGCCCACCGGCGCGGGCAAGACGAGCGTCCTGGACGCGGTCTGCTTCGCGCTCTACGGCTCGGTGCCCGGCAGTCGCGGCCGCGCGGCGCGCGCGCTGCGCAGCGACCACGCCGAGCCGACGCTGCTCACCAGGGTCGAGCTGGAGCTCACCCTCGGCGGCCGGCGGCTGCTCATCCAGCGCAGCCCCGAGCAACTGCGTCCCAAGCAGCGCGGCGCGGGCATGACGCCGGTCAAGGCGCAGACGCTGCTGAGCGAGTGGTCCGCGGAGGACGCCGCGTGGCGTCCGCGCAGCGGCTCGCACCAGGAGATCGGTCAGGAGCTGCTCGATCTGATCGGCATGAGCCGCGACCAGTTCACCCAGGTCGTGCTGCTCCCCCAGGGCGATTTCGCCCGCTTCCTGCAGGCGTCCGCGCAGGACCGCCGCGAGCTGCTCGGCCGTCTCTTCGACACCCGCCGCTTCGGCGAGGTCGAGGCGTGGCTGGCAGAGCACCGGCAGCAGTGCGAGAAGGAGACGCAGGCCGTCCGCGCCGACATCGCCGCCTCGGTGGAGCGGCTGCACGAGGCGGCGGGCGCCCCCGGGCTGCCGGCGCCCGAGCCCGAGGCCGCGGGTGAGGGAGTCTCCGCTTGGGCCGCCGCGTTGCGCGAGCAGGCCGCGCTGCGGCACGAGGTGGCCTCGGTGCGCTACGGCCTCGTCGGCGAGCGCCGCGCCGCGAGCCAGGCACGCCTGCGCGAGGCCGAGGCGCTCTTCGCCCGCCAGCGGGAACACCGCTCGGCCGTCGACGCGCTGCGCGCGCTGGCGGCGGAGGAGCCGCAGCAGCGCGAGCGCGAGGAGCGCCTCGCCGCGGCCGAACGGGCGGCCTCAGTCGCCCCCGTCCTCCGCCAGACGGACGAGGCGGAACACCACGCCGCACTCGCGTCGACCGAACGGTCCCGCGCCCTCGCCGCCCTCCCCGACGACGCACGGCACGCAGTGGCGGCGCAGAACCACGCGCCCTCGCCCACCACCGTGCCCCACCAGGCCGAGCGGCCAGCCACACACGCCGAACACACAACCCCGCACGCGGCACCAGTCGCACCCGTGCCGCACCAGACCGCGGAAGCCGAGCACCACGCCACCCAAGCGGCGGGTCAGGGCGCGCCGGCCCTCGCCGCAGGCGAGCCGGCCGTCGACGCGCGGCCAGCTACGGGAAAGGCCGCCGCGCACGCCGAAGGCACAACCGCGCACGCGGCACCACTCGCACCCGTGCCGCACCAGACCGCGGAAGCCGAGCACCACGCCACCCAAGCGGCGGGTCAGGGCGCGCCGGCCCTCGCCGCAGGCGAGCCGGCCATCGACGCGCGCCCGAGTACGGCGGAACGCGCCGCAGAGGCCGAGCGCACCACCGCGCGCGGGGGCGAGGGCGCGGCCCTCCGGGCGGCGGAGCGGGAGGTGGTCGGGGCTGTCGGCGAGTTGCGGGGGCTGCTGGACGCGGAGCGGCGGTTCGAGGCGCTGGGCGAGGAGTCGGCGCGTGCGGAGCGCCGATTCGCGCAGGCCGAGGAGGCGCGCGAGGACGCGGCCGGATGGCTTGCGGGCTGGCCCGCCGTCAGGGCCGGTGCGCAGCAGGCCGTCGACGAGGCGCGGGAGGTGGCGGGGCGGCGGCAGGGCCTCGACGAGCGGCTGCACGCCGTCGAGGAGCGTGCCGAGGCGGCGGGGCGGCGCGACGCGCTGCGGGCCC
>NZ_BBPO01000109.1:0-5929 GCF_000787815.1 Streptacidiphilus neutrinimicus
GCGCAATGTGGGATCACCGTCCACTGACGTTGCCGTCAGCGTTGCCGTCAAACCACCCCACACGCCACAGTGGCCCCACCGGATTTGTTTCCGATGGGGCCACTGTGCTTAACAGTCTAGCCGAGCGATCCGCTCTAGCTAATCACGAGAAGACGCTAGTCGAATGACCCTTTCCCACTCCGCACGGTAGATGGAGTTCGGCACCGCAAACCAGCGCTCGTACTCGCCTTCAATTTCCCCACCCTGCGCGATGTAGACCAAATCGCCAGCCTGCCAGATAGCAACATGCCAGCCCTGATCCATATCCCAATACGGCGAATCAATCGAACCGCTGGGAATATCAGCGAGAGACCATTGAGCGATCTCCGACGCCACATCCTCCCACCAAGGGAATTCGATGATCACATTCAGGCCGTGGTCAGCGAACCGAATCGAGGAACCGCCATCACTGGACGTTAGCTCAATCTCGAAGTCAGCCGCAGCAGGAAATGCGCTCAGGTCAAGCTGCTGAAGCGCACCAAGGTCGCTGATCAGCAGCTTCTCTCCGCCTGACATGCCATGCCCTCTCACTTGCAAATGAACTCATTCAGATCACGGATCAACGTACGAGGTGTGAATTCGGAACCCGTCCGGCATATTCGCATCTCTTCGTAGGATCGTGACAATAGTTGTACCTGGTACTTCGCCACCAGTTGCCCTACTGAGAACTCGTGCATCCGCAGGATCCACGATGGGACTGCGAATCGGCAACTGGGGGCTACTCCCAGAGAGCCAGGCCTGAATATCAGCAGTGTGAGCGTCCAGGTTGGCCTGGGTTTCCCTGGTCGCTGCGCCGAGATCTGTATATGTAGATGCGTTCGGGATATTGCGACCCCAGAGGAATGCATCATCCTTTCCAACATGACGCGCCATGGCATGACCGCCGCTTGCCTCGGAAGCCGGAAGGTCACATAGATATGGGCCGTTCGCATTATGCACCAAGATCGGCGTGGTGCCAGCCATCACATAGTACGTGTGGAGTTGTTGAACAGTCAGGTTCCAACGGTCTGCGGTGCCTGGGGTCGTGCGGGCATCAACTACGGACGGGTGCTGGCCGTGAGTGCTGGCGAGCTTGTCGCCGGTCTTCAGGTGGTCGGCACGCTGCCATGTGTGGGTGGTGCCGTCCCAGAAGGGGTGGTTGGCAGTGGTGTGGATGACGAATTTGTGACCATGCCCATCGTTGATGGTGAGGTCGAGGAGGTCGCTGTCGTGGTTGATCCAAATGTGCTGGACGGCTCGTCCGCCCTGTTCCTTGCCCGTGGCTGGATCAGCAGACTCGACCACATCGCCGACTTTGATCTTACCGATGGGCTTGGTCAGGCCATTGGCCAGAAGAACTGGCGTGTCGGGGGCAAAACTACAGCCCGCTCCTGGGATGTAGTCGGACCATGCCTCCGGCAGGGTCAGAACACCCCCCGATGCCTCCTCGCCTTCCGCTAGGAGCCTCTCGGCCTCGGGCAGGAGCCTCAGGTTCCGAGCATCAAGCCCAGCTCCAGACTCGAGGGCAATAAGTGAAGCAGCGTGGGCCCAAAGCCCCATGAAGATCTCTTGTTCAACTGACGTGCAGATCCCCTTGGCGCTCTGGCATGCCTGAATGGCAGCCTGGTACTGGGATACTGCCGAGAGGGTCCCGTCCAAGTCGGCGAGACGGCGCGCTATCTCGTAGTAGGCGTTCTCAAAGCCTTTGATGTTTCCGAAGTTGCTGGGGACACGCAGCGCAGAATCGACCGACACGTACTGCTTCTGGCGCAGGCCCTCATTGGCCAGTGCACCGGATTCCTCGTCATTCTGTACGCATGCCGCGTCACACAGCGGCTCGGCTGTGTCTGTGTGGAGCCCGGTGGGGTCGCTGTCGGTGGTGGGGTTGGAGCCGGCGTATGTGTAGCCGTTGGCCTGTTGGGTTCCCGCTTCGAGGACGGGGTCGAGGCTGATGAAGCGGCCCAGGGTGGGGTCGTACTGGCGTGCTCCGACAGTGGTGAGTTGGTCGTTGGTGTCCTGGTGTTTGTTCAGGAAGCCGTTGGGGTCGAGCCAGCCGCTGCCAGGGGTGGTGCCGCGGGGGGCGCCATAGGGGGTGGACTGCCGCCAGGTGGGGTTCTTGGCGGTGGCGTCAAGGCTGACGCTGGCGGTGCCGTGCTGGTCGGTGAGGATGAAGCTGTAGTTCGCGTTGTTGAGGACAGCCGCTCCGCCGCCGGGCAGGGCGTAGGTGCGCAGCGCGTTGAGGGATTTGGCGCTGGTGAAGTAGGTGACCTGCTGGTCGGGCAGGAACAGGGTGATGGAGCCGGGGTCGGCTGTCTCGATGACGTTGCCGTCGGCATCGTAGGAGTAGGTGGTGGTGTTGCTGCCAGTGGTGGCTTGGTAGAGCTTGCCCTCGTCGTTCCACTTCAGGGTCTGCTGACCGCTGGTCGTGGTGCGTGAGGTGGTATCGCCTTGGTTGTCGTAGCAGTAGGTGTTCGTGGCGGTGGTGCCGCCGGTGGTTTTGGCGTTGGCGAGGGTGTGGGCGCCGTTGCTTGTGCCGGGGCAGGAGAGGTCGCTGCCGCCGTAGGTGTAGGTGGTGGTGGTGTCGCTGCCGCCGGTCAGGTTGTGTTGGACCTGGGTGGAGGGTTGGCCAATCTTGCTCTGGCCGCCGGTAAAGGTCCAGGTGGTCCAGTAGGCGCCGCTGGCGATGCCGTCAGTGATGGTGGCGGTGCTGGGTTGCGTGGCGCAGCTGCTGGCGGCCGTGTTGTTGGTCCAGGCCTGGGTGAGGCGGTCGAGCGGATCGTAGGTGAAGCACTGGGTCTCGGTGCTGGTGCCGTTCCGGATGTCCGTTTGGGAGGTGATGTTCCCGGACGGGTCGTAGCTGTAGCTGATGTCGTCCATCGGCGTCGAGGAGACGGCGTTGTTGACGACGTTCTGGTCTTTCAGCGCCTCGGTGTTGGGGTCCCATGTGTTGGTGACGGTGGCCTTGTTAGTGGAGGACCCGATGACCTGCTGAGCGATCTGGCCAAGGAAGGTGTAAGCGACGGATTGGGCGTAGCCGTTGGTGCCGTTCAGCGTGCAGGGGAGGTCGAAGGGGCCCTGGCCGCAGTAGCCGGTGGTGAGCGTTTCAGAGGCCATGCCGCCGGCTGCCGGGATGAGGGTTGCCTTGGGCAGGCCATTCACGGTGCTGTAGGTGTGCAGGTAGGCGTAGGTGGTGGGCAGGGTGCCGTTGGCGGGGACGGTGTAGGTCTCGCCGAGGGACTCGCCGAACACGTTGAAGCTTTTGGCCTGCATCGTGAAGGTGCCGGCCGGGGTGTATGAGGTCTCGGTGGTCAGGTGGCCGATGGCGTCGTTGACACCAGGAACACTGTTGCTGTTGTCGTACACCCAGGAGGCGACCTCGTTGCCGGGCGTCTGGCCTGTGACGGGTGCGTCGTATTCGGCGGTCTTCCGGTTCAGCGCGTCGTAGGTGTAGGACAGCGTGTGCGCAGGTGAGGCGGAGTCGGTCGTCTGCAGCACGTTTCCGTTGGAGTCGTACACCGTTGCTGTGGCGTTGGTGCCCGCGTCGGGGTCGGTCTTGGTGACCGGCTGGCCGAGGAAGTTGTAGCCGGTGGACCAGGTGTCGCTGTTGGGGTCGATGGTCTGGTAGTCACGGCCCTGGGGGTTGAAGGTGTACTTGGTGGCGTCGGCGGTGCCGCCGGTGACCGAGGCGGTGGTGAATCCGCCGGTCGTCGAAGTATTGACCGTGGGTGCCGTGGAGTACTGGTCGGTCTCGGTGGTGCGGCCGAGCGCGTCGACCACCTTGGCGGTGGCGGTTCCCCCGGTGGGCGGCACGGTGATGGTGCGGTCGCCCAGGTACTGGGTGTAGGCGGTGGCCTTGACCTGCTGGTCGTCCTGCGACGTTACGACGGTGGGCCGCCCCAGGCCGTCGAAGCTGGTCAGGGTCTGCTGCTGGGAGAGGTTGTCCGCGACGGTGACCAGGGTGCCGTTCGGCGCGGACGTGTTGTCGTAGTAGTTGTTGTTGGTCTTGGTGACCCAGCCGTGGCTGTCGTAGAAAGTGTCGGTGATGACCCGTCCTGGGGTGGTCGACACCGCCGTGGCTTGAGTCTGGCGCACCCGCATCAGCGCGTCGTACAGCGTGGTGGAGGTCGCGTAGTGGGACTCCTCGTTCAAGGTCTGGGTAGTGACCACGACTGGCGCGGTCGTGCCGGAGGCGGGGTAGCTGTAGCTGTAGAGCAGGTTCGCTGCGGAGCCGGTGGAGCGGGAGTTCTGCCACACAGCGATCCTGCGGCCGAGGCCGTCCAGGTGCATGGTGGTCACGACGTTGTTGGAGTCGGCGACCGAGGTCGGCTCGCTGCGCTCGGGGTCCAGAGTGGTAGTTGTGCTCTGGTTGAGCGCGTTGGTGGTCTTGACCGCCGTGGTGGTCAGGTACGCGGTGTCGCTGTAGGTGCTGGCGGTCTTGTTGCCGTTGCTGTCATAGGCCGCGGTGACGCGGCCGTAACCGTCGTAGGTGCTTGTGTTCTTGGTCTGGTAGGTGAATGCGCCGTTGTTGTAGCCGTTGGCGACCTGGATGACGGAGGCGTCGCCAGCGGTGGGGGCGGCCTGGGGCCATGCTGGCGAGGCAGGTTGGGGCCAGGTGGTGGCCATGGCCGGGTTGTCGTAGAAGGTGCGAGTGTCCGAGATGACGTCGGTGGCCTTGTTCAGCGACGTCGGTGCCGCCAGCGCGTTGGTCTGCGCCGCGGTGGGCGCTGAAGCGCCGGCGGGGGAGATGCCGCCGCAGGGCTTGTCGTCGGTCTCGGTCTCGGCGACCAGACCGACGAGGTTGGCGCTGGTGTTCGCGGGGGCGTAGGTGGTCTGGGTGCAGGTTTCCTGCGAGTTCGCGCCGCCAGCCAGGGAGAGGTCACCGTGGCTGTAGCTGAACAACGGCAACCCGAAGGTCGCTGATGTCGTGCTTGTGTCGTAGCTGATGTCGATCTCTGTAGAGTGCCAGCCGGAGGTGACGGCTTGGCGGTTCCAGGTCTCGACCTGGTCGACGGCGTTCGCCGTGAGGTCGGGCAGGCCGGAGCGGGTGCGGGTGGCGGTGGCCGGTGAGACCCAGTAGGAGTTGATGGTGGAGTGGTCGACCGGGCCGCCGTTGTAGGTGTAGGCGGTGGATTCCAGGACGTCACCAGCGAGTTGGTTACTGTCGGTGTGGCTGCCGCCCTGGGAGTCCTTCAGGGTGATGGAGCGGGTGGACGTGGAGGAGAGCCAGTCTCCGTCCATGCCGCGGTAGTACCAGTCCTCGGCTTCGGTGACCGGGTCGACGCCTTGGCCGGTCAGGGTCTGCACGTCGCCGTAGCCGCGCCATTGCCCGTACGTGCGGTACTTGGCTTTGACCGTCTCGTTGTCGTCGTAGTGCCATGCTCCACCGCCGACGTAGTCGTACTGCGAGAAAAGGCCCGGCGACTTGCCCGATAGGTCGGACTGCGACACCGACTGGACGACGTACTTGTTGAACCAGTCCAGGATCTGCTGGCTATTGCCCTGCGGCGTCCATTCCACGGGGAAGCAGGAGGCCGTGTTGGAGGACGGGGTGAGGTTGGTGATGCTGGTCGGGGTGCAGGGGTTGACCAGCTCGTAGGTGACGCTGATGACGCTGCCGGCTTCGGTGGTGATCGTGTTGAGGCGGTACCGGTTCAACGGCCCGAGGCCCGAGCCGGTCCCGGTGGTGTAGTTGACCCGGTTCGCCATCATCTGGTAGCCGAACGACACCTGCGGGAGCGTGACCGCGGAACCGCCGGCCGTGGTGTCACTGCCGGTGCGGGTGACGGCGTCCAGTTGCAGGGTGGAGGTGTTGTACGTGCCGGTGGTCGGGATCGTCTGGGTGAGCGCATAGCTGTCGACCGTGTTGTACGGCGTGCTGCCGCCGGTGCCGTTCCACTGCTCGGTGGTGATC
>NZ_BBPO01000109.1:6246-7912 GCF_000787815.1 Streptacidiphilus neutrinimicus
GACGGTCCGTAGCTCGTGCAGGTGGCACCGACCGCGCAGACCTGGTCGAAGGGGACGTCGGGCCAGTTGGGTGCGTTGGTGGAGTTCAGCGGGTCGCAGGTGCCGGTCAGGCAGCGGTCGCCGGTGGCGTAAAGGACCTTGTCCGGGATCGTGCCGTAGGCGTTGCCCGCGGTGAAGCCGTAGTCGATGTGGTCCAGGTGGCTATCACGCACGTAGCTGTAGCTGCTGGAGCCGTTCTTCGCGCCGTTGTCGCCGGCGTAGTGGTTGGTGTCCTGGTCGTAGTAGTACGCCATGGCGTTGCCGTGTACGTCGGTGACGTAGTCCAGGTGCCAGCGGTACGCCATCGTGCACTCGGCGGAGGTGAACGTGGCGTTGTAGCAGGGGTCACCGGACTGCGAGGAGTACACAGGCTCGCTGTCGACTGAGTTCGTCGTGGCGTTGCCCGACACCCAGCCCGGCAGCTCGTTGCGGCCGAACTCGTAGACAGTGCCCGAACGATCCGTCACGGTCCAGTAGTCAGTGTTATAAGTCCCAGATCCGTTACCGGAACCGGTGACGTGGGCGACGACGTCTCCGTTGTCACTGCTGGGGTGCCAGTTCCCGTTCGAGTCCTCGATCAGCGACACCGAGGAGCCGTTCAGCGACATGGTCAGGATCGGACCGTCGTAGCACATGTCGCCGGTCTGGTCCGCCGTCGGCAGCGTCGCGCCTTCCGGCTGTCCAGAGCACGCTTCGAAGGACTGCTCGATGTAGTTGTCCGCGGTCGACCAGCCGTCACCAACCCAGGAGGACTGGGCCTGCGTCGCCGCGGTCTGCCCATCGACGCTGCCGGAGTCGTAGGACAGGTCAACTGACGGCGCCAGCCCGGAGATCGCCGAAGGCAGACTGATCGGGTAGGTGTACTCGAACGACCCTGATGATCCGCCCGAGCTCCAGGATCCGGACGGCTTGAGGGAGGTGGCACCGTACTGGCCTCCCGCGCTGCCGCCATCCCCCGACGAGGTCGACGAGGTCAGCGCCATGACCATCGCCCCGGTGCCGGAGGCGGGCGCCGTGGTCGAAGGGTGCAGAGAGGTGCTCGGCAGGACGGTAGGGCTGCCGGGTGCGGTGGTACTGGCGGTGCCGAGGGTGACGGTGGAGGAGACGGACTTCTTGACGGCGTCGTTGTTGCTCGCCAGTGGCGTTTGGATCCGGCACTTTGGGATCTGGGGCGTCGTCAACGCGCAGGCGGGCAGTTCCACGAGGTGGAGACGCTGGGCGTAGTCACCGCCGTAGGCCTGCGCGAAAGAGGAGTAGTCGAAGCCGAGGCGGACCCTGCCGTGTCCGCCCTTCGTAGGGGTCACCTGCGCGAGCACGCCGGTGACTCCAGCGGCAACGGCGGCGTTGTGCGGCAGAACCTTGATGCCCAGTGAGGTCGGGCCCGTATAGGCGGCACCGAGGCCGGCCACGGCCTGACCCCACACCGGAGCAGTCGACGCGTGCGTGGGAGCGGTGCCCAGCGGCAGGCTTGACGTCGCGGCGGAGGGCCAGTGAGTGGCAGTGGGCCTATAGGCTGGGGCCTGGTGACGGGGTGGCAGATGGCCGACCGGGACGGCAGTTACGTGAACAGGATGGCCCAGGTCCGCGCGAGGCGCGCCGGGGGCCTTGGCCGGGAGGGTGGGCAGGG
>NZ_BBPO01000109.1:8221-17863 GCF_000787815.1 Streptacidiphilus neutrinimicus
GGATGGCCCAGGTCCGCGCGAGGCGCGCCGGGGGCCTTGGCCGGGAGGGTGGGCAGGGCCTGCGCGACTCCCGTCAGGCTGGCCTGGAAGGTGACGGCGGCCGCGAGTGCGACGGCTGTGCGTCGCCACGCGATTGTTCCTCTGGCCCACCGCAGGTTGGTACGCACCTAAGGCTCCCCGAATCATCGGCAATTTCGCCGGTCCCGATACCACATCGCACACGGCCCAGAAATAGGGAAATAGGCGATGATCAGCGGCACTCTAGCGATAGCCGAAAGCGTATTGGATCACGGAATGATCACGACCGGCCAGTATTCAGGGAGTAATCGGACAAAAGCCCTCCAAGGGGCTGTCCTCATGCTCTCCTGGCCACGTGATTCCTGTCACGTCCATGAAGGGTTCCCAGCGTCGGCCTGACGCGCTGCCAGTCCTGCCTGCGGGGACGCCGCTTGACGCCGGGCGATTGGGCGTGCGCCGAGCCTGGGGCGGCGGCCCCGCCGGGTCCCAGACGTTTCGGAGCATTTCATCCAGGCGGATCTGCAAAGTATTGGTCAATTTTCAATCGGCCAAATCGCCCATTGAGGCTGATTCCACAGCACATCCGTGCACGTGGTTAATTCCAGCCCCGGGGTGGAGTCGGTGATACTCGCGCGTGGGCGCACGATGCGCCTGGAGATGGCTTGTGCGAGAGAAAGAGCGAAATGAGCCCAACGACGAACGCGCGTTCCTCGGGTGCGGGGCTGGCGGCGTTGCTCGCCGCTGTCCTGGCCGGCGGGGCACTGACCGTGGCGCCCGCCGCAGCCGCGGAGACGGCCACCGCAAGCAGGGCGAAGGCAGCCGCCGCACCGGCGCCGAAGTTTCTGTCAGCGGATCAAGCCTCACTGCGGGCCCGGCAGAGCGGCAAACCGGTCGTCGCCTCCGCGTTGACGACGTCGATGGCGCAGACCGTAGCAAACCCGAACGGCACACTGACGCTCACCCAGACCGTCGCGCCCACCCGGGTGTTCCGCAACGGGGCCTGGACGGGCCTGGACGGGACGCTGAAGGCGAACCCCGACGGGACGTTCTCCCCCGCGGCCACCACTGATCAGGTCGTGCTCTCTGGCGGGGGCCGTGGACCGCTCGCGCGTATGTACGCGGGCGGCGAGGGCTTCACCCTCACCCTGCCCCTGTCGTTGCCCCACCCCAGCGTGTCCGACGACACCGCCGTCTACGCGAACGTCATCCCCGGTGTCGATCTGACCGTCACCGTCTCCGACGCCGGCGCGGTCAGCGACGTGTTCACCGTCCGCAACGCTGCCGCAGCACACGACCCGCGCCTGCTCCAGTTGCTGGACGCCACCGCGACACCCACCCGGGGCCTGCACGTGGCAGCGGACAAGGCCGGCGACCTCGCCGTGGCCGACGCCAAGGGCCGGGCGGTCTTCGCCGCCCCCGTGCCCACCGCCTGGGACTCGGCCAAGACCGCGCTGCCCAGGGCCGCCGTTCGTGACGGCGACCCGATCGACCCCGCCTCCAGCGCCGACAACCCCGGCCACGGCTCGCACCGCGCCCAACTCGGCGTCGCTGTCGCGAAGGGGAAGGTGGACCTGACCGTCCCGAGCAGCCTCCTGGCCGGCAACCCCGTGTATCCGCTGTTCATCGACCCCACTTACTCGCCGTCCTACGGGGTCGGCAAGAACGGATGGTCCAGTCCCGGGTCCGGTGTGCCCACCCAGAACTTCTGGAACGGGACCGTTGACTACGGCGTCGGGGACAGCGACGCCGAGGTTGGCAACAGCGGGGACGTGCAGGGCGAAGCGATGAGCATCTTCAACCTGCCCGTCCCACTCAACCTCAAGGGCGCGCAGATCTACAGCGCGAACTTCGGCATCGACGAGAACTACTCCTGGGCCTGCCTCACCTCCGGGCACAACCAGTCCGTCGACCTCTACGCTCCCTCGCAGACGCTGAACAGCGGCAACGCGACCTGGAACAACTGGGTCAACAGCCTGGGCAGCCAGGTCGCCCCGTCCGAGTCATACGCGCTGGGCTACAGCTCCTCCTGCCCCGGCAACGGTGTCCCGGCCTACCCGCTGAGCACCAGCTTGGTCACCAACGACATCAACGCCGGCAAGGGGCTGCAGACCTTCGTCCTGCGGGCCGACGACCACAGCGACAACTACGCGTTCAAGGAGTTCACCCCCTCCAGCGCGCAGTGGACCATCACCTACGACTTCGCGCCGAACATCCCCACCGGCCTGTCCACGTCGCCGGCCGCCAACTGCAACGGCGGCACGACGCTGGGCGACACCTCGGTGAGCTTGTTCGCACCGGTCTCCACGCCGACCAACTCGTCGCTCACCACGACGTTCACGATGTGGAAGACCACCGACAACACCAACAAGACGAACCTGCTGACCAGCGCCAACGGCGTCGCGTCCAACACCTTCAAGAACGCGTCGGGCCAGGACGCGGTCATGCCGCTGCCCGAGTCGTTCTTCGCCAAGCTCGCCGGCGGCGCCTCCACCGGCTTCGCCTGGACCGTGTCCACCAGCGACGGCACCTTGACCACCGCGTCCAAGACCACCTGCTCGTTCATGTGGGACCCGACCCGGCCCGGCGCCCCCGGCATTGCGCCCGACGAGACACCCGACGCCGGGGCACAGACCTGCGCCACCCGCGGCGACAGCAACGACGCGAACCAGGCGATCGGCACCACATGTGAGTTCACGCTCTCCCAGCCGACGGTCAACTCCGGCGGCACCGTGACCAAGACGTCGGTCTCGGGCTACGTCTACCAGGTCAACCAGCAGCCGCCGGTCACCGTCCAGAGCACTGGCAGCATCAACGTGCGGGTCTCCCTGACGCACCTGGTCAACACCTTGACCGTCAGCGCCCTGTCCGCGGGCGGCAACGTCGGCTCGCCGACCGCGGTCTGGTTCGACGGCACCGCCATCAACCCACCGGCCAATGACGGCGACCTGAGCCTCGACGGCACCCCGGACCTGATCGTCCCGGGCAACAACGGCCCGTTCGGTCCGGGCCTGTGGCTGGCCGAGGGCAACAGCGACGGCACCGTGACGAACACTCCGGCCAACATCGGCGTCGACGGGCTCGACTTCACCAGCCCCGCCACGCCGACCGACTGGAACGGCGCCCAGGCCATCACCGGAAGCTTCTGCGGCGACGGCGCCCAGGACGTCATGGCCTACTTCCCCTCCGGCAACAACGCCGGCGGAGGAGAAGTCGCGTGCAACGACGGCAGCGGCGACCCGCTCCACATCGGCCAGCCAACGACCGACCTCACCGACCAAGCCCCGTACCGGATCTTCGGCGGCACTCTTATCGACGACAACAGCGACATCGCCACCCAGGTCGCGGCCGGCGGCAACACCAGCGGCCAGAGCACCGGACTACCGGACCTGCTCGCCACGGCCGGCAACGCGAACACCGGCTACCAGCTGATCGTCTACTTCTCGCACACCGCCAACGGCTACGGTGACCCCTTCGGTTGCTCCACCGGCGACACCTGCTATCAGCTGAGCGGCCTGAACAGCCCCGACGGCACGATGGACTGGAACGCCTGGACCATCACCACCGCACAACTGTCGTCCGGCACCGCGATGTACCTGTGGAACTCCTCCACCGGCGAGCTGGACCTGTGGACGGGCCTGAAGGTCGACTCCACCGGCACCACCTTGACCACCACCGGCCAGTACCAGATCGCCACCGGCTGGAACAAGAACCCGACCGACAATCTGATCCTGCGCGCGGCCGACATCGCCGGCAACGGAATCCCGGACCTGTGGGTCACCGACACCACCACCGGCACCACCACCGCCACCCTTCCGGGGGCCCTGACCAGCGACCCCACCCTCACCACCGCCACCACCCCACTGAAGACCTCCGCCCACGCCTGGGACTTCCAGGACATCGGCAGCAACAGCCCCGGCACCCCGATCACCGCCACCAACGACAACCCCTCAGGGTCCGCCCCCGCGCTCAGCCTCACCGGCACCGCCGGCGCCACCTGGAACACCGGCGACATGTTCAGCCCCGACGCGGACCTGGACGGCTCCACCGGCTCCCTGAACACCACCGGCCCGGCCGTCACCACCTCCCAGGACTTCACCGTCTCCGCATGGGTGAACCCGCAAGCGGTCACCTCGGCCGGCGGTGCGGTGCTGTCTCAGGACGGTTCCCACAACTCCGGGTTCGTGCTGTTCGCCAGCCCGTCCGGCTGGCAGTTCTGCATGGCCAAGGCCGACACCGGCCCGTGGAACGACGACTGCGCCGCCAGCACCATCGGCGTCCACCTCGGTGCGTGGATCCACCTGACGGCCACCTACGACCACAACACCGGCAAGACGGCGCTGTACCTCAACGGCGTCTCCGACGCCTCCGGCACCCACACGGCGGTCACGGGGTTCACCGGCAAGTTCCAGGTCGGCAAGGACCTGCTCAACAGCGCCGCCAACGCCTACTTCAACGGCACCGTGTCCCAGGTCCAGACCTGGAACCAGACCTTGACGCCCGCCCAGGTCTACGCGGTATACGCCGGAAGCACCAAGGCCGCCAACAGCACCAGCATGGGCGCCACCGTCCTGGCCTCCGACAACACCTTGTACCCCAGCGGCAGCACCTGGACCCACGGCGTGCAGACCCTCGCCTTCAACCACGGCCTGCTCACCATCACCTCCGCCGGCACCCAGATGTTCTCCGCCGGCAATGCCGGATACCCGGGCGCGGTGCTGACCCTGCAAAGCGACGGCAACCTCGTCATCTACGACACCGCGGCAGACGCCCGAGCCCACACGGGTTCCCTGTGGGCCACCGGCACCTACGGCAGCCCGTCCGACACCGGCGACGCCGTGGTATTCCAGCCGGACGCCCAACTGGTCGTGTACGACGCCGACGGCACACCGCTGTGGACCTCGGAAACAGACGACAACGGCGCCAACCAGTGGCTGCTGAACGGCACCGGCCTGGACGCCGCATCCGTCAACAGCCTGTCGCCGGCCAACGTCACCTGGGGCACTGACCACAACGGCACCACCGGCGCGGCAGCCGTCCTCAACGGCACCAGCAGCGTCCTGCGGGCCCCCTCTCCCGCCGTCAGCACCACGTGGAGCTACACGGTCAGCGCCTGGGTGAAACTCAGCAACCTCGCCACTACGCAAACGGTCGTCAGCCAGGCCACCAACAACCACCAAGCGTTCTACCTGGGCTACGACCAAAGCAAGAACGCCTGGTACTACATGACCACCACCAGTGACAGCAGCACCACCACCTACCCCGAGGTCAGCGGCGGCTGGGCCCAGGCCGGGCAGTGGACCCATCTGACCGCCACCTACGAGATCGCCACCCACTTGATGACGCTGTACGTCAACGGCGTCAGCGTCGGCACCACAACCGACACGAGCCCGGTAGCCAGCGTCGGCCCGCTGCAGATAGGCGCCAACAGCCTGCCCGCCACGCCGACTAGCCTGTACAACGCCACCACCGGCTCAGTTTCCGACGTCCGTGCCTACCCCGTCGCCATCAGCCCGTCCCAGGTGCAGATGGACACCTCCCTGCCCAACGGCCAGTCCCACTACACCTTCGCCGACACCGTCGACTGGTACGGCAACCACGCCCAGGACCTGGTCGCCGCCGACTCCAGTGGCAAACTGTGGGTCATCCCCACCGGCCAGCACACCAGCAACCCGACCCGCACCCAGATCGGATCGGCAACGAACTGGTCGAGCTACACCATCGCGGGCATTGCCGACCTCGACAAGGACGGCAACCTCGACGTGATCGCCCGCGACGCCAACGGACTCCTGTGGGACTTTCCCGGCAACAGCAACCACGACCTGGCCTCCAAGGTGCAGATCGGGAGCGGCTGGAGCACCTACAGCTTCGCGGGCGTGCGGGACTGGAACGGCGACGGCAAGCCTGATGTCGTCGCCAAGGACAGCAGCGGCGTCCTGTGGTTGTACCCGGGTACCGGAACCGTCAACGGCCTCAACTCCCTGGGCACCCACGTCCAGATCGGCACCAGTTGGACCAGCATGACCCTGGACGGCATGACCGACTGGAACAACGACGGGCACATGGACCTTCTCGCCACCGACTCCAACGGCGCCCTGTGGCTCTACGCCGGAGACGCGGCCCACGACACCTCCGGCGGCCGCACCCAGATCGGCACCGGCTGGGCCAGCTACAACATCGTCGGCTTGCAGAATGTCACCGGCGACCCCAACAACAACCCCGACGTGATCACCCGCGACAGCAGCAACACCCTCTACGTCTACCCCGGCGACGGAACCATCTCCACCGGCACCCTCGGCACCCCCCGCAACCCCGTCGGAGTCAACTGGTAACAAGCCCTCCCGACACGACCACACGAGAACGAAAGACCGGTGCCCTCCCCGCACGCGCAGGGAGGGCACCGGCACCCCCGGACCGAACCGACCGCTCGGCCTGCTTCCCCGGCGCGCCGGAGCGCAGGCACCACCGTTCGCCCCACGAGCCGCCGACTCCGCGCCCCGGAAAAGCCCACCACGCACCGCCAATGAGCGACACCACCCCGGCATCCGGCAGGCGACTGTCGGGCAACTCACCCAGCCCGAGAGCGTGCGCCACCTCGCGCACGCCACCCGGTCCCCTGCCGCTCGCAGGCAGCCGCGCAGAGATCACACCGCATCCCCCCGGCACCCGTGCGCCGACCGGATGCCCTTCTCTCAACCCACGCGAGCCAGGTCCACAACGCCGTCGCGGTTGAAACGGACCACGTAGCTACAGCCCGGGTGAACACGCTCCGCCCACCCGACCAGATCGTTGTCCGGCTGCCACCACCGCGTGTCGATCACGATCCAGTCCGGGCAAGCCGCGTCAACCTTCGGATCACCGGCCCAGAACACGCGGTCCTTCGCGGCCAGCATCGCCAGGTTCGGGTTCACCGCCGTCACCGTCACCCCCGGCGGCACAATGGCGTCAGCGGCCCGCAGCGCCGCCGAATGCGTCCCACCGTCATACGTACCGGGATTGACCAAGTCGCAAAGACTCAAAGGCAACGCCGCGGTCAACGCGATCGCAGCAGCTACCATCACCACGATGGCCTGCCCGCGATAGACCCGCTGCCAGTGCGAGCGCGCCCCCTCCATGCGTCGCAGCGCGTCCACGGCGGCAAGGAACACGACCGGCATCAGCGGTGCACTGTAGTGCCAGCCGATGTCCCAGAACATCGGATTCGTGGAGGCGAACCTCAGTAGCAGCATCGGCGCGGCCACCAGCACCAACGGCGAGCGCAGGCACACGAACCCGGTCACCCCGAAGGTCCATCCGAGTGTCTGCCACTTGACCACCGGCCAAACCAGGCCCAACAGTGCTGCCCCGATGCCCAGATGCCCAAGGCTGCCGCCGGGAACCTTCTCCCAGTAGTCGTAGCCGTGGTGCGGATTGAAAGCCGGTATCAGCACCAGCACGTCCAGGAAGACCGAGCCGGCACCGACCACCGCAACCACGACACCAGGCAGCCACAGCCGCCACCGGACCGCGACCAGAACCCCCACGGCGGCCACGGTGAACCCCATGTCCTCCTTCACCGCCAGCAAGGGCAACGCCCACCACAGTGCCCGTTCAGCGTGATCCAAGACCAACTGCCGCATCACCATCGCCAGCAGCGGCACCGCGAACGCCACCTCGTGGAACCCCGTGTCCACCGCATGCTGCAGCCCGAACGACAGCCCGTAGGCCAAGCCCACAGCCACACCCAGGCCCCGCGTGCCCACACGGCCGGCAGTATCGGCAACAACCCAAACAGACCACCCGAACAGCAAGGCTTGGGCGGCATAGAGCATCAATGGCGAAGGCCACACCCACCACGCCGGTGCAAGGAGCGCATCGATCGGGGACCAATGGTCGCCCAAGACGTTGTACCCAGCCCCCTTGATGTCCACGATCGGCGCGGACAAATGCGCGTATCCCTTCACCGCCTCAGTAAAGATGCCCATATCCCACGACATGTCCCCACCACGCAGCCCGCGGAACACACCGAGAACCCCCCACGCGACAGCAAACAACCCACCAAGGAGCAAAGGCGGGGAAATAGGCCACAAGTGCCGGCGACGCCGCAGCATCTCAGTGGTGTCAGCCACGGGCTCGGCAGCCGAAACACGGACGGGTATCACGATGGCGGCTCTCCTTGGAACGTCGAAGAACCGAACGGTATACGAACACCTGATCTCAGCTACACAGCAGGTCGGCTCGCGGGGGCCGCGTCCTCCAGCGCGCGCACCACCCGCAAGGCGCGCTGTTGGGCACGGGGCGAGGGAACCGGCTGCATCGTCAGGCCGCTGCTCGTCCGGCGGCAGCAAATCGTGGTGCCCAGCGTGGGGAAGCTGCAGGGCTGGCACCGTGTCGATCCCCTCGCCAGATCATTTCGGCGACGCAATGGGTTCGGTGTCGGCATCGAGTGGGCCCCGGAGGATCAGCATGCCGTCTCCCTGGGCCTCCTCGTCCGCATAGCGGACCGCCCCCACCCGGCGACGGCACCGCCGAGGCCGACGCAGCCCGCCGATCCGCACAGGATGGTGCCGGGCCGACCCGCTCGGGATCGATGCCGGCGCAGAACGGCGACTGCAAGCAGAATCCGTAATCCTGGTTTCCGGGACCATCGAGACCAGGACGCCGCTGCAGGCCTCGCAGCGTAACACCGACCTGCAGCTCGGGCAGTGTAAGGCGACGGTGAGCCAGCACTGGCAGCTCTGGGTGTTCAGCCGACGGTTTGGTCCTCTGTGTTCGGTTCGTAGCCGTTTCAGCAGACCAGGTTTTTGTAGCACCTCGCCAGCTGGGCTTGCTTCGGTTTGACGTACACCTGAGATCGGGGGCTTCGGCCCCGGAAGGAAGATGTCCATCATGGAGAGCATAGGGAAGAAGAAGCCGCGCCCTCGCCGCTCGTTCACGCCGGAGTTCAAGGCCGAGATCGTCGAGCTGTGCCGACGCGGTGACCGGTCCGTCGGTTAGGTGGCGAAGGACTTCGACCTGACCGAGACCGCGGTGCGGTTGTGGGTCAACCAGGCACGCGTCGACGCTGGCGAGCGCGACGGCCTGACCAGCGACGAGCGCGAGGAACTGGCCCGGTTGCGGCGGGAGAACCGCCGACTGCGCGAGGACGTCGACATCCTCCGCAGGGCCACGGCTTTCTTCGCTCAGGAGACCCGGTGACGGTGCACCGGTTCATCGAGGCGGAGAAGCAGGCAGGTCGCAACGTCAAGCGCGCGTGCGAACTGCTGGAGGTCTCCCGTTCCGCCTTCTACACACGCCGCACCGCGGCCCCCGGCCCGCGTCAGACCCGCGACGCGGAACTCACCGCGAAGATCACCGACGTCCACGAGACCTCACGCGGCAGCTACGGGGCCCCACGCATCCATGCCGTGCTCCGCAGGGACGGAGAACCGTGCGGCCGTCGCCGCGTTGCCCGGCTCATGCGCCAGGCGGGCCTGCAGGGCTGGCACCGCAGGCGACGCACCGGCACCACGATCCCGGATCCGAACGCCGCCACGCGCCCAGACCTGGTCCTTCGCGACTTCCAGCCCGATCCCACAGGGCTGGACACCCGCTGGTGCGGCGACATCACGTACATCGCCACCGACGAAGGCTGGCTCTATCTGGCCA
>NZ_BBPO01000108.1:0-8629 GCF_000787815.1 Streptacidiphilus neutrinimicus
CCTCCGCACCACGGTTCGGCTGCGGGAGGCGACCGAGTCGCTGCTCACCAGCGGCTGCGGAACGTTCATCGAGGTCAGCCCGCACCCGGTGCTGGTGATGGCGCTTCAGGAGAGCATCGAGGCGGCCGAGCGCGACGCGGTGGCCTTCGGGACGCTGCGCCGCGGCGAGGGGGACGCCCGTCGGGTGCTGGCCTCCTTCGCCGAGGCGTGGGTGCGCGGCGTCGCGGTGGATTGGCAGGCCGCCGTCTTCGCGGGCAGCGGCGCCCGGCGGGCCGAGCTGCCCACCTACGCCTTCCAGCGTCGCCGCTACTGGCCCGAGGCGGCCGGGGCCGCGGAGCAGTCCGCGCACCGCGCCGACGACCCGGTGGAGGCGGCCTTCTGGGACGTCGTCGAGAACGAGGACCTGGCGGCCCTGGCCGGCTCGCTCGACCTCGCCGACGACGCCCCGCTGAACGCCGTCCTGCCCGCGCTCTCCTCCTGGCGGCGGCAGCGTCGCGAGCAGTCCACCGTCGACGGCTGGCGCTACCGGATCGGCTGGCAGCCGCTCGGCGACCTGCCCCCGGCAAGCCTCTCCGGCACCTGGGCGGTCGTCGTCCCCGAGGCGCTGGCCGAGGAGGAGTGGGTCGCCGACACCGCCCGGGCGCTGACCCGACGCGGCGCGGAGGCCCGCGTGTTCGGCCTCGACGGGCGCGACCTCGGCCGTGAGGCTTTGGTCGACGTGCTGCGCAAGCAGTTGGGCGACGTCGTGGAGTTGACCGGCGTGCTGTCGCTGCTCGCGCTGGACGAGCGGCCGCACCAGGACCACCCGGGCCTGCCGCTCGGCCTGGCCGGGACCGTCGGGCTGGTGCAGGCACTGGGCGACGCCGGGATCGAGGCGCCGCTGTGGTGCGCCACCCGGGGCGCGGTCGCGGTCAACCGCGCCGAGCGGCCGACGGGCCCCGCGCAGTCGCTGGTCTGGGGTCTGGGCCGGGTCGCCGCGCTCGAACAGCCGCAGCGCTGGGGCGGTCTGGTGGACCTTCCGGCGACTCTGGGCGAGCGCTCCGACGAGCGCGCGCTGGACCGGCTGGTGAGCGTGCTGGCCGGCGCCGGCGTCGAGGACCAACTCGCGGTGCGGGCCCCCGGCGTCTTCGTCCGCCGACTGGTGCACGCCCCCGCGGGCCTGACGCCGGCCGAGGGCTGGCGTCCGAGCGGGACCGTCCTGGTCACCGGCGGCACCGGCGCGCTGGGCGCCCACGTGGCCCGCTGGCTGGCCCGCAACGGGGCGGGGCACCTGCTGCTCACCAGCCGCCGCGGCCCGGACGCCGAGGGCGCCGCCGAGCTGCGCGAGGAACTCCTCGCCCTCGGCGCGCGGGTCACCATCGCCTCGTGCGACGCGGCCGACCGTGCGGCGCTGGCCGAACTGCTGGCCGCCGTACCGGCGGAGCAGCCGCTCACGGCCGTGGTCCACACGGCGGGGGTGCTGGACGACGGCGTGCTCGACTCGCTGACGCCCGACCGGATCGCGGGCGTGCTGCGTCCGAAGGTGGACGCCGTGCGCAACCTGCACGAGCTGACCCGCGAGTCGGACCTGACGGCTTTCGTCCTGTTCTCCGGCATCGCGGGTACGCTCGGCGACCCGGGCCAGGGCAACTACGCCGCCGCCAACGCCTTCCTGGACGCCTTCGCCGAGCAGCGCCGGGCCGAGGGCCTGCCCGCCACCTCGGTGGCCTGGGGCCGCTGGGGCGAGACCGGCATGGCGGCGGACGGCATGATCGGCGACCGCCTGGACCGCGCCGGGCTCCCGGGCATGCAGCCGGAGGCGGCCATCGCCGCCCTCCAGCGGGCCCTGGACCTGGACGAGACGGTGGTCACGGTCGCCGACATCGTCTGGGAGCGCTTCGCGCCCGGCTTCACGGCCGTCCGCGCCTCCGCCCTGCTGGACGAGCTGCCCGCCGCGCGCCGCACCGCCGAGGGCGGCGGATCGACGGCGCAGGCCGCCCCCGCCGACGCCTCCGACCTGCGCCGACGTCTGGCGGAGATGGCGGAGCTGGAGCGCGAGCAGGCCGTCCTCGACCTGGTGCGGGTCCACGCGGCCGCGGCGCTCGGACACGAGACGGCGGACGAGGTGGTCGGGAGCCGGGCCTTCAAGGAGCTCGGCATCGACTCGCTGACCGCCCTGGAGCTGCGCAACCGGCTCAGCGCGGCTACCGGCCTCCGACTCCCCGCGACGCTGGTGTTCGACTTCCCGACCCCGGCCGCGCTGGCCGCCCGGCTGCGGGCGGACCTGCTGCCCGACGCCGGGACGGGCGGTGCGGCCTCGCTCGCCGACATCGACCGGCTGGAAGCAGCCCTCGCGGCGGTCTCCGAGGACGAGGACACCCGGGCGGACGTCGCGGCCCGCCTCCAGGCCCTGCTGACCCGGTGGAGCGGAGCTCCGCGTGAGCGGGAGGCCGAGGCCCAGGTGACCGAGAAGCTCCAGGCGGCCTCCGCCGACGAGCTCTTCGCCTTCATCGACAACGAGCTGGGCATGGCCTGACGGGCCCGGTCCGTCCCGCAACTACCTTCAGCAGTGAACGAATTGGGTGAGGTTCCCACAGTGGATCAGGACAAGCTGCTCGACTATCTGAAGCGCGTGACGGCGGATCTGCACCAGACCCGCCAGCGGCTTCGTGACGCGGAGTCGGGCGACTCCGAGCCGATCGCCCTGGTCTCCATGAGCTGCCGGTTCGCCGGCGGGGTGAACTCGCCCGAGGACCTCTGGCAGTTGGTGGCCGAGGGACGCGACGCGATCGGCGACTTCCCGTCCGACCGCGGCTGGGACGTGGCGTCGCTCTTCGACGACGACCCCGACCAGCAGGGCACCAGCTACACCAGAAGCGGCGGGTTCCTCTACGACGCCACGGAGTTCGACGCCGCCTTCTTCGGCATCAGCCCCCGTGAGACGCTCGGCATGGACCCGCAGCAGCGCCTGCTGCTGGAGGCGTCCTGGCAGGTGCTGGAGCGCGCGGGCATCGACCCGACCTCCCTCAAGGGCAGCCGGACCGGCGTCTTCGCCGGGACCAACGGCCAGGACTACGGCGACCTGCTCTACCAGGTGCCCGAGGGCGTCGAGGGCTACACGCTCACCGGCAACGCGGCGAGCGTGCTCTCCGGCCGGCTCTCCTACACCTTCGGACTGGAGGGCCCGGCCGTCACCGTCGACACGGCCTGCTCGTCCTCGCTGGTCGCGCTGCACCTCGCGGTGCAGGCGCTGCGCCAGCGGGAGTGCTCGCTGGCGCTCGCCGGCGGCGTCACGGTGATGTCCAGCCCCCGGGCCTTCATCCAGTTCAGCCGCCAGCGCGGGCTCGCGCCCGACGGCCGCTGCAAGTCCTTCGCCGCGGCGGCCGACGGCACCGGCTGGGGCGAGGGCGTCGGCATGCTGCTGCTGGAGCGGCTGAGCGACGCGCAGCGCAACGGTCACCCGGTGCTCGCGGTGATCCGCGGTTCGGCGGTCAACCAGGACGGCGCCAGCAACGGACTCACCGCGCCCAACGGCCCGTCCCAGCAGCGGGTCATCCGGCAGGCGCTGGCCGGAGCCGGTCTGACGCCGAGCCAGGTCGACGTCGTCGAGGCGCACGGCACCGGCACGGTGCTCGGCGACCCGATCGAGGCGCAGGCCCTGCTGGCCACCTACGGCCTGGAGCGCCCCGAGGACCGGCCGCTGTGGCTCGGGTCGGTCAAGTCGAACCTCGGCCACACCCAGGCGGCCGCCGGTGTCGCGGGCGTCATCAAGATGGTGCTCGCGATGCAGCACGGCGTGCTGCCCAAGACCCTGCACGTGGACGAGCCCTCGCCGCACGTCGACTGGACCTCCGGCGGCGTCGCCCTGCTGGAGGAGGCCAGGCCGTGGCCGGAGACCGGCGAGCCGCGCCGCGCGGGCGTCTCGTCCTTCGGCGTCAGCGGCACCAACGCGCACACCATCATCGAGCAGGCCCCCGAGCCCGAGCAGCCCGCCGACGGGGCCGCGCCGGTGGCCGCCCCCGCGCTGCTGCCCTTCCTGGTCTCCGGGCGGACCGCAGAGGCGCTGCGCGCCCAGGCCGCCCGACTCCGCGACCACCTGGACGCCGCTCCCGAGCTCGCCCCCGCCGACCTCGCCCACTCGCTGGCCACCACCCGCGCCGCCCTGGACCACCGCGCCGCCGTCCTGGCCGCCGACCGCGCCGAGCTGCTCGCGGGCCTGGACGCGCTCGCCGACGGCGAGAGCGCGCCGCACCTGGTGCAGGGCGTCGCGGCCGCCGAGGGCCGCACCGCGTTCCTCTTCACCGGCCAGGGCAGTCAGCGGGCCGGGATGGGCGCCGAGGCCTACGCGGCGTTCCCGGTCTTCGCCGAGGCGTTCGACTCGGTCTGCGCGGAGCTGGACCGGCACCTGGACCGCCCGCTGAAGGACGTGGTCTTCGGCGCCGCCGGCGAGGTCGGCCTGCTGGACGAGACCCGCTACACGCAGCCCGCGCTCTTCGCCGTGGAGGTGGCGCTGTTCCGGCTGGTCGAGTCGTGGGGCCTGACTCCGGACTTCCTGGCCGGGCACTCCATCGGCGAGCTGGCCGCCGCCCACGTCGCGGGCGTGCTGTCGCTCGCCGACGCCTGTGCGCTGGTCGCGGCCCGCGGCCGCTTGATGCAGGAGCTGCCCGCCGGTGGCGCGATGGTGGCCTTGCAGGCGTCGGAGGAGGAGGTGCTGCCGCTGCTGGCGGACCGTGCGGACGCGGTGGGCGTCGCCGCCGTCAACGGTCCGACCGCCGTGGTGGTCTCCGGCGCCGAGGACGACGTCCTGGCCGTGGCACGGCACTTCGAGCAGCTGGGGCGCAAGACCAAGCGCCTGACAGTGAGCCACGCCTTCCACTCCCCGCTGATGGACGGCATGCTGGCCGAGTTCCGCCGGATCGCCGAGGGCCTGGACTACCAGCCGCCGCGCGTCCCGATCGTCTCCACCGTGACCGGCGCCTCGCTGACCGCCGAGGAGATCTGCTCGCCCGAGTACTGGGTGCGCCACGTCCGCGAGGCCGTCCGCTTCCTCGACGCCGTCCGTCGGCTCGACGCCAACGGCGTCACCACCTACCTGGAGCTCGGCCCCGACGGCGTCCTCACCGCCATGGCGCAGCACTGCCTGGGCGACGACGCCGAGCCCGCCGCCCTGGTGCCCACCCTGCGCACCGGTCGCCCCGAGCACCGGACCCTGCTCACCGCGCTCGCCCGGGCCCACGCCCACGGCGCCACGCCCGACTGGCGCGCCGTCGCCGCGAGCTGGGGCGGAACCCGGGTGGACCTGCCCACCTACGCCTTCCAGCGCCGCCGTCACTGGCCCGAGCCCCCGGCCGGCTGGCTCGGCGACGTCGCGTCGGTCGGCCTCGGCACGGCCGACCACCCGCTGCTCGGCGCGGCGGTCGCGCTCGCCGACGCCGACGGCGTGCTCTTCACCGGCCAACTCTCGCTGCAGACCCATCCCTGGCTCGCCGACCACGTGGTGATGGGCGCCGTGCTGCTGCCCGGGACGGCCTTCGTCGAGCTCGCCATCCGCGCGGGCGACCACGTGGGCTGCCACCAGCTCGCCGAACTGACCCTGCAGGCCCCGCTGGTCCTGCCCGAGCACGGCGCGGTCCAGCTCCAGCTCGCGGTGGGGGAGGCGGACACCACCGGCAGCCGCAGCTTCACCCTGCACTCGCGCCCGGAGCCGGAGGACGCCGCGGGCGGCGCGGCCCTGACCGCCGAACACGCCTGGACCAGGCACGCCACCGGCATCCTCGCGCCCGCCGCCGCCGAGCACCGGGCCGAGCCCCTCGGCCTGGACAGCTGGCCCCCGGCCGACGCCACCCCGGTCGAGACCGAGGGACTCTACCCGTACCTGGCCGAGGCCGGTTTCGGCTACGGCCCGGTCTTCCAGGGCCTGCGCGCCGCCTGGCAGTCGGGCGACGAGATCTACGCGGAGGTCCGGCTGCCCGAGCAGGCCAAGGCTGACGCCGGCCTGTTCGGCCTGCACCCCGCGCTGCTCGACGCCGCCCTGCACGGCGTCGGCATGGGCACCCTGCTGAGCCCCAGCGAGTCCGGTCGGCTCCCGTTCGCCTGGAGCGGGGTCACCCTGTACGCCTCCGGCGCCGACACCCTGCGGGTGCGGCTCTCCCCGGCGGGCGAGGACTGCGTCTCGGTCACCGTCGCGGACGGCACCGGCGCGCCCGTCGCCCGGGTCGACTCGCTGCTGCTGCGGCCGGTCTCGGCCGCCCAGGTGCAGGCCGCGCGCGGCACGCACCACGAGTCCCTGTTCACCGTGGAGTGGCAGGCCGCCGCCGTCGGCACCGCCGAAACCGCGGGGTGGGCGCTGCTCGGCGCGGAGCGGCTCGGCCTCGACCTGCCCGGGTACGCCGACCTGGCCGCGCTGGACGGCGCCGTCGCGTCCGGCGGCACGCTGCCCGACACCGTGCTGACGGTCGTCCGGGCCGAGCCGGGCGAGTTGGCCGCCGCCGCGCACGCGACGGCCGGCCGCGCGCTCGCTCTGGTCCAGGAGTGGCTGGCCGCCGACCGGTTGGCCGACGCCCGCCTGGTGCTGGTCACCCGTGGCGCGGTGGCCGTCGACCCGGGCGAGGCCGTCGCGGACCTGGCCGCCGCCACCGTCTGGGGTCTGGTCCGCTCGGCCCAGATGGAGAACCCGGGCAGGCTCGTCCTGCTCGACCTCGACGACGAAGAGGCTTCGCTCGGGGCCCTGCCGGATGCCGTGGCCACCGAGGAGCCGCAGCTCGCACTGCGCGCGGGCACCGTCCGAGTGCCCCGACTGGCCCGGGTGGCCGCCGCCGCCGTCGACGCGACATCGCTGTTCGACGCGGACCGGACCGTGCTGGTCACCGGCGCGACCGGCACCCTGGGCGCGCTGGTCGCCCGTCACCTGGTCACCGAGCACGGAGTGCGCCGCCTGCTGCTGGTCTCCCGGCGCGGCGTCGAGGCCGCCGGTGCGGCCGCACTCGTCGCCGAACTGACCGAGGCGGGCGCCGAGGTGACGCTCGCGGCCTGCGACGTCGCCGACCGCGACGCGCTGGCCGGGCTGCTCGGCTCGCTGGAGCACCCGCTCGGCGCCGTGGTGCACACCGCGGGCGTGCTGGACGACGGCATCGTCTCCGCGCTCACCCCCGAGCGCCTGGCTCCGGTGCTGCGCCCCAAGGTGGACGCCGCCTGGTACCTGCACGAGCTGACGCGGGATCTGAACCTGTCCGCGTTCGTGTTCTTCTCGGCGGCAGCTGCCACCCTCGGCGGACCCGGCCAGGCCAACTACGCCGCCGCCAACGCCTTCCTGGACGCCCTCGCGCACCACCGCCGGACGTCCGGGCTGCCGGCCACCGCGCTGGCCTGGGGTCTGTGGGCCGAACGCAGCGGCATGACCGGCACGTTGGAGGAGGCCGATCTCCAGCGGATGGCGCGCGGCGGCGTCGCCGCGCTCTCCAGCGAGGAGGGCCTGTCCCTGCTCGACACCGCCGTCGCGCTGGGCGGCGCGGGCTACGTCCCGATCCGCCTGGACCTGGCGGGCCTGCGGGCCCAGGCCGCGAGCCCCGCGCTGCCGCCCCTGCTGCGCGGCCTGGTCCGGGCTCCGGCCCGACGCGCCGCCCAGGCCGAGCCGGGCGGCGACTCGTTCGGGCGCCAGTTGGCCGCGCTGCCGGAGGCCGAGCGGCGCAAGGCGCTGCTGGCCCTGGTCACCGGCCAGGTGGCCGCCGTGCTCGGTCACGCCGACGCCGACGCCGTCGAGCCGCACCTGGCCTTCAAGGAGCTCGGCTTCGACTCGCTGACCGCCGTCGAGCTGCGCAACCGCCTGAACGCGGCGACCGGTCTGCGACTGCCCGCCACGCTGGTCTTCGACTACCCCAACCCGGCGGCTCTGGCGGAGCAGTTGAGCACCGAGCTCCATGGCTCCGCGCAGACCTCCGTCACCCCGGCCGCCCTGCCCGTCGCCGCGGGCGTCTCCGACGACCCGATCGCGATCATCGGCATGTCCTGCCGCTACCCCGGCGGCGTGAACTCGCCCGAGGAGCTGTGGCAGCTGGTCACCGAGGCCCGTGACGGCATCTCCGGCTTCCCCACCGATCGCGGCTGGCTGGTGGACGCGCTGCACAGCGCCGACACCGAGCGGGCAGGCGCGGCGCTTCAGGGCGGCTTCCTGCACGACGCCAGCGCCTTCGACCCGACCTTCTTCGGCATCAACCCGCGCGAGGCGCTGGCGATGGACCCGCAGCAGCGACTGCTGCTGGAGGCGTCCTGGGAGGCGTTCGAGCGGGCCGGGATCGACCCGGCCTCGGTCAAGGGCAGCCGTACGGGCGTCTTCGCGGGCGTGATGTACCACGACTACGTCACCCGGCTGCCCGCCGTCCCCGAGGAGGTCGCGGGGTACCTCGGCACCGGCGGAGCCGGCAGCGTCGCCTCGGGCCGGGTGTCCTACACCTTCGGTCTGGAGGGCCCGGCGGTCACCGTGGACACCGCGTGCTCGTCCTCGCTGGTCGCCCTGCACCTCGCCGCCCAGGCGCTGCGGTCGGGCGAGTGCACGCTGGCGCTGGCGGGCGGCGTGACCGTGATGGCGACGCCCGACACCTTCGTCGACTTCGCCCGCCAGGGCGGCCTGTCGTCCAGCGGCCGCTGCAAGTCC
>NZ_BBPO01000108.1:9002-11812 GCF_000787815.1 Streptacidiphilus neutrinimicus
CGTCCCAGCAGCGGGTGATCCGGGCCGCGCTGGCCAACGCCGGACTGACGGCGGACCAGGTCGACGCGGTCGAGGCGCACGGCACGGGCACCTCGCTGGGCGACCCGATCGAGGCGCAGGCGCTGCTCGCCACCTACGGCGAGGAGCACACCGACGAGCGACCGCTCTGGCTCGGCTCGATCAAGTCGAACCTGGGCCACACCCAGGCCGCCGCCGGAGCCGCCGGAATCATCAAGATGGTCATGGCGATGCGCCACGGCGTGCTGCCGCAGACCCTGCACGTGGACGAGCCCACGCCGCACGTCGACTGGTCGGCCGGAGCGGTGGAGCTGCTGACCGAGGCACGTGCGTGGCCGGAGACGGGTCGGCCGCGTCGCGCGGGCGTCTCGTCCTTCGGGGTGAGCGGCACCAACGCGCACGCCATCATCGAGCAGGCCCCCGAACCCGCCGTCCAGGCAGACCCGGTCGCCCCGGCCGTGCTGCCCTGGGTGCTCTCGGCGAAGAGCCGCGAGGCGCTGCGCGGCCAGGCGGCCAAGCTGCACGAGCGGCTCACCGCCGAGCCCGAGGCGCACCCGGTCGACGTCGCCTTCTCGCTGGCCGTCACGCGCGGTGCCCTGGAGCAGCGCGCCGCCGTGGTCGGCGCCGACCGGGCGGAGCTGCTGCGCGGCCTGGCGGCGCTGGCCGCCGGTGAGCCGTCCGGCAGTCTGGTCGAGGGCGCCGCGGGCACCGCGCCGCGCACGGCGTTCCTCTTCGCCGGGCAGGGCAGCCAGCGGGTCGGCATGGGCGCCGAACTGTACGGCGCGTTCCCTGTGTTCGCCGCCGCCTACGATGCGGTCCGCGCGGAGCTGGACCGGCACCTGGAGACGCCGCTCGCGGACGCCGCCGAGCTGATCGACCGGACCGAGTACACACAGCCGGCGCTGTTCGCGCTGGAGGTGGCGCTCTTCCGCCTGGTCGAGTCCTGGGGTGTCCGCCCGGACTACCTGGCCGGGCACTCCATCGGCGAGATCGCGGCCGCGCACGTCGCGGGCGTCCTCTCGCTCGCGGATGCGGCGAAGCTGGTCGCCGCGCGCGGTCGCATGATGCAGGCGCTGCCCGCCGGTGGCGCGATGGCGGCCGTCCGGGCCGCCGAGGGCGAGGTGCTGCCGCTGCTCGCGGGACGCGAGCACGAGGTGGGCATCGCGGCGGTCAACGGGCCCACGTCCGTGGTGCTGTCGGGCGCCGAGCAGGCCGTCGTCGAGATCGCCGGGCAACTGGCGGCGGAGGGGCGCAAGACCAAGCGCCTGACGGTCAGCCACGCGTTCCACTCGCCGCTGATGGACCCGATGCTGGACGAGTTCCGGGCGCTCGCGGAGTCGCTGGAGTACCACGCCCCGCAGCTCACCATCGTCTCCACCCTGGACCGGGACGCCGACCTGGCCTCGCCCGGGTACTGGGTGCGCCACGTCCGTGAGGCCGTCCGCTTCGCCGACGCGATCGAGGCGCTGGAGGCCGAAGGCGTCCGCACCTTCCTGGAGTTGGGCCCGGACGGCACTCTCGCCGCGCTCGGCCAGGAGTGCGTGACCGAGGACGCGGTGTTCACGCCCGTGCTGCGTCGCGACCGCGACGAGGCGCGGACCTTCGCCACGGCGCTCGCCCAACTGCACGTGCGAGGTGTCGCGCTGGACTGGACGGCGGTCTTCGCCGGTACCGGGGCGCGCCGGGTGGAGCTGCCGACCTACGCCTTCCAGCGCGAGCGGTACTGGCTGGAGGCCCCGGCGCTGTGGGCCGCCGACGTCGCGTCGGCGGGTCTGGTGACCCCCGAGCACCCGCTGCTCGGGGCCGCCGCCGCGCTGGCCGAGTCGGACGGCTTCCTGTTCACCGGGCGGCTGGCCCTGGACACCCATCCCTGGCTGGCCGATCACGCGGTCTCCGGGGCGGTGCTGCTGCCGGGCACCGCCTTCGTCGAGCTCGCGGTGCGCGCGGGCGACCAGGCGGGCTGTGACCGCCTGGAGGAGCTGACCCTGATGGCGCCCCTGGTGCTGCCGCACAGCGGCGCGCTCCAGGTGCAGCTCTGGCTCGGCCCCGCCGACGCGTCGGGCCGCCGGGCGCTCGCGGTGCACTCCCGTCCCGAGGACGCGCCGGCCGACGAGCCGTGGACCAAGCACGCCGACGGCGCGCTGGGCACCGGCCCGGCCGGTGCGCCGGCCGACGCAGCCGACCTGGCCGCGTGGCCGCCCGCCGACGCGGTGCCGCTGGAGACCACCGGTTTCTACGAGCGCCTGGCGGTCGGCGGATTCGCCTACGGGCCCGCCTTCCAGGGTCTGACCGCCGCCTGGCAGCGGGGCGAGGAGATCTTCGCCGAGGTCCGGCTGCCCGAGGGCGCCGAGCCGGACGGCAGCCTGTTCGGCCTGCACCCCGCGCTGCTCGACGCCGCGCTGCACGGCACCTTCCTCCAGGGAAGCGGCGCCGAGGGCGGCCGACTGCCGTTCGCCTGGAGCGGCGTCACCCTGCACGCGGCCGGTGCGACCGCGCTGCGGGTGCGGATCACCCCGCAGGGCACGGACGCGGTCGCCCTCGCGCTCGCCGACGCCACCGGCGCGCCGGTGGCCACCGTCGAGTCGCTGGTGCTGCGTCCGGTCGCCGCCGACCAGTTGCGCGGTGCCGCGCGTGGTGCGCACCACGAGTCGCTGTTCCGGGTGGAGTGGGCGGCGCTGCCGGCGGTGGCCGACGCCGTGGAGCGCGGTCGTTGGGCTGGGCTCGGTGGCACGCTCGACGGTCTCGCGGCCGAGAGCTTCGCCGATCTGGCGCAGCTGGCGGCGGCCGACGCC
>NZ_BBPO01000108.1:12256-18262 GCF_000787815.1 Streptacidiphilus neutrinimicus
ACCGGTTCGTGCTGCTCGACCTGGACCCGGCCGGGCTCTCGGTGGAGTCGGTGGCTGCCGCCCTGGCCAGCGGTGAGCCGGAGCTGGCGGCCCGTCAGGAGGCTTGCTACGTGCCACGCCTGGCCCGTGTCGCCGTCGACGAGGCGCTGACCCCGCCGCGGGACGCCGCCGCCTGGCGACTCGGCATCCCGGTCAAGGGCACGCTGGACAACCTGGCCCTGGTGGAGCACGCCCCGGCGCTCGCGCCGCTGGAGCCCGGCAGCGTGCGGATCGGGGTGCGGGCCGCGGGCCTGAACTTCCGTGACGTCCTGAACGCGCTGGGCATGTACCCGGGCAACGCGGGCCTGCTGGGCCTGGAAGGCGCCGGCGTGGTGCTGGAGGTCGGACCGGGCGTCACCGACCTGGAGGTCGGGGACCGGGTGTTCGGCATGCTCTCGGGCGGCTTCGGCCCCGTCGCCGTCGTCGACCGCCGGATGATCGCGAGGATGCCCGACGGCTGGACCTTCGCCCAGGCCGCCTCCGTGCCCGTGGTCTACCTGACGGCCTACTACGCGCTGGTCGACCTCGCCGGGCTCGAGGCCGGCGAGTCGATCCTGATCCACGCCGCCGCAGGCGGCGTGGGCATGGCCGCCGTCCAGTTGGCCCGCCACCTGGGGGCCGAGGTCTACGGAACGGCCAGCGCCGGCAAGTGGGACGCGCTGCGTTCGCTGGGCCTGGACGAGGAGCACATCGCCTCCTCGCGTGACCTGGAGTTCGAGGACCGGTTCCGGGCCGCCAGCGGCGGCCGGGGCGTGGACGTGGTCCTGGACTCCCTCGCCCGGGAGTTCGTCGACGCCTCGCTGCGGCTGCTGCCGCGCGGCGGCCGGTTCGTCGAGATGGGCAAGACCGACGTCCGCGACCCCGAGCAGGTCGCGGCCGACCACCCGGGCGTGCACTACCAGGGCTTCGACCTGATCGAGGCCGGGCCCGAGCGCACCGGCGAGATGCTCGCCGCCGTCCTCGCCCTGTTCGACCAGGGAGCCCTGGCGCACCTGCCGATCGCCACCTGGGACGTCCACCGGGCGCCGGAGGCGTTCCGCTTCGTCTCGCAGGCCAAGCACGTCGGCAAGGTCGTGCTCACCGTCCCGGCCCCGCTGGACCAGGACGGCACCGTCCTCGTCACCGGCGCCACCGGAACCCTCGGGACCCTGGTGGCCCGGCGGATGGTGACCGAACACGGCGCCCGGCACCTGCTGCTCACCAGCCGACGCGGCGCCGACGCCCCGGGAGCGGCCGAACTCGTCTCCGAGCTGGAGCAGTTGGGCGCCTCGGTGCGGCTCGCCGCGTGCGACGTCGCCGACCGCGAGGCGCTGGCTAAGCTGCTCACCGAGCTGCCGCGTCCGCTCACCGCCGTCGTGCACACCGCCGGTGTGATC
The DNA here is from genome assembly GCF_000787815.1 of Streptacidiphilus neutrinimicus. Classification (GTDB taxonomy): domain Bacteria; phylum Actinomycetota; class Actinomycetes; order Streptomycetales; family Streptomycetaceae; genus Streptacidiphilus; species Streptacidiphilus neutrinimicus. The sequence continues at coordinate 13,672 of NZ_BBPO01000108.1, forward strand.
GACGACGGCGTGGTCTCCGCGCTCACCGGGGAACGGCTGGACACCGTGCTGCGTCCCAAGGTGGACGCCGCGCTCAACCTGCACGAGCTGACCGCGGGGCTGGACCTGTCGGCCTTCGTGCTCTTCTCCTCCGTCGCTGGCACCTTCTCCAGCGCCGGACAGGGCAACTACGCGGCGGCCAACGCCTTCCTGGACGCGCTGGCCACCCGCCGCGGCCAACTCGGCCTGCCCGCGCTGTCGCTGGCCTGGGGCCTGTGGGCCGAGAGCAGCGGGATGACCGGCAACCTGGCGGAGGCCGACCTGCAGCGGATGTCCCGCGGCGGCATCACCCCGCTGTCGTCCGCCCAGGGACTGGAGCTGCTCGACACCGCGGCCGGGCTCGGCCGCGCCACCGTGGCCCCGATGGGACTGGACGTCGCCGGGCTGCGTGCCCACGCCGACCCGGCCGCCGTCCCGCCGCTGCTGCGCGGCCTGGTGGGCGCCCCCGCGCGCCGCGCCGTACGGGCCGCCGTCGGGGCCGTCGAGGGGCCGACGCTGGAGCAGCGGCTGGCCGGGCTCGACCAGGAGGAGCGCCGCAAGCTCTTGCTGGAGCTGGTCTGCACGCAGGTCGCGGCGGTCCTCGGGCACGCCGGCCCGGAGTCCGTGGAGGCCGAACGGGCCTTCAAGGAGCTCGGGTTCGACTCGCTGACCGGCATCGAGCTGCGGAACCGGATGAACGCGGCCACCGGCCTGCGGCTGTCCGCGACGCTGGTCTTCGACCACCCGACCCCGGCGGCCCTCGCCGAGCTGCTGCTCACCGAGATCGTCCCGGCGCCGGCCGCCTCCGCGCAGCCGCTGCTGGCCGAACTCGACCGGCTGGAGGCGGCGTTCGGGGCGGCCCCGGTCCTCGACGGTGAGGCGCTCGGCACCCTGGCGGCCCGGCTGCAGGCCATCCTCGGCAAGCTCGCCGTCCCCGCGGCGCCGACCGAAGGGACATCGCCGACCGGCGGCGCGGTGCCGACCGAGCAGCTCAAGGCGGCCTCCGACGACGAGCTCTTCGCCTTCATCAACGACCAACTCGGCCGGTCCCAGGGCTCCCAGGGGGAGGGCGACTGACCGCCTGAGTGCGAAGCCGATCCGGCCCGGGCTCGGACGCCGAGCGCGTCCGGGCCCGGGCCGGCACCCGTTCCACCGGATGCCCTTTCTGCGGCATCCCTGTCCGAGCGCCAGAAAAGACCAAGGTCACCGGTGATAACCGAACACGACAACGAACGATCTGCCCTCCCGCCCCAGGCGGGAGGCCTCGCCGGTCCCGGCCGCCACACCCGGGACATGACGGCGATGGAGTGGGCCTTCCTGGGCCTGCGCCCGGCGCTGTGCCTCGTCCAGCACGTGCTGGAGGGGGAGGGCGACCTCCCGGCCGACGCGCTGGCCGAGGCCATCGCGACAGCCGCCGCGGCCTCCCCGGGCGTGCGGCTGGTCCGCGAGGGCCGACGATGGGTGGACAGCGGCGTCGCCCCGGCGCTGCACGTCCATGCGCCCGGCGCCTTCGACCGTGAGCGCCTCGACAGCCCCGCGCTGCACCGGGAGCTGGACGGGACCGGCGCGACCTGCGAGGTGGTGCTGGTCCCGGGAACGGAGACCACGCCGACCACCGTGCTCTTCCGCGCCTTCCACGGCGTCACCGACGCCCGTGGCCTGCTGCTGTGGATGAACGACGTCTTCCGGGTCCTGCGCGGGGAGCCGCCGCTGGGCCACGACGCCACGCTCAACCACCACGACCTGGCCCGCAGCGTCGCCGCGCCCGGCGCGTTACGGACGGCGCCCGCCGCGCCGCTCGCGTGGCCCGCCCTGGCGGGCAGCCCGGCGCAGCCCCCGTCCCGCCTGCTCTGGCGCCGCCGCACGGTCGACGGCCGCCACCCGGCGTCGGTGGCCAAGGTCGCCGCCGCGCTCGCCGCGAGCACGGAGACCGGCGACGGCCGCTTCTTCGTCCCCGTCGACCTGCGCCGTCACGTCCCCGAGCTGCGTTCCACCGCCATGCTGGTGCACGCGCTGCGGGTGGACGTCGCGGCGGGGGAGGACTGGCAGGAGGTACAGCGGCGGCTGCTCGGCTCGCTCGCCGAGCGGGAGGAGTTAACCCTCCCGTTCGCCTCCTGGCTGCTGCGGATGCCGGTGCCCGCGATGAAGGCCGTCAACGCCGGAATCGACCGGGTCGCCCGGCGCAAGGGTCGCTACCAGGCCAGCGCCTACCTCTCCCAGCTCGGCGGCTTCGACCACGACGAGCTGTCCGCCGACGGCTTCCGGACCACCGCCGTCTACTCGCTCGGCGGTGTCAGCCCCGGTGGCCCGCCCGAGATCGACCTGCTGGAGAGCCCCGGGCGCACCGAGATCACCGTCGCCTGGCACGACGGGCCCGGCCTGGCCGAGCGCGCCGAGGCCCTGCTGGAGACCGCCGCCGAGGCGCTTTCCCCGTCGGCGCACCGCCGTTGGGCCGGCAACCGGACCGGCCGCCCGCTGCCCTCGCAGCGCTCGGTGGTCGAGCTCTTCCGCGAACAGGTCGACCGGACCCCCGACCGCGTCGCGCTCAGCGGCCCCGAGGGCAAGGTGACCTACGCGGAGCTCAGCCGCCGCGCGGACGCCGTCGCCACCGAACTGCGCCGCCTGGGCGTCGGACCGGGCACGGTGGTCGGCCTGCTGGCGGACCGCACCGTGGCGGCGATGGCGGGGCTCTGGGGCGTGCTGCGCGTCGGCGCGGCCTACCTGCCGCTGGACACCCGGCATCCCGACGCGCGGATCGCCGACCTGCTCACCGACTCCGGCAGCACGTTCTGTCTGACGGCGCGCCCCTACGACGAGCGTGCCTGCGTCCCGCCCGGCTGCCGGTCGCTGGTCCTGGACGACCTGGCCCTGGACGGCGTCGAGCCCGGGGAGTTCCAGGACGCCGTGGTCGCCCCCGCGGACCTCTGCTACGTCATCTACACCTCCGGATCGACCGGCAGGCCCAAGGGCGTGCAGATCGAGCACCGCGCCCTGCTCAACTACGTGCACTGGGGGACCCGCGCGTTCGCGGTGGACGCCGAGACGCGGCTGCCGCTGGTCACCTCGTTGTCCTTCGACGTCACGGGCACCTCGGTCTTCCTGCCGCTGCTGGCCGGCGGCGAGGTGGTGCTGATGCGCGCCGACCCCACCCACCTGTCGCTGCGTGACCTGCTGGTGGACTCCGGCGCCACCATGCTGAACCTGACCCCCTCCCACCTGGACCTGATCGGCCGCCTCGACCTGAAGCCCACCGGCTACCGCGCGGTGATCGTGATCGGCGAGCAGTTGCGGGTGGAGGTCGCCGCCCGTGCGCAGCAGATGTTCGGCCCCGACTGCCGGATCATCAACGAGTACGGGCCGACCGAGGCGACCATCGGCTGCACCGCGCACACCTTCGACCCGGTGCGGGACGCCCACGGCGCGGTCGTGCCGATCGGTCTGCCGGCCGACAACACCACCGTCCACCTGCTCGACGAGGAGCGGCGGTATGTCGCCCCCGGGGAGATCGGCGAGCTCTACCTGGGCGGCGCGCAGCTCGCCCGTGGGTACCTCGGTCGGCCGGACCTCAACCGGGAGCGCTTCGTCCGTCTCGCCGACGGCACCCGCGTCTACCGCACGGGCGACCTGGTCCGCGTCCTGCCCTCCGGTGAGCTGGAGTGCGTCGGGCGGATCGACGACCAGGTCAAGATCCGCGGCCACCGGGTGGAGCCCGCGGAGGTGGCGCAGGCCCTGGAGGAGCACCCCGCCGTCGACCGGGCCGTGGTGATCGCCCGGACCCGCCCCGGCAGCCACGGCAGCCACGGCAAGAGCCTCTACGGTTACGTGCTGACCAACGCGGCCGTCACCGAGGACGAGCTGGCCGAGCACCTGCTCGGGCGGCTGCCCCCGTACATGCTGCCCGCGGCCGTCATGGCACTCGCCGAACTGCCCTACACCGTGAGCGGCAAGGTCGACGCCCGGGCCCTGCCCGACCCGTTCGCCGAAGCACCCGAGGCCGCCGCGGCTCACGGCGGCGGCCTCGCGGCGCCGGTGGACCCCGTGGAGGACGCGGTCGCCGGCGTCTGGGCCCGCATCCTCGGCGTGCCCCGCTCGCGCCTCGACGGGACCGCCGACTTCCACCGCCTGGGCGGTGACTCGGTGGCGTTGCTGGCCATGCTCGCCGGCGTCTGCGGCGAGGTGCTGACGCCCGGCCAGGAGAGGGCGTTCATGTCCCACCTGGGGGCGGTCCTGCGCGAGCCGACGCTGGCCCGGGTCGCCGAGCTCGCCCGCGCCGAACGGCGGCCCTGACCATCCCCGCCCGACCTTCCCGCCGCGCTGCCCACCGTCGCCCCGTGCGACGGTGGGCACCGCGCTCTCGGGAAGCCCCGACGGGCCCCTTCGGCACTCGCAGCGCCCGGTCGCCCCAGGCCCTCGGGCCCGTCTTCAAACCCCCGCCAGGCCCGGCTTGCCCGGCACGCCCATCTGCTGCGTTGTCGAATCACCCAAGTACACCCAGTACGAGGGCGATCCTCCGCCTTGCAGCAGACCGCACCAGACAGCCCGCGCTGATCTGGCGCGGGTTCGAAGCCAGGCC
>NZ_BBPO01000107.1 GCF_000787815.1 Streptacidiphilus neutrinimicus
CCTCCAGCCACTCGGCCTCGGTGCCGGGCGCCGCCGGGAGCAGCGTCCCGCCCATCTTGGTCAGGCCCCGCGAGGCCCAGGCCGCGACGGAGAAGACCTTCACCCCGCGGGTCCGCGCGCCCTTGCGCAGCCGCAGGAACACGATCGGCGACTCGTCCTCGGGCTCGAAGCCCGCGAGCAGCACCGTCTTCGCGCTCTCCAGCGCCGCGTAGTCCAGCGCACCGCCCTCGGACCGGGAGCCGCCGACGCCCGCGCCGTCCAGGTCCACGCCGTGCCCGGCGACGGCGGCGGCCAGGAACTCGGCCTCCTCCGTGCTGTGCACCCGGGCCCGGAAGTCGATGTCGTTGGTGCCGAGCGCGACGCGGGCGAACTTGCTGTACGCGTAGGCGTCCTCGACCGTCGCCCGGCCGCCGACCAGCACGCCCGCGCGCGCGCCCGCGAGCCCCTCGGCGGCCCTGGCCAGCGCCTCCGGCCAGGAGGCGGGCACCAGTTCACCGGTGGCGGCGTCGCGCACCAGCGGCGTCCTGAGCCGGTCGGGCAGCTGCGCGTAGCGGAACGCGAAGCGGCCCTTGTCGCAGCTCCACTCCTCGTTCACCGCCGGGTCGTCACCGGCCTGGCGCCGCAGCACCTTGCCGCGCCGGTGGTCGGTCCGGGTCGCGCAGCCGCTCGCGCAGTGCTCGCAGACGCTCGCCGAGGAGGTGAGGTCGAACGGCCTGGACCGGAACCGGTAGGCCGCCGAGGTCAGCGCGCCCACCGGGCAGATCTGGATGGTGTTGCCGGAGAAGTACGACCGGAAGTCGTCCCCCGCGCCCGTGCCCACCTGCTGGAGCGCCCCACGCTCCACCAGGTCGATGAACGGGTCTCCGGCGATCTGCTCGCTGAAGCGGGTGCAGCGCGCGCACAGCACGCAGCGCTCGCGGTCCAGCAGCACCTGGGTGCTGATCGGCATCGGCTTCTCGTAGGTGCGCTTCACGCCCTCGAAGCGGCTGTCGGCCTGCCCGTGCGAGAGCGCCTGGTTCTGCAGCGGGCACTCGCCGCCCTTGTCGCAGACCGGGCAGTCCAGCGGGTGGTTGATCAGCAGCAGCTCCATCACGCCGCGCTGCGCCTTCTCCGCAACGGGAGAGGTGAGCTGCGACTTCACCACCATGCCGTCGGCGCACTCGATGGTGCAGGAGGCCACCGGCTTGCGCTGGCCCTCCACCTCCACGATGCACTGCCGGCAGGCGCCGGCCGGGGCCAGCAGCGGGTGGTCGCAGAAGCGCGGGATCTCCACGCCGATCATCTCGGCGGCGCGGATGACGAGGGTGCCCTTGGGCACCTTCACCTCGACGCCGTCGACGGTGACGGTCAGCAGATCAGCGTCCGCCGACTTCTTTTCCGGGACCGTCGCGGTCACGCCAGTACTCCGTTCTCGCTCGGGTCGAAGTCGCCGTTACGCCCGTCCGGGCCTCGGTCACCCGGCGGATCGTCCTCGGTGCTGCGAGCCTTGCCCGCCGGGTTCCGCCGTCCCCGCGTCCCGGCCCAGACCGTGGACGCGGCCGGGTCGAACGGGCACCCGCGCTCGCGCAGGTGCTGCTCGTACTCGTCGCGGAAGTACTGCAGCGAGGAGAAGATGGGGCTCGCCGCGCCGTCGCCCAGGGCGCAGAAGGACTTGCCGTTGATGTTGTCGGCGATGTCGTTCAGCTTCTCCAGGTCGCCCGGCACGCCCTCGCCCGCCTCGATCCGGCGCAGCAGCTGGACCAGCCAGTAGGTGCCCTCGCGGCAGGGGGTGCACTTGCCGCAGGACTCGTGGGCGTAGAACTGCGTCCACCGGGTCACGGCCCGCACCACGCAGGTGGTTTCGTCGAAGACCTGCAGCGCCTTGGTGCCGAGCATCGAGCCGGCCGCTCCGACGCCCTCGTAGTCGAGCGCCACGTCCAGGTGCTTGTCGGTGAACATCGGCGTCGATGAGCCGCCCGGCGTCCAGAACTTGAGCGTGTGGCCCTCGCGCACGCCGCCGCTGATGTCCAGCAGCTGCCGCAGCGTGACGCCGAGCGGCGCCTCGTACTGGCCGGGGTTGGTGACGTGACCGGAGAGCGAGTAGAGCGTGAAGCCGGGCGACTTCTCGCTGCCCAGGGTGCGGAACCAGTCCTTGCCCTTGTGCAGGATCGCCGGTACGGACGCGATCGACTCGACGTTGTTCACCACCGTCGGGCAGGCGTACAGACCGGCGACGGCCGGGAACGGCGGCCGCAGGCGCGGCTGGCCGCGGCGTCCCTCCAGCGAGTCGAGCAGCGCCGTCTCCTCGCCGCAGATGTAGGCGCCCGCTCCCGCGTGGACGGTGATGTCCAGGTCGAAGCCGCTGCCCAGCACGTCCCGGCCCAGGTACCCGGCCTCGTACGCCTCGGCCACGGCCGCGTGCAGGCGGCGCAGCACCGGCACGGTCTCGCCGCGCAGGTAGATGAAGGCGTGGCTGCAGCGGATCGCCCAACTCGCGATGATCATGCCCTCGATGAGGGAGTGCGGGTTGGCGAAGAGCAGCGGGATGTCCTTGCAGGTGCCCGGCTCGGACTCGTCCGCGTTGACGACGAGGTAGTGCGGCTTGCCGTCGCCCTGCGGGATGAACTGCCACTTCATGCCCGTCGGGAAGCCCGCGCCGCCGCGGCCGCGCAGGCCAGCGTCCTTGACCAGGGCGATGACGTCGTCCGGGTTCATCCGCAGCGCCTCGTGCAGGCCCTTGTAGCCGTCGTGGGCCCGGTAGGTGGCCAGCGTCCAGGGCTTTTCCTCGCCCCAGGTCGCGGACAGGACGGGGGAGAGCAGCTTCTCCGGGTGCGTCGCGGTCATGCCTCGTCCCCTTCCGCGCCGTTGCTGTCGCTGCCGTCCTGGTCGGCGGTCTCCTGCTGGCGCGGGGAGACGACCTTGGGCCCGCTGGCGCCCGGCAGGCTCTCGCCGTGGGCGAGCCGCAGGCCCGCCATGGACGGCGCGCCGCCCGCGCCGGACTCGTCCACCGCTCCGGGCCGCTCGTCGGGGAAGCCGGCCAGGATCCGCGCGGTGTCCTTGAAGCCGCACAGCCGCGCGCCGCGGGTGGGTCGCACCTCCGCGCCCGCCCGCAGGTCGTCGACCAGTCGCTTGGCGCTCTCGGGGTCCTGGTTGTCGAAGAACTCCCAGTTGACCATCACCACGGGCGCGTAGTCACAGGCCGCGTTGCACTCGATGTGCTCCAGCGAGATCGACCCGTCCTCGGTCGTCTCGTTGTTGCCGATCCCGAGGTGGCGCTGCAGCTCGTCGAAGATCTCGTCACCGCCGAGCACCGCGCACAGCGTGTTGGTGCAGACCCCCACGTGGTACTCGCCCGCCGGGCGGCGGCGGTACATGGTGTAGAAGGTCGCGACGGCGGTGACCTCGGCCGTGGTCAGCTCCAACCGCTCGGCGCAGTAGCGGATGCCGGTCCGGGAGACGAACCCCTCCTCGGACTGCACCAGGTGCAGCAGCGGCAGCAGCGCGGAGCGCGACTGCGGATAGCGGGCGACGATCTCCGCCGCGTCCGCGTCCAGCCGCTCGCGCACCTCGGCCGGGTAGGGCTCCGCCGGAAGCTCCGGCAGGCCCAGGCTGACTGCATGCTCGGTCGCACTCACCGGTCCACGCCTCCCATCACCGGGTCGATGCCGGCCACCGCGACGATGACGTCCGCGACCTGCCCGCCCTCGCACATCGCGGCCATCGTCTGCAGGTTGGTGAAGCTCGGGTCGCGGAAGTGCACCCGGTACGGCCGGGTGCCGCCGTCGGAGACGACGTGCACGCCGAGCTCGCCCTTCGGGGACTCGACCGCCGCGTAGGCCTGGCCCGGCGGAACCCGGAAGCCCTCCGTCACCAGCTTGAAGTGGTGGATCAGGGCCTCCATGGACTCGCCCATGATCTTGCGGATGTGGTCCAGCGAGTTGCCCAGACCGTCCGCGCCGAGGGCCAGCTGGGCCGGCCAGGCGATCTTCTTGTCGGCGACCATCACCGGGCCGCCGCCGCCCTTGAGCTGCTCCAGGCACTGCTCGACGATCCGCAGCGACTGCTCCATCTCGCGCAGGCGGATCAGGAACCGCCCGTAGGAGTCGCAGGTGTCGGCGGTCAGCACCTCGAAGTCGTAACTCTCGTAGCCGCAGTAGGGCTGCGTCTTGCGCAGGTCGTGCGGCAGGCCGGTGGCCCGCAGGATCGGGCCGGTCGCGCCGAGCGCCATGCAGCCGGCCAGGTCGAGGTAGCCGACGTCCACCAGCCGGGCCTTGAAGACCGGGTTGTCGGTGGCGAGCTTGTCGTACTCGTGCATCCGGGAGCGCAGCAGCTTGACGCCCTCGCGGATCTGGTCCAGCGCGCCGGGGGGAAGGTCCTGCGCCAGCCCGCCGGGGCGGACGTAGGCGTGGTTCATGCGCAGGCCGGTGACCAGCTCGAAGATGTCGAGGATGACCTCGCGGTCACGGAAGCCGTAGATCATCAGCGTGGTGGAGCCGATCTCCATGCCGCCGGTCGCCAGGGCGACCAGGTGCGAGGAGATCCGGTTCAGCTCCATCATCATCACGCGGATGACGCTCGCCCTCGCCGGCACGTCGTCGGTGATCCCCAGCAGCTTCTCCACCGCCAGGCAGTAGGCGGTCTCGTTGAACAGCGGGGTCAGGTAGTCCATGCGCGTCACGAAGGTCGTGCCCTGGACCCAGTTGCGGAACTCCAGGTTCTTCTCGATGCCGGTGTGGAGGTAGCCGATGCCGCAGCGGGCCTCCTTCACCGTCTCGCCGTCGATCTCCAGGATCAGCCGGAGCACGCCGTGGGTGGACGGGTGCTGCGGCCCCATGTTGACGACGATCCGCTCGTCGTCGGCCTTCGCCGCGGCGGTGACGATCTCGTCCCAGTCGCCGCCGGTGACGGTGTAGACGCGGCCCTCGGTGGTCTCCCGCTCGGGAGCGGTTCCCGGGGCCCCCGGGGTCGAGTGCTGAGTGCTCATCAGGAGTACGACCTCCGCTGGTCGGGAGCCGGGATCTGCGCGCCCTTGTACTCGACGGGGATGCCGCCGAGCGGATAGTCCTTGCGCTGCGGGAAGCCCAGCCAGTCGTCCGGCATCATGATCCGCGTGAGCGCCGGGTGGCCGTCGAAGACGATGCCGAAGAAGTCGTACGTCTCGCGCTCGTGCCAGTCGTTGGTCGGGTAGACCGCGACGGTGGACGGGATGTGCGGGTCGTCGTCCGGCGCGGAGCACTCGATCCGGATCAACCGGTTGTGGGTGATCGACCGCAGGTGGTAGACCGCGTGCAGCTCGCGTCCTGCGTCGCCCGGGTAGTGCACGCCGCTGACGCCGGTGCACAGCTCGAAGCGGAGCGCCGGGTCGTCCCGCAGCGTCCGCATCGCCTGGACCAGATGGTCGCGGTGCACGTGGAAGGTGATCTCGTCGCGGTCGACGACCGTCTTCTCGATCGCCGCTTCGGGGGTGAGGCCCTGCTCCTCGAGCGCGCCCTCGAACTCGTCGGCGACCTCGTCGAACCACGCACCGCCGTAGGGCCGGCTGCTGGCCGGCGGCAGCGCGATCGGCGTGACCAGCCGCCCGTAGCCGGAGGTGTCGCCGGAGCCGCCGTTGGTGCCGTTGCCCGCACCGAACATGCCGTGCCGGACGCCGATGACCTCCAGCTCGGTCCGCCCCTCGCGCGGCACCGGGACGCCCGTGCCCTCCGCGCCTTCCGCATTCTGCTCCGTCATCGCAGCAGCCCCTTCATCTCGATGGTCGGGACCGCCTTGAGCGCCTCCTGCTCCGCCTCCTCCTGGGCGCGGCGCTTGTTGACGCCGAGCTTCTCGTGGCGGATCTGGTCATGGAGCTTGAGGATCGCGTCCATCAGCATCTCCGGCCGCGGCGGACAGCCGGGCAGGTAGATGTCGACCGGAATGATGTGGTCGACGCCCTGGACGACCGCGTAGTTGTTGAACATCCCGCCAGAGGAGGCGCAGACGCCCATGGAGATGACCCACTTCGGGTTGGCCATCTGGTCGTAGACCTGCCGCACGACCGGGGCCATCTTCTGGCTGACCCGCCCCGCGACGATCATCAGATCCGCCTGCCGCGGCGAGCCGCGGAACACCTCCATGCCGAAGCGCGCCAGGTCGTAACGGCCCGCGCCGGTCGTCATCATCTCGATGGCGCAGCAGGCGAGCCCGAAGGTCGCCGGGAAGAGCGAGCTCTTGCGCACCCATCCCGCGGCCTGCTCGACCGTGGTGAGCAGGAAGCCGCTGGGCAGCTTTTCCTCGATACCCATTTCCGCCCTCTCCCGTCAGTCCCACTCAAGGCCGCCACGACGCCAGACATAGGCGTAGGCGACGAACACGGTGGCGATGAAGAGCACCATCTCGACCAGGCCGAAGATCCCCAGGGCGTCGAAGGTGACGGCCCACGGGTAGAGGAAGACGATCTCGATGTCGAAGACGATGAAGAGCATCGCCGTCAGGTAGTACTTGATCGGGAACCGTCCGCCCCCGGCCGCCTGTGGGGTGGGCTCGATCCCGCACTCGTAGGCGTCGAGCTTGGCCCGGTTGTAGCGCTTCGGGCCGGTCAGCGCGGCCATCACCACGGAGCCGACCGCGAACGCAGCCGCGATCGCGCCAAGTACCAGAATCGGCGCATAAGCGTTCATGCCGAACGACCTCTCCAGGCGTACGTCCAAGCCTGCGGCTGTGATCCCCACATGTGAGGCAGTTCACAAGCTCCCAAGACGGCTGCATCCTATGCCTCTTCGCTTGTGATCTGCGACACGCGGTCACGGACCAAGATTGTGATCTACGCCACCTGACGGATGATCATGAAGCAATGAGAGTGCAAAATCGGACACACTGCGTGTGCTTTCATTCACAAGCAGTGCCAGTGACCCGCATCAGCGCAGCTCGGGAGGGGTAGCACCTATCATCTACCAGGCATCCATAGCAAGTTTTGATCCTGGGCCGGACACGTGTTAGTGAACCTCTCCGCCGGAGGGTGACGCCCGGCGACGCGCCTTGACCGAGGCGCGCTCCGAGCCGGCCGAGCCACCCCAGCCGCTCGCGGCGCCGTCAGTACGCTGCGCTAGTCTCCGCGTGCTTGTTCCCTGAACGATTCCCACGAGGGAGCTTCATGCGCCTGAGACGGACCTCCCTGCTGACGGCCGCCACACTGGTCGCCGCAGCAGCCGGAGCCGCCCCCGCCTTCGCAGCCGACCCGGCACCGGTTCCGCTGCAGATACCCCACTACGCCCACATGCTGGTCGACGCCGCGCACCAGCACCTGTTCGTCAGCGAGGGCACCGGAGACAGCGGCATCCTGGTCACCGACTTCAACGGCCAGACCGTCGCGACCATCGGCAACGAGCCGGGCGCGGAGGGCATGACGCTCTCCCCCGACGGCTCCACCGTCTACGTCGCCCTCACCAACGGTGACGCCGTCTCCGCGATCAGCACCACGACGCTGGCCTGAAACCAGTCGCTACACCCTGGGGGCCGGCAGCGCCCCCCTCAGCGTCGCTTACGCGAGCGGCAAGGTCTGGGTCGGCTACGGCGCGTCGGCCAAGGGCCAGATCGCTTCCATCGACCCGAGCACCTCCCCGGCGACCGTCTCGCTGGCCCTCGCCGCGAGCGGGGAGTGGTACGCCGCGCCGCTGCTCGCCACTTCCCCGGCCGCCCCCGGCGCGCTGATCGCGACGGACTCGGCCTCCTCACCGCCCTACCTGGAGCGCTACGACGTCTCGTCCGGCACGCCGGTCAAGGCGGTCCGGACCTGGCTGCAGAACGCCGCCATACCCGACTCCCTGCAGATCACGCCCGACGGCCAGGACCTGGTGATGGCCAGCGGCTACCCGTACTACCACCAGGTCTACAAGCTCGCCGACCTGTCGGCCGACGGGACCTACCCCAGCACCGCCTATCCGAACTCCGTGGCGATCGCCCCGGACGGGACCGTGGCCGCGGGCAGCAACGCCGCCTACGCCGACGACGTCTACGTCTACGCGCCGCACGGGACCACCCCGCTGCGCACCTACGACTTCGGCTACAGCACGCCGACCCTCGCGGCCGACGGGCTCGCCTGGGCACCCGACGAGAGCCGCCTGTTCGCCGTCGCCGTGGACGGCTCAGGGAACGCGACGCTCCACGTGCTGCTCGCCCCCGAGGCGACCGCCACCACCCTCACCGTCACCGGCCCCGCCACCGGAAGCCGCACCCAGCAGCTCACGCTGACGGGCAAGCTCGGCTCCGCCGCGGCGATCCCGGCCGGAACGCACGTCCAGGTCTCCCGCACCGACGCCGCGCACCCGGGCGGCACTCCGCTCGCGGACGCGGTGGTCGGCGCGGACGGCTCCTACACCGTCACGGACAGCCCGCAGGTCGGCGGCGCGAACACCTACACGGTCTCCTTCCCGGGCAGCGCGAAGCTGCTCCCCGCCACCGCCACGGCGACCGTCCAGGTCTCCCGGGCCGCCACGGCGGTGTCCGTCACCACCAGCGGCAGCGGCGTCCTCAACTACGGCGCCACGACCATCGTCACCGCGCACCTCGGCGCCACGTACAACGGGCGCACGGTGACCATCTCCGAGAAGGCCGGCAACCAGGCGTCCGCCGTGCTGAAGACCGGCACCGTGGACGCGAACGGCAACCTGGTCGCGTCCGCGAAGCTCGCGTACAACACCACGTTCACGGTCTCCTTCGCCGGTGACTACCGCTACGCGCCCGCCTCGGCGAGCAAGCGGGTCTACACCCACGCCTCGGTGGCCGAGACCCAGTCCGGCTACTACGCCTCCGGCACCACCGCAGGCGTCCCGGTGAAGTACTTCCACCACACCGCCCACCCCACGCTGACCGCCAGGGTCACGCCGAACAAGGCGGGCGAGTGCGGGCGCTTCCAGCTGCAGGAGTACTACTCCGGCGCCTGGCACGTCCTCGCGACCAGCGGCTGCTACGCGCTCTCCGCGTCCAGCAGCGTGGCCGGCGTGGTCGACCTCGGCTCCAACAGCACCAACCACCTGTTCCGCTACGCCGCCGAGTACGTGAACGGCAGTGACACCACCAACGTCGCCACCTGGGGCGCCTGGCAGTACTTCTACGTGAAGTCCTGACCCGGCCGGGCGTCCGGCGCGGTCACCGCTACGGCACCCCGAGGTTGAAGATCGCGTAACCGCCGTACCAGCCCGAGAGCGCGCCCAGGATCAGCAGCAGCACCACCGCCTGGGCGCGACTCAGCCGTTCAAGGGCCAGGGCCGGCGGGATGGCCAGCGGGAAGACCGGCATCACGAAGCGGCTGATGGTGCCGAACATCTGCTGGCTGAGCAGGATCAGCGCCAGGGTGCCGAGGGTGTAGACGACCAGCACCGCCGGCGGCCGCAGGCGCAGCAGGAGCAGCACCAGCACCGGCAGGCACATCAGCACCGCCAGCCCCACCAGGTCCTCGGTGGGATAGGGGAAAAGGTAGTCGTACCGCCCCAGCAGCAGCCCCTGGACCGACTTGAAGGCGTTCTGGCCCCAGTCGAACGAGTGCGCCCAGGCCTGCTGCTGCAGGGTGAAGTAGCCGTTGAAGTCGTGCAGTTCCAGGCCGACCCAGGTCATGTACCCGAGCAGGCCGAGCGGCGCCGAGGCCACCGCGAAGAGCGGGCCCGCGAACCCGCCGGAGCGCGCCCGGTACAGCGCGACCAGCGCCGCGACCACCACGCCCGCGATCAACGTCGCCGCCGACGGCCGGGTCAGGCCGGTCAGCAGGGTCAACACGCCCGCCAGGTACCAGCGGCGCCGCACCACCGCGTAGCAGGCCCACACCGCGAGCGCGGTGAACAGCGCCTCCGAGTAGACCGACCACTGCACCGACGAGGCCGGGAACACCGCCCACAGCCCAGCCGCCAGCACGCCCGCCCGCCGGCTGCGGGTGACCGCCTCCGTCAGCGCGTAGACGCCCGCCGCGGCCACGAACGCGCTCACGATCGAGACGAGCATGCCCGCCCCGTACAGGCCGAGCCCCGTCACCTCGCTCACCAGCCGGATCGCGCCCGGGTACAGCGGGAAGAAGGCGACGGAGTTCTGCTCCATCGTGAACGGCCCGAGCGGGGCCATCGGCGTCAGCGCCGGATGGTAGCCGTGCGCGGCGACGTCCTGGTACCACCAGCCGTCCCACGAGCCCAGCACGTCCCACGGCTTGGCGCCGCCGCCGTAGCGCGGGGTGTTGGTCCGGTAGGTGCCCGAGTAGGCAAGCAGCCGCAGGAAGACCGCGAGGCCCACCAGCTTCACCACGCCGTACAACCCGAGCGCCGGGCCGAACCGCAGCCATGCCGCGCGCAACCTGGTCACCGCCGCGTTCCGGCGGCCGCGCGGCGGCGCCTCCGGAAGCTCCTCCGTGACGGTGACGTCGTCGACACTCATGCTGATCGGGTCACGCCTTCGGGGCGACCTTGGCCAGACCGTTGATGATCCGGTCCATGGCGTCGCCGCCCTGCGGGTCGGTCAGGTTGGCCAGCAGCTTCAGCACGAACTTCATCAGCACCGGGTGCGTCAGCCCGTGCTGCGCCGCCATCCGCATCACCAGCGGGTTGCCGATCGCCTTCACGAAGGCGCGCCCCAGGGAGTAGTAGCCGCCGTAGACGTCCTTCAGGATCCGCGGGTACGCCTCCAACGCGCGCTCGCGCGCCTCGTCCGTGGTCCGGGCCAGCGCCTGGACGATGACGCCCGCCGCGATCTGCCCCGACTCCATCGCGTACGCGATGCCCTCGCCGTTGAACGGGTTGACCATCCCGCCCGCGTCGCCGACCAGCAGGAAACCGCGGCTGTAGTGCGGCTGCCGGTTGAACGCCATCGGCAGCGCCGCGCCGCGGATCGGCTCGGTCATGTTCTCCGGCGTGTAGCCCCACTCCTCGGGCATGCCGGCGCACCAGACCTTGAGCAGCTCGCGGTAGTCGATGTCCTTGAACGCCTTGGTGGTGTTGAGCAGACCCAGGCCGACGTTGCTGGTGCCGTCGCCCATGCCGAAGATCCAGCCGTAGCCGGGCAGCAGCTTGTCCTGCCCGTCCCGGCGGTCCCACAGCTCCAGCCAGGACTCCAGGTAGTCGTCCTGCGAGCGCGGGGAGGTGAAGTAGGTGCGGTACGCCACGCCCATCGGCCGGTCCTCGCGCCGGTGCAGGCCGAGCGCGAGCGAGAGCCGCGTCGAGTTGCCGTCGGCGGCGACGACGAGCGGAGCGCGGAAGGTGACCTCGCGCTTCTCTCCTTCGTCCTCCAGTCTGGCGGTCACGCCGATCACGCGTCCGGTGCGCTCGTCCAGCAGCGGGCCGGTGACGTTGCAGCCCTCGTGCAGCTTGGCGCCGGCCTTCTGGGCCTGGCGGGCCAGCAGCTCGTCGAAGTCCGCGCGCTTGCGCACCAGGCCGTAGTCCGGGAACGACGCCAGCTCGGGCCAGTCCAGCTCCAGCCGGACGCCGCCGCCGATGATCCGCAGGCCCTTGTTGTGCAGCCAGCCGTTCTCCTCGGACACGTCGACGCCCATGTCGACCAGCTGCTTGACCGCGCGCGGGGTCAGACCGTCGCCGCAGACCTTCTCGCGCGGGAAGCGGGACTTCTCCAGCAGCAGCACCTCCAGGCCCGACCGGGCCAGGTGGTACGCCGCCGCCGAACCCGCAGGCCCCGCACCGACGACGATCACGTCCGCGTGGGCCTCGGTCGTCTCGCTCACAGACTCGTCTCCTCGCTTCGGTTGGGTGCACAAGGCTTCTGTGAGTCTAGACAGCGCCGCCGCGGACAGCGACGACCCCGGCTGCGGGCAGCGCCTACCATCTGCCCCATGCACATGGGAGTGATCGGCCACGAGGACCTGAGCGACGTCACGGAGATGCTCGTGCGCGGCGAACTGTGGCGCATCGTCACCGACTGCCCCAGCCACAACCTGGTCGGGGTCACCCCGCTGCGACCGGGGCCGGAGACCTGGTTCGCGCAGGCGGTGGTGGACCACGGCGGGGGACTGGAGATCCTCGGCGCCACCGCCCACGCGCTGCGCGCCGAGGCCCGCGCCGTGCACCGGCTCGGCCCCGGAGGCGCGCTCGTCCCCGCCCTCCTGGGCATGGTCGAGGAGCTGGTCGCGGTCTGGGACGGCGAGCCCGGCACGGAGGTCGCCGAGGCGGTCGCGGAGGCCGAGCGGCTCGGCCTCTACGTCCACCGCGTCTGGCCCGAGGGCTCGCAGCGGCGGTGAGCTGGGCTGCGAACCGGGGCTGCTGGGACTGCTAGGACTGCTTGGTCCCCCGGTGCAGCGCGACGACACCGCCGGTGAGGTTGCGCCAGGCCACGTTGCGCCAACCCGCCTGCTGCAGCCGCGCCGCGAGCGCCGGCTGATCCGGCCAGGCGCGGATGGAGTCGGCGAGGTAGACGTACGCGTCCGGGTTGGAGCTGACCGCGGTCGCCACCGGCGGCAGCGCCCGCATCAGGTACTCGGAGTAGACGGTCCGGAACGGCGCCCAGGTCGGGTGGGAGAACTCGCAGATGACCACGCGCCCGCCGGGCTTGGTGACGCGCAGCATCTCGCGCAGCGCCGCGTCGGTCTCCTGCACGTTGCGCAGGCCAAAGGAGATCGTCACCGCGTCGAAGACCCCGTCGGCGAAGGGGAGCCGGGTCGCGTCACCCGCCGTCAGCGGGAGCTCGGGGTGGCGGCGCTTGCCCTCGCGCAGCATGCCGAGGGAGAAGTCGCACGGGACGACCCGCGCGCCCGCCTCCGCGAACGGCAGCGAGGAGGTCGCGGTGCCGGCGGCCAGGTCCAGCACCCGCTGGCCCGGTCGCGCGTCCACGGCGCGCGCGACGGCACGACGCCACAGACGGGTTTGGCCCAGCGAGAGAACGTCGTTGGTGAGGTCGTACTTCGCCGCGACGTCGTCGAACATCGAGGCGACCTCGTGCGGCTGCTTGTCCAGGGTGGCTCGGGTCACGCGGCCATTCTCCTCTCAGGTCCCACGGTTGCTTGCGGCGGTGCTACTTGCGGCGGTGCACGAGCCGGCCCCCGAGGACCGTGGCGAGGCACGCGCCGTCGGGTGCGAAGACGGCGAAGTCCGCGCGGGAGTCCGCGTGCAGCGGCGCGGGCGATCCGACGGGGAGCCCCACCCGGGCGGCCGCCGGCCCCAGGCCGGGATCGTCGCTCAGGGACCTCGGCGCGACCGCCGTCACCCCGCGCGTCAGCAGCGCGTGCACCCGCTCACGCGGGCTCGGCGCCTGCGGCAGGACGCCCTCCCACCCCACGCCCGGGCGCAGTTCGCCCGGCCATTCGCGCACACGCGCGTCGGGGTAGTCGGCGCGCAGCGCGTCGACGTCCGCGACGGCGGCGATGCGGTCGCCCTCGACGGCGACCGCATCGTGGTTCGTGCCGGTGTGGATCGTCAGCATCGGTGCGCCAGTCGTTCAGGCTCAGTCGTTCAGGCTCAGTCGTTCAGCAGCTCAGTCGTTCAGCAGCTTCAGCTCGGGATGCGCGGTGCCGCCCTCGATCGCGGTGGACGCGATGTGCGAGAAGACGTGGTCGTCCACCGGGTCGTTCGCCGGGTCGTCGTGGACGACCAGGTGCTCGTAGGTGGTCGCGCGCTGCGCCGGGACGCGGCCGGCCGAGCGGATGAGCTGGATCAGCTCCATCCGGTTCGAGCGGTGCTTGGCGCCGGCCGAGGAGACGACGTTCTCCTCCAGCATCACCGAGCCGAGGTCGTCCGCGCCGTAGTGCAGCGACAGCTGGCCCATCTCCTTGCCGACGGTCAGCCAGGAACCCTGGATGTGCGCGACGTTGTCGAGGAAGAGCCGCGCCACCGCGATCAGCCGCAGGTACTCGAAGAGCGTCGCCTGGGTGCGACCCTTCAGGTGGTTGTTCTCCGGCTGGTACGTGTACGGGATGAACGCGCGGAAGCCGCCGGTTCGGTCCTGCACGTCACGGATCATCCGCAGGTGCTCGATCCGCTCGGCGTTCGTCTCGCCCGTGCCCATCAGCATGGTGGAAGTGGACTCGACACCCAGGTTGTGCGCGAGCTCCATGATCTCCAGCCAGCGCTCGCCGGACTCCTTGAGCGGCGCGATCACCTTGCGCGGCCGCTCGGGCAGCAACTCCGCGCCGGCGCCCGCGAAGGAGTCGAGACCGGCGGCGTGGATCCGCTTGATCGCCTCCTCGGCCGAGACGTTGGAGATGCGCGCCATGTGGTCCACCTCGGAGGCCCCGAGCGAGTGGATGACCAGCTGCGGGAAGTCCTTCTTGATGGCGGAGAAGGCGCGCTCGTAGTACTCGACGCCGTAGTCCGGGTGGTGTCCGCCCTGGAACATGATCTGGGTGCCGCCGAGCTCGACCGTCTCCGCGCAGCGGCGCAGGATCTCGTCGAGGTCGCGCGACCAGCCCTTCTCGGTGTCCTTGGGCGCGGCGTAGAAGGCGCAGAACTTGCACGCCGTCACACAGACGTTCGTGTAGTTGATGTTGCGCTCGATGATGTACGTCGCGATGTGCTCCGTACCCGCGTACCGGCGGCGACGGGCCGCGTCGGCCGCCCGGCCGAGCGCGTGCAGCGGCGCGTGCCGGTACAGCTCCAGCGCCTCCTCGGCGCTGATGCGCCCTCCGGCCGCGGCACGGTCGAGGACGGCCTGGATGTCGGTCGAGGATTCAGCCAGCGTGGTCACGTCGTCAGCCTACGCCAGGGGTCGCGACGGCCTGCGGCTGACCCGACCGCGCCTCCAGCAGCTGCACGTGCTCCGTCGACGCGCCGATCCGGACGGCGAACTCGCGCATGCCCTCCAGCTGCCGCTCACCGAACGAGAAGTCGAGCGCGTCGGTGTAGTACCGGCGCAGCGTCTCCGCGTCGAACGCCTCCCATCGGGCGGTCTGTTCACAAACCTTGTCGATCTCCTCCATGGAGAGGTCGCGCGAGGCGAGGAAGGAGCGGTGCACGGCGTGCACGGTCTCCGGCTCGCGGGCCAGGAAGTCACGACGCACCGCGAAGGGGGCGAAGACGAACGGAAGGCCCGTCCAGTCCTTCCACATCTCGCCCAGGTCGTACACGTTCAGACCGAGCCGCGGCGCCTCGTGCAGCGAGGCGCGCAGTGCGGTGTCGCCGATCAGCACGGCGGCGTCCGCCTCCTGCATCATCGCGCCGAGGTCGGGCGGGCAGGTGTAGTACACGGGCGTCACGCCGTAGCGCTCGGCCAGCAGCAGCTGGGCGAGGCGGACGGAGGTGCGGCTCGTGGAGCCGAGCGCCACCTTGCGCCCGTCCAGCTCCGCGAGCGGCAGCTCGGTGACGATCACGCACGACATGACGGGCCCGTCGCTGCCGACCGCGATGTCCGGCAGGAGGGTCAGTTGGTCGGCGTGGCGCAGGTACTCGACACAGGAGATCGGACCGATGTCGAGCCGGCCCGCGGTCAGGGCCTCGTTGAGGGTGTCCGGGTTGGCCTTGGTCAGGTCCAGGTCGACGAGACTGCCCGTCCGGCCCAGGCCCCAGTAGAGCGGCAGGCAGTTCAGGAACTGGATGTGTCCGACCCGCGGCCGCTGGTGCTGTGTGTGATGGGTGTCCACGTTGTCCACCTGATGAACAGTAGACCTGCGCATCGATCATCCCTGGCCGGGGGCGGGGGTGCGTGCTAGGGTTTTCCGCAGTTGCAGTTTGATTTCCCATGCAGTACTGGAGCCTGCGGAGCACATGTGACCGCGGGCTTCTGTGGTTTTCAGGGCTTTTGCAGAGAAGTAGAAGTAGCTGAAGGCACGGCACGGCGGGGTTATCAGCGCAGCGGACCGGACGCCACGGGGTGTGGTGTCCTTTACGTCCCTCGCAAGGAGAACGGTATGGCGACCGGAACCGTCAAGTGGTTCAACGCCGAGAAGGGCTTCGGGTTCATCGCCCAGGACGGCGGCGGCCCGGATGTCTTCGTCCACTACACGGCCATCAACTCGTCGGGCTTCCGCTCGCTCGAGGAGAACCAGGCTGTTGAGTTCGACGTCACCCAGGGCCCGAAGGGCCCGCAGGCCGAGAACGTGAGCCCGCTGTCCTAAGTCGCGCTGCGCCTTAGTATCACCAAGAAGACCCGCCCCGCACATCTGTGCGGGGCGGGTCTTCTGCCTTTGGCACCGACCGGTGCCTTGCGGGCCTTTGCATGGGCGGCGTTATACGTATAACTTCGAAGCATGGGCTATCTCTCCGTGCTGCGCGCTCCCGTCGTGCTCCGCCTCCTGAGCGGCACCCTCGTCGGCCGCCTGCCTGCGGGGATGACCGTCGTGGCCATCGCCCTCGCGCTTCACGGCGCCGGCGCGTCCTACGCCCAGATCGGCCTCACCAGCGCCGCCTACGCGGTCAGCGCCGCCGTCGGCGGCCCCTTCCTCGGCCGCACGGTGGACCGCCTCGGCCAGCCCCGCGTCCTGCTCGCCTCCGCGCTCGTCGCCGCGACCGGGTACGTGCTGCTGGCCCTCAGCCCCGGCTCCGTAGCCATCGCCGTCGCGGGGGCGGCCCTGGCGGGTGCGTTCATGCCGCCCCTGGAGCCCTGCCTGCGCGCCCTGTGGCCGGACATCGTCGACGAGGCCCAGCTGGAGACCGCCTACGCGCTCGACTCCGCCTCCCAGCAGATCCTCTACGTCGCCGGTCCGCTACTGGTCGCGGGCATCGCCGCGATCGGCTCCGCCCGCGCCGCCCTGTGGCTCGCCGCCGGGCTCGGCCTGGTCGGCACCCTGGTCGTCGCCACCTCCGGCCCGGCCAGGGCATGGCATCCGGCCCCGCGCCCCGCCGCGTCGGCCCCTGCGGCGAAGGCCCCCGCGGCGTCGGCCCCTGCGGCGTCGGCCCCCCTTGACGGGACGAGGAAGGCCGAGGGACGGCACCACTGGCTGGGCCCCCTGCGCTCCCCCGGCCTCGTGCTGCTCCTGCTGGCCTTCGCCGGGACGGGGTGGTCAGTCGGCGGCCAGAACATCCTCTTCGTCGCATACGCCCAGGAGCACCACGGCATCCCCGGCGGGGCGGGTCTGCTCCTCGCCCTGGCCGCCCTCTCCGGCCTCCTCGGCGCGCTGGCCTACGGCGCCGTCCGCTGGAAGGCCCCCACCGCCACCCGCACCTGGGCGATGGCCGCCGGCATGGCCGTCTGCTACCTCCCGCTGCTGGCCGTCCCCGGCCCGCTGGGCATGAGCGGCGCCGCCGCCCTCTCCGGCCTGGGCCTCGCCCCGCTGCTGGCCGCGGCCTTCGTGCTCATCGCGGAACTGGCCCCCGCCGGAACGACGACCGAGGCCTTCGCCTGGCTCGTCACGGTCTTCTCCACCGGCAACGCCCTCGGCTCCGCCGCCTCCGGCGCGGTCGTCGGCAACTCGCTGCGCACCGCGGCGCTGGTCGCCTGCGCGGGCATCGCCTGCGGCGCGGTCCTGCTGGTCGCCTGCCGTCGGAGGTTGCGCCCGGTGGCGGGCGATGCCGACGGCGGTGCGGGCGCGGACCGCGGCGCGGGTGCGGATGCGGGTGCGGATGCGGGTACGGGTACGGGTACGGGTACGGGTGCGGACGCGGATCTCGGTGCTGTTCCGGAGGTTCTGCCCAGCGCGGTGTGAGGCAGGAAGCCGACGCTCAGCTCGAGAGCGGCCACTCCCTGACGGTCTCGTAGTGCGCCGGGCCTGCTCCGAGGTGGCTGCGCATCAGGCGGAGCGCGCTCGCGGTCCACTCCGTGCCCTCGAACTCCGACAGCGCCCCGGCGAAGGGTCTGAGGTCCGCGCGCGCAGTGCCGCCGCGGGCGAGGGTGAGATGGCCCCGGAACGGGCGTTCGTCGACCGCGATGCCACTGTGCCGCGCCGCCGCGACCGTGCTCTCGGCGAGACGGCGCAGCGCGTGCGTGTCACCCCGGACGCCCGCCCACAGCACCCGGTCACCGAAGCGCCCGCCACCGGCGATCCGCAGCGTGTGCGCGGGATGCCGGTGCGCGACCCGCTCCAGGCGGGGTTCCAGCTTGGGGAGATCCGCCTCGTCCACCTGACCGAGAAAGGCGAGCGTCAGGTGCCAGCCCTGCGTCCCTGTCCAACGCAGCCCCGTCGCGCCCGGCCATTCACGAAGCGGCCGGACGGCGGCGTCCAGTTCCCGCAGCGCCGACTCCGGGGGAAGGACGGCCAGGAAGAGTCTCATGCGGAAAGTCTGCCTCGACCCGGTTCCGAAGCGGAATGTCCGCGGACTCGAACGCCCACTGCCCGGAAGCCTGTTGGGTCACAAACGGTCGCAGGACGAACACGAATTCGGCGGATGCCGTTCCGCCCCCTTCGCCTGCGCCCGGCGACGTCGTTGGGTCTTTTGGGCGT
>NZ_BBPO01000106.1 GCF_000787815.1 Streptacidiphilus neutrinimicus
GGCTCCCTTCTTGAACCCCGGAGAGTCTAGGGAATCGCGAGGACTACCCACGAGTCCGTTCCGGTGGTGACCTTGCCCACACGCAGGGTGAGCAGTGCTTACAACGGTACGCCGTCCGGGTTGTGGCGGGGTTGAGCACACCTCTTCCGCCGTTGACTACTCCTCAGTAAGGTGCGCCCATGCGGAGATGGACGGCGATATCGGCGACGGTCCTGCTGGTGCTCGAGGCGGGCGTCTCGCTGCTGGCTGCGCTGCTGTTCGGCGCGGTGGCGACCAGGCAGCACATGCAGTTCGCGGGCGTGTCGTACACGGCGATCGCCGACGCCGCGTACCTCGGCCTGGGCCTGCAGGCGGCCTTTCTGCTGCTGGTCGCAGGCGTGCTGGTGCGCGTGGCGGTGCGTGGTCAGGACCGCCCCTTCGGGCGACCCACCCGCTTCGTGCTGATCGCCGGGGCGGTCTTCCACGGCGTGCTCGCGGCGTTGATGCTGGCCCTGTCGGGGGTGTGGACGTTCCTGGTCGTCGCCCTCACGTTGACGCTTCTTGTCCTGATGTTCTTCACTCCGACGCGGCCGTCGCCGGAGCGGGCGCCGGCGCCTGCAGCACCGGCTTCGTGACATCCGCCACGAACTCGACGACGTCCGAACCGTAGTTGTCCGGCTGGAGCACCTTGAAGAGCAGCGCGAAGGTGCTGTCCGTTCCGTGCTTGTGACTCAACTCACGGTAGGCGCGACGCAGATGCCGCACCCCGGCGAGGTTGGAGACGGCGGTCTGACCGCAGATCAGGAACGTCGGCAGCCCCTGCGCGCCGACCGCGATGCGGGCGAGCAGCACGTAGTCCGCGACGCCGGCCTCGCGCGCGTAGTGGGTCTCGCCGATGACGAACTCGTTGGCCTTCGTCGCCTCCCACTCGGCCGTGTGGGAGAAGCCGGGGAACTTCAGTCTCAGGTGCGCGGCGGTCCGCTCGTTGGCGAGCGGGCCGCCGATGCAGAACTCGGCGCGGTCGCCGATGCCCTGGCGGATCTGGTTGGCGGGCAGCACCGTGTACTGGGCGTCGCACTCGTAGACGAGCGCGGAGAGCTCCATCAGCCCGTAGACGTCGTTCTGCGCGACGATCCGGTCGTTGTCGGCGGAGCCGGCCTTGCGCGGCACGACGAGCAGCGCGTCGCCGCCGCTGCGCAGCCCGAAGAACGCGCGCTTGCGGTCGAGCCGCCGCCGCCTCAGCAGCGCCTGCAGCAGCCACGCGAGTGCGGCGCTGACGGCGCTGGAGGTCACTCCGAGCACGATGTTCCATATGTCGCCGCTGTTCACTGACCTGCCCCCGAGCAGAAGTCGCCCTGAACCGATGGTGCCTTGAACCGGACCTGAGAGCCCGACAGAGAGCATGCCCTACCCCCGGGCTCACGCCCAGAGGTCGGTGATCCTCACGTCGACCTCCGCCAGGAGCTTGCGCAGCAACGGAAGTGACAGGCCGATGACGTTGCCGTGGTCGCCCTCGATGCGCTCGACGAAGGGGGCGCTGCGTCCGTCCAGGGTGAACGCCCCGGCGACGTGCAGGGGTTCGCCCGAGGCGACGTAGGCGTCGATCTCCGCGTCGTCCGGGGTGCCGAAGTGGACCGTGGTGGAGGCCGTCGCCGAGGTGCGGGCGCCGGTGCGGGTATCGATGACGCAGTGGCCCGTCTGCAGGACGCCGCTGCGGCCGCGCATGGCCCTCCAGCGGGCGCGGGCGTCGGCCGCGTCGCCGGGCTTGCCGAGGGCCTTGCCGTCCAGCTCCAGGACGGAGTCGCAGCCGACGACCAGCTCGCCGTCGGCCAGGGTGGCGGCGACGGCGGCCGCCTTCGCCTCGGCGAGGACCAGGGCGAGCTCCGCCGGGGTGGGCGCGGACAGCGCGTCCTCGTCGACGCCGCTGACGATCACCTTCGGGTCCAGGCCGGCCTGCCGCAGCAGTCCGAGACGGGCGGGGGAGGCGGAGGCGAGCACGAGCGTGCGCTTGTCGGTCATGCCGTCCAGGGTAGTGAAGCCCGGCGGCGGCCCGGCGGTGCGCTCGTCATCCCCACGAGGCCATCACCACGACCATCGCCAGCGACGCGCACAGGGCGATGAGGATGCCCACCCGGCGCAGCAGCCCGCGTACGCGCGCCGCCTCCGCCGGGGTGTCATCCGCCGGGTCTGACCAGAGCATGCCTCCACTGTGCGGCGCGGACCCGGCCCAGCGCATGAGTACGGGTACTCAACTTGCGCCGCGCAGGGCCCGCTGACGGAGGGACCGGGGGAGCTAACGGCCCGCCCAGGCCGAGGTGCGCCAGGCATGGGGGCCCGGGTGGGGCATGCGCCGCACCAGCGCCGCTCGGTCGCGCCAGACACTGGCGCGGGATTCCTCCGGGGCGGCAGCGGCGCCGACTGCCGCCCGGGCCGAGACCACCGCCAGGACGGCGGCGATCTCCTCGGGGTTGGGCTGCCCGTGCAGCACGCGGATAGGGGCCATCAGGCCGGTACCTCTCTTCCGATCTTCCGACTGCCGAAGCCGACGACGGACGCGTTACAGCGGGATGTTGCCGTGCTTCTTCGGCGGCAGGGTCTCGCGCTTGTTGCGCAGTGCCCGCAGCCCCTTGACGATGTGCTGGCGGGTCTCGGAGGGGAGGACCACCGCGTCGACGTAGCCGCGCTCGGCCGCGATGTAGGGGTTGAGCAGGGTGTCCTCGTAGTCCTGCATCAGCTCGGCCCGCTTGGCCTCCGCGTCGTCCGCGGCGGCGATCGTCGAACGGTGCAGGATGCCCACCGCGCCCTGCGCGCCCATGACGGCGATCTGCGCCGTCGGCCAGGCCAGGTTGAGGTCCGCGCCCAGGTGCTTGGAACCCATGACGTCGTACGCGCCGCCGAAGGCCTTGCGGGTGATGACGGTGATCAGTGGGACGGTCGCCTCGGCGTAGGCGTAGATCAGCTTGGCGCCGCGGCGGATGATGCCGTCCCACTCCTGGTCCGTGCCTGGCAGGAAGCCGGGGACGTCGACGAAGGTCAGCACCGGGATGTTGAACGCGTCGCAGGTCCGCACGAAGCGCGAGGCCTTCTCGGAGGCGTCGATGTCCAGGCAGCCGGCGAACTGCATCGGCTGGTTGGCGACGACGCCGACCGGGTGGCCCTCGACGCGGCCGAAGCCGGTCAGGATGTTCGGCGCGAACAGGGACTGCGTCTCCAGGAACTCGCCGTCGTCGAGCACGTGCTCGATGACCTTGTGCATGTCGTACGGCTGGTTGGCCGAGTCCGGGACGATCGCGTCCAGCTCCTCGTCCTCGGCGGTGGTGGCGAGGTCCGCCTCCTCCGGGAACGCGGGCGGTTCCTCCAGGTTGTTCGACGGCAGGTAGGACAGGAGCGCCTTGACGTACTCGATGGCCTCCTTCTCGTCCGCGGCCATGTGGTGCGCCACGCCCGACTTGGAGTTGTGGGCCCGCGCGCCGCCCAGCTCCTCCATGCCGACGTCCTCGCCGGTGACGGTCTTGATGACGTCGGGGCCGGTGATGAACATGTGCGAGGTCTGGTCGGCCATCACGATGAAGTCCGTGATCGCCGGGGAGTAGACCGCGCCGCCCGCGCAGGGACCCATGATCAGCGAGATCTGCGGAATCACGCCGGAGGCCAGCACGTTGCGGCGGAAGATCTCGCCGTACAGGCCGAGGGAGGCCACCCCCTCCTGGATGCGGGCGCCGCCGGAGTCGTTGATGCCGATCATCGGGCAGCCGGTCTTCAGGGCGAAGTCCATCACCTTGACGATCTTCTCGCCGAAGACCTCGCCGAGGGAGCCGCCGAAGACGGTGAAGTCCTGGGCGAAGACCGCGACCTGACGGCCGTCGACGGTGCCGTAGCCGGTCACCACGCCGTCGCCGTAGGGGCGGTTCTTCTCCTGGCCGAAGTTGGTGGAGCGGTGCCGGGCGAACTCGTCGAACTCGACGAAGGAGTCCTCGTCCAGCAGCTGACGCACCCGCTCACGGGCCGTCATCTTGCCCTTGGCGTGCTGCTTCTCCACGGCGCGCGCCGAACCCGAGTGGACCGCCTCGTCGATGCGGCGGCGCAGGTCGGCGATCTTGCCGGCGGTGGTGTGGATGTCCACGTCGGCGTTGGCGTGGTCGGCGGAGGACATGGGTGGGCGGCTCCCGTCAGGAGGGGTAGTACCGGTGGCGTTCCATCGGAGGGATACGCGCGGCACCAACGGGTGGGTTTCCGATCAGTAGGTTAGCCACGACGGCCTGCCTCGGATATGGCGAGTGACAGGGGTCATACGCTAGGTGTCGTGAGCGAATCCCCCTGGAGTGACCTTGACCGCCCGCCGCTGCGGGCCGCGCAGCTGAACCGTGACCCGGGGCGTCTCGGCGCGATGTGGAGCAGCGTCGACGTCGTCACGGAGACCGGCTCGACCAACGTCGACCTGGCGGATCTCGCCGCCAAGGGTGCGCCGGAGGGCACGGTGCTGGTCGCCGAGGTGCAGACGCACGGCAAGGGTCGGCTCGACCGCAGCTGGTCCGCGCCGCCGCGCTCGGGGATCTTCCTGTCCGCGTTGCTCCGTCCGAGTGACGCGGGGGTGCCGCGGGACAACTGGAGCTGGCTGCCGCTGCTGGTCGGCGTCGCCGCGGCCAGCGCGCTCTCGCGCGCGGCGGAGACGCGGGTGCGGCTGAAGTGGCCCAACGACCTGCTGGTCACCGTTGGCAAGGAGGAGCGCAAGGTCGGCGGCATCCTCACCGAGCTGGCCGACAACGGGCGCGCGGTCGTCGCGGGCATGGGCGTCAACGTCACCCTGCGCGAGAGCGAGCTGCCGGTGCCCACAGCCGGCTCGCTGGCGCTGGCCGAGGCGGCGGTGACGGACCGCGAGATCCTGCTGCGCGAGCTGCTGCGCACGCTCTCCGAGCTGTACCAGGAGTGGTGCGCGGACGGCGGCGACCCGACCGCGACGCGGCTGCGGGAGGCGTACCTGTCCCAGTGCGCGACGATCGGCAAGCACGTGCGGGTGTTGCTGCCGGGCGACACGCAGGTGGTCGGCGAGGCGGTCGACGTCGACGACCTCGGTCGGCTGGTGCTGCGCGAGCCGAGCGGCGCGGAGCACGCGGTCTCCGCGGGCGACGTGATCCACGTGCGGGGCGCGTGAGCCCGGGCGTGTGAGCCGGCGCGTGTGAATTCCGGCGTGTGAGTTTCCAGCGCGTGGGTTCTCACCGGGGCGGATGCTCCGGACAAGCCCATTCCGTGCGAGTATCACTGGGCGAGGTGTGAGCAAGGACACGCCCCTCGCAGGGGCACGGGTGCGTCACAAGGACGACGGGACGGCGAACAGGTGGGCGACCGGGAACGGGAGCGGGATCGACTCGGTGCTGAGCAGCACCACCGCGACTCCGTGGCCCTACAGCTGGAACAGCTGATCCTGGACTCGGAGCGCCAGTACACCCCCTACCAGGCCGCCCGCGCCGCCGGCGTCTCCATGGAGCTCGCCTCCCGGTTCTGGCGGGCGATGGGCTTCGCCGACATCGGCCAGTCGCGCGCACTGACCGAGACCGACGTCATCGCGCTGCGCCGACTCGCGGGCATGGTCGAGGCGGGACTGCTCAGCGAGCGGATGGCCATCCAGGTCGCCCGCTCCACCGGACAGACGACCGCCCGGCTGGCGGAGTGGCAGATCGACACCTTCCTGGAGCACCTGACCTCCGCCTCCGAACCCGGCCTGACCCGGGCCGAGGTCGCCTACCCGCTGGTCGAGCTGCTGCTGCCGGAGCTGGAGCAGTTCCTCATCTACGTCTGGCGCCGTCAGCTGGCCGCGGTCACGGGCCGGGTGGTGCAGGCCGAGAACGACGAGGAGATGCAGAGCGGCCGGCTCGCGGTCGGCTTCGCCGACCTGGTCGGCTTCACGCGTCTGTCGCGCCGTCTGGAGGACGACGAACTCGGCGAGCTGGTCGAGAACTTCGAGACCACCTGCGCGGACCTGGTGGCCGGGCGCGGCGGACGCCTGGTCAAGACCCTCGGCGACGAGGTCCTCTTCGTCGCGGACGAGGCGGCGACGGCGGCCGACATCGGGCTCGCGCTGGTGGAGACGCTGGGCAAGGACGACTCGATGCCGGCCCTCCGGGTCGGCATCGCCTTCGGCACGGTGACGACCCGCATGGGGGACGTCTTCGGCACGACGGTGAACCTGGCGTCCCGCCTCACCTCGATCGCCCCGAAGGACGCCGTGCTGTGCGACGAGGAGCTGGCCGCCGCGCTGGAACGCGAGGGCGCGGTCCCACCCTCGGAGGAGAGCGGCACGGACGCGCTGCAGACCATCTCCTCGGTCGGCGTCTCGGCCCCCTCCGCCGACAGTCAGCACATCCAGCCACCCCTCCCGGACGCGGAGTACCGCTTCGCCCTCCAACCCATGTGGCGCCGCCCCGTCCGCGGCCTCGGCCTCGTCGAACCCCGCCTCCTCTCCCGCCGCACCCCAGGCGCCTGAGGCGCAGCGGAACGGCCATCCCGTTCACGCTTGAACGGTGCGACGAACGGCCCGGCCTGGAGCGCGGGCTCCGCGATGGCGGGGGAGTAGGCCTGATAGGCGGTCAGGGTGTCGTCGTGCTCAGACGGTGAGCAGCGCCTCGAAGCGGCGCAGCTCGGAGCGGAGGTCCCGGTAGGCGGCGTCGTCCGGGTCCAGCCGGGCGGTCTCGGTCCGCGCGAAGTCCTGCGCGGCGTGCAGTGCCGAGCGCATCAGGTCCAGCCGCCGGACGGTGGCGATCTCGGACTCTCCCGTGCGGACGGTGATGTCCTCGCCGCGCACGACGAAGAGGAGCCGGAAGGACGAGTCGACCCCCACGAACTCGAACCGTCCGCGGCGTGCCGTGTACGCCTGCCGTACCTGGCTCAGCAGGTCCGCGACCGACACGTGGATCATCATCCCTGTTCGGGGACGTGCCCTTCGGAGCTCACGAACCCGTCGTCCCCACGGACGAGAACATCGCCGAGGTCGAACTGGTGCGGCGACCCCTGGTCCTCGCGGACGGAGAAGGTGAACTCGATGCGCGCCCCCTCAGCCACCGCTCGCTCACCAGGAGGGCGCGTGGCGCGGTCGGCGGCTGCGGCGATCGGTCGGGGCGGTCGAGGCGGGGGCTCCCAGCCAAGGGCGCAGGGTCTCCTCGGGGTCCGGCTCCGTGTGGGCGAAGTAGACCGCGTCCAACTGCTCGAGGAGCGGGGTCAGGGCCGCCGCGGCCGCGGAGGGGAGCTCGCTGAGGGCGGTGTCGAGGAGGTCCCGCTCGTCGAGGAGCTCACGGTAGGCGCTGAGGGAGTACCAGCCCTCCGGCGGCCAGCCGGCGGCCATGAGGCGGACGAAGCGCTCCCACGCGCCCAGCAGGTTCCGTACCGAGTGGACCGGCGCTGAGACCTTGCCCCGCAGCGCGGGGGTCCGCTCCAGCTCGGCCTCCAGTCGGGCCGCGTCCCAGGCGGCCACCGCGGACCGGGTCTCGTCCGGCATCGAGGCCGCGAGGGCGTCGGTCAGCGGCGTGTCGGTGGGCCGCGCGTCACTCATTGAGCTGGTCCTTGTAGTAGTCGTAACCGCGTGTGGGCTGCATGAAGGTGCCGTGATCACCTTCGCGGATGAGTATCGTCCCGGTGCTGTCGTCCCACCAGGCCCACCTCTTGGTGCCCGAGGGGGTGTCCCGGAGCCTGATGCCGGGACCCGCTCCCATCATGTCCTCGATGTGCTCGGCGACGTCGAGGTCGTCCACGCCCGGGATGCCGCGGTGGTTGATGTCGCCGTGGGCCGCGATCCAGTCGGCGATCAGGGGGAGGTTGCCGCTCTGGCTCTCCGGGTCGAGCTGCCCCTTCTTGGCCTCCTGCCCGTGCGGCGAGAGGCCGAGCGGGTCGCACCAGCGCTGCGGATCGGCGACGTAGGCACGGGGGTTGGGGCTCGGCCCGAGGCCGAGCGGGTCCGGCGAGGTGTACCGCGCGGTCGCCGGGTCGTAGTAGCGGTACAGGTTGTAGTGCAGCAGGGTCTCTGCGTCGAAGTACTGCCCGGGAAAGCGCAGCGGGGTGGTGGTCGAGCTGTCCCGTTGCCACGTCGTGTGGCCCCACAGCGCGGAGTTGCCCCGCCAGGCGATGGTGCCGCTCGCGGGGTCGACCAACTCGACCGGGGTCCCGATCAGGTCGGTGACGATCGCGAAGAAGCGCCGGTCGACCCTGTCCTGGGCCGACGCGCCCTCGCGCGCCGCGGCGACGATGCTTTCCGACTGGGAGACGGGCCGGATGCCCTTGTGGTCCCAGCTGACGGTGTGCCTTCCGGGAAGGTAGGGCGCCTCGGTGCTCTGCTCGACCAGCAGGGCCCCGTCCCAGGTGAAGCGTGTCTCCTCGGCGACCGTGGAACCGTCCTCGGCCAGACGCTGTTTGGCGATGCGGCGTCCGAGCGGGTCGTAGCGGTAGCGCCAACGTGAGCCGTCCGGTGTGTGCGCCTCGACCAGGCGGTTCTCCGTGTCCCAGCGGAAGCGCCAGGTGTCGGGCTTCCGGGAGAGTCGAGCGCGCTGACGCAGGACCGTGCGTCCGGCCGCGTCGTACTCGTAGCGGATCTTGCCGCCGGTCAGAAGATCGGTGCCCGAGTAGACCCGGGGGCCGTCCGAATCGGCCGTGCCGCGCGAGGTGGGCCAGTCGGCGTCGGTGATGTTGCCCGCGAGGTCGTAGGCGTAGTGCTCGGCCCAGTTGTCGGCGCGCACGCTGACGACCCGGCCCGCGGTGTCGCGCGCGAATCGACGGCTCCCGGCGCGCAGGTCGTCGAGCTCGGCGACTCGGCCGTCGGGGGCGTAGTGATAGGCACGGCGCTGCAGGACCGCGTTCTCTCGGCCGGCCCGAGCCGCCTCGACGGACTGGCCGGTCAGCCGGTGGCACTCGTCCCAGACGCTGGTGAGGCCCAGCCCGTGGCCGAGCTCGCGGTGCTGCTCGCGGCCGAGCTCGTCGTAGTCGAAGGCGAGGGAGCCCGCCCCGGCGCGCAGATTCGTGAGGCGGCCTGCCGGGTCGTACACCAGGGTGCTGGTGTGCCCGCCGGGGGTCGTCCGGCTGGTCCGTCGTCCCAGGGGGTCCCGGGTGAGGGTGAGGGTGTGTCCGTCGCAGGTCTCACTGAGCAGCCGGCCGACGGGGTCGTAGGTGCGCAGGAGCTCCGACTCGTGGTTCGCCGCCCGCACGAGCCGACCGGCGTCGTCGTAGGCGAAGTCCGTGACCCGGTCGCCGGACCGACGGCGGACGGTCCGCCCGAGCACGTCGTGCTCGTAGCGGGTGGTGAGCCCCAGGGAGTCGGTGTGGGAGCCCAACTGGCCCGCCGCGTCCAGTACGTAGTCGGTGGCGCGGCCGTCGAAGTCCCGCTCCTGGACCACCCGCCCGGCGGCGTCGTAGCTGTACGTCCACGACTGGCCGAGCGGGTTGTGGACCGAGACCAGCTGCATGTGCGCGTCGTGCCGGAACTCGAACCGGGCCCCGTCGGGGTCGGTCCGTGCGGCGAGCGTCTCGAAGTGGGTGTACTCGAAGCCGGTGATCCGGCCGAGCTGGTCGGTGTGGGTGAGTCGGTTGCCCTCGCCGTCGTAGGTCCAGCGCTCCACCGTGCCGTCGGCGGCCGTCCGCGCGGTGAGCCGTCCTTCGACCGTCCATTCCTGCCGGATGACGCCCGAGCGGGCGTCCGTCGCGGTGACGACGCGGCCGAAGGCGTCGCGCTCGTACCGGGTGACGACCCCGGTCGGATCCGTCGTCTCGACCGCCAGCCCGGCCGCGTTGCAACGGACGGACCAGGTGTGGCCCAGCGCGTCGGTCTTCGAGAGCGGGTGGCCGTGCTCGTCGTAGGTGTAGGCGGTGACGGCGCCGGCGGGGTCCGTGACGCTGGTGCACAGTCCGGCGTCGTCGAAGGTCTGTCGCCAGGCGGAGCCGTCGGGCTCTGTGATCAGGGCGGGCCGGTCGAGTTCGCCCGCGTAGTCGAACTCCCGTCGGCCGCCGTCCGGGCGGGTGACGGTGACCAGGCCGCCGGCGCCGTCGTAGGCGTAGCCGGTGGTGCGGCCGAGGGGGTCGGTCTCGCTGAGAAGACGGTCGAAACGGTCCCGAACGTATCGGGTGGTGTTGCCCAACGGATCGACGACGGCGACGACCTGGTGGCGGTCGTTGACGTGGTACTGCGTCGTGTGCCCGAGCGCGTTGGTCTCGGTGTGGACGCGCAGACCGGTGGCCGGATCGGGCTCGCCGTAGTGGAAGGTGAAGCGCAGGTGGCCGTCCTCGCCGCCCTCGTCGACGACGCGGCCGCGGCTGTCGTAGACGTACCGGTAGCGGCTGTCGTTGCGGTCCGTCCAGGAGGTGACGCGGTCCCAGGCGTCGTAGCCGAACCGCATCGGCAGCCCGGACGAGTTGTAGACCTCGGTGAGGTTGCCGTGCTCGCCGTAGCCGTAGCGCAGCAGTTCCTGGTCGCCGCCGTCCGGGGCGGCTCCCGCCAGGTGGAGGGCGGTGATGCGGTCGCGGTCCGTGGTCACCAGGAGCCGGTAGCCGCCGGAGTGCTGGATGGCCAGCGGGGTCCCGGCCCCGTCGTACTCCAGGTCGTAGCGGCGGCCGGAGCGGTCGCGGACGCGGGTGAGCAGGGCCGTGGCCCCGTCCGCCTGGACGGTGAACTCGCGGACCAGGCCGGTGCGCGGTTCGGTGACGGTGTAGAGGCGGGCGCGGGCGTCGACGCCCAGGAGGCGTCGGTCGCCCGCCGAGGCGTGGACCGGCTCGCCGGGCTCGGGATGCGGGTACGCCTGGCTGACCCGGTCGGCACGGAGGTGGACGACGCCCTCGGCGTCGATCTCCAGGCGCTCGTCGAAGGTGCACACCCAGCGGCGGCCCATCCAGCGCCCGGCCCGGTAGCCGGACTCGTAGGCGCGGGTGAACAGCAGCGGCAGCGAGCCCGGCAGGGCGGCGTCGACCTGGTCGATGTACATCCGGCCCGTCGCCATGTCGACCGGCTCACCGCCGCCGCAGACGGCGTCGTCGCCGCGGCCGGCGTCGTGCGGGTCCTGGACCTGCTCACGGCCCGCCCCGCGCACCGGGGCGCCGCCCTCGGCCGGGTGGGCGGACGGGCCGCCGGAGGGCGCGTGCGGGTCGTGCGGGGTGACGCCGGCATGCTCGGCGGACTTGCCCAGGTCCTCGACGGTCTTCGCCTCGTTCTCCGCGGCGTGCTCGGCGACCTGGGTGGTCTTCTCCTCGGTCTCCTTGAGGATCGAGTGGTAGGCCTTGCTGAAGTCCTGGGCGAGGCCCTGCTCCGCCTTCTTCGCCGCGTCCCCGACCGCCTGCGCGATCTCGCTCATTCCCCCGTGGTCCCGTCCTCGTCGGTTCGACTCGTGCTGCTCGGACTACTCGAAGCTCATCCCCGCGAGCCGGCCGCTCAGGACCTGCGCGTGGCCCTGGACGGTCTCCGCGTGGACGGCGAAGAGCTGGGCGTGGGCCTTGAGGTTGTCCGGGTGGATCATGAAGCCGTCGCCCGGGCCGCTGCCGCTGACGCCGAGCATGTCCTCCAGCGCGGAGTAGGTCATGCCCGCGACGGCCTTCTCGACCACGCCCAGCAGCGGCGTCAGCGCCGCCTCGATGACCTGGCCGATGATGTACTGGACCAGCTGCTGCTCCAGGAAGTCGACGGCCTTCTCGGCCGCCTCCACGATCAGCGCCTCGGCGGCCTCGGCGAGGCCGAAGGTCGCCACGGCCGCGGCCTGGTCCGCGACGAAACTGGCTGCGAGGGCGATCAGTTCGCCGATGCAGTCCAGCTTCATCCCGACGATGTAGTCCGCGCCCGCGTCCAGCGCGGTGGCGAGCACCTGGCAGGCGTCGAGCAGGTCCTGCATGTGGCCCTGGGAGAGGTGGGCCCATTTGGAGACCAGCAGCTCGTACGAATTGCCCTGGTAGTGCTGGCTCATGTCGTTGACGGTGCCGGTGGCCTGCTGGTGCGTGTCCTGGATGTTCGTGGCGAACTCCCGGACGTGGGAGGCGAACTCGCGGACCTTGTCCTCGTTGATCTGCGGCCAGTTGATGCCGATGAACTGCAGGAACTGCGCGACTTCGCCTGGAAGTTCGATCGCCATGCTTTCCCCCCGTGACCGTCGGACCCTGCGGATCGCGTCGCGTTGCTGTCACGGTAGCAGCGGCGTCGGACGGCGAGGGAGGATCTTCCGGGCCGCTCGGCGGACTCGGGGGAGAGGAAGCGCCAGGGGCCCGGATCGCTCGCCTGCGTAGTATTTGCCCTGTATGTCCGTAGTCTCGACGCTGAGGGGAGTCGCGACCCAGGAATGAGGAGAACCGTGCAGGCCAGTGCCAGTGAGGACGCCCCGCCGACCGCGTCGGTTCCGCCCGACACCGGCGCCTCCGACGCGCGGCTGCGCGCGGTGGTCGGGCTCGCGCAGGCGATGGCCGCGGCGGCGGACGGGCGGGCGGCCGCACAGGTGGCGGCCGAACGCGCGCGGGAGACGATGGGCGCGGAGTTCGCCGCGATCTCCATGTGGGAGCGCGAGCGCGGACGGCTGCGGGTGCTGGTCAACGACGGGCTGCTCGCGCCCGGCGAGGAGGCGCTGCCGCAGGACGAGTCCTACCCGCTCGGGGAGTATCCGGAGATTGCGCAGTTCCTGGCCCAGCGCGGGCTCGGCGAGCTCTTCGCCCCGGACGGGCTGCCGCGGGCCTGGGTGCAGAGCGCGGACGGCGGCTCCACCAACGGCCCCGACTGCCCCTCGCGGGCCGCCTCGCTGCGACGGCGCGGGCGCGCCTGCTG
This sequence comes from Streptacidiphilus neutrinimicus, assembly GCF_000787815.1. Taxonomy (GTDB): domain Bacteria; phylum Actinomycetota; class Actinomycetes; order Streptomycetales; family Streptomycetaceae; genus Streptacidiphilus; species Streptacidiphilus neutrinimicus. Next base: position 12,746 of record NZ_BBPO01000106.1, read on the forward strand.
CCTGGTCGCGCCGATCCTCCTCGGCGGCCGGGCCTGGGGCGAGCTGTATCTGGCCCGGATGGCGGGCCGGCCCGTCTTCGACGACGCCGAGGCCGCCTTCGCGACGGTGCTCGCCGCGCAGATCTCCGCCGGGCTGGCCCAGAGCGAGCGCCTGGAGGAGGTCAGCCGCCTGGCCTTCACCGACCCGCTGACCGGCCTGGCCAACCGTCGGGCCGTCGACGCCCGGCTCGACGCCGCGCTGGAGCGGCACCGGATCGACGGCACGGTCGTCTCCCTGGTCGTCTGCGACATCAACGGCCTGAAGCGGGTCAACGACGAGAAGGGGCACGAGTGGGGCGACCGGCTGCTGGAGCAGTTCGCCAACCAGCTCTCGCTGTGCGGTGCGATGCTGCCGGGCGCGCTGGCCGGACGGCTGGGCGGTGACGAGTTCTGCCTGGTCGCCGCGGGGCCGAGCGCGGACGAGGTGGTGCGCGTCGCGGAGGAGCTGTGCGCGCAGGCGCTGACGATCGATCAGGGGGAGGGCGTCGCCTGCGGGGTGGCCTCCACCGGCGACCCGATCGGCCCGGTCACCACCTCCGACCGTCTCTTCCGGCTGGCCGACGCCGCGCAGTACCGGGCCAAGTCCGGCCCGGCCGCGCAGCCCGTCGTCGCCGGACGCGGCAGCCTGCCCGACCCGACGGTCTCTCTCGCCGACTCCGGCGTGCGTCCCGGTGGCAGCCGGCGCACGGAGCGCCGGCGCTTCCGCGGCGCCCGGCACACCGCAGATCCGGGCCAGCTCCTCGCGGCCGTGACGGCCGCGCTCGACGACGGTCCCGCTGCCGTCGGCACGCTGGCCCGGCTGGAGACCGTCGCGGAGACGGTCTCCCAGCTGCTGGACGCCGTCGCGTGGTGGGTCTCCTACCTGCCGCCCGGCTCCACGACGATGCACACCGCTGGCTACGGAGTCCGGCGGATGACCCGGGGTCCCGGCAGTGTCCGGGCCCAGGTCCAGCGGGCGATGAACGAGGCCCCCGACGCGGTCTTCGAGCTCTCGGCCTACCCGCTGACGGCGCTCGCGATCCGCGGCGGCAGCTTCGGCCTGCGCACCGGCGTCCCCGGCAACGACCCGGCGGAGGAGGCGGTCCTCGTCGTCGGCGGATACCGGGCGATGGTCGCCGCGGGCGGCGCCAACGCCGCAGGCGGCTGGCTGATGGAGCTCTTCGCCGACGAGTCCACGCTCTCCTTCGCCGCCGTCGGCCCGACGCTCCGGGCGCTGGTCGCGGTCGCCCTCGCGGGCCCGCCCAGCCCGCCGTGACCGCCCGCGCGACTCCCCGCCCGGGTCCTCGCGAGTGTCCGCGCGCGGACCCTGCGGGCGCGACCTGAGGTGCCGGAACATCAACCCCGCCGCCGATCTCGTTGTCCGGCACGGGCTGAAGCGGCCGTTCCGAGCATGCAGCAACGGGCGCGGGGGAGTTGACTTCGCATGACCATTCCGTCGCCGGTACCGCCCGCACCGTCGGCGGGCGCCCGCTCCCGCGCCGGGCACCGCCACCGCCGCGGTGCTGGCCCAGTGCCTGCGGGCCCGACGCCATTGCCCCGCTCAAGCAGAACGGTTACGCCTCACCGCCCTGCCGGGCGGCGTCGCGGCGGCGGCCGGAGCGCTCACCACTCAAGCCGAACGGTTACGCCTCACCGCCCTGCCGGGCGGCGTCGCGGCGGCGGGCGGAGCGCTCACCACGCCGGAGCACGCGGCCGAGCCCCTTCACACCCTGGGGGCTGAGCCACAGGACAGGCGCTAGCGTGCGACGGCTTCGACGGGCGCCGGGAGGACGCGCTCGGCGCCGGTGTAGAGGTTGGCGCTGCGGCCGCGCAGGAAGCCGACGAGGGTCAGGCCCGCCTCCTCGGCCAGGTCCACCGCGAGCGCGCTCGGCGCGGAGACCGCGGCGAGCAGCGGGATGCCCGCCATCGCGGCCTTCTGGACCAGCTCGAAGGAGGCGCGTCCGCTGACCATCAGCAGGTGGCCGCGGAGCGGGAGCAGGTCCTCCCGCAGGGCCCAGCCGATGACCTTGTCCACCGCGTTGTGGCGGCCGACGTCCTCGCGCAGGCACAGCAGCCGGCCGTCGGCCGTGAACAGACCCGCCGCGTGGAGGCCGCCGGTGGCGTCGAAGGCGCGCTGGGAGGCGCGGAGGGTGTCGGGGAGGGAGAAGAGGACGTCCTCGGTGACGGTCAGCGGGTCGCCGGAGAGGTCGGCGGGAAGCCGCTTGCGGACGGCGTCGACCGTCTCCGCGCCGCACAGGCCGCACGCGCTGCTGGTCAGCAGCGACCGGTAGGCGGAGACGGGGACGGTCTCGGGACGGGCGACGCGGGCGTCGACCACGTTGTAGGTGTTGATCCCCTCGGCGTTGGTGCCCGCGCAGTAGCGCAGCGCGGGGACGTCCTCGGCGGTCGCGGCTACGCCCTCGGCGACGAGGTATCCCGCGACGAGGTCGAAGTCGTGGCCGGGGGTGCGCATGGTGACGGCGAGCGCGCGGCCGCCGACCCGGATCTCCAGGGGCTCCTCCGCGGCCAGCGCGTCGGGTCGCGCGTCGCGGCGCCCGTCGCGCAGGCGCGTCACCCGACGGCGTTCGGTCACCCGGCCCATGGTCGCCACTCCTTCTTCCCTCGCGCGTGCTTCGTTCGCGCGCGTTCGCGCGGTGCTCGTACGGCGTGTATCCCGACCACGGTACTCAACGCCGTGCCGGCCGGTCCTGCCCGAGCCGGCGGGACCACGGGGACCGAGGAACCCCGTACCACTCCTGTTGTCATAGTGCCATTCACATGATGTGATTTCGTATATGGATATGCACAACGTCGTCATCGGCAAGGCCAACGTGGGCCCGGCCGACGTCATCGCGGTCGCGCGCGGCAACGCCAAGGTGGAGCTCTCCGGGGACGCGCTGGCCGAGATGGCCGCGTCTCGCGCGCGGATCGACGCGCTCGCCGCCGAGCCGCGGCCGGTCTACGGGGTGTCCACCGGCTTCGGCGCCCTGGCCGTCCGTCACATCAGCCCGGAGCTGCGCGCCCAGCTGCAGCGCTCGCTGGTCCGCTCGCACGCGGCCGGCATGGGCCCGCAGGTCGAGCGCGAGGTCACCCGTGCGCTGATGCTGCTGCGGCTGAAGACCCTCGCCTCCGGCCGCACCGGCGTGCGCCCGGTCGTCGCCGAGACGATGGCGGCCATCCTCAACGCCGACATCACGCCGGTCGTGCACGAGTTCGGCTCCCTGGGCTGCTCCGGCGACCTCGCGCCGCTCTCGCACTGCGCGCTGACGCTGATGGGCGAGGGCCTCGCCTACGGCCCGGACGGCGCCGTCCGCGACGCGGGCGAGCTGCTGGCCGAGCACGGCATCGAGCCGATCGAGCTCGCCGAGAAGGAGGGCCTGGCCCTCATCAACGGCACCGACGGCATGCTCGGCATGCTGGTGATGGCGATCGCCGACCTCGGCCGCCTGTTCACCGTCGCCGACATCACCGCCGCCATGTCGCTGGAGGCGCTGCTCGGCACCGAGCGTGTGCTGCTGCCCGAGCTGCACGCGATCCGCCCGCACCCCGGCCAGGCGGCCTCCGCCGCCAACATGCTGAAGGTGCTGGAGGGCTCCGGCCTCACGGGCCACCACCAGGACGACGCGCCGCGCGTCCAGGACGCCTACTCCCTCCGCTGCGCCCCGCAGGTCGCCGGCGCCGGTCGCGACACCCTCACCCACGCCCAGCTGGTCGCCGACCGCGAGCTCGCCGCCGCCGTCGACAACCCGGTGGTGCTGCCGGACGGCCGCGTCGAGTCCAACGGCAACTTCCACGGCGCGCCCGTCGCCTACGTGCTCGACTTCCTCGCCGTCGCCGCGGCCGACCTCGGCTCCATCGCCGAGCGCCGCACCGACCGGCTTCTGGACAAGAACCGCTCGCACGGCCTGCCGCCGTTCCTGGCGGACGACCCGGGCGTCGACTCCGGCCTGATGATCGCCCAGTACACCCAGGCCGCGCTGGTCAGCGAGAACAAGCGCCTCGCTGTCCCGGCCTCGGTCGACTCCATCCCGTCCTCGGCCATGCAGGAGGACCACGTCTCCATGGGCTGGTCCGCCGCGCGCAAGCTGCGCCAGGCCGTGGAGAACCTCGCCCGCGTGCTCGCCGTCGAGCTGGTCGCCTCGGCCCGCGCGCTGGAGATCCGCACCTACAGCCACACCGGCGAGGGCAGCAGCCCGCTCGCCCCGGCCACGGCCGCCGCCGTCGCCGCGGCGCGTGAGGCAGGCGTCGGCGGTCCGGGCTCGGACCGCTTCCTCGCACCCGATCTGGAGGCCGCCTACCGCTTCGTCCGCAGTGGCGGTCTCGTCGCCGCGGTCGAGACGGTCACCGGTCCGCTGGCCTGACCGGCCCCGCCGGCCGGGCTGATTCGCCCGTTTCAACGGCAGGCGAACAACCGTTCCGGACCATGTGTCCGGATCCGTACCGGCAGGTGAGAAGGGACTTGCCGACTCTGCATGCGGTCATGCAGAGTCGGCAGCTACTGAATCGCCTGCACGCCCGCTGGAGGCGCACATGAGCGTGACACCGCCCCAGTCGGAGGAGGCCCCGCAGGGCAGCGGGCCCTCCAGCAGGCTGCTCCGCCTGTTCGAGGGGAACCGGCTGACGCCGACTCAGCGACGCATCGCGCACTGCCTGGTGCGCAACGCCGCGGAGGCCCCGTTCCTGTCCAGCGTCGAGGTGGCCGAGCTGGCCGGCGTCAGCCAGCCCTCGGTCACCCGCTTCGCCGTGGCCCTCGGCTTTGACGGCTACCCGGCGCTGCGGCGCCGCCTGCGCGAGCTCGGCCTGGCCGAGCCGGGCGGCGACGCCGGCGCACGCCCCGGCGGCGTGCGCGAGACGGCGGGCGAGATCGTCCGCAACGAGCAGCAGCAGGCCGTGCTGAGCGAGATCGCCAACCTGCAGCACCTCGCCGCGGTGCTGGCCGATCCCGAGCCCGTGCTGAAGGCCGCCCGCGTGCTGGCAGCGTCGCAGCCGCTGATCGTGCTCGGCCTGCGTGCCGCCTCGGCCCAGGCGAACGGCTTCGCCTACTTCGCCGCCAAGGTCCACCCTGACGTGCGGCTGCTCGACGAGGGCGGTTCCCTGCTGCTCGACCGGATCGAGCAGGCCCGCGTCGCCGGCGCGACCGCGCTGATCTGCTTCGCCCTGCCGCGCTATCCGCGCGAGCTCCTCGACGCCCTCAACGCGGCCAAGACGGCGGGGCTCACCGTCGTCACCGTCGCCGACAGCGCGTTCGCACCCGTCGCCTCGGTCTCGGACCTGCTGCTGCCCGCGGCGGTCGGTTCCAGCCTCGTCTTCGACACCGCGTGCGCGCCGATGATGCTGGGACGCGTGCTGCTCCAGGCCATGTGCGACGAGCTGCCCGGCTCGGTGCTGCGGCTGGAGGAGTTCGAGCAGCAGGCGGCGACCCGGGGCCTGTTCATGGGATGACGCGGCCGGGAATTCCCGCCTGCACACCCCAAGACATTTCTCATACGGCGGAGTTATCGTCCCGCCATGCTGCGTGGAACCTATGCGCGCGCCCGGGTTGTCGTCGTACGGGGAACCGTGGCGCGGACGATGATGTGGATCGGAGCGGTCGGCGCGTTGGCCGGTCTGCCGATTCCGAGTCTGACCGGGCTCGGGCGCGGGGCGTTGATCGGCGCCGCGTTGTTCGTGGTCGGCCTGGCGGTCGGGTTGCTGCAGCGCCGCCGGTGGTTCGCCGCGCGTGCGGCCGCGGCGACCAAGGCCGCGTTCGCCGTGACGCTCGAGCCGCCCCACGAGACCCGGCAGCGGCTCGCACGCGGGCACGCGCTGTGGCTGCTGATCGGGATCTCCGCGACCGCCGCGCTCGGCGTGCTCGCCGGGCCGGCCGCCGCGCTCGGTGTGCTCGGCTACGGCCTCGGCGTGCAGGCGGCCGTGCTGCGGCTCGCTCGCTGGGAGCGCCGCGAGGAGAAGCTGCTGTGGGCCCGCACGGACGACGGCCGGCTCTTCGGCCGCCGCGCCTCCGTCGGGGACTTCGTCACCACCGGCCCGGCCGCCGGCCAGGTCAGAACCGTGGTGCACGGCTGAGCTCCTGAGTCGACGCCGTGGTGCGCGGCCGGCCCCCTGAGGTCAGCCCGCGTCCGGCTCGGCCTCCTCCGGCACGATCCGGACCGAGGCCGCGACCCGCCCGCGTTCCGCCTCGAACGCGGCGGTGAGCTCGGCTGCCCAGACGTGCTCGACGAGCAGCAGCAGGGCCGACTCGTCCGGGCCCAGCAGTTCCCGCGCCGACTCCACGTCCTCGTCGGTGATCAGCCCGGCCTCGCCCGGCTCGGCGGTGGCGGCGCCGTCCGCGCCGCGGCGCAGCTCGCGTGCGTCGAGCACCCGGACTCCGCCCGCCTTCCGCAGCCGGTCCAGCGGGCCGAGCACCGCCGCGGCGACGCGCCCGCCGGGGAAGGCCAGGACCAGGAACTCGACCGGGCCCACGTGGGTCTCCTCTCGCCGCGTGGCTCGTCCGTGACAGCATAGGTGCCGAACGGTAATAAACCGGACAAAGAAGACTTTCCGTCGGGCTTCGGGCGGACTCCTTGGCGGCGGACTCTGGTGGAGCGGCGAATGAACGGCTACATTCAGCTTCATCGATAGTGAATGAAACTATCCAGAGCCTCGATCAGAGCACCGAGAGGACGTGAACCATGGCGCAGCAGCAGAGCGGCCCGCGCACGG
>NZ_BBPO01000105.1 GCF_000787815.1 Streptacidiphilus neutrinimicus
TTCGATCGATGAAGACCGCTCCCGCCCCGACCAGGTGCCAGCTGCGGGCCGGACCCGGTTCGGTGCGGGGAGAGGGAAGACGCCATCGAAGCAGAACCTGGGGGCGCCCAGGGCTTTCCTGGCACGCTCTGTGGTGGATGAGTTCCTGACGTGCTCCCGTTGCGTCGACTCCCAGCAAGCGGCCGAGCTTGCGCCGATAGCATGCACCGTGTCCCACAGGCAGAGCACGACCGATCGGGGGAGTCGTGTCCGACTTCGTGCCAGCCGCACGGCCGAACAGTGAAGCGGTGCTGGCGGTTGCGCACCGCACCGCCGCGCGCAGCCTCGAGCTGATCAGGTCACAGCTCACGGTGCAATGGCGCTACCCGCTGACCAGTAGCCCCGTCGACCTGACCGCGGTGGGCGCCGGCGTTGTCGTCGCAGGCACAGAAGTTCTTGACCTGACGACCGGCCGGTTGCTCTGGCGCACGCCCGCGCAGCCGGCCCTCGTCGTCGATGAGGCGGTCGCCTTCCAGGAACAGCTCGGGCCGGTTGACGGCGAACCAGGTCTGCAGCGGCGTCACGGGGGTGGTGCGCGAGGTGGTGTGCACCACCGCGTCATCGCCGAGCGGTCGGTAGACGAGCCCCTTCCCGTCCTCGTAGTCGGCCTCGTAGGGGACCCGCCATGCGCCGGTCACCAGGGAGAACCGGAAGGGGCCGGTGGGGGAGTGGTCGTCGACCTCGAAGTCGACGTCGGCCAGTGGGTAGGAGCGGCCGTCGTAGCTGACCGTCATCCGGTCGCGGTCGCCGAGGTAGACCTGCCAGGGCCATTGCACCGCCAGCAGCACGAACGCGGGCCGCTCGGTGATGTCCTCGGGGATGATGAACCCGTCGAAGACCCGCTCCAGGTTGATTGTGTCGTCCAGCAGCTTGCTGCCCTGCAGGTCGCACCAGTCGGTCCACGCTTTCAGGCTCGGAGCGGTGGCCGGCGCCCAGAACCGCCCGGACGACGCGGCGCTGATGGAGACGCTGTCGCCGTGGTCGACTCCGGTCGCGGCGATGTGGGTCTGGCTCTTGTGCTCCTGGGCGCTGTCGAAGCCCTGGGACACGTCGCTGCCGACGTGCAGAGAGAACCGTGAAGTGGTCGCGGGCGTCCTTGAGTCCGACGTTGGTGGGCACCAGCCGGTCTAGCCTGGCCAGCACCCGATACGTGTGCGCCCCGCTGATCAGCTCGCAGTCCTGGCCCAGCACCGCCTCGGCGAGCTAGGAGCGGGACTTCTCCGACCCGTGGACGTACAGCAGCCGCCGGTCCGCGTCGAAGTACAGCACGTACAGCTCGAACAGGACCTGCTCGAGGGCCTGCGGCGCGCCCACCGCACCGGGGTGCGGTGCTCGACGACGAACCAGGCGACCGCGTTGTCGGGGCCGCCGACCGCGACGGTGTCGTCGAGGACCTGGCTGGCGTTGCCGCCGAACCTGCCCAGCGCCCGCTCGGGCACCTGGGCTGTGCCCCGACACCTGAGGACAGCTTCCGGTCTCTCGGGGAACGCAATCACGCCCAATCGATCAGCGAACGAACAAGGACAGGAGATGTGTCAGTGGATGCCGCTAACGTCGAGAACGTGGCTGCCCAGCATGTGCTGTTAGACACCGGCTTCGCCCAGCGCGTCAAAGCGCTGGCGTGCACGGCCCCTCTGCATGACCTGGATGCGCGCAAAGCGGCCGTCCAAAGCGCAGACCTGACCCGCTATCAAATGGCCGAGCTCGCACTCCATGCGATCGACCTGGTGACCCTCGCCATGGACTTCGCGACCGGCGCATCCTCCGAGACAGTGGTCGCAGACCTCTCGCGCTATGCCGCGGAACAAGCATCCGACCGCCCCGAGTCCGAACACGAGCGCGCCGCCCGCTGGGTGCTGGAGAACCTGCTGAACGTCGGATCCGCCGACCGCGGATTCCGAGCCGTCTACGGAGTACGCACCCCGGATGGCCAGTACGAGCGGCGCGACTTCGACTTCAAGCTCCTGGAGGAAGTACCCGGGGCCGACGGTGAGATCTACCTGCGTGCCACGAACGAGGCAGTGAACGTCCTCGTCGGCGCACTGGAGGTGGACATCGAGTCCGCGCAGGTATCCGCCGACGTCCGACTGGAAACACTGATCCGCCGCGGCCGGCTGTCAGACGCCCAGGCCGCCGCCCAGGCCGCACGCTACCGAACCATCCAGTACGCCGAGATCCTGCGCCAACGACTGGAAGCGACAAGCCGTGACGTGCGCACCGTCGACTGGCTGACCGCCATGCCGACGTTCATCGCCGAAGCCCTGGACCACATCGAAGCCCGCTACAAGGCCGAGAACGCCATCTTGGTGAACATCACCGAGGCCCGCGACACCGCCGACACCCCCGACCGCAAAAGGCAAGCCGCCGCGCTGGTGGACATCGTCCGAGACTGCCTGCGCCGCCACGAACAACTCCAAGGTGCACTGCAGGAAGCAGGGCGGCGCTTCCGTACCGAGCAGGACCGGCAGACCTTTGCCGCCCCGGCCGCACGCGCCGACCTGGACCTGCACGCCCAACTCCTGCAGCCGACACTGCAACTGCCGGTACGCGATGCGGACAAGGCCCTGAGTGTGTTCTTCACCAGGGGCGTCGGGCTAGCCGTTCCGCACGCCCTGCGCCTGGTGGACATGTTCACCCTGCTGACCACCCCGCCCCCGGAGCGGGAGGTGCTAGGTGCCGCGGTCGAGGAACCGGAGCTGTCCGACGAGCCCGAACCCGACGCCTTCCCGCCCGAATGCTACGACCACCTGGAGCGCCTGCTCGACCTGGACCCGCAGGCACCGCGGCGCCTGTCCGGCCTGCTGGAGGAAGCCAGAACCCTGCACCCGCAACTGCCGCTCCTGACCGTCGTGCGGGTCCTGGCCCTCGCCGCACAAGAGATCGGCCCCGCCGTACGCCACGGCGCCGCGTCGGTGCTGATAGCCGTCGATGACGGCACCCATCTGAACGATCCGGACTTCGCTGGCGCCGATCTCATCGTGGCCCGCGCCGCGATCACCCCTTCGCCGGCATCAACCGACACCGAGAGCGCCCTGCCGGACGCGATCCAGGAAAGGGGCGCCGCGTGAGCAGCACCGACACCACCGCCGACGCGGCCCGCCTGATCGGATTCGGGCTGCGACCGCGCTTGCTGCCGGTCCGGGACGAGGAGTACCGCCAGCTGGTCCAGCGCTTCCGCAGCGACGACCAGTTCGCCGCCGTCACCAACGCGATCGCCACCGGCCTGGACCTGGTCATCCTCGAGGTGACCGAACGCACCGGCATCGTCATCGCCTCCACCGAGGAGAGCATCTTCGCGATCCGCATGACGGACTACGCGCGCCGCACCGGCGGCGAGGGCAAAGCACACGAGCGGGTCCTGCACGCGCTCGCGCACCTGGGAGCCGCCACACTCGCCTTCCCTCGCCCGGCCGACCTGGCCGACCCGACCCACCTGGGCCGCATCACCACCGAGGGAGTCGAGGCCTTCGTCCGCGAGGCAGCCACCCGACTGGCAGACCAAGCCGCAACCGACGGAGGCGACACCGACCCGTCCAGCGAGCAGCCCGGACTTGAAGCCGCGTGGCGGGCATACGTGCGACGAGCTCGCACCGGATCCACCGGAGACGGGCGCAAACTGTCCACCTCGACCACCGGCATCGTCGGCAAGGCGCTCACTTTCCTCGCCGATCAAGGCCTGCTGGTGCGCACCGGCGACGAGCGCGGAGGCACATTCCGCACCACGCCGCGCTACCGCACCCAGGTCCGAGAAGCCGGCGTGGTGATGTTCGAGGAGCTGGTCGCCCTCGGCATCGCCGAGATCACCGACGGATCGGGCACCCTCACCGTCGAGTGGACCGCCGCCGACGTCGCCCAGCTGTAAGAAGGGGAAGCCTTGTACGAGCTCAACCGTGTCCGCCTGTTCGGTATCGGCCCCCGCGGCGCCCGGTTCACCGACGTGACCCTGGACCTGTCCGGTGTCGGCCAGCCCACCGGCACCGGGAGCCTCTTCGAGGCCCCACCGCGCCGCCCCAGCCCCTACAGCCTGCTCATGCTCGAGAACGGCGGAGGCAAGAGCGTCCTGCTCAAGCTGATCTTCTCCGTGATGCTCCCGGGCAAGCGCAACACCTTGGGCGGCTCCTCGGGCGTCCTCGAGAAGTTCGTGATCGGCGACGACCCCGGACACGTGGTCCTGGAGTGGATGCACGTCAAAACTGGCGCGCGGATCATCACCGGCAAGGCCTACCAGTGGCGGCGCGACTCCCGCGGGAAGCACGACAGCAGGCTCGGCGAAGCCTGGTGGTCCTTGCGACCTGGGCCCACGATCGAACTGACCAGCCTGCCGTTCACCAGCGACGGCCGCCGACTGAAGCTCAACGGCTTCCAGGAAGCCCTCCAGGAAGCCGACCGGACCCACCCCGCTATCCAACTCTCGTGGACCGGATCGAACCAAGGGGAGTGGACCGACCACCTGCGCAGCCTGGGCCTGGAACCCGACCTGTTCGCGATCCAGCGCCGGATGAACGCCGACGAGGGAGACGCCGCACGGGCGTTCACCTTCAAGAGCAGCAAGGAATTCATCGACTGGCTGCTCACGGTGGTCCTGGACCCGCAGGACGCGGCCAGCGTAGCCGGGAACTTCGACAGCTACGCCACCACGGTCGGCGACCGGACTGCGATGCTCCTGGAGCGGGACTTCACCGAAGGCACCGTCGCAGTTCTGCAGCCGGTGGGCCAGGCGCACACCGCCGCCGTGCGGGCACGCAGCCGTCTGGGCGAGGCGGAGCAGGCCGTAAGGGACTTGGCCCAGGCGCTGACTGCCCGGCACGGTGCCGAGGAGGACAGCGCTCGAGAGCTCGTCGAGAATCATGGCCAAGCGGTGGCCCTGGCCGGCGCGCGGGAGACCGACCGTGACCGCGCCCGGGATACGGTCAACGAGATCCGCCGCCAGACACTCACGCTCGCACTGCGTGACGCGGAGAAGCAGCAGGGCGACATCAAGGCCGCGCTGGACGACGTCGAGCTCCAGCTGTTGGGCTGGGCGGCAAGCGAGGCCGTCGAAGCGCGGAACCAGGCCGCCGCAGACGCCAAGGCCCTGGCCGCCCGCATCGCTGATGCGGAAGAGAACGCCCGCCCCGCGCTGGACGCCCGCGATGGCGCCGCAGCCCAGCTGCTCGCGAAGCTGCACCACGAAGCGACCCAGGCACGAACCGCCGCTGACACCCTCGACCGCAAGGTCGAAGAGCTCAAAAAGGTGGCGGCCGCTTGGGACAAGAAACGAGACGAGGCCGTCCGGGCCGAAACGAAGGCCGACGGCGACCGCCGTACGGCCTTGGGGAAGGTGGCAGACAGTGACCGCCAGATAGAGGACGCCGAGTGCAGCGGCGTCCTGGCCCGCGGCGTCGAGGTCGCTACCGCCCTTGCAGCCAGCCGCCAGCTAGCAGAACGTCTCGCAGGCGAGCTCTCGACTCTGGAGACGGAATCCGCACAGGTCACGGGCGACCTGAACGCCGCCCGCATCCACACCCACGAAGTCCGGGGGAAGCTGGCAGACGCCCGGAACACGCACCAATCCCTCGTCGCCGAACTGCAAGGACTGACTGAACACGCCGAGCGCTTCGCTGCAGACGAGGACATTCAGGCAGCACTGGGCGACACAGCCATCGACACCATGACGATCGATGCCTCCGCGGAAGGGCTGCTCCACCGACTGGGCGACGATCGCGACACCCGCCAAGAGCGCCTCGACACACTGCGCTCAGGCCAGCGCGACGACCAACACCTCCTCACCGCACTCGGAGACGGCGGCCTGCTGCCGGCCAGGCCCGGGGTGGACGCCACTGTGGACGCGCTCAACACCGCCGGCATCGCCGCGCACGCCGGCTGGCGCTACCTCGCACACAACGCGTCCGCGCGAGAGCGTCAAGCCCTGATCGCTGCCCACCCCGACCTTGCCGACGGGGTCGTGCTCCTCGACCCTGAACAACTGGGGCGCGCCCACGAGATCCTTGATACGGAGCGCCTGCTGCCGACCGCGGCAATCGCTGTCGGATCCGCCGCCGTATTGCTGACCGCGGTCGAGGCAGCAGACGACCGCTTCGTCGTTGAGCCGAACCCCGCCATGTTCGACGAAGACGCCGCGGAGGCGTGCCGTCTGGAACTGCGGGACGCCATGGCCGCCCGAGGCCAGGAGATCGCCGAGCTCTCCGAACATCAAGATCGCATCCGGGACCTCCTCGCGGACCTCCAGGCCTGGCGGCGCACGTGCCCACCGGGCCGCCTTGCCGAACTGGCCGAGCGGGTCTCCAAGGCCGAGACCGACGTGACTGCCGTCAGCGAGCGATTCCAAAAGGCCTGGGAGGCGGAAGAGGCACTGCAGATCCGAGAGGCCGCCTACCCCGCTCGTCTGACCGAACTACGCGGACATGAGCGCTCTGCGGCGGACACCTGCGGCGCCCTGGAACGGCTTGCCGTCACGGTCGAGCAGGCGTCCGCAGCCCAACGTACAGCCGACGAGCTCGAGCCCGTGATCGCGGCCGCCCAGGAAGCCGTCGAGGAAGCCGTCGCCGCCCGGGACTCCGCCCTGGACGACGCAGAACGAGCGGCGCGGGACGCGGAAGGCGCGCGCAGCCATTTTTTTTTCAAGCAGAAGACGGCATACGAGATCGCCACCACCAGCGGCGAAGTCGCCCCCGTCGTGCCGCCACAGAGCCTGTCCGCCCTCCGCCAGACCTACCTTGCTGCCGACGCCGCCTATCGCGCGGTCGAAGTCGGCGCGGATCTGCGAGCGGAGGCAGAACGGGCTGCCCGTGACGCGGCCAGGCACCGCAGCGACGTCGAACGGCTCCCGGCCGAGGTGATCACCCTCGCGGAGCAGCTGCTCGCCACGCCAGCCGGGGCGGAGTCTGCCGGCCGGCAGCTGCAGATTGCACGAGCGGGTCGCGAAAAGTCGCGTCTGAGCCGGGACTTGGGCAACGCGGGGGAGGAGGTAGGGCGCCTGGGCAGCGAATGCCGTGCCGCTAGCCCCGAAGGCGACCGGAACGTGTGGATCACCCTTCCGTCCGATCGCCGACCCACCAGCGTGGCCCAGGGCCGTGATCTGCTGGAGGCAGCGCAAGCGGACCAGCGCCAGGCACAGGACGCCCTCGACACCGCCACCCGCAGCGCGCAGGACCTCGAGCGTCTCTCCCAGCAGGCAAGCGAGGCCGCCCGCGCCTTCCGCGAGGTCCTCGCGCCCCTGCAGAGCACGCTGGAGGACATCCCCCACCGCACCACTGCTGCAGGCGAGAGCACGGCCGCCCCGGAGCCCTACGCCCACACCATCGAGGCAGCGCAAGAACACTCCGAGACCGTGCGCCTGACGCTCCGGAAGGCCCGAACCGAAGAATCGGCCGCATCCAAGAAGCTCAACGAACTGGTCGACACAGCTGTCGGCTTCGTCAGCGAGCCCCGCTTCGAAGACACCACCGCCATCGTCAGGCGCGCGATCATCGGCCTCGGCCGCGAGCAGCTGGGGGCTCGGGCCGCGGAGTTCGCCGACCAGCTCACACAGCGCCTCATCACGTTGAACACGGATCTGGACAACGCCACCAAGCACCGCAAGCTGATCACCGAGCGCCTCGCTGCCCTCACCGACGGGGCACTGAAGACACTGCGCACAGCATCCCGCCTGTCGCGACTCCCCGCAGGCCTCGGCGACTGGCAAGGCAAGGAGTTCCTCCGCATTCGCTTCACCGACCCCGACCCCGGTCTTCTGAACGCCCGCATCGGTGAACTCGTCGACGAGATCGCTGCCACCGCCCCACTCCGCGCTGCCGTGCCGCGCAACTCCTCCAAACGCGACGGCCTCACGCTTCTCCTGCGCTCCGTCGAGGCGGCCGTCCCCAAGGGCTTCACCGTGGAGATCCTCAAACCCGACTCGGTCCTGCGTGACGAGCGCGTCTCCGTTGAGCACATGAACGACGTTTTCTCGGGCGGACAGGAACTCACCGCCGCCATCATCCTGTACTGCACCATGGCCGCCCTGCGCGCCAACGAACGCGGCCAGATGCGAAGCCGGCACTCCGGCGTGCTCTTCCTGGACAACCCCATCGGCAAGGCCAGCGCCACCTACCTCCTTGACCTCCAACAAGGAGCAGCTACCGCACTGGGCGTCCAGCTCGTCTACACCACTGGGCTGGCCGACGACCGCGCCCTGTCGGCCTTCCCACTGTGGATCCGCATGCGCAACGACGCCGACCTGCGAGCAGGCCTCAAACACATCCGCGTCGACCAGACCGTCCGTACCCTCCTGCCCGACCCATACGACGAACCAGACGCCGCCCAGCCCCACGAGCACCCCCACGGCACCGTCACCGCCAGCCGCGTCCACCGCCGCCCCGCGGGAACGCCATGATCCACAGCCGCCCTGAAACCACACGGGTTCCACTGTCCCCACGAGCGTGGCGGCTCGCAGCCGCCTTGGAGGACTGGCCGCGCCGCACACTTACCCAGGACGAACTGTGGCAGGTCTTCGCCGCAACAGACCCCGCCTCCGCGATGAGCCCCACCCGCCGCTCCGACCTCGCCGACATCCTGCACCGCCTGGCAGGCGCCGGTCTGATCACCTGCTCGCGAGCCCAGGACACATCGGCAACACCCGCACTGCCCACTCGGATAACCCTTCCGAGCCAGTCGCCTCAGGAACCAGCCGCCGCTCTCGCCCGCACCATCGCTTGGCGCCCCGAACTGGCCTGGGCCGTTTCCATGCGCCTCACCATCGCCCAGATCCACGTCCTACACGCCATCAATATCTGGTTGCGCGACCACAGCCGAGACGAAGACGTCGTCCCTCTGCGCGAGCGCTCCCTGGAGGTCCTGGGCCACGAAAAGCGCCTGGACGCGCTCTTGAACACACAACTGTTCGCCCCAGGACGGCTGAGTCTCGACCTCCTGCGCACCTTCCGCACCCGCCCGCCACTACCTGCCCGCTGCATCGGCTCCGGGCCGGTCCTCCTCGTGGTCGAGAACGCCGACACCTACGACACGCTCACCCGAACTCTTGCCGCCGACCCGGGGGACGTCGGCTGGACCGCCTGGGGGGTCGGCGGTGCGTTCGAAGCTTCCTGCGCCTCCGCAGCGGACCTCGAAGGCGTTCGCTCGATCGCCTACTTCGGCGACCTCGACGCAGACGGCCTCCGCATCCCGTCCAGCGCGGCCCGTACCGCCGAGCGCGAAGGCCTGGCCCCGGTCCGCCCCGCGACGGGCCTCTACCGCCTGCTCCTCGATATCGGTATCCCCCAGCCCGGGCAACCACCTCAGCCACCACACAGAGCGGCGGAACTCGCCCAGTGGCTCACCAAGCCGGAGGCCGAGCGAGCCAAGGAACTCCTCATCGGTGGAAACCGCCTTGCTCAGGAGGCAGTAGGAGTTCGGGTCCTCCAGAGCGAGTGCTCTCGCCGGTGGCGCGAAGGCCTGCAGGCGATGTAGCCCGGGTGCCGAGCTGGGCTTGTGCCTTCATCGGTTCGAGGGCGCGTGATGACGTTCGCGTTCAGGTCATGCTGCGACGCGGTGTTGGGCGAGTTTGGCCAGTACGACCTGGTTGGCTTCCCAGCCGTCGGGGAACTTTGCCGGCACGGACAGGTGGACTGGGTCGGTGGAGGGGTGGCTGTCGAGGAGGTCGGTGATGCCTTCGCGGGCGACGACGATGCAGGCCTGGCGGTGGCGGGAGGTGAGGACGCACAGCCGTCCGGCCTCGAGGTGGAACGCGGTGGCGTCGCGGCGGCCGGACAGCGGGTGGACGACGATGACGACTTCGAACTCGCGTCCCTGGAGCCGGTTCGCGGTGTCGACGGCTACGCGAGCCGCGCCTGGGTTGCCGGTCCGGGTGAGGGCGGCGCGGACCAGATCGGCCTGGTCGCGGTGGGCGACGCCGATGGCGATGTCGCTGGCCTGGAGGGGACGGCCGCCAAGGTGGCGTTCACAGGTGGCGACCGCTCCTCGGGCCAGGAGCCGGGCGGCGAGGTCCGCGGCGGTCTGGATGGTCTGGGTGTCGGTGCGCGGGACGTGGCGGCGGGGGAGTTCGTGCAGCGCCCAGCCGGTGGTGAACGCCATCGCGAGGGTCTCGTCCAGGTCGGTGTTGCCGAACCCGGCGGTGCTGAACTCCATGGCGCGTGTGCCGTCGCGGGTTCCGGCGGCGAAGCCGCTGAAGGGGTAGAAGGCCTGGGAGATGGTGGGGGCGGCCGACACCGGGAGGCGCCAGGACACGGGCAGCCGGTGCACGGGGATGCCCGGGTTGTGTTCGAGCATCACGGTGACGCCGTTCTGGGTCGGGTCGTGCGGCAGCCCGGTCCACCGTTCGGTGCCGACGACGGTGAACGGGTCCAGCTGACCCGGGTCGCCGACGAACAGGCCGCGGTCGAAGCGTTCGACGATCTGCAGGAGCATGTCCGAGCGCATCTGGTAGGACTCGTCCAGGATGGCCCAGCCGAATGTGTCGTTGCGGACGCTGGCCCACTTGGCCGCGGTGCCGACGATGACCTGGCAGCCGGTCAGGTCGGCCAAACTGGTGCCGACGCTGGTGTTGGCCGGGGCGTTCACTGCGGCTGGCGGGACGTAGTCGCTGCCGCTGAGCCGGCCGATCGCCAGGCCGGGGTGCCGTGCGGCCAGGGCGAGGACCAGGTCGTCGACCTGGTTGTTGGTCTGGGCGACGATGATCGGGCGTTCGCCTCCCGCGGTGAGCTCGGCGGCGGCGCGGACCACCAGGGTGCTCTTGCCGGCGCCGGGCGGGGAGTCGACGACGACACCCCGGTGGCGGGTGCCGTTCAGGTCGGCCAGGATCGCGGCGATGGCCGCGTCAGCAGCCACCGCCGGGTCGGGCGTCAAGAGGTCAGTCATGGCCCCACTCCTCGGCGGCGTCATCGGATTCGGGGTCCGGCCCGTCGGGCGGGGCGGTGTGCGTCCACGGCATGCTGTCGGCTTCCGGGAACTGCGGGTTCGGGCGCCATCCCGGGTCGGGAAGGTAGGCGAGGCGCTGGCCCACCTCAGGCACGGTCCCCTGGGCCGGGACGCGGGCGCGCCCCATGCCGCCGGTGATCTCCACGGTGACCAGTGTCGCCGCACCGTCGGGGGCGGTGGAGACGATTACGGCCCGGTGACTGGCGGGCAGGGTCGGGCTGGGGCTGATCAGTTTGGTGTCGCCGGCCAGGCGCAGGGGGTCCTCGGTGCGGACGACGATCCGCGGCCGCGGTACCCGCCTGTTCCTGTCCGTGGTGACCACCCGGCCGGGCTCGGCGTCCACTACCGTTCCTGCGAAGGCCTCGCCGACGCTGCGCCGGTCGGCCAGCACGAACGGGTCGTCGAACGCCATGTCGGCCTCGTAGTCGGCCAGTGCCCGCTCCAGGCGGTTCAGGCGCCGGGCTGCGCCGACCGCGGCGTCCCGCTTGCGCTGGGGCAGAGCGCCGGAGTCCTGGTAGTCGGAGTAGTTGGTGAAGGCGATGCAGTCACGTTCGAAGCGCCGGGCGGCCCGGGGCGCCTCCGGGACGGACCGCAGCAGCGAGACGGCGTTCCACATCGTGCGCCAGGTGGGTTGGATCTGCTCCGCGATCAGGTCCCGCAGGTCGGACTCGGCGTCGGCCAGCGCCTGCGGGTCACCCAGGCGGTTGGCGGTGTCGAACCGTCTGATCGCCGGCGCCAGGTCGCGGTTGTCGAACTCGGGCGACGTCGTAGGCCCGGCCGGCGGCCAGACGTCCGGGTTCTCCGCATCGGCCAGGGCCTGTTCGACGCTCAGCCCGGGCGGGGGAGAGATCCAGGCCATGAGCGAGGCGAGATTCTGGTCCTCCAGCGTGCTCTGGCCGGTGGCCCAGTGTTCGGCGAGCATTCCGGTGACGGGCAGCAGCATTGAGGTGCCGGCCTCCTCGGCCGCATCGACCAGGAAGGTCAGCCACATGCCGAACTCGGGCACAACCTCCTCAACTGCGTAGGGGCCGCTCACCTGGCGGAACCGGCACATGCGTCCCAGATCGGCCAGGGCTTTGATGCCACCGGGGTTCGGGACCAGGATTTGCGGCGCGTCGGTGTAGCGGGAACGGTCCCCGTCCGTGCGGCGGTCCTGACGGAAGGAGTTGATGTAGTCCATCACGATCTGCCCGAGGGAGGCGGCGAACGCGAACCGCTGGTCTCGGTTGCGGGGCTGCTCCACGACCAGCAGGGTTCGTTCCCGGCGGGCGGAGCCGACCATCACGGCCAGAGGCGCTCCGGCTTCTCCGGCCATCGTCAGCGGTATGACCACGAGCGGCCGGCCCGACAGCCGCCGGTGCCGGAACGCGGTCAGCGGTACCGCCCGCCAGGTCTCCATCGCTTCCAGATGCGCCAGTGCCGACACCATGCTCATGCCGCACCTCCCAGTTCGGCGCGCAGTCGGGCGGCATGCCGCAGCGCGACGGCCATTTCGGTCTGGTCGTCGGTCGGAGCCAGCTGCCCGCGGGCCAGACCGAGCGCCATGGTCGCGGTGTCGATCCCGCCGAGCTGCTCGCGCACCGCTGGCCCGAGCACGTCCAGGGACGCGTTCGCGCGAGCACGTGAGCGGCAGTAGAACGCCATCTCGCAGTGGTTGAGGCAATCCGGGCGGTACGTCGCGTCCACCTGATCCAGGGCCTCGGTCAGCTCCTCGGCCGGGCGCCGCGGCCGGTCATCGGCGTCCAGGTTGAGATCGAAGGTGAGCCCCTCGGGCAGCAGTTCCACCAGGTCGCCGATGCGCGCTATTCGTTCCAGCTGCCGGGTCAGCGTGGCGACCTGCTTGCGGGCGTCGACGAACGCGGCGGTGGGGCGGTTGGTGAAGTCCTTCGGCGCGACGAGGATGATCTGGTCGGACACGGCCTGCGGACCGATGCCGGCCTGCTCGAGCATCGCGCGCAGCGCGATGACGTACGCGCACGCCTGCGTGGTCGCCGACCGCACCTGCGCGGGGGAGGCCTGCTCGTCGATGATCGGGAAGCTCTTGATCTCCACGACGTGGAAGCGGTCGTCGATGCGGAAGGCCACCAGGTCCGGTTCCAGGAATACCTCGTGCCCGCCGACCACCAGGCGCAGCATCGGGTGGTCGTACAAGGTGCTGTCTCCCTGCCCGAGGGCGGCCCGAACCAGCAGGTGCGTGGTGCGGGCGTGGCGGACATCGGGACGGCCGTCGCCGCCGACGTCGTTCAGGTCGATGTAGCCCACCTCCGGCAGCGTCAAGTGCAGGGTCTCGCGCAGGACGCGCAGGAGCTCTGCGCAGCCGTTCGCTTTCACCATCGCTTCGAAGGCGTTGCCGCGGGCGAGCGCGAAGGTGGACTGGCCGAAGGGGGAGGGGAAGCCGGCGCGCGCGGCGATCGCGGCTTTGTCGGAGCCGGAGGAGTCCAGGAGGGCGCGCAGTGTGCAGCGGGGGTTGTTCTCCAGAGCCGCCAGCGACCGGGCGCTGTAGGGCAGGCGCCTTGAGGAGCCGCGCAGCGCGGCCAGGCGGTCGTCCACTGGTGCGTTCACGTGTCGGGATCCTTGCGAGGGATAGGGGACCGTGGGGATTGTCAGTCCAGGGCCCGTAGGCGTCTGGCGTCCTGCAGCGGGGCACCGAACAACTGCTGGTCGTCGCCGAGCACCTTGCGGGCCCGCCGCGCGGCCTCGGTCCGGGTGGCGCGGTCGGCGTCGGCGTGGACATCGAGTTCAGCCCGGGCCGCGTCGATCACCTGCTGCGGGTCAGTTCCCTTCGGATGGACGGAGGTGTCGGCCGGGATGGCGCCGGGGATGTTCACGGCGAAGCGCCACAGCAGCCTCGTGGCCGCCGGGCTCGCCGAGTCGCCCGAGGTACGTACCGCCTCGGCGATGCGAACCGCTCCGGTGAGAAAGTCGACGCGCGGCGACAGCGGGCCGATGATGCGCTGCTCCAAGGACCAGGTGCTGATCGTGATCAGCGCCCTCACCGGTGACAGCAGGTCGTGGGTCAGTGCCGGGCACAGGTAGTACGGACGGCCTCCGGGACTGGACCGGTAGGAGCGTTCTTCATCCCGGCGCAGGCTGGAGAGCTTGGACGCGGACAGCTCGCCCGGGAAGAACGCCTCGTGGACGGAGACGATCAGCTTCGGCGCGGCCGCGGTCCCGAGCAGCATCAGCGCCCGGTGCACGTGCTCGCGCGCCGGGAGCTGCGCCCCCCGCGCCGAGGGCATCGTCGCCGGCTCGGAGTGGCGCGGAGCAGCGGCCGACTCACCGGTGTCGATGAGGGCGTCCCAGGCCCGCTCCGCGCGACGCAGTTGCGCCCGCAGTTCAGTGGCACGCTCGGTGTCACCGGCTGCCGAGGCGTCGCGGATCGCGCGGCGCAGGGCGCTGATGCTCTTCTCGAGGGCGTCCAGCGGATCACTCATAACTGCAGACTACCAGAGTTCCAGAATCTTCCAGAGTTTCCCAGGGTTCGGTGTAGAGTCGGTGGTGCCGAACCTCCGATCGCGGCGGCACAGCCCCGCGCCGGCCTGCAGACCATTTCCTGGAGGCAAACCCGTGACAGCACGTATATTCCACACCTCCGACTGGCACCTCGGCCGGCAGATCGGCCGCTTCCGCCGCGACAGTGAGATCGACGCCGTCCTCGAGGAGGTCATCGAGATCGCCGACGACTTCCATCCCGACCTGATCGTGCACAGCGGTGACCTGTTCGACGGCCCCCGCCCAGGCCTGGACGACATGCGCCGCGCCGCAGAAGCCCTGCGTCGCCTCGGCCGGATCGCGCCCGTGGTCGTCGTCGCCGGCAACCACGACACCGCCTACGTGCTGGCCTTCCTGGAGTACGTCCTCAACGGCAGGGACTCCCGCACGGGTGACCTGGCCCGGGTCCGCTTTGCCACCGACGCCCGCCCCGACGGACTGCTGGTTGCCGAATACCCTGCCCAGGAAAGCGAACTGACGCTCCGTATCGGCGCACTTCCCTACCTGCACCCCAACCGGTTTACCTACGACTTCAGCGACCCCGCGATGATGACCGCCACCTACGCCGACCGGATGCGCACCGTCCAAGCCGACGTCTACCGCCGCCTGGCCCACGGCCGCGGCGCCCAGGACATCCTGCTCTTTGCTGCCCACATGTTCGTCGAAGGCGCTACTCCTTCCTACACCGAGCGGCAGATCTCCCTCGCCGCCGAATACGCCACCGCGGCAACCGACCTGCCCGACGTCGCCTACGGTGCCCTCGGCCACATCCACAACCCGCAACCCGTCGGCCGCGTCGGATTCCCGGCCTACTACGCCGGCAGCCTGCTGCAACTGGACTTCGGTGAGACCGGCGACACCAAGGCCGTGGTCCTGGCCGAGGTCGGCCCGAACCGCGAGCCCCGCATCGACCTCGAGCCGTTGACCACCGGCCGCCCCTTGATCCGCCTCCAGGGCACCCTGGAAGAGATCGAGCCCCGAGCCCGCCGCGTCGGGGACGCTTGGGTGAAGGCCGAGGTGATCGTTGAGGCCCCGAATCCGTACCTGGCGGACACCCTCGCCAAGATGATGCCCAAGGCGACGATCGTCACCATCGACGAACACCGCACCGGGGCCGCCGACCGGGTACTGCACCGGGAGACCACCACCGGGGACCTTCCCAGCATCGAGGAGCTGCTGCACGACTACCTGGCCGACCATGGCACCACCGGACCAGCCCTGGACCGTGCCATGACCACCTTCGCCCACCTTCGCGCCGAACCCGACCCGGACGACCTCGCACCCTGCTGCGAGGAAACCCTCCTCGTGGACGTCCTCGCCGGCCGGCCCCTCGACCGCTCCGGCCTGTCGACTGTCACGGACACCCCCGGAACGGAGACGGCCCGATGAAACCGCAGAAGCTGTCCCTGACGGGGTTCCGCAGCTACCCCCATCCCGCCACCGTCGACTTCACCGGCAAGAACCTGGTCGCAGCCCTCGGCGACACCGGCGCCGGCAAGAGCACCCTGCTCGACGCCATCACCTTCGCCCTGTTCCGCAAGAGCTCCTGGGACGCCAAGGAACCCCGGCAACTCATCGCCGACGGCGCGCAGGCCATGAGCGTCGAGCTCACCTTCCTGCACGACGGACAACGCTGGCACGTCCACCGCACCATGCACCTCACCAACCCGAACGCGGGCCGGCATCACCTGGAGAACCTGGACACTGGCGAGCAGGTCGACGGTGCCGCAGCCATCGACGCCCGGATCCAGGCAGTGCTGCAGATGGGCTACGAGACCTTCCTGCGGGTGGGGCTGCTCCCGCAGGGGAAGTTCGACCAGCTCCTGACCGCCAGCACCATGAAACGCACCGAGCGGCTGCGGGAACTGTTCGGCGCCGAGTCCCTCGAGGTGGTGCGGCGGATGGCCGGCCGCCAGCGCGACTCCCTCAAGGATCTGCTGTACCGGGCCCGAGCAAAGCGCGACTCGATGCCCGGCAACCCCGAGCAGGCTGCTGCCGACGCCGGCACGGCCGCCGACGAGGCGGCGAGCCAAGCAGAGCGCCTGAAGACCTCCATCGACACCATCACCGCGCTGCGGGACAACGCGGCTGCGGCCCGTGCTACCGCCGCCGCGGCCGCCACCGCGGCGCAGACCCTGTCGACGCGCACGGTGACCGACGCGGACGCCGCCCTGGATGCCCTGGATGCGGTCGCCGCCGACATCGCCGTCCGACGTGGAACCTTGGAAGGACGCGCGGAGGCAGCCGAGCGCCAGGAAGACGAACTGGCCGCAGCGCTCACCGCGGCGCAGGAACAAGGCGAGAGCCGCGAAGCCCTCGTCAAGGCCGCCATGATCCTGCAGAACCTCGCCAGCGACGCCGCGGAGCACCGCAACGACCGCGACCTGCTCGCCACGCAAACCCGGCAGCTCGCCGACGAACGCGACGCTATCTCCCAGGCCGAGACCGAACTGGCCGAACGTGCCGAACAACTGACACCCCTGGCCACGGAGGCCCTCACCGCCGCCCAAGCGAGCTCAGAGATCCGCAAACGCGCCACGAAGGCCCGCGCCCGGGTGGACGCCGCCCTCTCGGCAGCCCACCGCACAGCTGAGACCGCCGGCGCCCACGAGACCGCGATCGGAAGACTCGACACCCTCCGAGCTGGCATCAGCCCCTTGGAAGAGGAAGCAACCGCGACCGATCAGGAACTGACGAAGGCCGAAGCCCACCAGGCGTCCGTCCAACTGCGTGACAAGGCTGCTGCGCTTGCCGCCGAACTGCACCCAGGCGACGACTGCCCCGTATGCCGCCAACTCGTCCCGCCCGCCTTCGCACCCGCGTCGAAGACCGATGCGACCGAGCTGAGCGCCGCAACCACTCGACTGAGCACCGCGAAGGCCGCCCACCGCAAAGCCGGTGAGCGGCTTACCGAAGCCCGTGCCGCGGTCACGGCCGCCGAAGCCACCGTGCGCGAACGGGCGGGGGAGTACCAAAGCGCCCAGCAGAAGGCGCAGGAAGCCGCCGCGGAAGCGGTCACTTCCCTCGAGGAACTCGTCACCTTGGCTGACGGCACCAGAACCGGCTTCGATGCCGACTCCGCCGCGCAGCGGCTGAACGCGATCAGTGCCACCCTGAGCCTCCCGGCGGCCGACGGCGTCACACAACCCTCACTGCCCGACACCCCGGAGATCACCGACGCGATCGCCGCCTGCGAAGAAGCTGCCACCACGAACGCCGAACAACTGCAGGCCGAACACCACCGGCGCGCCGCCCAGATCGACGCCCAACGCACGACCCTGAACGGGCGCAGGACTGCGCATGAGCGGGCCAGCGACCAAACCGCGGCAGCCTCCAAGCGCCACACCCGCGCCCTGGCCAACACCGCCGCCGAGGTCGGTACGCTTCCCCGCCGCATCCAGGCGCTGCTGCCCGACGACGCGATCGACGTGGTCGCAGACCAGGCAGACGCCGCCGCAGCAGCCGTGGCAAATCGTCAGGCCGAGGTCCAGTCACTGTTCGACCGACAGGAGACCGCCCGAGCCGAAAAGGCCGCAGTACTCGCCGACCAGCGATCCCTCGACCGGGAGGAAGACACCACCCTTCACCACCCGCTGACCGAACTGAGCAGCAACCTGAACCGATGGGCCGAAGCAGTCGGCGAAGCCGCCACACATCTCGACCCGATCGACCAGTCGCACCTGCCCAAAACCCCCGCCGAGCCAGCAATCCCCGCCCTCCGCCGATACGCCGCCCAACTGTCGACCACCGCCTCCACACTGACCCAGAAGCTCACCGAGCGGTCCACCACCTCCGCCGACCGCGCCGCGACCGCGCAGGCCGACCTGCGCGAGCACGCCGCCACGCTCACCGACATCGAAGGCTTCGACCTCACAGCCGACCTGACCGAACCCCAGGCACTGCACCCCCTCGTCGCCGCACAAGCAAACGCACTCAAAGAAGCCAAACACCAGCGAAACAACCAGCAGGAGGCACAGGCTCTGATCAAACCGGCCGCCGACCTCGACCACGCCATCGCCGCAGGCGAGGCCCGCCACGACGCACTCGAGGTCCTGCGGCGCGAACTGGTCGACGCCAAGTTCCTGGGCCACCTCACCCTGCTGCGCACACACGCTCTGCTCGGCGTTGCCAGTGACCTGCTCGGGCAGATGTCCGACAAACGGTTCGGCTTCGCCGACACCTTCGAGATCGTCAGCAGCGACTCCGGAGTCATCCACCACCCCAACCGGCTGTCCGGCGGGGAGAAGTTCCTGGCATCACTTGCCTTGGCCCTGGCACTCGCCGAACTGCACTCCCGCAGCGGGCCGCGCCTTGGCTCACTGTTCCTCGACGAAGGCTTCGCCGCCCTCGACACGAACACACTGGACTCGGCTCTGGAGGTGCTGCGCACCCAAGCCGGCAGCGACCGCCTCGTCATGGTGATCAGCCACCTGCACGCCGTCGCCGAAGCCGTCGACGACGTGCTCTGGGTGGAACGCGGCTCCGCCGGCTCCTCAGCACGCTGGCTGACACCGGCCGAACGGGACGAACTGGTACAGGCCGATCTGGCCAGCGGTCTGCAGGCGCTGGCCCGGTAGCCCCCGAACAACCGAATCGGACGCAACACCGCAAACAATCAGCACCGCGCACGCTGCCCTGGGCCGCTGCGAGACACTGGCCCAGGGCAACCCTTCCGATCGCTAGGTGGAGCAATGACCGACGCCACGGCCTCTCCCGCGCACTCCCGGGCAGAGCCGCGCCCGCATCAGCGCGACGCGATCATGGCCGGCGCCCGGCAGCTGCGCCCGCGGGGGAGCCGCGCGTTGATCACCTCGGCGTGCGGCACCGGCAAGACCCTGATCGGGATCAGGATCGCGGAGAACCTCCAAGCACGCCTGATCCTCAACGTGGTGCCCACCCTAGACCTCCTCGCGCAGACCGCCCTGGCATGGCGCAAGGAAAACCGCTGGGAGCCGGCAGTGGCGGTCTCCTCGATGGACGCCGACGCCCACGACACCCTGCGTGCCAACCGTGTCGGTGGCACCAGCGACCCCGTCGGCCTGGCCCGGGCTATGGCCGTCCTGCCACGCTTGACCGTCTTCACCACCTACGCATCCCTGGACAAGATCGAAGCTCTCTGGCACCAAGACCTCAACGTGCCCGCGTTCGACCTCGCCATCGTGGACGAGGCCCACCGCGTCTCCGGCCGCGCCGACAAGACCTGGGCCACCATCCACGACGCCGCCCGAATCCGGGCCGACCGCCGTCTCTACCTGACC
>NZ_BBPO01000104.1 GCF_000787815.1 Streptacidiphilus neutrinimicus
GCCGGCGGCTGCGTCGAGGCGGCGAGCAGCGGGTCTCCGCCGCTCTTCTCCTTGATGGCCTCGATCAGCTGGCTCTTGCGCATCCGGCCGGTGCCGCTGATGCCGAGGCCGGAGGCGAGCTGCTGCAGCTCGGCGAGCACCATGCTGTTCAGCCCGGTGCCCGTGGTCCGACGGCGCTTCGGCGCGGGAGCCGTGGCGTCCGACGCCTCGGCGTCCGGACGCGCGCCCATCAGATCGGTGGTGTCGCTCACGAAGGGTCCTTCCCTGGAGCGGACGTCGGCCTTTCTGGCTCGGCGACCGGTCGTGCTGTCCGCCCTGCGCTCTTCGGCAGGACGTGGCTGCGTGGTGAAACGTTGGAAACCCGTGCGGCCGTGCGATGTGTCAATGGCGCTGCGCACGAACGCGTCCGGGCCCCCTGCGCGTGGCGGCTACGGCTCGAAGGCGGTCTTCGCCGACACGGCGTCGGGATGCGGTCACAGTGGCGCAGGCAGGCTGCGTACGCGATGTGGCGGGCTCCCGGAGAATTGCTGTCCCAGAGGTGGGGACGCTGTGCACCGGGCGGCACTGGGCGCCTGGTGCAGACACGAGATTAACACTACTGGACCCAACAAACATTCCCCCACTCTGCGAGTGTCAATCGTGTTCCCACTTTCCCCGGGGATTCGCCCTTCCCTTCTCCCGTTATTGCTGGGTCAAGGGCAGGATCGCGGCTCCCTCGGTGTCCAGCGCCAGACGGTGCGCGGCCCAGCCCTCCCCGGCGAAGGAAAGCACCTTGTCCGCGGTGCTCTCGTCGGTCAGGGCCAGCACCGTGGGTCCGGCGCCGGAGATGACGGCGGCGATTCCCTCCGCCCGCAGCCCCGCGACCAGCGCGGCACTCTGCGGCATCGCCGGGGTGCGGTAGTCCTGGTGCAGGCGGTCCTCGGTGGCCGGCGGCAGCAGCTCGGGGCGGCGGCTGATCGCCTCGACGAACAGCGCGGCGCGCGCCACGTTCGCCGCGGCGTCCGCGTGCGGTACGGTCGCGGGCAGCAGGCCTCGCGCGACCTCGGTCAGCACCGGATCGGCCGGAATGAACACGACCGGTACGACGTCGCGGTGCGGTGCGACGGTGACGGCATGCGCACCCGCGCCCGCGGCGTGGACGGCGGCGTCGCCGTCGAAGGAGTCCGTCCAGGCGATGGTGAAGCCGCCGAGCAGACAGGCGGCGACGTTGTCGGGGTGCCCCTCCAGCTCGGAGGCGAGGGCGAGCGTCGCGGCCTGGTCCAGCGCCTCGGTCCCGCCGACGGTCACCGCACGCGCGGCCATGATGCCCGCGCAGATGGCGGCGGAGGAGGAGCCGAGGCCTCTGCCGTGCGGAATCCGGTTGGCGCAGACGACTTCCAGCCCACGCGGCTGACCGCCGAGCCGGTCGAAGGCGGCGCGCATCGAGCGCACCACCAGGTGCCGCTCGTCGCGGGCGAGGGTGTCCGCGCCCTCCCCCGCGATGTCCACGTGCAGGCCCGCGTCGGCGACGCGCACGACGATGTCGTCGTAGAGCCCGAGGGCGAGCCCGAAGGTGTCGAACCCCGGCCCGAGATTGGCACTGGTCGCGGGCACCCGCACCCGTACGGCGGCGGCGCGGAAGGCGGGACCTGCCATTGCGTGGACTCTCTCCTGTGTCTGCACCCATCAAGGAACGTGCGCTTGGGGTATGACGCCAGCCTAGCGAAAAGGGGCTGTTCAGCGGTACACCCCCGCACGGGGGTGTCGCGCGGGGGACGTCGCCCCATCCAGGGGCGCGAGGCGGTGCCGACCTGCGGGGCTCCGCTCCCGCAGGTCGTCGCACTCACCTCAGGGGCGCGAGGACCTGCGCGACCAGCCACCCACGCAGGCGGAGCCCCGGACGCGCGGGGCCGTCCGCATGCGGGTGGTCGGCCGCGCGGTTCCTCGCACCCCCAATGGCTTACGCCAGACCGAGGCGTTCAGCGGCGGCCGTGGCGTCGATCGGGACGGGGCTGGGCTGGGGGGCGCCCATGACCGCCCAGTCGGGGTCCTTGAGGCCGTTGCCGGTGACCGTGCAGACGATCCGCTGGCCCGGGTCGATCAGGCCCCGCTCGTGCGCCTGGAGCAGGCCCGCGACCGACGCGGCCGAGGCCGGCTCCACAAAGACGCCCTCGCGCGATGCCAACAGCCGGTACGCGGACAGGATCTGCCGGTCCGTCACCTTGTCGATGAGGCCGCCCGACTCCTCACGGGCCGCGATCGCGTACTCCCACGAGGCGGGGTTGCCGATCCGGATCGCGGTCGCGATCGTCTGCGGGCTGAGCACCGGCGCGCCGTCGACGATGGGCGCGGAGCCCGACGCCTGGAAGCCGAACATCCGCGGCGTCCGCGTCGCCAGGCCGTCCTTCGCGTACTCCTTGTACCCCTTCCAGTAAGCGGTGATGTTGCCCGCGTTGCCGACCGGGAGGACGTGGATGTCGGGGGCGTCGCCCAGCGCGTCGACGATCTCGAAGGCCGCCGTCTTCTGACCCTCGATGCGGACCGGGTTGACGGAGTTCACCAGCGCCACGGGGTACTTGTCGGACAGGTCCCGCGCCAGCGTCAGGCAGTCGTCGAAGTTGCCGTCCACCTGGAGGATCTTCGCGCCGTGCACCAGCGCCTGGCCCATCTTGCCCAGCGCGATCTTGCCCTGCGGCACCAGCACCGCGCAGACCATCCCCGCACGGACCGCGTACGCCGCGGCCGACGCGGAGGTGTTGCCGGTGGACGCGCAGATGACCGCCTGCGCGCCCGCCTCCTTGGCCTTGGAGATGGCCATCGTCATGCCGCGGTCCTTGAAGGACCCGGTGGGGTTCGCGCCCTCGACCTTCAGGTAGACGTCGCAGCCCGTCCGCTCGGAGAGCAGCTGCGCGGGCACGAGGGGCGTGCCGCCCTCGAGCAGGGTCACCACGGGCGTGGATGCGGTGACCGGGAGCCGGTCGCGGTACTCCTCGATGAGGCCGCGCCACTGGTGGGTGTGCTGGAGGGTGGTGCTCATAGTGGGTTACTCCCCTTCGACACGCATGATGCTGGCCACGCCACGGACGTGGTCAAGGGTGCGCAGTTCGGCGACGGTGGCGGACAGCGCGGCGTCGGTGGCGCGGTGCGTCACGACGACGAGCGAGGCGTCGCCGTCCCGGCCCTGCTGGCGGACGGTGTCGATGGACACTCCGTGCTCGGCGAAGACCGTGGCGACCTGGGCGAGGACACCTGCCTTGTCGGCGACGTCCAGACTGACGTGGTAGCGGGTGACCACGTCGTCCATGGGGTTGACGGTGAGCTGAGCGTACGCGCTCTCGCCCGGCCCCGTCCCACCGGCCACCCTGTTGCGGCCGACCGCGACCAGATCGCCCAGCACCGCGGACGCGGTCGGCGCGCCGCCGGCGCCCGGACCGTAGAACATCAGCTGGCCGGCGGCCTCCGCCTCGACGAACACGGCGTTGTAGGCGCCGCGCACGGAGGCGAGGGGGTGACTGAGCGGGATCATGGCCGGGTGGACGCGGGCGGTCACGGACTCCTCGCCGTTCTCGTCCTTGGCGCGCTCGCAGATGGCGAGCAGCTTGACCACGCAGCCCATGGCCTTGGCCGAGGCGATGTCCGCGGCCGTCACCTCGGTGATGCCCTCGCGGAAGACGTCGGCGGCGACCACGCGGGTGTGGAAGGCGATCCCGGCCAGGATCGCGGCCTTGGCGGCGGCGTCGAAACCCTCGACGTCGGCGGTCGGGTCGGCCTCGGCGTAGCCGAGCGCGGTGGCCTCCTCCAGCGCCTCGGAGTACCCCGCGCCGGTGGTGTCCATCTTGTCGAGGATGAAGTTGGTCGTGCCGTTGACGATGCCGAGCACGCGGGTGACCTTGTCCCCGGCCAGGGACTCGCGCAGCGGACGGATCAGCGGGATCGCACCGGCCACGGCGGCCTCGTAGTACAGGTCGGCGCCCGCCTTGGTCGCGGCGGCGTGCAGCGCGGCGCCGTCGACCGCGAGCAGGGCCTTGTTGGCCGAGACGACGGACTTGCCGTTCTCGAATGCCGAGAGGATCAGCGAACGGGCCGGCTCGATACCGCCGACGACCTCCACCACGACGTCGATGTCGTCTCGCCTGACGAGACCCTCGGCATCGGTGGTGATCAGGTGCTCCGGCACGCCGGGGCGCGGGCGTCCGGCCCTGCGCACGGCCACGCCGGCGAGCTCGACGGGCGCGCCGATGCGCGCCTCCAGGTCGGCGGCGTGCGTCGTCATGATGCGTGCCACCTCGGAGCCAACTACTCCACAACCGAGGAGCGCCACCTTGAGCGTACGCATCATCCGACTCCGTCCTGCTTGTCTCGCTGCCGAAAAGGCAGCCCGATGTTGGCTTCGTACCTGCCTGTGGTCCCAAGTCTCCGCGACTCGGCTGCCGAATCTGCGGCCGTTCCACGGATTGAGACGTAAATTCCGCTCACCGATACCGGCTCACCGGAAATCCTGCTGCGCGCCGTTCGCTCGTCGTTCGCTCATCCCACGTCGAGCCGGAGCAGGTCCTCCTCCGTCTCGCGGCGGACGATGACCCGCGCCTGGCCGTCGCGGACGGCGACGACCGGCGGGCGCAGCGCGTGGTTGTAGTTGCTGGCCATCGAGCGGCAGTAGGCGCCCGTCGCGGGCACCGCGAGCAGGTCCCCCGGCGCCACGTCGGCGGGGAGGAACGCGTCACGGACGACGATGTCGCCGGACTCGCAGTGCTTGCCGACGACGCGGCTCAGCATCGGCTCGGCCGTCGAGACGCGCGAGACGAGGGCGACGCTGTAGTCGGCGTCGTACAGGGCGGTGCGGATGTTGTCCGACATGCCGCCGTCGACGCTGACGTAGGTGCGCAGGCCCTGCAGCGGCTTGACCGTGCCGACCTCGTAGAGCGTGAACGCCGTCGGCCCGACGATCGCCCGGCCCGGCTCGACCGAGAGCCGCGGCACCGCCAGCCCCTCGGCCGCGCACTCGCGCCGCACGATCTGCGTCAGCGCGGTCGCGATCTCGTGCGGCTCACGCGGGTCGTCCTCGCTGGTGTAGGCGATGCCGAGGCCGCCGCCGAGGTCGATCTCGGCCAGCTCGACGCCGTGCTCCGCCTTGATCTGCGCCAGCAGGCCGACGACGCGGCGCGCCGCCACCTCGAAGCCGGCCATGTCGAAGATCTGCGAGCCGATGTGCGAGTGGATGCCGGCCAGCTCGACGCCGTCCAGCATGAGCGCCCGCCGCACCGCCTCGGCGGCGTCGCCGCCGGTGAGGGAGAAGCCGAACTTCTGGTCCTCGTGGGCGGTGGCGATGAACTCGTGGGTGTGCGCCTCGACCCCGACGGTGACCCGCAGCAGGATCTTCTGCCGCACGCCCTGGTCATGGGCGGTCCAGGAGAGCCGGGCCAGCTCCTCGAAGGAGTCCACCACGACGTGCCCTACGCCGGACTTCACGGCGTACTCCAGCTCGGCGCGGGTCTTGTTGTTGCCGTGGAAGGCGATCCGCTCGGCCGGCATCCCGGCGGACAGCGCGACCGTCAACTCGCCGCCGCTGCACACGTCGACGCTCAGGCCCTCCTCGTGCAGCCAGCGCACGACCGCGCGGCACAGAAAGGCCTTGCCCGCGTAGTAGACGTCCGCGTCCAGGTGCGAGAAGGCGTCCTGCCAGGCGCGGCAGCGGGCGCGGAAGTCGTCCTCGTCGAGGATGTAGGCGGGGGTGCCGAACCGCTCCGCGAGCGTCAGCACGTCCACGCCGCCGACGCTCACGACGCCGTTCGCCGGACCGCGCTCGACCGTCGCCGACCAGACCTTGGGATCGAGCACGTTCAGGTCGGCGGGCGGGGCGGCGTAGTGGCCCTCGGGCAGTACGTCGCCGTGACGGGGGCCGGCAGGGTGGGCGGAGCGGCTCATCTGTCGTCGTCTTCCTCTTCGACGTGCTTGCACGAGGGGCCCGAAGCCTTCCGGCTTCGGGCCCCTGCTTCTGCTACATCCGTTCGGGCGCGGAGACGCCCAGCAGACCGAGGCCGTTGGCGACCACCGTCCGCGTCGCTTCGGCCAGCCAGAGCCGGGCGCGGGTCAGGTCGGTGACCTCCTCGTCGCCGCGCGGCAGGATCCGGCAGTTGTCGTAGAAGCGGTGGTAGTCGCGGGCCAGCTCCTCCAGGTAGCGGGCGACGCGGTGCGCCTCACGCAGCTCACCGGCGGTGGCCAGCACGCCCGGGAACTCGCCGAGGCGGCCCAGCAGTTGGTTCTCCCACTCGGTCGAGAGCAGCTCCGGCTTGAAGTCCTCGTCGGCGCCCTTCTCGATGCCCATCTCGGCCGCGTTGCGGGCGACGGAGGACATGCGGGCGTGCGCGTACTGGACGTAGAAGACCGGGTTCTCGTTGGTCTGGCTGGTCAGCACGTCGATGTCGAGCGTGAGCGTGGAGTCGGTGGGGACGCGGGCGAGCGAGTAGCGCGCCGCGTCGACGCCGATCCAGTCGACGACGTCGTCGATGGTGATGATGTTGCCGGCGCGCTTGGACATGCGAACCTCTTCGCCGTCCTTGAGCATCTTCACGAACTGCCCGATCAGCACCTCGATGTTGTGCGACGGGTCGTCACCCGCGCACGCCACGATGGCCTTGAGGCGGCCGACGTAGCCGTGGTGGTCGGCGCCGAGCATGTAGACGTTGACGTCGTTGCCGCGGTCGCGCTTGTTCAGGTAGTACGCGGCGTCCGAGGCGAAGTAGGTGGTGTCGCCGTCGGCCTTGATCAGGACGCGGTCCTTGTCGTCGCCGAAGTCGGTCGTGCGCAGCCAGACGGCGCCGTCCTGGTCGTAGACGTGGCCCTGCTCGCGCAGCCGCTCGACGGCCTTCTCGACGGCGCCGGAATCGTGCAGCGACTTCTCGGAGAACCAGACGTCGAAGTGGACGCCGAACTCCTCCATGGAGCGCTGGATCTCGGCGACCATCAGGCGCAGGCCCTCGGCGCGGAACTTCTCCAGCTGGGTCTCTTCGTCCAGCTCCAGGATCCCGGGGTTCTGCTTGACGATCTCCGCGGCGATGTCGTTGATGTACTCGCCGACGTAGCCGTCCTCCGGGACCGGCCTGCCGTTCGCGGCGGCCTGGAGCGACTTGCCGAACTTGGAGATCTGCACGCCGGCGTCGTTGATGTAGTACTCGGTCGTCACGTCGGCGCCGCAGGCACGCAGGATGCGCGCGAGCGAGTCGCCGACGGCGGCCCAGCGGACGCCGCCGATGTGGATCGGGCCGGTCGGGTTGGCGGAGACGAACTCCAGGTTGATCTTCTGGCCGGTGAAGGCGTCGCCGTGACCGTACCGGTCGCCGGCGGTCACGATGGTCCGGGCGAGCTCACCCTGCGTCGCGGCGTCGAGGGTGATGTTGAGGAAGCCCGGCCCCGCGATGTCGATCTTCGCGATCCCGGGCAGCTCTCGCAGTCGCGCGGCGACCAGCTCGGCCACCTGTCGCGGCGGCTTGCCGGCGGCCTTGGCCAGCTGGAGCGCGACGTTGACGGCGTAGTCGCCGTGGTCGCGGTTCTTGGGACGCTCGACGTTCACCGTCTCGGGGACGGCGACGGTCAGCTCGCCCGCCTCGACGGCGGCGCTGACTGCGGCCTGGACTGCCTGGGAGAGCTCTGCGGGTGTCACGGGCCAAGCCTAGGCGAGAGCGGCCCCAACCCTGGCATCCGTTCTGCCGTCCGAGACGGGCGCCCCCGCCTGCTCCGACCCGCGGGACGCGCCGCGGCTCACTGCGTTCGCCGTGGGCGAACGCTCTCCGCGCGGCCGTCCGACCCGCGCACCACCCTCCCGGCGGCGAGCCGGGAGACCAGCGCCACCAGGTCCATGGGCTCGAACGGCTTCGCCAGATACCCGTCGACCCCGACGGACTCCCCACGCTCCAGATCCAGCTGCGTACAGGCGCTCACGATGGCTATCGGCAGATGGCTCGTCCGCGGATCGGCCCGCAACTGCGCCGCCGTCCGCAACCCGTCCAGCCGGGGCATCACCACATCCAGCGTGACCACATCCGGCGCCACGGCCTGCACGACATCCAGACACTCGGCGCCATCGGCGGCGGTCACCACCTCAAAGCCCTCGAGCTCCAGGTTCACCCTGATCAGCTGACGGATCACCGCGCTGTCATCGACAACGAGCACCCGCCCCGACTCGCCTGACACATCACTGAGGGTATGCGGAGGAACCACCCTCCGTCCCCGTTTTGCCGACTTCCGCCGCAACGAGTGAGGAGACCTTCCCAGAAAGCCTGTGCACGAGCAGGGGGCCGGGACTGGTAGTGTTCTCCACGTCGCAAGACAGTGCGCCCCCGTAGCTCAGGGGATAGAGCACCGCCCTCCGGAGGCGGGTGCGTAGGTTCGAATCCTACCGGGGGCACCAGCAAGACCGAATGCCAAAGGCCCAGGCCAGCGAGGGTGACTCGCCAGCCCGGGCCTCCTGCGTTTCTGAGGCCAAATCAGCCCCGCGCCACTTCCGCGCCAGATTCCTCGGCCGGGGTGCCCTTCTGACCCGGCTTCCGCCGCTTCGGCGCGAGCGCCTTACGAATCTCCCTGTCGATGCCGTCAGCGATCACGCGATCCCGTTCGGCCCGCATGTGCTGGTAGCGCAGAGCGGCATCCATGGTCGAGTGCCCCATGCGGTGCATGAGCTCCCGAGTGCTCGCACCCGCGTCGGCCGCCATGGCGTTGCCGAAGTGGCGCAGGTCGTGGAATCGGACCCGGCGGATCTTCGAGGCGGTCAGCGCGGCCGTCCACAGGTGGTGGAAATTGCTCCGCCGCAGCAGGCCCCCGCGCGGCCCGGCGAAGACCCGACCGTCCGGACCATTCTCCGAGAACCAGTGAAGATGCGCCTCCACCTCAGCAGCCAGCGCCTCAGGGAAAGCCACGGGGCGGACGCCAGCGGCGCTCTTGGGCAGCTTGATCTCCAGGGCACCCGTCGCGAGCTCCGATTGGGCTTGCCGAATGCGGATGACGCGCTTCTCCAGGTCGATGTCGGAGCGGCGGAGCGCAGCGAGCTCCCCGAACCGGAGGCTGGCGAAGGCCGCCAGGAGGACGAGCATCCTGTATCGAGGCTGGATGGCACCCGCCACGGCGTAGACCTCAGCGATCGTCAGCACGGGCCGTTCCGGCGAGTTCTCGTCTCCCCCGCCCTTGATCCGGCAGGGGTTCCGCTGGATCAGCCCGTCGTCCAGGGCGGTGTTCAGGATGGCTCGGAGCACGCGGTATGCCTTGGCCACCGTCGCCTCCCCGACGCCCGCGTCGATCAGCCCGGTACGCCAGGCCCGGACCTTGGCCGGGGTCAGCTCCGCCAGCATCCGCGCCCCGAGCTGCGGCCGGATGTGCAGGCGAATGACGCCCTCGTACCGCTCGCGGGTACGCGCCGACAGGTCCCGATCCTTGAGCCAGTGGTCCGCGAACTCCTCCAGGGGCACCTTCCCGGCGTCCGGATCGGTCCAGTGGCCTCGCGACATGTCCGCTTCGATCTGAGTCAGCGCGATCTCGGCGTCCCGCTTGGTCCGGTACGTCTCCTCGCCGTTGCGGTAGAGGTTGGTCTCCGGGTCGCGGTAGCGGATCTGCCAACGGCCCGACCGGAGTTGGCGGACCGCCCCGAAGCGCCGGCGGGAGCCCTTGGTGTTCGCCATCAGGCAGCCACCGCCCCGAGCCGACGCCCGCGGGCGAGAGGCCGCACCGTGTTGGCCTCGATGTAGGCCGTCACGACGCTCTCCCGGATGCGGACAAGGCGTCCCACGTGGACGAACTCGATCCGGCGTTCCTCGATCAACCGGCGCACGAAGCGCTCCTTGCTGCTCTCCCAGGTGCCGAGCCTCTCGGCCACCTCACGTACGGTCAGCAGGCGGTCCACGCCTGGTCCTCCTCTCGGTCTCGGAGCGTTGCGAGCTCCTCTCTGGCGGTGATGCGGTTCTCGTGGATCTCTCGGGCGACCCCGGCGGCGAGCAGGGATTCGCCCGGTGTGAGTCCGGACCCGGCGAAGCTCCAGTGCGCGAGCACGAGGGTTTCCTCGTCGGGCAGGTCGTCCAGGTCGGGCAGTCCTCCGGCGAGCAGCCGTTCGCGCAGTTCCTCGCGGGCTTGGGCGGCGCGGAAGTCGGTACGGGCCTGCCGCAGTGTGCCGAGGGTGGTCGAGTAGGTCGGGGACTTGGACGAGAAGTGCCCCCGGAAGCCGAGCATGTGAGACCAGTGCGCGAGCAACATCTCCGGATAGGCCCCGTCCAGGTCCCAGCACGTCTCGATCAGGCGGCGGGTGTGCGCGGGCACGTCGTAGCGC
Source organism: Streptacidiphilus neutrinimicus (assembly GCF_000787815.1). Taxonomy (GTDB): domain Bacteria; phylum Actinomycetota; class Actinomycetes; order Streptomycetales; family Streptomycetaceae; genus Streptacidiphilus; species Streptacidiphilus neutrinimicus. The sequence continues at coordinate 10,289 of NZ_BBPO01000104.1, forward strand.
TCCAGCTCTCCACGGTCGATCAGACGGCGGTCCACGCTCTCGGTGCTCTCAGCGGCCTTGGTGGCGTACTTAGCCACGTAGGAGGCAACGGCCTGTTCGGTGATCTCCGAGTCGTCGCCGAAGGCCCGAATGGGACGCACGTCGATCTGCTCACCCCACCGAAGCACCCGACCCGGCTGATCCCCGGACGGACCCAGCGGCACCGAGGCGTCCCGAGCCGCATCGTGGATCGCGCGATCGAGCAGCGCGACCGTGGCCCACGCGGGCGGCGGGCTGTCGGCGCCATCCGGTCCGTCGATGCGAATCACTGCATGGAAGTGCACCGCACCCCGGCGCTGGTACTCGGCCACCTTGCCGAAGCTGACGCGGGCCACGCTCTCGAAGTCCCGACGGGTGAGCCCGGCGGCCTTCGCCAGCTTGCGGCGGAGGTAGATCGCGAACCGCTTCCACAGGGCAGGAGCGTTGTTGTTCCACAGCACCGCGTGCGCGTAGTCGTACCGCTCCGGATCGAGTGGCGTGCCGAGGATCGGATCACCAGTCAGGTGGGCGGTGCCGCAGCGGCAGGCCCCGGAGTCGGGCCGGTTGTGGACCGGGCCGAACGACGGCGCGGTGAGCGTGGCGAAGACGCGCGGGTGATCGCGGACCGTGGAGGGGACGCCCTTGGACTCGTCGCCGATCAGCCCGGCACGGATCAGGTGGTAGGTGTCGGCGGCGTAGGTCCGCGAGCAGGCCGGACAGCGCGAGGCCCGGCGGTTGCCGCACGCGACCTTGATCCGGCCGTCCGGCTCGGAGCTGGTGGCGTAGCTGTGTAAGACCTGGATCAAGAAGACCACGCCGCGCACAGCGCGGCGCGGCCCGCCCAGCCGCTCGGGCGCGCTCCTGTCTTCGCCCCGCGCCGCCCGGCGGCCGGCGGCCCGCCGCACAACAACGAGCCTCCTCAGAGCGAACCCAACCGGGCGGAGGGTGCTCCCCGACGAGATCTATCAGCCGTCACGCCCAAGACGCCTCCGGCGGGGGCGCTCCGGCTCCGGGATGGCCTCGGTCCGCCTGCGGGTGTCGGTCCGTCGTGGCTGGCCTTGGAGCTCCCATCCCGCCAGCCGTCGACCCAGGCAAAGCCGAGCAGACCTGGCCTCTGGGGTCCAGATCGTTCGTACAGTGGCGCGCTCCATCTGGACCCCAGAGGCCAGGCCCGCTCCACGAACGTGTGGGTCGACGGCAGACGGGATAGCAGCAGGAACCGTCGGGGTTCCGAACGGCGTCAAGGTGCGGAAGCGGATTTGCCGACAGGGAGCCAACGAGATGCGGTGGGCAGGACGATCCGAACCGCGCTCGGCGGCGGGAGTCTGGCTGATCACGACGCTAAAGCGAGATTGGGACAAGGCAGCGGAACAGCGCGAAGCTCTCAGCGGAGCCCCGCTGGCCGACCTAGCTGTGCTGCGCCTGGTCTTCGAGTCGCTGACCCTCCGCGCATTCAATGGGGCCCCTGCCTCCGACGTGCACGCGTTCGCTACCCGCCTGCTGGATCTCCCTGAGTCACCGGCCTTGGATCAGCTCCAGGTGACCGCCGCCATCCGCGCGGCCATCGGTACGCGCGAAGTGAGGTATCACGGCTTCGAAGCAGATCAGATCGCTCTCATCTGGGTGATCGTGGCCCATCAGCTTGTCCAGGAGCTTCGCGTGTCACCCGCTGAACTTCGGAAGGTAGTCCGCCTGGCCGAGGAAGTAGCCGAACAAAGGTTCGACATCACGTTGACGCCAGCCAGCTAGCTCAGCCCGCGCCAGTTTCGCGCCAGATGGAGCAGCGAAGTGCGGGCAGTCACGGGGAAGAGCGGCATCACCCTGGCACACCGCCTGGTGACGCATTTGCGCAGGTCGGTAGGATGATCTCCTTCGCACCCTCCGGAGGCGGGTGCGAAGGTTCGAATCCTACCGGGGGCACCAGTACGACTGAATGCCAAGGCCCAGGCTGGCGAGATCTCTCGCGGCGCTGGGCCTTCAGCGTTTCTGAAGTCGAATCAGCCCGCTCGCGCCAAGCCAGGACGAGGCGCTGCATGCCCGAGCACGTCTTGCTGATCTGCGATGAGATCCCCCACGACGTCGTGCTGCTCGATCTTGGGCCGCGTCCTCTGGAAGTGATCAAGGTACTCCGGATGATCTTCGACGGTGGCCTTTGGCGAGCCCGGCAGACGGTCAAGCAGTCGCCGCCGGTGCTCCTGGCAGAACGCATCGCTCCGGAAGCGGGGAGGAAGTGGGCCGAGGCCCTGCGCGCAGCGGGCGCCGAGATCGACGTGCGGGCGTCGAGCACTGGCCCTACGAGCTGACCGACGTGCCGGTACGGGCGATCCCGCGCCTGAGGCCCGGTCAACGACCTCGCAGCTGGTTCACACGTTGGTGCGATCACCGCCGAATGCCCATCGGTACGCTGGACACAACGGCGAGACTCCGTCCCATGGGAGCACCGATGAGTGTCCTACCCGAGGCCTCCGAGCCCAGCTGGCCCATCCCGCCCGAGGGCGGCTGGACCGCCGACGACCTCGACCGGCTTCCCAATCTGCCTCCGCATACGGAGCTGATCGACGGGAGCCTCGTTTTCGTGAGTCCGCAGACCGTTTTCCACGTCCGGGCCATCGACTTCTTCAAGCAGGGGCTGGAAGCTGCGGCTCCCCCGGACCTGGAAGTGATCCGGGAGATCACCATCGACATCGACTGGCAGAACCGGCCGGAGCCGGACGTCGTGGTCGTGGCAGGCGACGCGATCGTTGATCCGGAACAAACCCGCTTTCCCGCCTCGTCGGTCAAGCTGGCGATCGAGGTCGTCTCACCGGAGTCCACCTCCCGGGATCGGGAGACCAAGCCCGTGAAGTACGCCAGGGCCGGCATCCCCCACTACTGGCGCGTGGAGAACGACAAGGGTCGCCCCGTGGTCTACGTCTTCGAGTTGGAGCCCGCAACCCGCGTCTACGCCCCGACCGGCATCTTCCACGACCGTCTGAAGGCCTCCGTGCCGTTCCCGGTCGACCTCGACCTCACCGCGATCACGCTCCGCCGGAGTACCCGGGGAGCGTGATGCGGCATCAGCGCGGCTCAGCCCACCCCGGTGACGGCCGAGTAGAGCTCGATATCGGCCGGAATCGGGGTTCGAACCTGCCAGACCACAGCCATCGGCTTACTGCCTTCGTGCGACTTGTAGTCCACCGGCCCCAGCAGAGTCCAAGGCTGCGGGCCACCGGAGTCGGTGCTCTTGAAGCGGCGGACAAACAGCAGCACATGGCTGCCGCGCTTTCCGTGATCGCGGTAGCGCATGCCCGCGCCGGATGTCGGTGAGGTGTTGTTCTGCGACTCCCAGTGGAAGAGCGTCGGGCTGAGTGCGTAGTCGTGATAGCGCGTTGTTGGGCTGAAGTCCTTCTCGTCCTTGGTGAGGGTGACCATGAGCGCGTCGGTGTTGGTGGCCGGACACCACTTCACGCCCTCACGGAAATTTCCGGGAAGGAAGCCGCCGAGCTCGGCGGCCCGCAGCGCGGGAAGGATTTCCTCGCGCGAATAATCGGCGTGGAGCGCGAGCGGCAGCTCGCCGTGGGTGCCGAGAAGCGGGCTGGTGGGGCGGCGCGTGTGGTCCAGGTTCCACGCCAGCAACTGGCGCACCTCGCTGCGGAAGGCAGTCTGCTCGCGCAGAGTGTCAAGTCCCGACTGGTAGTCGGCGAAGCCGCCGCCGGTGGGCCACAGTGAGAAGAACAGCATGTGTGCGAAGCCGCGTTGCTGCTCGGTCAGCTCCGCGTAGCGCGGGGCATCGTCAGACAGAAGCTGTGTATACGCGTGCACACGCAACGTGTCAGCGGCGTACAGGAAGGCAGGCACCCGCTTGAGCAGCGCGTCCTCCCCGGCCGGGGGCTCTCCGTCCAGCAAGCCAGCGCGGCGCAGCAGCGCCGTCCAACTGCTGGTGCCGCGGTAAAGATCGGCTGGCTCGCGCCTACTCTCGCGAAGATACTCGACCAGCTCGGGACGTGCGTATTCGCGGACCTCGTTAGCCAGGCCCTTGATGCCGAGCTTGAGCTGAGCCTTGATGTTGTCAAGCACAGTTTCCTTGGACTTACGGTCCAGGATAATCTGGCAGCCCGAGGGCAACTGCGGGAAGTCCTGTTCGACGTGCTCGACAAGCCGGCGTCGCGTGAGATTCGTCAGCGCTCGAAACTGCTCCTCAATGCGGAACTCGGCCCGGTGCTGTCCGACGAAGTCGAGGACGGTCAGCACCGGCTTGTCCTCGGTGCGTCGTAGGCCTCGGCCCAACTGCTGCAGGAAAACCGTCGCACTCTGGGTGGGGCGGAGCAGAAGCAGGGTGTCCACGTCTGGGATGTCCAGGCCCTCGTTGAACAGGTCGACGGAGAAGATCACCTTGAGCTCGCCGCGCCTCAGCTTTCCAAGTGCGTCCTCTCGCTCAGCCTGCGAGACAGTGCCATCCAGCGCCCGAGCGGGGATGTTGGCCCGGCGGAAGTACTCCGCCATGAAGTAGGCGTGGCTGACGGAGACGCAGAAGCCAAGCGCTCGCATCCGGTGGGGATCCACCACCTTGTCCAACAATGCCTTGAGCACCAGTCGAGCCCGCGCTTCGTTGCCGGTGAACAGAGCGTCGAGTTCGCCCGCGTCGTACGCACCCTGGCGCCAGCCGACCGACGAAAGGTCGGTGTTGTCCGCGATGCCGAAGTAGTGGAACGGGCTGAGGAGATCGTTCTCCAAGGCTTCCCACAGGCGCATCTCTGCGGCGATGCGTCCGTCGAAGTACTCCACATGCACGTGGCGACCATCGCTGCGCTCCGGGGTTGCCGTAAGACCGAGCAGCTCCATCGGCCGGAAATGCTCGATGATCCGGCGATAGGTAGGCGCAGTGCTGTGGTGGAACTCGTCGATGACGATGACGTCGAAGTGGTCCGGTGCCAGCTCTTCAAGCCTTTTGCTGCTGAGCGATTGAACGCTGGCGAAGACATGCCTCCAGTCTTCCGGCACCGCACTGCCGACGAGCAGTTCACCGAAGTTGGCATCGATCAGCACGTCCTGGTACGTGCGCAGGGACTGCTTAAGGATCTCCTGCCGGTGTGCGACGAAGAGCAACGAGAGTTGCTCTGGCTTGCGCCCCAGCTTGCGCAGAAGCGCCCGATAGTCCAGGGCCGCCATCACGGTCTTGCCCGTGCCTGTGGCAGCGACCAGCAGATTTCGATGCAGGCCGTGCACCTCGCGCTCAGCGTTCAACTGGTCCAGCATGTCGCGCTGGTGGGGGTAAGGGCGGACCTCAAGACCGGACAGGCTGATGCGGGTCGTTTCCTGGCTGTCGCCACCACGGCCCGAAGCCGAGCGCAGCGCCTCATCAAGGGCGGACGCGTCTTCGTCAGGGTCGTAGCTCTCGAAGGCCGGGTCGCTCCAGTACGAGTCGAAAGTCGCCTCGAACTTCTTCAACACCGTGGGAGTGCTGACCGACGACAGCCGCACGTTCCATTCCACGCCGTCGAGCAGCGCTGCCCGGGAGAGATTGGAGCTGCCGACGTACGCGGTGTCGTATCCGGTCTGGCGCCGGAACAGCCACGCCTTGGCGTGCAGCCTCGTGGATCGCGACTCGTAGTTGATCTTCACCTCCGCGCCGAACTCTCGCACGAGACGGTCAAGCGCATGCCGGTCGGTAGCGCCCATGTAGGTCGTGGTCACCACTCGGATCGGCACTCCACGAGCGGCAGCGAGGCGGAGCGGCTCCTCAAGAACGCGCAGGCCGTACCACTTGACGAACGCGCAGATCAGGTCGACCCGGTCGGCGGTTGCCAGCTCCGCGCGCAGTTCCGCACCGAGGCTCGGGTCCTCCGGGGCGTTGGTGAGCAAAGCTGACTCCGAGAGCGGGGTTGCGGGGCGGACTGCATACACCCCGGGAGCTTCCTTCTGCGCGAGAGCCAGCAACTGCCGCGGACCTTCGACGATGCGCTCGGCGGAGGAGCCCTTTGCTGTCTCCTCCAGGGCACGGAGGAACTGGTTGGCCGCGGAAACCCTCTGCTCCTCCGGCAGCGCAGCCAAGGCCTGAGCAGCGCGACGTCCTAGATATCCGGCGAGCACATGGGGTGCGGACTCGGGCCCGATCGGCGCCTCCACCACCTGCCAGCCCGCGGCGCGCAGCGAGTCCACCTGCTCCTCGAGCGCGTGGGTCACCAGTTGCTCGTACAGTCCGGCGGCCGGCTGCAGGCCACTGACGGGATTGCCCACTACGGCTCCTGATCATCGCTGGATTTCTTGTCTGACGAGAGAACTCGACGCTGGACCGGTTCACTCCGAAGGTGACGTACTCCAAGAGCCGTCCCGGTGCAGCCGGATAGTCGACATTGAGTGCAAAGGGCAAGCCAGGCCACCGCTCCGCCAGCTCCTCCAATGCCAGCGGCGCACCCAGGTGCAGGGCCAGCCCCGGCTGGTCGCGCGCATCGCGGACAGACTGTTCGCCGCGGCAGGAACGGGGCGGAATCCAACATCGTCGTACTCGGCCACGCCGATCAAGATGGCGCGGGAGCGGGCGTAGTCGATGCCCTCCTGCCATTCAGGCACTGAGGTCCTCGCACGTGAACGCAGGCACCTGGGTAACCCTGCCGCCGAGACCGCGTTGAGCCGCCAGCCACTGGCCTAACTCGGCCAACTGTGCCCCGCTGTCATCCGTGACGACCCGAACTTCCGCGTCCATGCTCTCCCGCGCCTGGTCTCTGGCCGCGCCAACACCGGTCGGCCACGGAGGCATCCTGCCAAGAAGCAGCCAGAAACGGGGAGCACTTGAACGCTATCGCGCGTTCCGGCCGAGGATCGGGTCCGCGAGGCAGGACGTGGATGTCGCGGACCTCCAGGCCGGCCAGCGCCACCGCCGCACTTCGACCATGGTGAGGGTGCATGACGCGTGTTGCGCCCGCCATGCGTCACTCCAGGCTCCGCTGCCGACGGGTCAGAGCAGCAGGGCCAGCAGCGCTCCGGACATCATGAACGGCCCGAAGGGGATCTGGGTGCGGCGGGAGGCGCGGCGGGTCAGGAGGAGGGCGACAGCCCAGAGCGCGGCGAGGAGGGAGGCGTAGACGGTGCCGACCAGCAGGGTGCGCCAGCCGGTGTAGCCGAGGACGAGGCCGACGGCGGCAGCGGCCTTGACGTCGCCGAGGCCGGCGCCGCCGAAGAAGGCGAGGGCGTAGTAGCCGGCCGTCAGGGCGAGGCCGGCGAGGAGGGCGCGGAGGAGGGCCAGGCCGTCGCCGGGGAGGGCGAGGAGGGCGAGGAGGATGGGGTAGGCCGGGAAGGTCAGCGCGTCAGGGAGACGGCGGAGGCGGAGGTCCAGGGCGGTGAGGGCGGACGCGAGGAGGGCGAAGGCCGCGTGCGCCGGGAGGAGCAAGGTGAATCCGCCGCGCGCCGCGAGGGCGGCGGCCGCGGCCAGCGCGGCGAGGGCGACGGGCAGCGCGTCGCGGCGCAGCGCGGCGCGGGTCTCGGCGTCGGCGGCAGGGAAGACCCTCAGCGCACGGGGACGCGCCTCTCCGGCGACGGCGGGTTCGGACGGCGTCTGGGGCATGGGCGCTCCGGTCACCGAGAAGGACGGTGGTCTGGTCGAACGGGTTCATCCTGGCGCACCGGATGAACGGGTGTGTCCGCTTCCGGGGAAATGTCAGTCCGGCAGGGTGACCCCGCGACCGGCGACGATGTCGTAGCGGAGCAGCAGCGCGCGACGTTCTTCCGGGGCGAGGGTGAGCTCCCAGCGGACGACGCCGTCCGCGTCGACGGCGTCGGGCGTCGGGACGGTGCGCTCCTTGGCGACGCGGATCTCCACGCCCGAGACCTCCGAGACCGGGATGCGCTCGCGGATCACCACGCGGACCGGGCCCGCGCCCGGCGGGGCGAAGCGGGAGAGGGTGACGCCGACCTCGCGGCCGCGCACCGAGCGGCCGCTGAGCGCTCCGGTCTCGCGGGTCTCGGTGACCGAGCGGGCCGCGCGGAAGGTGTCCTCGCTGCCGAAGCCGATCTCGGCCGTCGCGCCCGGCGCGGTGAACCGCAGCTCGGCGCGACCGACGAAGCCGCCGCGCCGGACCAGGTCGACCGGGCCGGACAGCAGCGGCTCGGCCGACGCGTGGCGGAAGCGGACCGTGCGCACCACCACCGGCGCCAACTCCGGTGCGCAGCTGAGCTCGACGGACGCGGTGGCGGTGGCGCCGCCCAGGGTGACGCGATGGGCGCGCCCGTCGCTCGGGACGGAGAGCGGCTGCGGGACGGTCAGACTCCTCGCCTCGCCGCCGTCGTCGACGCCGGGAAGGACGGACGAGAGGGCGGTCGGCGGCGCCGGCTGCTCCGCGAGGTCGGCCGGGCCGATGTCGGGGATCTCGACCTCGCGCAGATCCACCTCGACCGTGCGGCGCTCCTCGCCGCTGCGCTCGCGCAGCGTGATCACGTCCGGGACGAGGTACGGCGGTTCGGCCGCGCGGGCGGGCCTCGCGGTGGAGAGGGTGACCCGGACGTCGTGCCAGGGCTCGCCGGTGCGCTGCCAGACGAAGGCGTCGCGTTCCAGCAGCAGACGCGGCTGCTCCGGGCCGTCCTCCTCCAGGGTCGCGCGGTAGGCGGGCCGCCACAGGGCGCAGGGGGTGAGGTGCCGGATCTCCAGCCGCACGTCCTCCCCGGACGCCGACGCCGGCGCCGGGACCGATCCCGGGACCGACGCCGGTGCCGACACCGGGACCGACACCGGGACCGGCACCGGCACCGGCACCGCAGGGAGCTCGACCGACGCCTCGATGTGGGCGCTGAGCACCATCGGGCGTGACTCGGCCTCCTCCCACGCCTGTTGGGCCCGGATCAGCTGCTCCTTGAGGCGGCCCCGGCGGAAACGGGCGTCGCGCAGGGCCTCCGCGTGCTCCTCGTGGGCCGCCTCGGCGCGGTCCAAGTCCTGGGCCCAGGACCGTGGTTGGGCCTCACCCGAGCCGACGCCCTCGGCGATCGCGCGGTGCAGATCGCCGAGCAGCTGCTCCAGCACGGCGACGCGGCCGACGAGTCGGTCGACCTCCAGGTCGGCGCGGCGCAGCCGCTCGGAGAGGTCGTGCACCTGCCGCTCGGTCGCGGAGGCGTCCTCCCCCGGGCCCCCGGTGACGGCCGCCGGCGGTTGCGGGGTCCACCGGCGCACGACCCGCAGGTCCAGCACGCGCCCGCCCGGCACGCCGACGAGCTCGCCACGGAGCGAGTGGTCCACGACGAGCGGGGTGACCGGGCCCAGCCGCAGCCGGTGCACGCCGGCCGGGAGCGCGCCCAGGCGGTGGCTGCGGGTGAGCTCGGCGCGGTCCTCCAGCAGCGTCGCCGCCGTGACCGGCAGCGGCAGCAGATCGGGCGGTTGGGCCGACAGCAGGTCAGGCCGCGCGTCGTCGTGGCTCATGCGTCCCTCCTGTTCCCGCCGACGACGGCCTTTCCGGCCGGAAGGCGGAGCTGGTGACCTGCCGTCAGCGTCGTGCTGCCGCCCGCCTCGACCACGACCCGCCAGCGGCGCAGACCGCGCCGCCGCTGCTCGTCCTCGTCGGGCGGGACGACCGTCCACGGCGGGGTCGCGGGCGCGTCCTCGATCCGCACGTCCTTGTCGTCGCTGACCGGGACGCGTTCGAGCACCTCCAGCGAGACGTCGCGGCCGAGCCGGTTGGCGACCTCGATCTCGACGGTCTGCGTCACGGCCGTCGCGGCTCCGCGCAGGCCGGAGGAGGTCGACTCGCTGGTCCGGACGCGCCGCGCGACGCGGACGCCCTCCTCGACGCCGATCCCGATGCGGCGGGACTGGCCCGGCGCCAGCGCGGGCATGGCCACCGTCGCGGTGTACTCGCCGTCGACCAGGATGTCCGCGGGCCCGGCGAGCAGTGCATGCGAGCTGGTGTTTGCGAGCTCGACCGCCGCGTAGACGGCCGGGTCGAGGGCCGGGACGCACAGGTGCCACGGCGTCAGCCCGACCGGGAAGTCGTCGACGGTCACGCTGTGCCAGCGTCCGTCGGCCGGGACGTCCACGGGCGCGGCGGCGTCGAAGCGGTAGGCGAAGGAGCCGGGCGTGTGCCGTACGGGCACGGCGTGCGGGGGCAGCGGGAGCCCCGCGACCGCGCCTGCACGGCGGCGGTACTCCCCCTCCAGCGCCGGCTGCCGGTCCGCGTCCTCGGGCGCGAGCCGCCCGCGCGCGGCGGGGACGGCGTCGGGCCCGCCGAGGATGAGACCGGCGTAGTCCTGGAGCGCCGGGTCCGGCGCGGGCTGAGCGGCCGGCGAAGGCC
>NZ_BBPO01000103.1 GCF_000787815.1 Streptacidiphilus neutrinimicus
GCCCCGGACGCCCCGGGCGCCCCGGACGCCGCGTGCGCCCGCCCCGGCGGCCCCAGTGCCGCCGTCGCGAGCCAGAGCAGCACCCCGATCACGAGCAGCGCCCGCCGCCCGCCCGGGAGCGGCGGCAGCGGGGGAGGCGGGGCGAGGCGGGGGCGGGCGCGGTGTGGGTCATGTCCGCACTCTCGCCCTCCGCGCGGACAACCCTGGTCCCGTTCGGTCGAGTTGTGGACAACCGGGGCCCTGTGGAAAAGCCCGCCACCCCTTCGGGTGAGCCGGTGTGGTGAGCGCAGGTCGCCCGGCGTCCGGCGCGTCCCGTACACTTCTTTCGCGACCCGGCGTGCCGGGTCGACTTCGCACGCCCCGCGCCGGTCCTCCGGCGCAGTGCCGCTCGGTCCTCGGTGAGCCCCTCGTGGGGAGCCCAGGAGCCGGCACGCAGCAGGGCGTCAGGCGCCTCGGCCACCGGCCGTGGCGGAACAACCGAGCAACCTCAAGGAGCACGGCCATGGCCGTCGTCACGATGCGGGAGCTGCTGGAGAGCGGCGTCCACTTCGGTCACCAGACCCGTCGTTGGAACCCGAAGATGAAGCGCTTCATCTTCACGGAGCGCAACGGCATCTACATCATCGACCTGCTGCAGTCGCTGAACTACATCGACCGCGCCTACGAGTTCGTCAAGGAGACGGTCGCGCACGGCGGCTCCGTCCTCTTCGTCGGCACCAAGAAGCAGGCCCAGGAGGCCATCGCGGAGCAGGCCGGTCGAGTGGGCATGCCCTACGTCAACCAGCGCTGGCTCGGCGGCATGCTGACCAACTTCTCCACCGTCTACAAGCGTCTGCAGCGCCTCAAGGAGCTCGGCGAGATCGACTTCACGGATGTGGCCGGTTCCGGCCTCACCAAGAAGGAGCTCCTCGTCCTCCAGCGCGAGTACGAGAAGCTGGAGAAGACCCTCGGCGGTATCCGCGACATGCAGCGCGTGCCGTCCGCGGTGTGGATCGTCGACACCAAGAAGGAGCACATCGCCGTCGGCGAGGCTCGCAAGCTGAACATCCCGGTCGTCGCGATCCTCGACACCAACTGCGACCCCGACGAGGTCGACTACAAGATCCCGGGCAACGACGACGCCATCCGCTCGGTCACCCTGCTGACCCGCGTGGTCGCCGACGCCGTGGCCGAGGGCCTGATCGCCCGCTCCGGCGCTGCCAAGGCCGACGCCAAGCCGGCCGAGTCGGGCGCCGACCAGCCGCTGGCCGAGTGGGAGCTCGAGCAGCTCGCCGGTGCCGAGAAGAAGGCCGACGAGGCCGAGGTCCAGACCTCCGCCGAGACCGAGAAGGTCGCGGACGCCGAGGCGACCGAGGTTGCCGAGGCCCCCGCGGCCGAGGCCGAGCAGGCCTGACCCGCCTGACCGCTTGACCGGGGAGGGGTACGGCGGCGATCGCCGACGTACCCCTTCCGTGTGTCGGATCGTGGGTCGAACCGCCCCGATTCTTCGCTCACTTCACAAGACAACGCGAGAAGAGACTCAGGAACCATGGCGAACTTTTCCGCCGCGGACGTCAAGAAGCTCCGCGAGCTCACCGGCGCCGGGATGATGGACTGCAAGAAGGCCCTGGACGAGAGCGAGGGCGACGTCGAGAAGGCTGTCGAGCTGCTCCGCATCAAGGGCCAGAAGGGTGTCGCCAAGCGTGAGGGCCGCGACGCCTCCAACGGCGCCGTCGTCTCCCTCGTCGAGGGCAACTCCGGCGTCCTGGTCGAGCTGAACTGCGAGACCGACTTCGTCGCCAAGGGTGACAAGTTCGTGGCCGTCGCCAACGAGCTGGCCGCCTTCGTCGCCAAGAACTCCCCCGCCGACATCGACGCCGCCCTGGCCGCCGAGATCGAGCCCGGCAAGACCGTCCAGCAGTTCGTGGACGAGGCCAACGCCAGCCTGGGCGAGAAGATCGTCTTCCGTCGCTTCGCCCAGTTCGACGGTGGCAACTACGTCAACGTCTACATGCACCGCACCGACCCGGACCTGCCGCCGGCCATCGGCGTGATGGTCGAGCTGGACGGCGAGAACGAGGACGTCGCCAAGGGCGTCGCCCAGCACATCGCCGCCTTCGGCCCGACCTTCCTCTCCCGCGAGGAGATCCCGGCCGAGGTGCTCGACAACGAGCGCCGCATCGCCGAGGCCACCGCGCGCGAGGAGGGCAAGCCCGAGGCTGCCCTGCCGAAGATCGTCGAGGGTCGCGTCACCGGCTTCGTCAAGGAGAACGCGGTTCTGGAGCAGGCCTACGCCCGCGACAACAAGAAGACCGTTCAGCAGGTGCTGAACGAGGCCGGCGTCAAGCTGGTCCGCTTCGTCCGCTTCCGCGTCGGCGCCTGATCCACCGGATCGAGCAGCGGGGTCGGCTCCGGCCAACCCCTACGATGTGAGTCGTGAGAACGACGAGGAGGCCACTGCCCTGCGGGTGACCGAACAGGTTCCGGCGGCAGTGGCCTCTTTCTCATATCCGTGCCCCCACCCGGGGTACGCGCCAACAAGCACCACCGGCTGAGTTCGATCTGGCTGTGCTTCACAAGGCTGTGCTTCACAAGGAGGAGCCGATGCAGATGACCGATGACGAGGGCACCACGCGTCGCCGCGTACTGCTCAAGCTTTCCGGCGAGGCCTTCGCCGGCGGCGGCGGCCTGGGCGTGGACCCGGACGTGGTGCACGCGATCGCCCGTGAGATCGCCACCGTGGTGCGGGCCGGCACCGAGGTGGCCGTGGTCATCGGCGGAGGAAACTTCTTCCGCGGCGCCGAGCTCCAGCAGCGCGGCATGGACCGGGCCCGCTCCGACTACATGGGCATGCTCGGCACCGTGATGAACTCGCTCGCGCTGCAGGACTTCCTGAACAAGGAGGGCATCGAGACGCGCGTGCAGACCGCGATCACCATGGGGCAGGTGGCCGAGCCCTACCTGCCGCTGCGCGCGGTGCGGCACCTGGAGAAGGGCCGCGTCGTGATCTTCGGCGCCGGTATGGGCATGCCCTACTTCTCCACCGACACCACGGCGGTCCAGCGCGCGCTGGAGATCCACGCCGAGGTGCTGCTCATGGGCAAGAACGGCGTAGACGGCGTCTACGACTCCGACCCGCGGATCAATCCGGACGCCGTGAAGTTCGACGCCCTGGAATACTCCGAGGTGATCGCCCGGGATCTCAAGGTCGCCGATCTCACCGCGATCACGCTCTGCAAGGACAACGACCTGCCGATCCGGGTCTTCGAACTGCTCAAGGAGGGCAATATCGCCCGAGCGGTTCGCAATGAGAAGATCGGGACGTTGATCAGCACGGACGCGCCCACCGCCTGAGGCGCCCGCTCCCGTTCGCGGGGGATGGACAACCGGGCTGCCTTGAGTGAACGTGCCCGGTAGATGCGAAGTAGTTCCAGCAGTTCGAGACCGGGTCGCCCCGGACAGGAGCAGATTGTGATCGAAGAGACCCTCCTCGAGGCCGAGGAGAAGATGGAGAAGGCCGTCAGCGTCGCCAAGGACGACTTCGCCGCGATCCGCACCGGCCGTGCGCACCCCGCGATGTTCGCCAAGATCGTCGCTGAGTACTACGGCACGATGACCCCGATCAACCAGCTCGCCTCCTTCTCGGTGCCGGAGCCGCGGATGGCGGTCGTCTCGCCGTTCGACAAGAGCTCGCTGCGGGTGATCGAGGAGGCCATCCGCAACTCGGACCTCGGCGTCAACCCGAGCAACGACGGTTCGATCATCCGCGTGAACTTCCCGCAGCTCACCGAGGAGCGGCGCAAGGAGTACATCAAGGTCGCCCGCAACAAGGCGGAGGACTGCAAGATCTCCATCCGCAACGTCCGCCGCAAGGCCAAGGACACCCTCGACAAGATGGTGAAGGACGGCGAGGCGGGCGAGGACGAGGTCCGTCGCGCCGAGAAGGAGCTCGACGACGTCACCAGCCGCTACGTCGCCCAGGTGGACGAGCTGCTCAAGCACAAGGAAGCCGAGCTGCTCGAGGTCTGATGAACGACGATTCCTTCTGGGGGCCCACTCTTGGAGACAGGGGTGCCGGGGCCCACGCCCAGGGCCACGGACTGCCGTCGGAGGGATTGGCGCCGGACGGGTCGGCGCCGCTCGGTGACGACCAGGCCACCACGCTGCTGCCGCCCGTGACCGACCACGGGCCGGCAGCGGGGCATGCCCAGCCCCCGTACGGGCCGCAGCCCGGCTACGGACAGCCGCAGCCCCAGCCACAGCAGCAGTCGCAGTTCGAGCAGCCGCAGTTCGAGCAGGCCGCGTACGGGCACTACGGGCAGTCCGTGCCCGGGGGTCCGTACCCGCCGGAGCACGGCGCTGAGCAGCCGCAGGGTCTGCACGCGGACGCGGACATGGCGCACACTCAGTACATGCCTCCCGTCCCGCCGGCCCCCGAGCAGCAGCCCGGCGGCCCGGCCCAGGCCGCGTCCGGAGGCCCCGGTGCGCCCGCGCCCAAGGCGCCGGAGAAGTCCGCGCCCAAGGCCGGACGTGACCTGCGTGCGGCCGTCGGCGTCGGCCTCGGCCTCGGCGCGGTGATCCTGGCCTCCCTCTTCGTGGTCAAGTGGCTCTTCGTCGGCGTGGTCGTGGCCGCGGTGAGCGTCGGCATGTGGGAGCTCACCACCCGGCTCACGGAGGCCAAGGGCATCCGCGTCCCGCTGATCCCGCTGTTGGTGGGCGGCGCGGCGATGGAGGTGGCCGCCTATCTCGGCGGCCCGGAGGCCGCGGTGGTGGCGCTGGCGCTGACCAGCCTTGCCGTGCTGGTCTGGCGCATGACGGAGCCGCCGGAGAACTACCTGCGGGACGTGACGGCCGGCATCTTCACGGCCTTCTACGTGCCGTTCCTGGCGACCTTCGTCATGCTGATGCTGGCCGCTCACGACGGCCCGCAGCGGGTGGCCCTCTTCCTGGTGCTCACCATCTGCAGCGACACCGGCGCGTACGCGGCGGGTTCGCGCTTCGGCAAGCACAAACTCGCCCCGCGGATCAGCCCCGGCAAGACCCGCGAGGGCCTGGCGGGCGGCGTGCTGCTGTGCATGATCGCCGGCGCGGCGGGCATGCAGCTGATGATCACCGACGGCAGCTGGTGGCAGGGCCTGGTCCTGGGCGCCTGCGTCGCGGTCTCCGCGACCCTGGGCGACCTCGGCGAGTCGATGATCAAGCGCGACCTCGGCATCAAGGACATGGGCACGCTCCTCCCGGGCCACGGCGGCATCATGGACCGCCTCGACTCCCTCCTGCCGACGGCCCCGGTGGTCTGGCTGGTTCTGGTCGGGTTCGTCGGGGCGGGCTGAGAAGCTCTTCGAAGTACGGCGGGGACCCGAAGCTCGTCCCCGCCCAGGTCTGACCCCGCCTCCCGCAGGCCCCGCCCTTCCCGGCGGGGCCTGCGGCGTTCCGGTCCGCCGACAGTCGCTGCCTCAGAGGGCGACGATCGCCAGACCACGCCCCCGCTGTCCGGTGTCGCCGACCTTGCCGAGGGCGATGACCGCGCGCACGATCGCGACCAGAGAACCACCGACCAGCGAAAGCACGAAGGCGCACAAGGCCTGCGCGTTGACGCCGGGCGGGGGCGGCAGCAGCTCGTCCGGCCGCGTCCGGTGCTCGAACCTGGGCAGGCCTCCCAGACCGTTCGGTTCGGTGCTCATCCGTCCCCCAGCGCTGCCATCCGTGATCGCCGAGACACTACCGATTCGATACCGGGACTGCGGCGAAGAAGATCAAGGGGCTGTCCGCGAGGCCGACGACGACAGCCCCGGCGCCACCCATCGGGGAACGCGTCGTGCATCTGCGAGACTGGATGAATCATGCCTAAGCCACTTCCGGGTGAACTCACCTTTGCCGCGCCCCGTGGGGCCAAGCCGCCGCGTCATCTTGCCGACCTCTCCGTCGCCGAGCGGAAGGAGGCGATCGTCGCGCTCGGCGAGAAGCCGTTCCGCGCCGACCAGTTGTCGCGTCAGTACTTCGGGCGGCTCGCCGCGAGGCCGGAGGAGTGGACGGACATCCCCGCCGGCTCCCGGGAGAAGCTCGCCGAGGCCATGCTGCCGGAGCTGATGACGGAGGTTCGGCACGTCTCGTGCGACGACGACACCACCCGCAAGACGCTGTGGAAGCTCTTCGACGGCGTGCTGGTCGAGTCGGTGCTGATGAAGTACCCGGACCGGGTGACGATGTGCATCAGCTCGCAGGCCGGCTGCGGCATGAACTGCCCGTTCTGCGCCACCGGCCAGGCGGGGCTCACCCGGAACCTGTCCACCGCGGAGATCGTCGAGCAGATCGCCGCGGGCATGCGCGCGATCAAGGCGGGCGAGTTCGGCGGCGAGCAGGCGGGCGAGGACGGCGAGGCGCGCGCGGTGAGGCTGTCCAACGTGGTCTTCATGGGCATGGGCGAGCCGCTCGCCAACTACAAGCGCGTCATCGCGGCGATCCGCCGCCTGACCGAGCCGGCCCCGTCCGGGTTCGGGCTGTCGCAGCGCGGCATCACCGTCTCGACGGTCGGTCTGGTGCCCGCGATCAACAAGCTGGCGGAGGAGCGGCTGAGCGTCCGGCTCGCCGTCTCCCTGCACGCGCCCGACGACGAGCTGCGCGACGAGCTGGTGCCGGTCAACACGCGCTGGAAGGTCGCCGAGGTGCTGGACTCCGCGTGGGACTACGCGGCGCAGTCCGGCCGCCGCGTCTCCATCGAGTACGCGCTGATCAAGGACATCAACGACCAGGCCTGGCGCGCGGACCTGCTGGGTCGGCTGCTCAAGAGCCGCAACGCGCACGTCAACCTGATCCCGCTGAACCCCACCCCCGGCTCCAAGTGGACGGCCTCGCGCCCGGAGGACGAGCGCGAGTTCGTCCGCCGCCTCCAGTCCCACGGTGTCCCGGTCACCGTCCGCGACACCCGCGGCCAGGAGATCGACGGCGCCTGCGGGCAGCTGGCCGCCGCGGGCTGAGGTTCCGGTAGCAACGGCGAAGGCCGCCGGGAGCGGAGCGCTCCCGGCGGCCTTCGCCGTTCGACGAGCCGGGGTCAGCGGCTCACACGCCCAGCGCCGCCCACGCGAGCAGGCCCGCGCCGGTGCCGGCGGTGAGGACGACGACGCCGGCGGCGGCGGTGCGCAGGGCGACGGAGCCCTGGAGGACGGAGGTCGAGGCGCCCATGCGGCGCAGGGGGCCGTAGGCGGCGCGGTGGGCGCCGGCGAGCTCGGCCAGGCGGGTCAGCAGGGCGCCGAGGACGCAGAGGGCGACGAGGGCCGCCTCGACCAGAGGCAGTGGCCCCAGGTGGCGGTGCTGGTCGGAGACGTACTGGAACCAGGCGGCGGCGCCGATCGCGCCGACGACGCAGAGGACGGCCAGCGGGGTGCCCAGCCGCCAGGCCTGGGCCTGGAGACCGCGGCCGGCGAGCAGCCGGGTGGCGCGGGGGCGGCCCCAGGCGAGGGCCTCGCCCGCGCCGTAGAGCAGGACCGGGACGGCGAGTGCGATGCCCGCGGTCGCGACGAACCAGCCGACGGCCGCCGCCTGGGGCGCGTTCACCCGGACCGCCGTGACCACGATGAGCGTGCCGAGCGCCGGCAGCCCGGCGGCCAGCGCGATCCGGCGCGCGGTGGGGCGGCGCAACGGCAGGTCGGAGCCGTCGACGGGGACGACGTCCTGCGGCCGGACCGAGGCCGCGGCGGCGAGACCGCCGAGCACGGGGATGATCGCCAGCAGGGTCAGCGTGCCCGCGAAGGGCAGCGCGCCGTGGACGCCGAGCGCGTCGTCGAGACGTCCGTCGGGGAGCAGCTCCACCACGTGGGCGCGCAGCAGCAGGAAGCCGCCGAGCGTGAGGGCCGCTCCGAAGGCGCAGGCCAGCGCCATCTCCCCGGCGAGCAGCAGCCGCATCCGCAGAGGCCCGACACCGGCCGCGACCAGGCCCGCCATGCGCTCCGGCTGCTGCAACGGCAGCGCCCGGGCCCAGGCCCCGGCCAGGTAGGCGACGCCCACCAACGGGGGCAGGCACCACAGGAGCCGGTCCAGGGACGGCCCGGCTGGGGCCGGCGCGGGCGTGGAGACCGCGCGGCCGAGCGCGCGCAGCAGCAACGCGGCCACGACCGCCGAGGCGGCGCTGGTCAGGATCCAGCGCAGCAGGTCCAGCGCACGGTAGCCGCGCGCTACACGGAGGTAGAACACGTAGTGGCGTCCTCTTCGAGCTCGCTCAGAGCGACGGCGTCCCGGGCGTCGACAGGTGTGGCGAGACGTCCGTCGGCCATCACCGCCACCCGGTTGGCATATCTGGCCACGCTCGCGTCGTGCGTGGCCAGAATAAGGGTGATCTTGTGCGAGCGCGACGCGGTGAGCAGTATCCGCATCACCTGGTCCTGCGACTCGCGGTGCAGCGGGGCCGTGGGCTCGTCGGCGAAGACCACGGCCGGGTCCGCGGCCAGCGCGCGGGCGACGGCAATCCGCTGGCGCTGGTCCTGCAACAGCTCGGCGGGGCGGCGCTTGGCGCAGTCGGCGACGTCGAGGCGCTCGAGCCACTCCGCGGCCGAGGTCGCGGCGACCTTGCGGGGGAGCCCCGCCAGCAGCATCGGCAGGGCCACGTTCTCACGCGCGTTCAGCTCCGGCACCAGCTGCGGCTCGGGGCCCACATAGCCGAACCGCTCGCGGCGCAGCCTCTCCCGGCCGGCTCGGCCGAGCGTGTGAACGGGGGAGCTGTTGAACCAGACCTCACCCTCGTCCGCGGGAAGCATGCCGCTGAGCACGTCCAGCAGCGTGGTCTTGCCGCAGCCGCGCGGTCCGGCGACGGCGAGCACCTCGCCCTCCCGCACGTTGAGGGAGACGCCGCGCAGCGCAGGGGTGCCGTGGTGCGACTTGACCAGCGAACGCGCCCAGAGCACGTCGTTGTCGGGTGGTGCGACGCTCACGGCTTCCTCCGCCTCTGTGAGTTGTGGCTCACAGATTATGAACGAGGGAAAGGTGTGCGGGTTGCGTGACGGAGTTACGCGGCGTGTCGTCTATATCACTCACACGAGTGAAGGAATCTCCCCACGAGCACCGCAGGGCGGCCCCGGTGAGTCGCCGGAGCCGCCCTGCGGCGGAGGGTGGTGACGGAGAGTCAGTGCGGAGGGCTCGCGGCCCTACCGGCTTACAGCTTCGTCCACGCCTCGGTGAGCACGTTGCGCAGGATCTGCTCGATCTCGTCGAACGTGGACTGGTCCGCGGTCAGCGGCGGCGAGAGCTGGATGACCGGGTCGCCACGGTCGTCGGCGCGGCAGTACAGGCCGTTCTCGAAGAGCGCCTTCGAGAGGAAGCCGTAGAGCACGCGCTCGCACTGCTCGTCGGTGAAGGACTGCTTGGTGGCCTTGTCGGTCACCAGCTCGATCCCGTAGAAGAAGCCGTTGCCGCGGACGTCGCCGACGATCGGCAGGTCGTGCAGCTTCTGCAGTGTCGTGAGGAACGCGTTCTCGTTCTCCAGGACGTGCTTGTTCAGGCCCTCGCGCTCGAAGATGTCGAGGTTGGCGAGGCCGACAGCCGAGGAGACCGGGTGGCCACCGAAGGTGTAGCCGTGCAGGAAGGTGTTGTCCTGCTTGTAGAACGGCTCGGCCAGGCGGTCGGAGATGATGCAGGCGCCGATCGGGGAGTAGCCCGAGGTCATGCCCTTGGCGCAGGTGATCATGTCCGGCACGTAGTCGAACTTGTCACAGGCGAACATCGTGCCGAGACGGCCGAAGGCGCAGATGGTCTCGTCCGAGACGAGCAGCACGTTGTACTGGTCGCAGATCTCGCGGACGCGCTGGAAGTACCCGGGCGGCGGCGGGAAGCAGCCACCGGCGTTCTGCACCGGCTCGAGGAAGACGGCGGCGACGGTCTCCGGGCCCTCGAACAGGATCTGCTGCTCGATCTGGTCGGCGCACCAGCGGCCGAAGGCCTCCGGGTCGTCGCCGAAGATCGGGGCGCGGTAGATGTTGGTGTTCGGGACCTTGTGGGTGCCCGGGACCAGCGGCTCGAAGGGGGCCTTCAGGGCCGGCAGGCCGGTGATGGACAGGGCGCCCTGGGGGGTGCCGTGGTAGGCCACCGCACGCGAGATGACCTTGTACTTGGTGGGCTCACCGGTGAGCTTGAAGTACTGCTTGGCCAGCTTCCAGGCGGTCTCGACGGCCTCGCCGCCGCCGGTGGTGAAGAAGACCTTGTTCAGGTCGCCGGGGGCGTAGTTCGCGAGACGCTCGGCCAGCTCGATCGCCATCGGGTGCGCGTAGCTCCAGATGGGGAAGAAGGCCAGCTCCTCGGCCTGCTTGCGGGCGACCTCGGCCAGCTCCTTGCGGCCGTGACCGGCCTGCACGACGAACAGACCGGCGAGACCGTCGAGGTACTTGCGGCCGTTCGAGTCGTAGATGTAGGTGCCCTCGCCGCGAACGATCGTCGGCACCGGGTTCTTCTCGTACGACGACATGCGGGTGAAGTGCATCCACAGGTGGTCGTAGGCGGATTTGGACAGGTCCTTGTTGGCGACCGCGTCGGCGCTCATCGGGTACCCCAGGTGTAGGTCTGTTTCCGGAGTTTCAGGTAAACGAAACTCTCGGTCCTCCGCACGCCGGGAAGCGCGCGGATGCGCTTGTTGATCAGTTCGAGGAGATGCTCGTCGTCCTCGCAGACCAGTTCGGCCATCAGGTCGAACGAGCCGGCGGTGACCACGACGTAGTCCACCTCGTCCATGGCGACCAACGCGTCGGCGACGTCCTCGACGTCACCCTCGACGACGATGCCCACCATCGCCTGTCGTGAGAAACCCACGGTGCGGGGATCCGTCACCGCCACGATCTGCATGACACCCTGGTCGAGCAGCTTCTGGACGCGCTGCCGCACCGCCGCCTCGGAGAGGCCGACGGCCTTTCCGATGGTCGCGTAGGCGCGGCGACCGTCCTCCTGAAGCTGTTCGATGATCGCTTTGGAGACGGAGTCGAGGGGAACATTGGCGTTCCGGTCGCGGTTGGCCACGAGGTCACCTTGCCTGATCGTTCGGATGTTCGCAAGTGATTCCGTTGCTGGAGCTTGGTATCGATACTGAATCCATCGTCTTCGTCGCCCGGGCCTGTCGATAACCGCAGCACAGAGTTACCCTGGGCGCGACGACAACGACGTCGCCCAAGCAGAAGTCGAGAAGAGGTCCGAAGTGAGCGAGCTTCTGAAGCTGCGCAACTACATCAACGGCGCGTTCACCGATGCGGCCGACGGCCGCACCACCGAGGTCATCGACCCGACGACGGGCGAGGTCTACGCCACCGCGCCGCTCTCGGCCCAGGCCGACGTCGACGCGGCCATGGCCGCCGCCGCTGCCGCGTTCGAGACGTGGCGGGACACCACCCCCTCGCAGCGTCAGCTCGCCCTGCTGAAGATCGCCGACGCGGTCGAGGCGCGGGCCGAGGAGCTCGTCGCCGTCGAGTCCAGGAACACCGGCAAGCCGATCGCGCTGACCGCGTCGGAGGAGATTCCTCCGATGGTGGACCAGATCCGCTTCTTCGCCGGCGCCGCCCGCATGCTCGAGGGCAAGTCGGCCGGTGAGTACATGGACGGCATGACCTCGATCATCCGTCGCGAGCCGGTCGGCGTCTGCGCCCAGGTGGCGCCGTGGAACTACCCGATGATGATGGCCGTGTGGAAGTTCGCCCCGGCGATCGCCGCGGGCAACACGGTGGTGCTGAAGCCGTCGGACACCACCCCGGCCTCCACCGTGCTGCTCGCCGAGATCATCGGTGAGATCCTGCCCCCGGGCGTCTTCAACGTCGTCTGCGGCGACCGCGAGACCGGCCGCGCCATGGTCGAGCACGAGATCCCGGCGATGGCCTCCATCACCGGCTCCGTGCGCGCCGGCATGCAGGTGGCCGCCTCCGCGGCCAAGGACGTCAAGCGCGTCCACCTGGAGCTCGGCGGCAAGGCCCCGGTCGTCGTCTTCGAGGACGCCGACATCCCGGCCGCCGTCGAGGGCATCTCCGTCGCCGGCTACTTCAACGCCGGCCAGGACTGCACCGCCGCCACCCGCGTGCTGGTGCACGAGTCGATCCACGACGAGTTCGTGGCCCAGCTCGCCAAGGCAGCCGCCGAGACCAAGACCGGCCAGCCGGACGACGAGGACGTGCTCTACGGCCCGCTGAACAACGCCAACCAGCTCGCCCAGGTGACCGGCTTCATCGACCGCCTGCCGAGCCACGCCAAGGTCGAGGCCGGTGGCCACCGCGTCGGCGACAAGGGCTACTTCTACGCCCCGACCGTCGTCTCCGGCCTGAACCAGGACGACGAGATCATCCAGAACGAGGTCTTCGGCCCGGTCATCACCGTGCAGAAGTTCTCCGACGAGGCCGAGGCCGTCCGCAACGCCAACGGCGTCGAGTACGCGCTCGCCTCCTCGGTGTGGACCAAGGACCACGCCCGGGCGATGCGCATGGCCAAGCGCCTGGACTTCGGCGCGGTGTGGATCAACACCCACATTCCGCTGGTCGCCGAGATGCCGCACGGCGGGTTCAAGAAGTCCGGCTACGGCAAGGACCTCTCCTCCTACGGCTTCGAGGACTACACCCGGATCAAGCACGTCATGACCTCCATCGCGGAGTGACCTCCTGACGAACCGTCGAGGGGCGCGGGGCTTCGGCCCCGCGCCCCTCGGACGTCCTAGACGTTCCAGGCGAAGCGGTGGGTGTGGATCCCGAAGTAAGGGAAGTTGTCCACGGCCGTCACGCCCTCGACCGGCCGGACCACGTCGTTGATGAAGTCCAGCAGCGCGCGCGGGTCCTGGCACACCACCTCGGCGAACAGGTCGTAGCCGCCCGAGGTCAGCACCGAGTAGACGACCTCGTCGCGTCGCCCGAGCGCGTCCGCGACCGCCCGCGCGTCCCCGTCGACCCGGATACCGAGCAGCGCCATCGCCTGCCCGCCCATCGCCATCGGGTCGGTGACCCCGACGACCTGCACCACCTTCGCGTCGATCAGCCGCTGCACCCGCTGCCGCGCGGCGGAGGGGGAGAGGCCCACCCGGGGGCCGAGGTCCGCGTAGGGGATCCGGCCGTCGCTCTGCAGCTCCCGCAGGATGGCCCGGTCGATGTCGTCCACGACGCCTACCCTGCCAGGTTCCGAAGCGCCGGGCGCTCCTACCGGCGCACGGCGTCCAGCGCCAGCAGGGCGACGTGCAGCGACAGGCAGGACTCGACCTGGTCCAGGTCCACCCCGAGCACGCGCTCCACCTTGTGCAGCCGGTCGTAGAACGACGGGCGGGAGAGGTGGGCGGCGTCCGCCGCCGCGGACTTGTTGCGGCCCTGCTCCAGGTAGATGCGGAGCATCGCGATCAACTGACTGTTGTGCTCCGCGTCGTAGGCCAGCAGCGGGCCCAACTCGCGCTCCACGTAGGTCTGGAGACGAGCGTCGTCGCGCAGCAGGTGCAGCAGGCCGCGCAGCCGGACGTCCGGCAGACGGTAGTAGGAGGCGGAGCGGGTGCCCGGCGTGCTCGGGGTGTCGTGCAGCGCGGCGTCGGCGACCTGGGTGGCCTCGACCAGGGTGCGGCGCGCGTCGCGCACCGAGCCCACCGAGGAGCCCACCGCGACGACCGGCTCCGGGCCGTCCTCCTGCTCGGTGACCAGGCGTCTCAGCACGCCGGCGAAGCCGTCCAGCGCGGAGTGCTCGTCGTCCTTGGGGCCGAGCGAGACCAGCAGGCCGACGGCCTCGTCGTCGAGCGCGCCGACCAGCGCCGTCAGACGCCGCTCGCGCACGGCGGCGGCCGCCGTCTCGGTGAAGTCGCGCAGGCGCGCCTGCGCCTCCAGCGCGGCCGGGAGCGGGCCGCGCCGTTGACGCAGCACGACGCCCACCAGGCGGCGCCCCTCCAGCGGGACGCCGAGCGCGGAGGCCCGCAGCGCCACGTCCGAGACGGTCAGCGCGTGCGTCAGGATGCCGGAGAGCAGGGTGCGGTGCGTCTGCCGCTCCAGCGACTCGCGGTCGCGGACCATCAGGCGGTTCAGCGCCAGCGTCGCCGCCGCGCGCTCGACCAGCATGGTGTGGCGGTGCGAGGCCGTCTGCGGGACGGCGTCCTCCTGCGTCGAGCCGGGCTTGCCGATCAGGACCAGTCGGCCCCAGTCGTGCCCGCGCGCGCCGACGGACGTCGTCAGCCAGCCGGTGCGCGGGTCGTACCCGGTGCGGCCCTGTGGGCGCACGCCGCGCGAGCGGGACTCCCAGCCGGCCAGGACCACCTGGGCGTTCTGGCCTGCGGTGTCGTAGGCGAGGACCTGGTGCGAGAGGTTCTCCAGCACCACCGGCGCGCCCGCCATCCGCGCCACCTGGCGCACGACCTCGACCGGCTCCGCGCCCTCGACCGCCAGCTCGTTGAAGGTCTGGTGGATCTCCTCCGACGAACGCAGCTCCTCCAGCTGCGCGTTGACGACCAGGGCGTGCACGGCCTCGGTCACGGCGACGAAGCGCAGCTCGCGCCGGAGCACGATCAGCGGCAGCCCGCGCTGTTCGGCGGCGTGCACCAGCGCGCGCGGCAGCGAGTCGAAGTAGCGTCGCCCGAACTCCACCACCAGGCCGGCCGCGCCGACGTCGGCGAGCTCGCGGACGTAGCGGGCGAGCCCCTCGCGGTCCTCGGGCAGCGCGATGCCGGTGGTCAGGATCAACTCGCCGCCCTGCAGCATGTCGGCCACGTCGGCCAGCTCGCTGACGTGGACCCAACGCACCGGGTGTTCCAGGTGCTGCGCCCCGGCCACGACCTCGGGGAGGCCGCGACTGACCACGTCCAGTTCGAGGACGCGGGCGACGGTGGGGAACATGGCGATCCTTCGGGCTCTGCGGGGCGGGTGGAGCGCGGGGACCGCGCGCGGGAGTGCCCTCCATAGTGTCAGGCTCACGCGACATTCCGGCAACGAGCTGTCGCCCGGGTTCGGCTTTGCACCGTGTCATGCTGGTCGTGATCCACCTTGCAGACTGTCGCTTGCCCGCCCCTTCCCCCACCAGGCATCGTCGCTGAACGGGCACCCGCCCATCGCATGCTCCCGAGGAGAGATACCCATGGACCGGACCATCGTCGGCGACCGCTTCGACGCCGGAGCCCAGTACATCGACGGGGCCCTGCGGGCCGGCACCTCGGGCGACACCTTCGACGTCACCAACCCGGCGAACGGCACCCTGGTGCAGCGTGTGGACCTGGCCTCCCCCGCCGACGTCGACGCCGCGGTGGCGGCGGCCAAGCGCGCCTTCCCGGCGTGGTCCGGCGCCACCCCGGCCGAGCGCAGCGCTGCCCTGACCAGGCTCGCCGCCGTCCTGGAGGAGCGCGCCGAGGACTTCGCGCGCGTCGAGTCCGCGCAGACCGGCAAGCCGATCAAGCTGACCACCGAGTTCGACGTCCCGGGCACCATCGACAACACGGCCTTCTTCGCCGGGGCCGCCCGCAACCTGGAGGGCAAGGCCACCGGGGAGTGGTCCGGCACCCACACCTCCTCGATCCGCCGCGAGGCGATCGGCGTCGTCGGCTCCATCGCGCCGTGGAACTACCCGCTGCAGATGGCCGCCTGGAAGATCCTCCCGGCCATCGCCGCGGGCAACACCATCGTCCTCAAGCCGGCCGAGCTGACCCCGCTGACCTCGCTGATGTTCGCGCAGGCCTGCACCGACGCGGGCATCCCCGACGGCGTGGTCAACGTCGTCACCGGCAAGGGTCGCAGCGTCGGCGAGTACCTGATCGGCCACCCCGACGTCGCGATGGTCTCCTTCACCGGCTCCACCGGCGTCGGCACCCGCGTCGGCGAGGTCGCGATCCAGGGCGTCAAGCGGACCCACCTGGAGCTCGGTGGCAAGGCCCCCTTCGTCGTCTTCGACGACGCCGACCTGGAGGCCGCGATCAACGGCGCCGCCGCCGGCGCCCTGATCAACACCGGCCAGGACTGCACCGCCGCCACTCGCGCCTACGTGCAGCGCCCGCTCTTCGACGCCTTCGTGGCCGGTGCGGCGGAGCTCTTCGAGTCGATCCGCCTCGGGGACCCGTTCAACCCGCAGACCGACCTCGGCCCGCTCGTCTCCGAGCGCCAGCGCGACTCCGTCGCCGGCTTCGTCGAGCGCGCCCGCGGCTACGGCGCGACCATCGCCGCCGGCGGCTTCGCCCCCGAGAAGGGCCACGACGGCACCGACCTCACCCTGGGCGCCTACTACCGCCCGACGCTGGTCACCGACGTCGCCCAGGACGCCGAGATCGTCCAACAGGAGCTCTTCGGCCCGGTCCTGGTCGTGCTGCCCTTCGACACCGACGACGAGGGCATCGAACTGGCCAACGACACCCCCTACGGGCTGGCCGCCTCCGCGTGGACCACCAACACCTTCCGCGCCCTGCGCGCCAGTCGCGAGATCCAGGCCGGGTGCGTGTGGGTCAACGACCACATTCCGATCATCAGCGAGATGCCCCACGGCGGCTACAAGGCCTCCGGCTACGGCAAGGACATGTCGCAGTACTCCCTCGACGAGTACACGCAGGTCAAGCACGTGATGCAGGACATCACCGCCGTGGCCCGCAAGGACTGGCACCGCACGATCTTCGGTGACCGGTAATCCGGATCGCCGCTTCTCCCACCCTCTACGTCCCGGGCGGTAAGACAGACCGCCCGGGACCAAGAAAGCAGTGAGACCTATGGATCCGGCCCATTCGATCGCCGACGTCCAGTACACCCCCTTCTGGCTCACGGACCCCGCGAAGCCCGAGCCCGAGCCGGCCCTGGTCGGCGACACCCACTGCGACCTGCTGGTCGTCGGCGGCGGCTACACCGGCCTGTGGACCGCCCTGATCGCCAAGGAGCGCGACCCCTCCCTCGACGTCGTCCTGCTGGAGGGCAAGGAGATCGGCTGGGCCGCCTCCGGCCGCAACGGCGGCTTCTGCGCTGCCAGCCTCACCCACGGGTTCTTCAACGGCCTGGAGCGCTGGCCGGACGAGCTGCGCACCCTGGAGCGGCTCGGCCGCGAGAACCTCGACGAGATCGAGGCCGCGGTCAAGCGCTACGACATCGACTGCGACTGGGAGCGCACCGGAGAACTGGACGTGGCCACCGAGCCGCACCAGGTCGACGAGCTGCGCGAGGGCGCGGAGCAGATGCGCGAGTACGGCATCGAGTCCGAGTTCCTCGACGCGGACGCGGTACGGGCGCAGGTCGACTCGCCCACCTTCCTCGCGGGCCTGTGGCACCGCGACGACGTCGCCATGGTCCACCCCGCCAAGCTGGCCTGGGGCCTCAAGCGCGCCTGCAAGGACCTGGGCGTGCGCGTCTTCGAGCACTCCCCGGCGACCGATCTCGCGCCCAAGGGCTCGGGCATGGCGGCCAGGACCCCCTACGGCCGGGTCTTCGCCCGCCACGTCGCGCTCGGCACCAACATCTTCCCCAGCCTGGTCAAGCGCCTGCGCCCGTTCCTCGCGCCGGTCTACGACTACGCGCTGATGACGGAGCCGCTGACCGAGGAGCAGCTCGCCTCGATCGGCTGGAAGAACCGCCAGGGCCTCGGCGACTCCAACAACCAGTTCCACTACTTCCGGATCTCCGCCGACAACCGGATCCTGTGGGGCGGGTACGACGCCGTCTACCACTACGGCAGCAAGGTCAGGGACGAGTACGACCACAGGCCCGAGACCTACGTCAAGCTGGCCGAGCACTTCTTCACCGCCTTCCCGCAGCTGGAGGGCCTGAAGTTCACCCACGCCTGGGGCGGCGCGATCGACACCTGCAGCCGCTTCTCCGCGTTCTTCGGCACCGCGCACAAGGGCCGCGTCTCCTACGCGCTGGGCTACACCGGCCTGGGCGTCGGCGCGACCCGCTTTGGCGCGGAGGTGATGCTGGACCTGCTCGCGGGCAGGCAGACCGAGCGCACCGAGCTCGAGATGGTCAAGCACAAGCCGCTGCCGTTCCCGCCCGAGCCGGTCAAGTGGCTCGGCATCGAGATGACCAAGTGGTCCCTCGACCGCGCCGACCACAACGCCGGCAAGCGCAACCTGTGGCTGAAGACCATGGACGCGCTGGGCCTCGGCTTCGACAGCTAGGCCCCGAAAGCCCGGCCGCGAGCAGCCCTCGGGCCGTCATGAGCATGGCGGCGCACACCCTATAGCGGGTGCGCGCCGCTTTCGCGCCTATACCCACCTTCTCGCCTCCATGAGCCGGGCCGCCCCCACGATGGTCCCCGAAACGCTGTAAGAGTCGGATGCCGGAGCTCTCTCCCCCGGTGACCCCGGATTCGCCACCCCCCGGGGCCCGGCCGGCTGATGTGGAGGGCGAGAGGCATGGGAAGTCTGGAACCGAGCGCCGCGATCGAGTGGCTCGCCGCGGCGGCGCCCGACCCCGAGGCGTGCCGATGGGAGTGGGAACGCAGCGCGATGGGCATCGCCCTGCTGCCCGCCGGCCGACTCTGGGACGTCCTGGTCGTGCCGGGAGACCTGGGCCGACTCACCGCGGACGTGCTGCTGCGCCTCGACAGCGACCCCGGGCCCGTCCTTGTGGACTTCGGCGACTACCGCTTCGGCTTCTTCGTGCCCCCCGGCACCGCCGCGCGCTGGGTCGGCACCGGCATCCGCACCTCCGGGCCCGGCACCTGGCTCGCCGTCCCCCACCCCTCCCGCGCCGGCCGCGGACTGCGCTGGCTGGTGCCGCCGGACGGAACCGGCCTGCTCAACGACCCGGTGCTGCTCGAACTGGCCATGCACGAGGCCGCCGCGCTGCTCACCGCCGGACTGCGCGGAGAGATGGGGGAGACGACCTCCCGGACGGGGTACGAGGGGGAGGGAGGCGACCCGCGCGACGGCCACGCGCCCCGTGAGCCGGACGAGGTGTAAGGCAGATCCGAAATCACCCGACAGGCTGATGATTGAGGGTGTCCGGCGGCCGAAACAGAATGGGAGGAGAGCGCGGCACCGCACAGCATCCCGCACCTTTCTTGCACCGCTGGAAGCCCATTCCGCGTGCCCCGCCTGGACTCGGAGGCAGACCTTGAGCAAGCACATCACCCACTGGATCGCCGGCGAGGCCGTCCCCACGGCCGGCGCCGCCCCGCGTCGCGGTGACATCTACGACCCGGCGACCGGCAAGGTCTCCGGTCAGGTGGACTTCGCCACCATCAGCGAGATCGACGCGGCGGTGTCCGCCGCCGTCACCGCGTTCGCCGACTGGCGCAACGCTTCGCTGGCCAAGCGGACGCAGGTGCTGTTCAAGTTCCGCGAGCTGCTCAACAGCCGCAAGGACGAACTGGCCTCGATCATCGTCTCCGAGCACGGCAAGGTGCACTCGGACGCGCTGGGCGAGATCGCGCGCGGCCTCGAGGTGGTGGAGTACGCCTGCGGCATCCCGCAGCTCCTCAAGGGCGGCTTCACCGAGCAGGCCTCCACCGGCATCGACGTCTACTCGATCCGCCAGCCGCTCGGCCCCGTCGCGATCATCTCGCCGTTCAACTTCCCGGCGATGGTCCCCATGTGGTTCTTCCCGATCGCGATCGCGGCGGGTAACACCGTCGTGCTGAAGCCCTCCGAGAAGGACCCGTCCGCGGCGAACTTCCTCGCCGAGCTGTGGGCCGAGGCCGGCCTCCCGGCCGGCGTCTTCAACGTCGTCCACGGCGACAAGGTCGCGGTCGACCGCCTGCTGGAGCACCCGGACGTCAAGTCCGTGTCGTTCGTGGGCTCGACCCCGATCGCCCGCTACGTCTACGAGACCGGTACCCGCTACGGCAAGCGCGTCCAGGCTCTGGGCGGCGCCAAGAACCACATGCTGGTCCTGCCGGACTCCGACCTCGACCTGGCCGCCGACGCCGCGATCAACGCCGGCTTCGGCGCGGCGGGCGAGCGCTGCATGGCCATCTCGGTGCTCGTCGCGGTCGAGCCGATCGCGGACGAGCTGATCGAGAAGATCAAGCAGCGCATGGCCACCCTGAAGGTCGGCCCGGGCTGCAACGGCGACTCCGATATGGGCCCGCTGGTCACCGGCGTCCACCGCGACAAGGTCGTCTCCTACCTCGACTCGGGCCTCGCCGACGGCGCGGAGCTGGTCGTGGACGGCCGGAAGCACCCCATCGCGGGCGAGGACAGCGTCGACGGCTTCTGGCTCGGCCCGACGCTCTTCGACAACGTCAAGCCCGGCATGTCCGTCTACAACGACGAGATCTTCGGCCCCGTGCTGTCCGTCGTCCGGGTGAACTCCTACGACGAGGGCCTGGCGCTGATCAACGCCAACCCCTACGGCAACGGCACCGCCATCTTCACCAACGACGGCGGCGCGGCCCGGCGCTTCCAGAACGAGGTCGAGGTCGGCATGGTCGGCATCAACGTGCCGATCCCGGTCCCGGTCGCCTACTACTCCTTCGGCGGTTGGAAGGCCTCCCTCTTCGGCGACACCCACGCCTACGGCGCGGACGGCGTCCAGTTCTTCACCCGAGGCAAGGCCGTGACCCAGCGCTGGCTCGACCCGAGCCACGGCGGCATCAACCTGGGCTTCCCGACCAACTCCTGACCTGCGGGTACGGGAGCCTACGGGGCCCGGCAGCCGATTTGACTCGGCCTGCCGGGCCCCGTAACGTTCTCCGGGTTGCCCCGCTGAACGCCCCGCAAAGGGACGGGAAATGGGATGACAAAACCACTG
>NZ_BBPO01000102.1:0-8598 GCF_000787815.1 Streptacidiphilus neutrinimicus
CGCCCGCCCGTATCCGCCCCACCCGGCTCCCGCGCCCGCCGACCCTGCGGCGGCCGTGGCCTCCTGGCCCGATCGGACCCCGGAACCCCGACCGGCGACGGCCGCCCCCGGGGTGGGCCGTCAGTCCTGGGAGGGCCACGTTCCCGAAGCCGCCGACCCTGCGGCGGCCGTGGCCTCGTGGCCGCCCCTCGTCCCGGACCCGGCCCTCCACCCGTGGTCCGCTCACGCGGCGTCGCCCGACAGCCTGGTGCCTCACCCTCCGGCGCCGATAGCGGCCTGGCCGCCCGGCGCCGCCGAGGCAACGGATGCGCTGCCTGCGTGGACCGGTCGTGAGGCGGAGCCGCTGGTCGCCCAGGGTCCGGACCTTGCTGTGCGCCCGTGGTCGGCGCACGTGGCGCAGCCCGTCGTGCCCGACGCCCTGTCGGCTCAGGCTCCGTCGCCCGGAGCGGCCTGGCCGCCCGGCGCCGCCGAGGCGACGGATGCGCCGCGTGCGTGGACCGGTCGTGGGGCGGAGCCGCTGGTGGCCCAGGGTCCGGACCTTGCTGTGCGCCCGTGGTCGGCGCACGTGGCGCAGCCTGTCGTGCCCGACGCCCTGTCGGCTCAGGCTCCGTCGCCGACAGCGGCCTGGCCGCCCGACGCCGCCGAGGTGGGCGCGGATGCGCCGCATGCGTGGACCGGACACGTGGCGGGGCCCCCTGAGGCGGCCGCTCCGGACCCTGCCGTGCGGCCGTGGACGGCGCACGCCGCGCCGCAGGCGACGCACACCGGTCAGGGGCCCCAGCCCCAGTGGCTCCAGCAGGAGCCCCCGTCCTCCGGGCAGGACCATGCTTCGGGGTTCGCCGACGCCGCAGCGGCCGGGACCGCCTGGTCGCCGGGCGAACGGCAGCCGCAGCCGCCGGCGGCCGGTGGTGCCGCCGAGGCGCCGTGGTCGTTGCGGCAGGTGATGGACCTGGCCGCCGCCGCGGAGCTGGGGGCGCGGCCGCCGGCGGCGAGCGGGCCCGCGCAGTCGCCGATCGGGCCGGTGACGCCCGGTCAGGCGGCGCGGTTGCAGTCCGTGCATCTGGAGCCGACGACGCCGCAGCCCCCGGCGGACGGCGCCGGGAACCCGTTCAACCCGCCGAGCCTGGTCGCCATGCCGCCGCTCGCCGACCACGCCCCGCGACCGCCCGCGCCGGAGGAGATCCGCCCCGCGGACGGCGAGCACGCGGGCGGGGACCCGGACGGGAACGGCCACGGGAACGGAGCCGCAGGGGAGGTCGCGCGTGTCCGTTGAACCCATGGACCGGCTGGCGTCGCTCGTCGTCGACGCGAAGATCGCGCGCGAGCTCAAGCGTCAGGTCGCCGGCGACCTGTTCGAGCAGCTCAGCAACGCGCCCTCCGCGTCCGGCGCTTCGGGCCTCTCCCCGGGCCCCGTCGACGCCGCCGGGCGGCGTCAGCGTGGGCGGGCGCTGATCGAGGACGCCGTGGCGCGCTGGTCGGACGCCCACGCCGTCGCGCACGGCGTCACCCCGACCAGGGAGCAGGACCGGGCGCTCGCCGAGGTCGTGTTCGACCTGCTCTTCCGCGCCGGCAGGCTGCAGCCCTACCTGGACGACCCCGACATCGAGAACATCCTCATCAACGGCTGCGACGACGTCTGGATCTCCAAGGCGAACCAGCCACTGCGGCAGGTCCCGCCCGTCGCCGACAGCGACGAGGAGCTCGTCGAGCTGCTCCAGGACCTGGCCCGCCGTCACGGCGGCGGCGAGCGCAGCCTCTCCGTCGCCAGCCCGATGCTGGCGCTGCGCCTCGAGGGCGGGATGCGGCTGCAGGCGATGACGCACGTGACGCCCCGCCCGTACGTCGCGATCCGCCGCCACCGCGTGCAGAACGCGACCCTCGGGGACCTGGTGCAGCTCGGCACCGTCGACTCGACGATCGCCTCGTTCCTGGCCGCCGCGATCCGCGCGCGCAAGAACGTAATGATCACCGGTACC
The DNA here is from genome assembly GCF_000787815.1 of Streptacidiphilus neutrinimicus. GTDB lineage: Bacteria > Actinomycetota > Actinomycetes > Streptomycetales > Streptomycetaceae > Streptacidiphilus > Streptacidiphilus neutrinimicus. Next base: position 1,977 of record NZ_BBPO01000102.1, read on the forward strand.
CAGGGCGTCGGCAAGACCAGCCTGCTGCGCGCTATGGCCGGCGAGATCCCGCCCGACGAGCGCGTCGGCACGCTGGAGTCGGAGTTCGAGCTGTGGCTGCACACCCTCGGCCACCTGCGCCAGGTGGTTCCGATGGAGGCGCGCGAGGGCAACGGCGAACGCGTCGACGGGCGCCCGGCGGGCGAACTGACCATCGGTGAGCTGATCCCGGCCGCGCTGCGGATGACGCTGAACAGGATCATCGTCGGCGAGGTCCGCTCCGCGGAGGTCGTGCCGATGCTGCGCGTGATGACCAACGGCGAGGGCGGCTCCATGTGCACGCTTCACGCCCGCACCCCGCATATGGTCGTCGACCGCATCGCGGAACTGTGCCTGGAGTACGGCGCGCAGATGACCGACCAGCTCGCCCACCGGCTCACCGCCAACGCGCTCGACTTCGTCGTGCACGTCACGATGATCGACGAGACCGGCATCGGGGGACGCCGCCACCGGTTCGTCTCGCACGTCCTGGAGGTCGCCGGTCTCGGCGAGCAGGGACGTCCGGCGCTCAACACCGTCTTCGGCCCGCGCAAGGGCGGCGTCGACACGCAGGGACGCCAGGTGTGGCCCGAGCCGCGGGCCGTCCCGCAGACGCCCCCGGCCTGTCTGGACGACCTGCGCCGCGTCGGCTTCGACGCCGCGCTGCTGCGCAACCCCTACGGGACCTGGGCCGCCCCGCTCGGCCTGAGGGTCAACGGTGGGGACGAGCAGGGCGTCGGGGGTGTGGCATGACCGCGCTGCTCTGGGCCGGCAGCGGAGCGCTGCTGTTCGGCGGCCTGGTGGCCCTGTTCGTCTTCGCGCGGGGCTCGGACGATCCCGACCCCGGGCCGCGCCGCGCGCTGCGGCTGCCGCGCGCCGCGCAGGAGCAGCGCCGGGCGCAAGTCGTCCTGGCCCTGGGCGGAGCCGTCCTCGGCTGGCTGCTCAGCGGCTACGTGGTGTCGCTGCTGATCGTGCCGATGCTTGTCTTCGGCCTTCCGTGGTTCCTGCGCGCCACCATGACCCAGAACCAGGGCATCGACCGCCTGGAGGCGCTGGCCGAGTGGACGCAGCGTCTCTCGGACGTGCTGCTGCTCGGGCTCGGCGTCGAGCAGGCGCTGGTCAGCAGCCTGCGCACGGCCCCGGCCGCGATCGAGGCCGATATCGCGGAGCTCGTCGGCCGGATCCAGTCCCGGGTCAGCCCCGAAGAGGCGCTGCGCCTGCTGGGCGACCGGCTCGGCGACGCCACCGCCGACAAGGTCCTGGCCACGCTGCTGCTGCGGATCACCGACCGTGGCCCCGGCCTGGCCCGCGCGCTCGCGGACACGGCCGACTCGGTGCGCGAGGAGGTGCGCCAGCGGCGGGCCATCGAGGCCGACCGGGCCAAGCACCGCGCGACGATTCGCTGGCTGGTGCTGATCCTGCTGGCCGCCTCGGGCTTCATCGCCCTCAACCCGTCCTACGCGGCCCCCTACGCCAAGCCCGTCGGCCAGATCGTGCTGGCGGTGGTCGTGCTGACGGTGGCCGCCGTCGTGGGCTGGATGGCCTCGATGGCCACCCACCGGCCCGTGCCGCGCTTCCTGGAGGTCGACCGGCGCTCGCGGGTGCGCACCGCGCCGCGGACCGCGCAGGAGGAGGAGACGTGATCACCTGGTTGGTGCTGACGGGCGGGCTCATCGGTATCGGCGCCGCCCTGCTCGCAGCCGAACTGCGCCCTGCCCCTCCGCAGTTGGAGATGGCGCTGGACCGGCTGCACCCCGAGCCCGTGCTGCCCGGCGAGGCGGCGACGGGGGCCGCCGCGCCGGGCGGGTTCTACGAGGCGCTGGGCGCGCGGCTGCGGGACCTGCCCGGCGTCACGATCCCGCGGCGCGAGCTGGCACTGGTCGGCCGCACGCCCGAACGGCACCTGGCGCAGAAGCTGCTCAGCGCGCTGATCGGCCTGGTCGCGTTCCCCTACGTGGCCTTCACGGCGTCGCTGATGCACGTCTCCCTGTCGGTGCTCGTGCCCGCGTTCTGTTCGCTGGCCCTGGCCGCGGTGATGTGGTTCCTGCCCGACCTGCTGCTGCGCGGGCAGGCCGCCGAGGCCCGCGTGGACTACCTGCACGCCACCGCGGCCTACCTGGAACTGGTGGCGCTGGAGCGCGCCGCCGACCGCGGACCGGCGGAAGCGCTGCTCAGCGCCGCCCGGATCGGCGACGGGCCGGTGCTGCGCCGCATCGCGGCCGCGCTGGACCGTGCCGGACTGGAGCGCCGCCCGCCGTGGGACGGCCTCTCCGACCTCGCCGAGGAACTCGGCCTGATGCCGTTGCAGGACCTGGCCGACACGATGCGGTTGGCCGGCACGGACGGCGCCGCCGTCTACAAGACCCTCCGCGCGCGGGCCGCGAACCTGCGCTCGGAGCTGCTCTCCGACGAGTTGGCCAGGGCCAACGTGGTGAGCGAACGCATGGTGCTGCCCGGGACGATGCTGGTGATGATCTTCACCCTGCTCATCGGCTTCCCGGCGGTCTCCCGGATGATGCAATGACCGAAGGAGAAGTGACAGATGTTCCGTGGACGACGCGTACCGGACGCACTGCTTCCGGCGTACCTGGTGCGGGCCTGGATGGGGGCTCGCGCGGACCGGGTCAGGGCCCGCGCGAGAGAGGTGCACGGCACCCGCGACCTCGGCGCACTGAGCATCGAACTGGTGCTGCTGGTCATCGGGTTGATCGCGGTGGCGGGCATCCTCGTCGGCGTGCTCACGACCGTGATCACGGACAAGTCCGGCTCGATCAAGTGACCCCGGGTGACCGCGGCTCGTTCTCTCTCGAGCTGGTCACTCTCTTCGGGGTGCTGCTGCTCCTCGTGCTGCTCGTGGTGCAGGCCTCGTCCTGGTGGTTCGACCGTCAGGTCGCGCTCGGCGCGGCGCGCGAGGGCGCGGCCGTCGCCGCCGACACCCAGAACGGCGGCCAGGACCCGGTGCAGGTGGCCTCGGCCTTCCTGCAGCGCGGGGGCTGGCTGGTGGAGGACGCGCGGGTGGACCCGCCGGTCCAGGACCCGGCGGCGCGGACGGTCACGGTGACCGTCCACGTCCGGGTCCGGTCCGTGCTGGGCAGCCTGTTCGACGGGCCGGACATATCGGTTCCGGTCACCGTGCCGATCGAGCGTTTCGTCGGGGCGGGCGGATGAACGACGGGCGCAGGAGCGGGGGGAGGCGGGAGCACGGCGCGGACGAAGCCGGATCCCTGTCGCTGGAGACGGTGCTGGTGCTGCCGGTCATCCTCGCCTTCTTCACCTTCGTGATCGCCGTCGGAACGCTCCAGGACGACCGCGGCACCATGGACGCGGCCGTCCAGGCCGCCGCCCGGGCGGGTTCCCTCACCAGGGACCCCACACAGGTCCAGGGCAACGTGACCGCGGCGGCCGACGTGGTCTTCAAGCAGGGGGGATTGCCGGAGTGCATGGGGTCAGTGGGCGTGGCCGTCAACGGGGTCGGTGCGGCCCCGCCGAAGCCTCCGGCCGGCTACTACAACGTCGTCGAGGCCCGGGGAAGCTGCACGGTGCAGATCGACTTCGGCCTGCTGACGCTGAGCGAGCCGGTACGGGGCGACTTCACGTCCGTCGTGGACACCTACCGGGGCCAGTGATGGGCCCGGGACAGGCCGCGGACGACCAGGGGTCGGTCTCGTTCTTCGTCCTCGGCTGCGTCGTCGGCTTCTTCGCGCTCGCGGGCCTCACCTTCGACGGCGGCGGCAAGGTGCACGAGGCTGAGCACGCCGACGCGGTGGCGCGCGAGGCCGCCCGGGCCGCGTGCGAACAGGTCGACCCGAGGGCCGTGCTGAGCGGGGTCTACCGGCTCGACCGACCCTGGGCCCGGCAGGCCGGCGCCGCCTACGTCGCCTCGGCGCACATGAGCGGGTACACGCTGTCCTTCCCCCAACGCGACGTCTGCAAGGTCACGCTGACAGCGGACTACCGGACGCAGCTGCTCGACCTGATCGGCATCACCGACCTGCCCGTCACCGGCAGCGGACAGGCCAGATTCGTGTACGGCGTCACCGGCATCGAGGGGTGAGAGATGGTGCGCACGTTCCTCCGCGCGCTCTGCGCGTTCGTCACACTGCTCGCCCTGCTCGTCGGGCTGCCCGCCGCGCTCGGCTACGGAACCTGGGCCATCGCGCTCCAGGCGCGCCCGGCGCAGACCTCGCTGACGCAGGTGCTGACCACGCCGGACAACGGCAACCTCTTCCTGTGGGCGCTCGTCGTGGTCGGGTGGGCGGCCTGGCTCGCCTTCGCCCTCTCCGTGGTCGTCGAGATTCCGGCGCAGCTGCGCGGCCGCGTGCCCAGGCGGCTGCCGGCCCTCGGCTGGAGCCAGCGGCTGGCCGGCGGCCTGGTCGGCGCGATCCTCGCGATCCTGCCGATGGCGGGAGGCGCCCTCGCCGCGACGGGCGCGCCCGCACCCGCCTTGGCCGTCAGCGCGCCGGCCACCCCACACCGGGCGACCGCCCAGGCGGCTGACCAGTCCGCGCCGACGGCCGCGCCCGACCACGCCGCCACCTCCGGCCCGCAGTCGCAGCACCCGCACTACGTCGTGCGCGCCACCCGTCCCGCCGACACGCTGTGGGGCATCGCCGAGCGGACCCTCGGCTCCGGCGAGCGGTGGCACGAGATCGCCGCGCTCAACGAGGGCCGGGTGATGGACGCGGAGCACCGCGTCTTCGACGCGGAACGACCGCTGCAACCCGGCTGGAGGCTGCTGCTCCCGCGCGACGCGCAGGTTTCGACGTCGTCGTCCGCGTCCACGTCGGGTGCCACGGCCGCTCCGACCCTCGCCCCGTCAGCGTCGTCGTCGCCCTCCTCCCATGACGCTGAGGTGACGGTCCGTCCGGGCGACACGCTCTCCGGGATCGCCGAACGGGAACTGGGCAGCGCCGCGGACTGGCCGAAGCTCTACGACGCCAACCGCGGCGTGGCCGCGCCTGACGGGGTGAGGCTCACCGATCCGAACCTGATCGAGCCCGGCATGCGGCTCACCGTCCCCCAGCCGGACGGCTCGCAGCCCCCCACGCGCACGCCGACACCGACGCCGGTGCCGCCCTCGCACAGCCACAGCCCGGGCCCGAGCCCGAGCCCCGACCCGGCCCGGAGCGCGAGCCCGAGCGCCGCGCCGACCGACGGCGGGGGAGTGTTCACCCACGGCGGCAGCGGCAGCCCGACCGCGCAGCCCACGCCGAACACGTCGACCCCCGCTCACGCGCCGACGCCCGCGCCGGCCTCCGCCGCGCCCGACCACGGCGGGCACCAGTCGCCGGCGCAGTTCACCGTCGCCGCAGGCACCAGCGTGCTGGGTGCGGTGCTGCTCGGCACCGTCGCGCTGCGCCGATCCCGCCGACGGGCGGTGACGCCGCGTCAGACGCCCCAGCACCGCGCCTCCGGCCGACCGCCGAAGCCACCGCAGCCGGAGTCGCTGCGGACGCTGCCGGAGCCCCCGCTCGAGCCGGCCGTCGCCGCGCTCCCGCCCGTTCCGGCGCCCTCGCTCCCGCCGGTGCCGGTGCCGCCGCCCTCCGGCCCGTACGTGCCGACGCTGCCGTCCGCGGGGACGGGGGTCCCGCCGGTCGCCCAGCAGTCCGTCCGCGACCTCGACCTGCTCGGGCGCGCGCTGCGCAGCATGGCCCGCAACGTCGCACGGGAGGGGCGGCGGCTGCCCCCGATCAACGTCGCGCGGGTCACCCCGGCCCACACCGTGGAGCTGCACCTGATCGCCCCCTCGCCGCCGGTCGCCCCGTTCCGCGCCGCGCACGCGTCCACGGTGTGGTGGTGCACCCCCGACGCCCCGGGCCTGCTCGGCCCGGAGGCGGCGGCCGTCGTCCCCTCGCCGTACCCCGCGCTGGTCAGCCTCGGTGAGACCGCCGACGGAGCGACGGTCCTGGTCGACCTCGAGGCGATCCGCCTGCTGCACGTCTCGGGCGAGCCGCACGATATCGCGCAGGTGCTGCGGACGCTCGCGCTGGAGCTCACCTTCACCCCGCTCGCCGACCGCGTCGGCGTCCACGTCGTCGGGGTGGCGCAGGAGCTCGCGGCCGTCGCCGACGACCGGCTCGTCGTCCACCCGGACCTCGAACACGCCGTCGCGGCCCTCCAGCGCCGCGACGCGTCCGTGCGCAACGCCCTCGTCCAGGCGGGCGCGGCGACCCCGCGCGAGGCGCGCAGCCGCGGCCTCGGCGGCGACGAGTGGGCCCCCGAGGTCGTCCTCTGCGCCGGCTACCCGACCGGTGACCTGCCGGAGGCCCTGGGCCGCCTGCTCGACGCCCGTCCCCGCGGCAGCGTCGCCGTCATCACCGCCGCGCCTCCGCAGGGCGCCGGCCCCGTCGCCCGCTGGACGCTCCCCGCGTCCGGCCACGGCGTGGTGCCCGGGCTGGAGATGGACATCCAGCTCCAGCGCCTCGACGACGACACCTACCACCACTGGCTCCGCCTCCTGGGCGCGGACCTCGTCCCACCGACCGTCACCCCCGAGCCCCCGCACGCGTCCTGGCCCGAGATGGTCACCCCGTACCACGACGCGGCGCGCTTCCCCTCCTCCCGCTTTCCCGAGCCGGGCGCATGGCCCCCGGCGCCGGCCTCC
>NZ_BBPO01000102.1:8977-11295 GCF_000787815.1 Streptacidiphilus neutrinimicus
CCTTCGGCACGCCGCAGCCGCGCCCGCCCGCCGAGCCGGGCTCTCGCCGCTTCCCGAACCCCGCCACGCCCCCGACTCCGACCCCCACCCCACACCGAGCTCCGGGCGGAGCCCGCGAGCTGACATCCCGTTTCCTCCCGAACGCCCCCGCACCCACCCCGGGTACCCCCCCTGCGGGCGGTGTTCGGCAGAGCGGGTCGGTTCCGGCGGGTGGCTCCGGCACGGTGTCCCGCTTCCCTGCTCCCGGTTCGGGGGAGCCGGGACGCGAGGCGCCGGGCGCGTATCCCGGTGCGTCCCCGGGTACCGCCCCGGCGGGCGGCCCGGGTTCGGTGTCGCGGTTCCCCGCCCCGGGCGCCCCGCCCCACGCCTCGGGGCCGCAGCACCCGACCGGCCCGACCGGCGCGCCCGCGCCGGGCGCGGGCGAGGTGCCGCCGCAGCTCTCGCGGTTCCCTGCGGCCGGTGGCCCTGGCGCGGGGGAACCGCCGTCCGGAACGGCGCACGACGAGCGCTTCTCCGGTGCCGGCGGACACGCCGTGGGCCCCGTGCCGGGCGCCGGTGGGCGTCCGTCGCCCGGCGACGCCCCCTGGCCGCGTGGGGAGGGTGCCGGAGGCAAGTTGCCGAGGGCGGCTGAAGTGCCGCCGCAGCTCTCACGGTTCCCTGCTGCTGGTGTGCCGCTGGCCGCCGTGCCCCGACCGGCGTCGCCCGTGCCGTTCGGCCCGGACGTGTCCGGGGATCTGCACGGGGCCCTGTCGCCCGTAGATCCCCGCGTCTCCGTCCAGGCGGCGTCGCTCGTGCCCACGGACCCGTGGATCCTCACGTTGCTCGGTGCGCCGCCCGCCGGGGCGGAGCCCGGGGAGGCGCAGTTGCGCGTGCTCGGGCCGGTGGAGCTGGTCGGGGCGATGGGGCCGGTCGAGGCCGCCTGGCGGGCCGGGCTGCTGGAGGTGGCCGCCAGGCGCGAACTCGGGCCGGCACAGGGGGCGTACGCGCCCGCCGACGCGATCGGACGGCTGCGGGAGTGGCTGGGCGACGGACCCGGCGGACGGCCCGTCAACCTGCGCTGCGACTGGGACGACTTCCAGGCCCTGCGCGCCCGCGGACTCGCCGACGCGGGGACCAACGGCGACATCGCGCTGGCCCGCGCGCTCGCGCTGGTCCGCGGCGCGCCCTTCGCCGAGGCCGTCTACCCGTGGGCGGAGCCGCTGCGGTCCGGCATGACCGACGCCGTCGTCGACGTCGCCCACGAACTGACCCTGCGTCGCCTTCGGGTCCGCGACCACCAGGGCGCGGACGCGGCCGCGCGCCGTGGCCTCGTCGCCGAGCCCGACGCGGAGTTGCTGCTGCGCGACCTCGTGCTGGTGCACGCGGACTCCGGGGACGGCCCGCAACTGCAGCGCACGGTCGCGCGTTTGGAGACCAAGGCGGCGCGCACCGGCGTCCCGCCGGAGCCCGAGACGGCGGCGCTGCTCGACGAGCTGAGGTCCGCGGAGATCGATCCCCTCTCGCGCCGGTAGGGTGGCGGGGACCGGACAGGCACCGAGGCGTCCGGCCCGAGCGACCAGTGCGGGGTGGAGATGAGCGGGGGAGACGGGCTGCGCGGGCGTGTTCTCGTCATCGACGGGGGCAGCGGCCGCGCCGCACGGCGGTTTCCTCCGCGCGAGGGGCGGCCCGCCCCCGCCCTGACCCGCATCCTCGCGTCGATAGCTCCACAGGTGCTGCTCGCGGCCGAGGGCGTCGACACCGTGCTGCTGCCCTCCGCCGTGGACACGGACACCATCTGCGACCACCTGCGCGCCGCGGCCCGTCACCCCGGCCCGCTGCTCGTGCACATCGGCGGCCACCTGGTCCGTGACCGCCGCACCGGCTCCCTCGCGGTCGAGTTGGACCAGGGGCGGCTGCCGTGGCGCGCGCTGGAGGAGGAACTGCGGCTGCGCCCGGCGCAGTTCGGCACCCTTGTCATCGGCGACCTCAGCGCCGAGGCGGATGCGCTGCCTCAACTGCGCGTGCTGCCCTCACCCCTGGGCGCGGGTCTGCCGCTGTGGGCCTCCGTCAGCCCCGACCCGCAGCAGGTCGGCACCTTCACCCGCGCGCTCGTCGAGGCCCTGCACGGCGGACGCCCGGGCGCGGGCGAGCGGTTGACGCCGGAGCAGTTGCAGCAGCAGGTCCACACCGTGCTGCGCCCCGAGACGCAGATCGTCGTCTCGCATGCGCCGGGCTGGCAGGTCTTCCGCAACACCTCGCGCCGCCTCGGCTCGACGCTTGTCGACCCGCAACTGCTGTCAGCCGAGCCGGCCGAGCCGGCCGAGTCGGTCCCGTTGGCC
>NZ_BBPO01000102.1:11729-12640 GCF_000787815.1 Streptacidiphilus neutrinimicus
GGGGACGGGCGCGGCCGGACCTGCGCGGGGACCTGCCGCCGGACGTCGCGCCGTTCGACATGCCGCCGCTGCCGCCGCACCCGCCCACGGTCCACCTCGGCCAGGCGCCGCAGCCCGCGCCGTCGGATGACCTCGCCCCCTACCGCGAGGCCATCAGCGGTATCGTCGCCGCCGCTGACGCGGGCGAGCACGCCCGCGCCGTCCGGGAGGCCATCGCGCTCGAACGCGCCGCCGTGCACGCGCACGGCACGGACAGCGAGCCGGTTCTGAAGCTGCGTCAGGTACGGGCCCACGTCACCCGCCTCGCGGGCCTCCAGCGCGAGGCCGCGCTCCTCTACCGCGACGTCGCACTGAGCCTGCTGGACACGCGCGGCGCGGACGACGCGGAGACCCGCCAGGCCGCGGCGAACGCGGAGGCGTGCTGGCGCGCCATCGAGGACGACGCGGACGCCCGCCGCCTCGGCCCGGACATCCTCCGCCTGCGCCAGGCGCTTCCGGACGCCCGCCGCATCGCGGCTGTCAAGCGCCACCTCGCCCGCCTGCGCGGTGAGCCCGCCCCTGCCCCCGAGGACACCCCGCGGCCGTCGGCTGCCCTGGAGACCCACGTCTCCGTCCCCGACGGCGCGGAGGCCCCGGCGGAGCCCGCCGTCGCGGAGGAGGGAGCTGCCCCGGTCGTCGAGGACACCCCGCCGGGTGACCGGGCACCGGAGAACGACACCCTCGCGGAGTCCGGGGAGACCGGCGAGCCGGACAAGGCCGCCGTGCTGGACGAGGAACAGGGCGAGGACGCCCCCGAGGACGACGTCCCGGCACCCGCCCGCGCCGCGTCGGCGGAGGACGACCACCACGTGGACGTGCCCCAGCCCGCCGGTTGATGCTGATCGGCGTGCGGGTCGGCCGCTGCGCCCACC
>NZ_BBPO01000102.1:12971-22032 GCF_000787815.1 Streptacidiphilus neutrinimicus
GTCAGGCGCTGCGGCCGACCGCCTCGGAACCGGCGGCCTGTGGCCGCGTCTCACCACGGGTGCGGGCGGTAGTCCTTGAGGAAGACGCCGAACAGGTCCTCGCCCTCCTCGCCGCGCACGATCGGGTCGTAGACGCGGGCCGCGCCGTCGACCAGGTCGAGCGGGGCATGGAAGCCGACGTCCGCCAGGCGCATCTTGTCCGGATGCGGGCGCTCGTCGGTGATCCAGCCGGTGTCCACCGCCGTCATCAGGATGCCGTCCTGCTCCAGCATCTCCTGCGCGCTGGTGCGGGTCAGCATGTTGAGCGCGGCCTTGGCCATGTTGGTGTGCGGGTGACCGGGGCCCTTGTAGCCGCGGCCGAACTGGCCCTCCATGGCGGAGACGTTGACCACGTACTTGCGGCGCGCGGGCGCCGCGGCCATCGCCGCACGCAGGCGGCTGACGAGGATGAACGGCGCGGTCACGTTGCAGAGCTGGACCTCCAGCAGCTCGATCGGGTCCACCTCCTGCACCTTCTGGCTCCAGCTGTTGGCGTCGTCCAGGTCCGGGACGAGGCCGCCCGCGTCGATGGCGGTACCCGCCTCGATCAGGGCCGGCGCGGCGGAGCCGGAGGTGAGCGCCAGCGCGGTCAGCGCCTCGGCGCTGAGCTTCTCGCGGCGGGGGCCGCCCTGCGCGGGCAGCATGGGCTGGCGGCTGAGGTCGAAGCGGCCGAGCGTCGTCGAGGAGGGCAGCTCGCCGGCGGGCAGCGGCGCGTCCTCGGCGTCGATCAGCTCCTTGTAGGCGTTGGGGGTGCGGCGCACCGTCTGCGCGGCGTTGTTGATCAGGATGTCGAGCGGGCCTGCGGCGCTGACCTCCTCCGCGAGGGCGATGACCTGGGACGGGTCGCGCAGGTCGATGCCGACGATGTGCAGGCGGTGCAGCCACTCGTGGCTGTCCGGCATCGCCGTGAAGCGGCGGATGGCGTCGTTGGGGAAACGCGTGGTGATCGTGGTGTGCGCGCCGTCGCGCAGCAGGCGCAGACCGATGTACATCCCGATCTTCGCCCGGCCGCCGGTCAGCAGCGCGCGGCGGCCGGTGAGGTCGGTGCGGGCGTCGCGCCGGGCGCGGTTCTCGGCGGCGCAGTCCTGGCAGAGCTGGTGGTAGAACGCGTCGACCTCGACGTAGCGGCCCTTGCAGACGTAGCAGGCGCGTGGGCGCTTGAGTATCCCGGCCAGCGTGCTGGTGGTGCCGCTGGTGAGCTGCAGCCCCTGGGTCTCGTCGTCGATGCGGCTCGCGGCGCCGGTCGCGGTGCGCTCGGTGACGGCGCGGTCGTTCGCGGTCTTGGCGGCGCGGCGCTCCTGGCGGCGGCGCTGCTTGACCTCCCGGTAGACGCCGGAGGTGGCCTTGCGCAGCTGGACCGCCTGCGGGTGGTCCAGCGGCAGTTCGCTGAGCTCGGCGAGCGCGTCCAGGACGAGGCGCATGCGCTCGGGGTCGATCCCGGGGTGGGCCTCGGCGAGATCGGTCACGTCGGGTCCTGCTGTCATCGCCTGCTGGTTCTCTTCTGGGATCGGGGCCTGCAACGGATCGCGGCCGGAAGCTCGGGCGTCGGTTGCCGGAGGCAACCCGATCAACTCTACCGGTCCACGTCACGGGGCCGGTCCGGCGGACGCTGAACCGGAACGGGAGCGGAGGCGTAGAGGCGGGGGAACCTGGCCCCAGGGGAGCTCGATCATGAACCGTCTCCGCGTCTTCGTCGTCCTCGTCATCGGCGGCCGCGACGGCGTGGAGGCGGCCACGGATACGGAGCGGCATCCCGTTCACGGTCGGGGCGGTGCGGCGACTGCGGGGGTGGGAGCGCTCCTCGCGCTGTTCGCCGCGTGCGGATGCGCGGCGAACCCCAGCGCCACCGCACCGACCCGCACCGCCGCGACGCGTTCGGGCCAGCCGGTGGCCACGGCAGCGGCGGCCGCCGCCTACGTGGCGATCGCCAACCCCGCCAACCACCGTCTCGACACCGACTTCGACCGGTTCGACGGCCCGGACCGCGGTGATCTGGCGCGGGCCCGCACGGACCTGCGCGACATCGCCGCCACCGAGCACGCCTTCGACCAGGACCTAGCCCGACTGGAGCTGCCCCCTGCGGCGGTCACGTGGGCGCAGGTGCTCGTCGGCGCGAACGAGGCACGCGCCGCCCTTACCTCCCGAGCTGCGGCGAACACCGCCCTCCCGCAGCTCAACGCCCTGCGGCCGGTGCTCTCGGCGATGAACGCCCCCGTGGAGCGTGCGGTGACCGCGCTCCGCGCCGACCTCCGCCTCCCGCCCCCGGACACCCACTGAGCAGCGCGAACCCGACCGGGGCGCCGCGTCCTACGCCGACTGCGGACTCACCGCTGCGGGCTCACCGCACGCACGTGGAGTGGCCGGGACCTCTGGACCGGCCGCCACGCGGCCTCTTCGGTCCGAAGCCGGGGTTCGTTCAGGGTTGGCTCCTACAGGACATCCCTGCGCGGCTAGGCCCCCTGGGCGGCCTGCGGGTCCTGTGCCGTCTGGGACGGGCAGCGCGCCTCGGTGCGCAGCCGGCGGGAGACCTCGCCCAGGCCGGCCGCGATGTGGGTGAGCTGCTCGGGGGTGAGCACGTCGATCAGCGCCTGGCGCACCGCCTCGACATGGCCGGGCGCGGCGGAGCGCAGCATCTCGCGGCCCTGGTCGGTGATGTCCGCGAAGACGCCGCGCACGTCGCTGGGACAGGAGCGGCGGGAGACCAGTCCTGCCCGCTCCAACTGCGTGATCTGGTAGGTCAGGCCGCTCTTGGAGGTGACCAGCCGGTCGGCGAGCTCGGTCATCCGCAGCGCGCCGTCCGGCGCGGCGTTGAGCTGGACCAGTACCTCGTATTGGGTGTGCGAGAGCCCCGCGTCGTCCTTGAGCTGCTGCTCCAGCTTGCGGTTGACCAGGTTGGTGGCGCTGAGGAAGGCGATCCAGGCGGCCTTCTCGTCATCGTCGAGCCAGCGGGGTTCAGTCATGACTCGACCATACTCCGTTGTTAAAATTTGAACCACCTGCCCGTGTCGTCCCCACGCGCCGCAGTCGGATTGCCTCCATGGTGTCACCTTGCAGGAATAGGGGTGCGCCCCCCGGGGTTGAGCGGTCGATCGGGCGGTGGGGGTGCGGTGGTGTCACCGATTCTCCGTTGTTCAAATTTGAAGCACGGTGTAGTGTCAGGGCGTCGCTTGGTTCAAATTGGAACGAAGCCAGAACGAGCGGAGCCTGCCATGACTGTGATCCCCGAGGCGACGGTCCGTACCCGCGTCCGCGTCCCGCTGCGGTTCGGCGACGGGTACGGCGTCGACTCCGAGCTGGTCACCTTCCACGGCCTTGCCGACGGCCAGGAGCACCTCGCCGTCGTCCTCGGCGACCCGGACGCGGCCGCCGGGACCCCGCTGGTGCGGCTGCACTCCGAGTGCCTGACCGGCGACGTCTTCGGCTCCGCCCGCTGCGACTGCGGCCCCCAGCTGCGCGAGGCCGTCGAGCGCATCGCCCAGCGCGGCGGCTACCTGCTCTACCTGCGCCAGGAGGGCCGCGGCATCGGCCTGTACAACAAGCTCGACGCCTACGCGCTGCAGGACCAGGGCTACGACACCTACGAGGCCAACGCGGCCCTCGGCCTTCCCGAGGACGGCCGCGACTACACCGCCGCCGCCCAGATGCTCGCCGCCCTCGGCGTCGACAGCGTCGACCTGCTCTCCAACAACCCGGACAAGGCCGCGCAACTGCGCGAGCTCGGTGTCCCGGTCCGCGACCGCGTCCCCACCGGCGTCCACGCCACCCCGCACAACCTGCACTACCTCCGCGCCAAGGTGCGCGGTACGCAGAGCCTCCTCGCCCACGACCTCCTCGAGGGCCGGATCGCCTGACGGCCGCTCAGGTGTGAACTGTGCCTCCGGGCCCGCCGGGCGGCCCGAGTGCACGCAGGGCCCGATCAGGGAGTGGCGCCCGGGAAGTTCGCCGTCGGGCACGGCGCGGCCCTGTGCCGGGACGGCGCTCAGGCGGGTGTCGACCCGTTCGGTCAACCGGGACGTCACCTGTGGCGCCGTTCCGGTGACCGACCACCACCGCGGACCGGACGTCCGCGTATCTCTCCCGAGCAGCCCGTGCGCGCGCCGGCGGTCCGGGCTCCACGACTCGGCGTGGCGGCGGCCCCGCACCATCCGGATCCAGCCGCTGCCCGGTGACGTCGGGGGCGAGTGTGCCGAGCAGGACGAGGTGGTCGGTCCGGGAAGGTCACGGGCTCCCTCGCACCGGTGTTGCCAGGTCGTCCCGCCTGGCGGAAGGTGTGGTGATGGCCACGCCGCACATCGCCGCCAAGCCCGGCGACTTCGCCCCCCGAGTGCTGATGCCGGGCGACCCCCACCGGGCCCGCCGCATCGCCGCCGACCTCCTCACGGACGCCCGGCAGGTGACGGACGTGCGCGGCATTCTCGGCTTCACCGGCAGCTATCTGGGCGAGCCGATGTCCGTGATGGCCTCCGGCATGGGAGCGCCCTCCATCAGCATCTACGCCACGGAGCTGTTCCGTTTCTACGGCGTGGAGCGCATCGTCCGGGTCGGAACGGCGGGCGCCCTCCAGGAGTCGCTGAGCCTCGGCGACGTGATCGTGGTCTCGTCCGCGCACACCGACGCGACCACGGCCACGATCCGCGTGCCGGGCGTGGCCCTGTCCCTGGCCCCGTCGCCGCGCCTCCTGGTCGACGCGCTCGCTGTCGCGGGGGACGCGGCCCGGGTGGGCCCGGTGCTGAGCTCCGACTACTTCTACCTCGACCGTCCCGAGGTCCTCGACCGGCTCACCGCGCTGGGCACTCTGGCGATCGAGATGGAAGCCGCCGGCCTCTACGCCGTCGCCGCCGCGGAGCGGCGCGAGGCCCTGACCGTACTCACCGTCAGCGATCACCTTCGCACCGGCGCGGCGATGGACGCGGCCGCCCGCGAGACCCGGTACCGGCGCATGGTCGACATCGCCGCGCGCGCACTCCTCGCCCGCCCGGTCGGCGGAGCGTCAGGACCGGCATGAATCGTTGACCGGTCGGGACCTGCCGTCCGGCGGCTGGTGGCCGGTAGCCGGTGGCCGGTGGTGCATTGGCCCTGGCCTGGGGGGATCGGGGAGACTGCCCGGGTGAACCCTGCCTGGCTCGACCTCCCCGTGCGCAGTGCCGTACCCGCGCTCCAGGAAGCGCTGGAGTCGCGAGGGGTGGCGGTGCTGGCCGCGCCGCCCGGGACGGGGAAGACGACGCTGGTGCCGTTGGCGCTGGCCGGGCTGGTGGACGGACTGCCCGGTGGGGAGCCGACGCGACGGGTGCTGGTCGCGGAGCCGCGACGGCTGGCGGTGCGGGCCGCGGCGCGCCGGATGGCGTGGCTGCTGGACGAACCCGTGGGGGAGCGGGTCGGTTTCACCGTCCGCGGGGAGCGGCGGGTCGGTCCGAGGACCGCGGTCGAGGTGGTCACCACCGGCGTGCTGCTGCAGCGGCTGCAACGGGACCAGGAACTCGCCGGGGTGGACCTCGTCCTGCTGGACGAGTGTCATGAGCGGCATCTGGACGCCGACGCCGCGCTGGCCTTCCTGCTGGACGTGCGGGCCGCGCTGCGTCCCGAGCTCCAGGTGGTGTGCGCCTCGGCGACGTCCGACACCGCCGCGTGGTCCCGCCTGCTCGGCGGCGACGGGGTTGACGGGGTCGACGGCGGCAACGGCGGCGACGGCCTCGACGGCGGGGGCCCCGCGCCCGTTGTCGAGGCGCATGGCATCCAGCATCCCGTCGAGGTGGTCTGGTCACCGCCGCCCCGTCCGGTCCGGGCGCCGCAGGGGCTGCGCACGGACCCGGCCCTGCTGGAGCACGTCGCCGCGACCGTGCAGCGCGCGCTGCGCGAGCGCGAGGGAGACGTGCTGTGCTTCCTTCCCGGTGCGGGCGAGATCGCCAAGGTGGCCGGTCTGCTGGGGGGACTGCGTGACACCGTGGACGTGCTGCAACTGCACGGTCGGGCCGAGCGCGCCGTGCAGGACGCGGCGCTCGCCGCCGGGCCGCGCCGCAGGGTGGTCCTCTCCACCTCCGTCGCCGAGTCCTCGCTGACCGTGCCCGGGGTGCGCAGCGTCGTCGACTGCGGGCTCGCCCGCGAGCCGCGCACCGACCACGCGCGCGGTCTGGCCGGGCTGGTGACCGTCCGTTCCTCGCTGGCGACTGGACGCCAGCGCGCCGGGCGAGCAGGCCGTGAGGCGCCCGGCGCCGTCTACCGCTGCTGGGCGGAGGCCGAGGACGCACTGGCCCGGGCCCTGCCCACGCCCGAGATCCTCCAGGCCGACCTTGCCTCCTTCGCCCTGCAGAGCGCCTGTTGGGGAGCGCCCGGTGCGCGCGGACTCGCGCTGCCGGACGCGCCGCCGGCGGGAGCGATGGCTGCGGCGCTGGCGACGCTGACCGCCCTGGGCGCGGTCGACGCCGACGGCCGGGCCACCGGGAGGGGCGTCCGCATCGCCCGCACGGGCCTGCACCCCCGGCTGGGCCGGGCGCTGCTGGACGGCGCGCCCCTCGTCGGCGAGCGTCAGGCGGCCGAGCTGGTCGCGCTGCTCTCCGAGGAGCCGCCGCGCGCGCTCGGGGACGACCTCGCCGCCGTCCGCCGCGCGGTGCGTACGGGCAGGGACCCTCACGCGGGATACGCGGCCCGCTGGCGCGAGGAGGTCCGACGGCTGCGCCGGCATCCCGACGCCGAGGATCCGCCGCAGCGGATCGACGACGCCGAGGCGGCCGGTCTGATCGCGGGTCTGGCCTTCCCCGAGCGCATCGCCAGGGCGCGCGGTCCGAAGCCCGAACCGGGCGCCGGGGCCGCCTACCTGATGGCATCCGGCACGGCCGCCGCGACGGGCGCGGGCTCCGCCCTGTCCGGCGCGGAGTGGATCGCCGTAGCCGTCGCCGACCGCCCGGCCGGCTCGCCCTCGGCCCGCGTCCAGTTGGCCGCCGCCACGGACGAGGCCACGGCCCGGCGGTGTGCGGCGCCCCTGCTGACGGACCGCGAGGAGGTCCGTTGGGCCGTGCCGCCGGGGTCGCGACGCGGCGACGTGGCGGCCCGCCGAGTCGAGGCCCTCGGCGCGGTCGAGCTCGCGACCGAGCCCCTGAGCGCGCCGGACCCGGCGCTGCTGCGGGTGGCCCTGCTGGAGGGGCTGGCCGCCGAGGGCGTCGGCGAGTTGCTGAGCTGGTCGGCGGAGGCCGTCGCGCTGCGGCAGCGGATGGACTTCCTGCACCGCGTGATCGGCGACCCCTGGCCCGCCGTCGACGACCGCGCCCTCCTCGGCCGGGCCGAGGACTGGCTCGAACCCGAGCTCTCCCGGGCCAGCCGCCGGGCCGACCTGGAACGCATCCCGGTCGCCGCCGCCCTGGCCCGGCTGCTGCCCTGGGCCGACGGCTCAGCTGGACGCCTCGACGAACTGGCTCCCGAGCGGATCACCGTTCCCACCGGCTCCCGCATCCGCGTCGACTACTCCGCCGACCGTCCCGTCCTCGCGGTCAAGCTCCAGGAGCTGTTCGGCTGGCAGGCGACGCCCCCGCTGGCCGACGGACGCGTCCCGCTGACGATCCATCTGCTCTCCCCGGCCGGACGCCCGGCGGCCGTCACGGCCGACCTGGCGGACCTTCTGGCGCGAGGGCTACCGCGCGGTCCGCGCGGAACTGCGCGGTCGCTACCCCCGCCACCCCTGGCCCGAGGACCCCACCGCGGCCGAACCCACCCGCTGGGCCAACCCCCGTCGCTGACTCTGTTGGAGGCCCGAACGATCCCGACCTGTCCGATCAGGTCGCGATGCGGTCGCAGACCTTCGTCGCGCAGGCCGAGTTGGACCTGCGGGCCATGGGGTGGCCGGACGCGGTCTCGGCCGCACGCCTGGTGGTCGCCATGTCGGCGGAGCTCTCCGTCGCCGAGACCACCAGCGGCGCGTAGGACACCGCAGGACGCGCGACCCTCTGGAGCTTCCTCGACCGGCTCGACCTCGGCCGCTGACCGGCCTGTCCGGGCGCACCAGAGGGCGCCGAACGTCGTTGCGGCGCCCGGGGGTTCATCCACTGCTCCGGGCGTGCCCCTCGGCCCGGGCCGCCCACGGGTCGTATCGTGGCAGGGCGGCCGTCCGGCCCGGCGCCCGCACCGACGACGTCCTCCACGATGTCCTCCACAGAGAGGCGGAGCCAGCATGTGCCGTCTGTTCGGTCTGAGCAGCTCGCCGCGCCGCACCCGCGCCACCTTCTGGCTGCTGGACGCGCAGGACAGCCTCAGCGACCAGAGCCACCGGGACCCCGACGGCACCGGCTTGGGCTTCTTCGCCGCGGACGGGACGCCGCAGGTGCACAAGGCGCCCGTCGCCGCCTACGAGGACCGCGCCTTCGCCGAGGAGGCGAGGAGCGTGGAGTCGGCGACCTTCGTCGCCCACATCCGCTTCGCCTCCACGGGCGCGCTGGAGGTGCGCAACACGCACCCGTTCGAGCAGGACGGGCGGCTCTTCGCCCACAACGGCGTGATCGAGGACCTGCCCCGGCTCGAGGCCCATCTCGGCCCGGACCTGGCGCTGGTCAAGGGCGACACCGACTCCGAGCGCTTCTTCGCCCTGATCACTCGTGAGACCGCCGCGCACGGGGGTGACGTGACGGCCGGCATCGAGGCGGCCGCGCGTTGGGTCGCACAGAACCTGCCGATCTACGCCCTCAACGTCATCCTGACCACCGCCGACCAGCTGTGGGCGCTGCGGTATCCCGACACCCACGACCTGTTCGTGCTTCAGCGCCCCGCCGGCGGCCACCACGGCAACCGCCATCTGGACCACAGCGGCACCGCCGGGCGCATCCGCGTCCACTCGACGGACCTGACCCGGCACGGCGCGACCGTCGTCGCCAGCGAGCGGATGGACGACCACCCCGACTGGCAGCTGATGGAGCCGGGGGAGCTCCTCCACGTCGGCGCCGACCGCACCACCACGCGTCGCCTCGTGCTTCCGGACGCGCCCGCCCACCGCCTCACCCTCGCGGACCTGCACCCGGCCGCGGCCGCCTCGCAGGCATCC
>NZ_BBPO01000101.1 GCF_000787815.1 Streptacidiphilus neutrinimicus
CTCCCGGTCCCGGCCCGCGGAAATCCGCTCGAAGCGCGCGTCCAGCCGCCGTTAGGCTGACGCGCGCTTCCTGCGTTTCCGCAGGACAGGTGACGTGGTTGGGGGTTGGCGGTGCAGGACACACACTCATTCGGGATCTCGGACGAGGACTTCGCCACATACGAGGGGCTGGTCGGCCGCCTGTGCGCGCTGCCCCTCGGCGACGCGCGCCGCAGGCAGGCGGAGAAGGTCGCGGCCTCCTTCGTCTGGCAGGGACGCAACGGCCGTCGCCTGCAACTGCGCGCCGAGCGAACGCTCGTGGACGCGCGGCTGGCGGCCGGGACCGTGACCGGCGCGACCGACCGGCGCGAGGACGCGCCCCTGACGCTGCCACAGAAACCGGGCCCCATCGGGGAGTACGCCAAACCCCGGTGCTGCTATGTCTGCAAGGAGCCGTATCGACAGGTCGACGGCTTCTACCACCTGCTCTGCCCGGTGTGCGCCGCCGACAACGCCGCGAGGCGCGGCCTGAACACCGACCTGCGCGGGCGGCGGGCGCTGCTGACCGGCGGGCGGGTCAAGATCGGGTTCCAGCTGGCGCTGATGCTGCTGCGCGACGGCGCCGAGCTGATCACGACCAGTCGGTTCCCGCACGACACCCTGCGCCGCTTCCGGGCCGCGCCGGGCAGCGACGCCTGGTGGGACCGGCTGACGGTGGTGGGCATCGACCTGCGCGACCCGCGTCAGGTGCTCGCGTTCTGCGAGGAGCTGCGGCAGGAGGGGCGTCCGCTCGACATCCTCGTCAACAACGCCGCGCAGACGCTGCGTCGGCCGCCGGAGTCCTACGCGCAGCTGGCCGCGGGTGAGTTGACGCCGCTGCCGGGCGCCCTGGGCGCGCTGGTGCGGCATGCGCCGGGGTTCCGGCCGATGCCCGCCCTGTCGCCGGCCTGGCCAACGGCGGAGCTGGAGGCGGCCGAGGGCCCGCTCCCGCAGGTCCGCGCCCGCACCGCGGGCCTTCAACCGGCGGACGAGGCCGGGCTTTTGCCGGACCTGGCGGCGGAGAACTCGTGGTCCGTGCGGCTCGGCGGCCTGGACCCGGCCGAGCTGCTGGAGACGCAGCTGGTCAACTCGGTCGCGCCGGCGCTGCTCTGCGACCGGCTGCTGCCGTTGCTGCTCGCTTCGCCGCGTCCCGCCCGCTACGTCGTCAACGTCACGGCCGTGGAGGGCCGTTTCGCGGTCCGCAACAAGACGGCCAGGCACCCGCACACCAACATGGCCAAGGCCGCGCTCAACATGCTCACGCGCACCAGCGCGGAGCAGCTGGCGCGGCAGGGCGTGCACATGTGCGCGGTGGACACCGGCTGGATCACCGACGAGAACCCGGCCCCGAAGAAGGCCTACGAGGCCGCACGCGGCTTCCGCACGCCGCTGGACGTCGTCGACGGGGCGGCCCGCGTGTACGACCCGATCGTGCGCGGCGAGGCCGGCCACCCGGTGTCCGGGGTGTTCCTCAAGGACTACCGGGTGGCCGACTGGTGACGCACGTCGGCGGCTGACCGCTACAGCGTCGCGGCCAGGCGCGTGCCCTGGTCGATCGCGCGCTTGGCGTCCAGCTCCGCGGCGATGTCCGCGCCACCGATGAGGTGGGCCTTGAAACCGCGGTCGGCCAGCTCGGCGTGCAGTTCGCGGCGCGGCTCCTGGCCGGTGCACAGCACGACGGTGTCGACCTCGAGCAGCCGCTCCTCGCCGTCCACGGTGATGTGCAGGCCCGCGTCGTCGATGCGGCGGTAGGTCGCGCCCGCGACGGTCTCGACGCCGCGGTGCTTGAGCTCCGTGCGGTGGATCCAGCCGGTCGTCTTGCCGAGCCCGGCGCCGGGCTTGCTGGTCTTGCGCTGAAGGAGCGTCACCCGGCGCGGGGAGAGGGCGCGGACGGGCTCGGTGAGGCCGCCCGGCGTGCGGTGCTCGGTGTCGACGCCCCACTGGGCGAAGAAGACGGCCGGGTCGAGGCTGGCCTGCTGCCCCGGGTCGGTGAGGAACTCCGCGACGTCGAAGCCGATGCCGCCGGCGCCCAGGATGGCGACCCGCTCGCCGACCGTCGCCGCGCCGCTGAGCACGTCGACGTAGCTGACGACCGCGCCGTGGTCCACGCCGTCGATCTCGGGGGTGCGCGGGGTGACGCCGGTGGCGAGGACGACCTCGTCGAAGCCGGCCTGCGTCAGGTCGTCGGCGTCGACGCGGGTCGAGAGCCTCAGCTCGACGCCCAGGGTGTCGAGCTGGTGGCGGAAGTAGCGCAGCGTCTCGTCGAACTCCTCCTTGCCCGGCACCCGGCGGGCGAGGTTGAGCTGGCCGCCGACGGTGTCGGCGGCGTCGAACAGCGTGACGGCGTGGCCGCGTTCGGCCGCGGAGACCGCGCAGGCCAGGCCCGCCGGACCGGCGCCCACGACGGCGACGCGCTTGCGCAGCCGGGTCGGCGAGAGGACCAGCTCGGTCTCGTGGCAGGCGCGCGGGTTGACCAGGCAGGAGGCGATCTTGAGGCTGAAGGTGTGGTCCAGGCAGGCCTGGTTGCAGCCGATGCAGGTGTTGATGCCCTGCGCGGCGCCCGCGGCGGCCTTGTTGACGAACTCCGGGTCGGCCAGCAGCGGACGGGCCATGGAGACCATGTCGGCGACGCCGGAGGCGAGCAACTCCTCGGCCAGCTCCGGGGTGTTGATGCGGTTGCTGGTGACCAGCGGGACGGAGACCTCGCCCATCAGCTTCCTGGTCACCCAGGTGTAGGCGCCGCGCGGCACGGAGGTGGCGATGGTGGGGATGCGCGCCTCGTGCCAGCCGATGCCGGTGTTGATGATGGTCGCGCCCGCCGCCTCCACGGCCCTGCCGAGCTGGACGACCTCCTCGAAGGTCGAGCCGCCGGGGACCAGGTCCAGCATGGAGAGCCGGTAGACGATGATGAAGTCCGTGCCGACGCGCTCGCGCACCCGGCGCACGATCTCGACCGGGAAGCGCATCCGGTTCTCGTAGCTGCCGCCCCAGCGGTCGGTGCGCTGGTTGGTGGGCGCCGCGATGAACTCGTTGATCAGGTAGCCCTCGGAGCCCATGATCTCGACGCCGTCGTAGCCGGCGAGCTTGGCCAGCTCCGCGCTGCGGGCGAAGTCCTCGATCGTCTGCTCGACCTCGGCGTCGCTCAGCTCGTTGGGGACGAAGGGGCTGATCGGCGCCTGGATCGGGCTCGGGGCGACCAGCTGCGGGTGGTAGGCGTAGCGGCCGAAGTGGAGGATCTGCATGGCGATCTTCCCGCCCGCCGCGTGGACGGCGTCGGTGATGACGCGGTGCTCGGCCGCCTCCTCCTCGGTGCTCATCTTCGCGCCGCCCTCGAAGGGGCGTCCGGCGTCGTTCGGGGAGATGCCGCCGGTGACGATCAGGCCGACGCCGCCGCGGACGCGGGTGGCGTAGAACTCGGCCATCCGCGCGAAGCCGTCCGGCGCCTCCTCCAGGCCGACGTGCAGGGAGCCCATGAGCACCCGGTTCGGCAGGGTGGTGAAGCCCAGGTCGAGGGGGCTCAGCAGGTGGGGGTAGGCGGTCACGGCGTCTCCTCGCGCACGTCCGGTGTCACCCACCAAAGTAGGGCCCCCGGGCGCGCTTATGCAACAAGGTGCAAAAGCTGCGCCCGCGAGACCTCGGTCACGTCCTGCGCCCCGCCGTCTCCGGGCCAGGGACCCGGGGCTCAGTCCAGGAGTGCCACCGGCAGGCTCTGCACGCTGTTGCTGACGAACGAGGCGATCGGCGTCGTCTCCCCCGCGACCACCAGCGCCGGGAACCTGCCGTAGAGCTCGCGCAGCGCCACCTCCGCCTCCAGCCGCGCCAGCGGCGCGCCGAGGCAGAAGTGCAGACCGTGGCCGAACGAGAGGTGCCGGTTCGGGCTGCGGGTCGCGTCGAAGCGCTCCGCGTCCTCGTGCCGGCGCGGGTCGCGCCCGGATGCGGCATAGGAGGCGAGTATCGCGTCGCCGCGCCGGATGACGACCCCGCCGACCTCGATGTCGTCCAGCGCGAACCGCAGCGGGAAGTGCGCGACGGGCGAGTCGTGGCGCAGCGTCTCCTCGACCACGGCCGACCACGTGACCGTGCCCGCCAGCGCCGCGTCGCGCTGGTCCGGGTGGGCCGACAGCGCGCGGACGGCGTTGGTGATCAGGTTGAGCGTCGTCGCGTGGCCCGCGATGAACATCAGCATCATGGTGCCCACGACCTCCTCCTCGCTCAGCCGGTCGTCGGCCTCACGCGCGGCGAGCAGGTCGCTGGTCATGTCGTCGCCGGGGTCGGCACGCCGGTCGGCGGCCACCCGGCCGAGCAGCTCCACCAGCCCGTGCCGGGCCGCCAGCGCCTCCTGCGGGGTGGCCGAGCTGCGCACCAGCGTGCCCGCGTGCCCGTGCAGCTCGTCGTACAACTCTGCGGGGATGCCGAGGAGTTCACCGATCACGCGCATGGGCAGCGGATAGGCGAAGTGCTCGCGCAGATCGACGGGGCCGGGCGCGAGGCGCTCCAGCCGCTCCACCAACTCCGCGACCACGGACTCGACATGAGGACGCAGCGCCTCCACCCGGCGCGGCGTGAAGCCCTGGCTGACCAGCCCGCGCAGACGCCGGTGGTCCGCGCCGTCGGCCGAGGTCATGCCGGGAATGGTGACCATCCCGAGCAGCGGCCACCCCTCGGGGACCTGACCCTCCTGCAGTGCCCGCCAGTTGCCCGGGTTCTTGCCCACCCGCTGGTCGCCGAGGAGCGCCTGCAGCTCGTCGTGGCCGGTGACCGCCCAGGCGGTGAGCCCGCCGGGCAGCTCCACCGAGGCGACCGGCCCGCGCTCGCGCAAGGCCCGGTTCTCGCCGTGCTGGTCCGTGCCGTGCGCGTCGAGCGGATAAGGCGGTGGCGGTGTGACGGTCATGGCGGTTCCCCCCGGTCTGCGGACGTAGCGGCGTCGGTCGGTCACCGACGGTTTCCGATCATGGAGCAACCGACGACGCCTCGTCCACTGTCCTCCGGTCCGTCAGTCCCCGCGCACGGCCCGCAGAATGACGAACTTCGGATTCCCGGCCACCGTGCGGCAGTTGCCGAACAGCCGCTTCAGCCGCACGTGGTAGCCCAGGTGGCGGTTGCCGACCACCCACAGCTCCCCGCCGGGCCGCAGTGCGCGCTTGGCGTCGGCGAACATGCGGTGGGCGGTGGCGTCCGTGGAGGCCTGGTAGCTGTGGAACGGCGGGTTGTTGAGGACCAGGTCCACCGAGCCTCGGGCTAGTCCGCCCGCTCCGTCGGCCACGAGGAACCGCGCCTTGGCCGCCGGGTCGGCGTTTTCCCGGAACGTCTCCTCGGCCGAGGCCACCGCGCCGAAGGACTCGTCCACGAAGGTCACCTCCGCGCCGGGCGCGGACAAAGACGCGGCGAGACCGAGCACGCCGTTGCCGCAGCCGAGGTCGACGACGTGGTGGCCGTCGGCGGGCGCGGGCAGGTGCTCCAGGAAGAAGCGGGTGCCGATGTCCAGCCGCTCCGCCGAGAAGACGCCCGCATGGTTGGTGACGGTCCGTCCGGCCAGCGGCGCGCCCAGGCCAGGGACGTCGGAGGGGAAGGGGTACCGCTGCGGCCACGGATCGGCCGGGCGGGCGGCGAGGACCTCCGGATCGGGGGTGCAGAAGATCAGGCGCGCCTTGCGCTGCGCGAGCGAGGTGCGCGTCGGGCCCAGGATCCGCTCGAAGAGCTCGAGCGTGGAGGTGTGGATCTCCTTGACCATGCCCGTCCCGACGACCAGGGTTCCCGGACGGACGGCGGGGGCGAGCCGCAGCAGCTGGTCCTCCAGCAGCGCCAGGCTCTTCGGCACCCGGACCAACAGCACGTCCACGCGGGCCGGCGGCTCGTCCCGGCTGGAGAGCAGCCGTACGCCGTCCGCCGGGCGGCCGTTGCGGGCGAGGTTCTCCGCCGTGGCGCGCTGCGCGAGATACGAGTCGGTGATCTGGACCGGTTCGTATGCGGCAAGTGCCGTGGTCAGAGCACCCCAGCGGTCCCCGAGGACCACCAGCCGCCCGTCGCCACCTGCGAGATCGTCGAGTGGGCCTTCAGCGGCAGCCAA
Organism: Streptacidiphilus neutrinimicus; assembly: GCF_000787815.1. GTDB lineage: Bacteria > Actinomycetota > Actinomycetes > Streptomycetales > Streptomycetaceae > Streptacidiphilus > Streptacidiphilus neutrinimicus. The sequence goes on from NZ_BBPO01000101.1 coordinate 6,086, forward strand.
GTGCTGGAGCAGATATTCGTCGGAGGCGTCCCAGGCGCGCAGGCGGTCTCGAGGGTCGACCGGGTAGCGGACAAGATCGAGTCCGGCGCCGCCGGGCAGGGCGAAGTGGTTCATGGTCCTGCCAGTCTGCCCGATCACGGCCCCCTGGGTGTGCGAGCGCGTAACGTACGGCGTACGGTATGCGGTGTCCACAAGATGAACAGGCGGGGGGAGCTCGACGTATGGCAGGCACCATGGCCCAGGGCGATGTCGGGGACAGCGCCAGCCCCGCACCCCCCTCCGCACAGCAGCCCGACCAGCAGCATGAGCGACCGCCCGCGCAGCAGCCCGACCAGCAGCACGCCCTGCGCCAGGCCAAGCCCGAGCAGACGGCGGCCGACCGCCCCGGGCTGCTCACCCGGATCCGCCGGTGGAAGCCGCGCCAGTGGGGCCTGGAGCTGGTACTGCTCGTGTACGCAGCTTACGACGGCAGCCGCCTGCTCGTACACGGAAAGGAGTCCGCGGCCCGGCACCACGGCGAGCTCCTGCTGCGCACCGAGCGGCGCCTGCACGTGGAGCCCGAACACTGGCTCAACCGCCTGTTCTTCGAGCACGCCTGGCTCGGCGTCCCCGCCGACTTCATCTACGCGAGCCTCCACTACGCGATCACCCCGCTGGTGCTCGTGTGGATGTTCCGCAGCCGGCGCGCCCACTACGCCTTCGCCCGCACCTGGCTGGTGCTGGCGACCGGCCTCGGCCTGATCGGCTTCGTCTTCTTCCCGACGGCCCCGCCGCGCCTGCTGAGCGACCCCGACGGGTTCCTCGATCTGATGGCTCAGCACGCCGACCTCGGCTGGTGGGGCGGCAGCGGCAGCGCGCCCAAGGGCCTCGGCGACATGACCAACGACTTCGCGGCGATGCCGAGCCTGCACTTCGGCTGGGCGCTCTGGTGCGGGCTGCTGATCTTCCGTCACGCGCGCCGCCGTTGGGTCCGTGCGCTCGGTCTGCTCTACCCGGTCCTGATCATGGTCGTGGTGATGGGCACCGCCAACCACTACCTGCTCGACTGCGTCGCCGGCGGCCTGGTGGTCCTGGTCGGGCGGGTGCTGACCGGTCCGCTGCAGCGCCTGGGGACGCGGGTGCGGCGCGCCCTGCACCGCGAGCCGCCGACTCCGGTGCCGGACTACCCCGTCACGTCGTCGCGCGCGTCCCTGGCCCCGGTCCCCGTCGCGGAGCCGACTCCGCACGCGCAGGCGCGGAAGAGCACCCGGGTCGCCGCCCCGCGCCTGCCCGCGGACTGAGGCGCCCGCCCCGTGTCCGCTCCGCAGCTTCCCTGCTCCGCCCGCGTCGACCCCGTGAGAAGGTGACCTCGGCGGGGAGCGGACGCAGGGAGGGAGACCGGCCATGTCCACGCAGTCCACGGGCGGTGGAGCCGAGGGGAACGCCGACGCCGACGGCGGGTGCGCCGGGGCGACGAAGCCCCCGGCGAGCCCCGCGGCGGCCGGTGCGGCGGTGGCGACCGGGGCTTCCGCCGACCCACCCACCGCGGCGACCGCGACACGCCGCCGTCTCGTCGTCGCCGCGCTGATGCTCTCGATGGCGCTGGTGGCCCTCGACTCCGCCTGCGTGTCGACCGCCGTGCCCCAGATCGTCGGCGAGCTCGGCGGTTTCAGCTTCTTCTCCTGGCTGTTCTCCGGCTACCTCCTCGCCGTGACGGTCACCCTGCCCATCTACGGCAAGCTCGCGGACGCGCGCGGGCGCAAGCCCGTGCTGCTGGTCGGCTCCGCCCTCTTCCTGCTCGGTTCGCTGCTCTGCGCGGGCGCCTGGTCGATGGGCGCGCTCATCGCGTTCCGCGTGGTGCAGGGCCTCGGCGGCGGCGCGATCCAGGGGACGGTGCAGACCCTGGCCGCCGACCTCTACCCGCGGGAGCGCAGGCCGAAGATCCAGGCGGCGCTCTCCACGGTGTGGGCCTCCTCCGCCGTCCTCGGTCCGGCGATCGGCGGGCTGCTCGCGGGGTACGCCAGCTGGCGCTGGATCTTCCTGATCAACCTGCCCGTCGGCCTCGTCGCGCTGGTGCTGCTCAAGCGGCACCTGCGGGAGGCGCACGTCGTGCCGGGGAGCCGGACGCGGATCGACTGGGCAGGAGCGCTGGGCCTGTTCGCCGCCACCAGCCTGCTGCTGTTCGCGCTGGTCCAGGGCGGAGTGGCCTGGCCGTGGCTGTCCGCGCCGAGCGTGGCGCTGTTCGCGGGCTCCGTCGTCGCGGGCGCGGTCACCTTCGGGCTGGAGCGCCGGGCCGAGGACCCGATCATGCCGGGCTGGGTCTGGCGCCGCCCGGTGATCGCCGGGGTCAACCTGGCACTGGGCTGCCTGGGCGTGCTGATGATCGCTCCGATGGTCTTCCTGCCGACCTACGCGCAGTCCGTGCTGGGTCTCTCCCCCGTCGCGGCGGGCTTCGTCCTGTCGGTGTGGACGCTCAGCTGGCCGACCTCGGCGGCGCTCTCCAATCGCCTCTACCGGCGCATCGGCTTCCGTGACACCGCCCTCGTCGGCTCGTGCGTCGGCACCCTGCTGCTCGCCGCCTTCCCGCTCCTGCCCTACCGCGGCCCCGCCTGGGAGCCGGCGCTGCTGATGCTGCTGCTCGGGGGCGGGCTCGGCCTGTTCCAGCTGCCGCTGATCGTCGGCGTGCAGAACAGCGTGCCCTGGCACGAGCGCGGCACGGCGACCGCCTCGGTGCTGTTCTGCCGCCAGGTCGGCCAGAGCGTCGGCGGGGTGCTCTTCGCGGTCGTCGCCAACGCGACGCTGACCGACCGTCTGCACAGCGCCCCGCCCGCGCTGCGCGGCGCGCTGCCGCACGGCCTGGACGAGACCGCCTCCGCGCTGCTGCACGGCAGCAGCCTGGGCGGTGCGGCCACGGACTACCTGCGGCACGCGCTCGCGACCGCGGTCGGGCACGTCTACCTCGGGGCGGCCGCGGCCGCCGCACTCGCCGTGATCTTCCTCGCTACCGTGACACCGAGGCGCTTCCCGACGACCGAGGGGGACTGACGAGATGACGGACGCCAGAACGGGCTGGGCGGAGGTCGCCGACCGGGTCTACCAGCGCCGCTACGATCCCTACGACGTGAGCGTGACGGTCGTCGCGGGCGCGGACGGGCTGATGGTCGTCGACACCCGCTGCAGCCTCGCCGAGGCGCGCGAACTGCGCGGGCACCTGCGGCAGATCTCGGCCGCGCCGGTGCGCTGGGTGGTCAACACCCACGACCACTTCGACCACGTCTGGGGCAACGCTGAGTTCGCCGCGCCCCGGCAGACGCCCCCGGCACGGTTCTTCGGCAGCGCCGAGATGGTCGCCGCGATGCGCGGCGCGGACGACGACCCGGACATGGTGACCCTGAAGAAGGCCCTCGCCGCCGAGAGCGAGGACTGGCGGGCCAAGCTCGCCGAGCTGGAGCAGCACGTCCCGGAGAACATCGTCCAGGGCGGGCACGACCTGGATCTGGGCGACGGCCGGGTGGTCCGGATGCGCCAGGTCGGGCGCGGCCACACGGGCGGCGACCTCGTGCTGCACGTGCCCGACGCGGACGTGCTGCTGATGGGCGATCTGCTGGAGGAGAGCGGCGACCCGTGCTTCGGCCCGGACTCCTTCCCGCTCGACTGGGCCGCCACGCTCGACGCCGCGCTCGCCCTCGCCGGCCCCGCCACCCGCTTCGTCCCCGGCCACGGCGCGAGCACCGACGCGTCCTTCGTCACCTCCCAGCGCGACGCGCTCGCCGCGGTCGCGGCCACGTGCCGGTCCCTCCACGCCGCGGGCGTCCCGCTGGACGAGGCGCTGAAGACGGGTGACTGGCCCTACGACCGCGAGCATCTGGAGCACGCGATCAAGCGCGCCTACCTGCATCTCTCCGCCTAGCCGGCAGCTCACCACCGAGGGCGCGGGGATTCCCTCGCGCCCTCGCCTGTCGCCTATTGGTTGCGTTTAGCAAGCAATAGGCATATGGTTGCCCTGAGCAATCAAATGGAACAGTCGCCGCATGCACGCCGAGAGGGATGAAGAACACCGTGGGCAAGCACTCGGTACGCCACACCGCCGCAACGGGCGAGCCGATGAGTCATCGGCAGATCATGGAGGCGCTGACCGGCCTGCTCCTGGGCCTGTTCGTCGCGATCCTGTCGTCGACGATCGTGTCGAACGCCCTGCCGACGATCATCGCCGACCTGCACGCCAGCCAGACCGCCTACACCTGGGTGATCACCGCGACGCTGCTCGCGATGACCGTCTCCACGCCGATCTGGGGCAAGCTCGCCGACCTGATGAGCAAGAAGCTGCTCATCCAGATCGGCCTGGTCATCTACGTCGTCGGCTCCTGCGTCGCCGGCCTCTCCCAGAACGCGGGCATGCTGATCGCCGCCCGCGCGGTGCAGGGCATCGGCGCGGGAGCGTTGACCGCGCTGACGCAGACGATCCTGGCGACCATGGTCCCGCCACGTGAACGCGGCCGGTACTCCGGCTACATGGGCGGCGTCTTCGCCCTCGGCACCATCGGCGGTCCGCTCGTCGGCGGCGCCATCGTGGACACGTCCTGGCTCGGCTGGCGCTGGTGCTTCTACGTCGGCGTGCCGTTCGCGGTCGCCGCCCTGGTCGTGCTCCAGAAGACACTGCACCTGCCCGTCACCCGGCGTCAGGTCAAGGTCGACTGGCTGGGCGCGGGCCTGGTCACCGCCGCGGTCTCGCTGCTGCTGGTCTGGGTCTCCTTCGCGGGCGACAAGTACCACTGGATCTCCTGGCAGACCGGCGCCATGGTCGGCGGCTCGGTCGTCCTCGGCGCGGTGTTCCTCCTCGCGGAGAGGCGCGCGAGCGAGCCGATCGTCCCGCTGCACCTGTTCCGCAGCCGCACGATCGCATTGGCCGTCGCCGCCTCGCTGCTGATCGGCGTGGCGATGTACACCGGCACCACCTTCCTCAGCCAGTTCTTCCAGCTGGCCCGCGACGACTCGCCGACCATGGCGGGCATCATGACGCTGCCGATGATCCTCGGCCTGGCCGTCGTCTCGATGGTCTCCGGCCGCATCATCACCCGGACCGGCCGCTGGAAGGCGATCCTCGTCCTGGGCGGCGTGCTCACCGTCGCGGGCGTCGGCCTGCTGGGCAGCGCCCGGGCGCACAGCGACTACTGGCTGCTCGCGCTGTACATGTTCCTGGTCGGCTCCGGCCTCGGCATGACGATGCAGAACCTGGTGCTGTCCGTGCAGAACCAGGTCCGCCCGCAGGAGTTGGGCACGGCCAGCGCGGTCGTGGCCTTCATGCGGACCCTCGGCGGCGCGGTCGGCGTCTCCGCGCTCGGCTCGGTCATGTCCACCAAGGTCACCCGCTACACCGACGACGGCCTGACCAAGCTCGGCATCCACGCCGCGGCGAGCGACGGCGGCGTCCCGAAGCTGTCCGCCCTCCCCGTCCCGGTCCGGGGCGTCGTCGAGGACTCCTTCGGCCACGGCATCGGCGACGTCTTCCTCTACGCCGCGCCCTTCGCGGCGCTGGCCACGCTGGCGATCCTCTTCATCAAGGAGGTGCCGCTGCGCACCTCGACCGCGGTGCCGGTGGCGTCCCACACCCCCGCCACGGCGGAGAATGCTGTCGGCGCGGCGAACTGAGCCGCGCGGCGGCGCAGGTGGCGTGGACGGCGGGCGGAAGGCGGGCGGCACGGTGAGCAAGGCCATCGAGGAGATCGAGCAGGAGCTCGGCGTGCTGTTCCGCCGCGGGCGGGCCCTCTCCCACGAGCTGGCCGAGGCCGTCCATCCCGGCCTGGAGCCCGGCCACTACGCCTTCCTCGCCCGCCTGGAGGAGACCGGCCCCAGCCGGCCGAGCGAGCTCGCGGCCTACTTCCACATCGGCAAGGCCACGGCGGGACGCCAGCTCACCTGCCTGGAGACGCTCGGTCTGGTCGCCCGCCGCCCCGACCCCGAGGACGGCCGCGCCCACCTGCTGGAACTCACCCCCGAGGGCCTCACCCGCGTCCTCGCCGCACGCGCGCAGCGCCGCGACACCCTCCACGGCCGGCTCTCGACCTGGGAGGAGCGGGACCTCTCGACGCTGGCGCGGCTGCTGTCGCGCTTCAACGCCGAATTCAGCTGAGGAACGCCCTGCGGGCGGGCGAGAATCCGTCCCATGACCTCATCCGTACGCCATGTGACGATCGACAGCCTCGACGCCTTCTCCCTCGGGACCTTCTGGTCCCAGGTCCTGGACCTGCCGCTCCACGAGGACGACCGCCCCGGCGACGAGACGGCCCTGATCGAGGGCGCGGGGCTGCTCTTCATCACCGTCCCGGACCGGAAGACCGGGAAGAACCGCGTCCACCTCGACCTCCAGCCGCAGGACCGCTCCCGCGACGAGGAGGTCACCCGCGTCGTCGCCCTGGGCGCGACTCTCGTCGCCGACCGCCGCAACCCCGACGGCACCGGCTGGGTCGTCCTCGCCGACCCGGAAGGCAACGAGTTCTGCGTCGAACGCAGCGCGGCCGAGCGCAGCCACTAGGTGCACTGCCCAGGGGCGCGAGGAACTGCGCGAGCAACCACCCTGTGCCGGCAGCCCCGCGCGTTGAGGACCGCCCGCATGTCAGATGAGGGCGCCTCCCGGCCGAAGGCTGGGAGATGGTCGAGCAGAGCCTCGCGCCCCTGGCCTGGCGCAGCCACAAGGTGCGCCTACAGGTCGATCAGCACCTTCCCCACCGTGCCCGCCTGGACGGCGTCGTGGGCGTCGGCGGTCCGGGCCAGCGGGTAGTGGTGCCAGGGGAGGCCTGCCTGCTCGCCGCCGCGGAGCGCGTCCGCTGCCACCGCGTCGCTGATCGCGGCGACGGCCGCGAGCTTCGCCGCGTCGGGGATGGTGTAGACGAGGATGCCCAGCCACCGCAGGTTGCGGAACATCGAGTCCCGCACCGGGATGGTGACCTCCGGGCCGCTGCCGTCCGCGTAGAAGGCCACCGTGCCGTTCGGCGCCAGCACCGCGAGGTCCAGGGCGACATTGGCCGTGGGAGCGACCTCCACCACGAGGTCGACCCCCTCGGGCGCCAGCGCTCGGATCACGGCGGCGGCGTCCTGCGCGCGGTAGTCGACCACGTGGTGCGCGCCCGCAGCCTCCGCGAGCCTCGCCTTCTGCGGGCTGCTGACCGTGGTCAGCACCGTCGCGCCCGCCCAGCGCGCCAGCTGGATCGCCGCATTGCCGACCGCGCCGGCCCCACCGGCCACCAGGACCGTGCGGCCGGCCAGCGCGCCGGGGGCGAGACGCGTGGGGCCGCCCTCGGCGAGGGTCAGCGCGCGGTGCGCGGTCATCGCGGGGATGCCGAGGCTCGCGCCGAGCTCCAGCGAAGCGTGCTCAGGGAGGGGGACGGCTTGACGGGCCGGCAGGACGACGTACTCCTGGGCGGTGCCGTCCGCGCGCTGCCACGCGGCCTCCCAGATCCACACCCGCTCGCCGACGCGCGCGGCGTCCACTCCGGGGCCGACGGCGTCGACGACGCCGGAGCCGTCCTGGTTCGGCACCTGCGCCGCGCCGGCGCCCGGCTGCGCGTTCGTGCGGGACTTCCAGTCGGTCGGGTTGACCCCGGAGAAAGCCACCTTCACCCGGACCTCGCCCGGCCCGGGCTCGGGCACCGGACGGTCGGTCAGGGACAGGACGTCGGAAGCACCGCTGTGCTCGTACACGATTGCCTTCATGATCGAACGAACCAGCGTCAGGAAAGGGTTGTTCCCCGACACGCGGGGCGGCTACTGCTTTCGAATTAATTGTATGACCGGAACGCTACAAGACGCACACGGACGGTAATGATCCCCGCCGAGACAGTCGCGGTGTGTCCCCCGTACCCGGGCACGACGCCCGAGGTCCGCACCCGACGCCCGGAGGTGCCGGATGCCCCGCATGCCGCACAGAACCCCTCGGACGGCCGCCGCGTCGCTCGGCGCGGCCCTCATACTCGCCTGCGGTTCGCTGCTCGCCCTCGCCCCGGCCGCCGTGGCGGCCGTGGCCGATCCCCCCGTGCCCGACACGACCGACTCGCCCGCCGCGCACCCCAGCGACGGCGGAGGCGGAAGCGGGGGTTGGACCGGCAGCGGAAGCGGAAGCGGAAGCGGCGGGGGTTGGACCGGAAGCGGAAGCGGAAGCGGGAGCGGAAGCGGAAGCGGAAGCGGCGGGGGTTGGACCGGAAGCGGAAGCGGCGGCGGTTCCGACCACCCCACCAGCGGCGCGGACATCTCGATCAGCCCGGAGGAGGTCACCCCCGGCCGGACCGTCGGGCTGGTGGTCAACTGCAGCGCCAAGTTCTTCGGCACGCCGGACCCGACCCTCGTCTCCTCGATGGCCTTCGTCACGGCCGTACGCCTGCACCCGATGCCCGGTGAGCCGGGATTCTTCTCCGGCGCGGCCACGATCAGTTCGGACGTCAAGCCCGGCGAGTACAGCGTCTCCGGGGCCTGCCGGGAGTCGAACACCTCGCTGTCGACCTTCCGCGGCACGATCGAGGTCCACGGACGCCAGGACGACCACCCCCCGCACGGGCCAGTGCACACCGGCGTCGGCGGCAGCATCGACCCGGGCAGCGCCACGCAGGTGGCCGTCGGCCTGGGCCTCGCCGGAGTCGCCGGCGGCGCGCTCCTCCTCGGCCGCCGACGCGGCGGCGCGGCCTGATCCCGGCGCCCGAGGGAGAGGTGGATGGGCGGTAGCACCCGGCTGGCCGCGAAGGCCGTGCTGGTCATCGGCCTGGTGATCGCCGGGCGCGGTCTCGGCAGCGGGCCGCCGCAGCCCGACGCGAGCGCCGAGGGCGCCAACGGCGTCTACTGGTACGCGGATCAGGACCGTCCCGCTCCCCCGATGCCGGCGGCGCTGCCGTTGCGCGTCCGGATCCCCTCCATCGGCGTGGACGCGCCGCTCACCGCCCTCTCCCTGGACCGGACGGGCCACCTCGTCCCGCCTCCGGAGTCGCGCACGAACCTGGCCGGCTGGTACGCGGACGGCACGGTTCCCGGCGCGGCCGGGCCCGCGATCATCGCCGGGCACGTCGACAACGGTCATGGCCCCGCCGTGTTCTACGGCCTCGGCGCGCTCTCGCGGGGAGACACGGTCGACGTGGTCCGCGCCGACCGGCGCACGGCGGTGTTCCTGGTCGACAGCGTGCAGGTCTTCGCGAAGGACAAGTTCCCGGACAAGGACGTCTACGGTCCCACCTCCGTCGCCGCGCTCCGGCTGATCACCTGCGGCGGCGGATACCAGGCAGGGAAGGGCTACTTGGGCAACGTCGTGGTCTTCGCCCACCTGGTCAGCCGCCCGCCGGGCTGAGGGGCCCGGCTGGGCTGAGGGGTCCGCCGGGCTGGGCTGGACACCGGCACCGGCACCGGCACCGGCACCGGCACCGGCACCGGCACCGGACACGGAAGAGGGCGGCCGCCCGGAAGTCAGGTCCCGGGGCGGCCGCCCTGCGTGGTCCTACGTCGCTCAACTCTGGACGTAGACCGCCACGGTCCTCGCGGGGATGGTGAAGGTGCCCGTGGCGGGGTCGAAGGACGCGGTCTTCACGACCGGGTCACTGCCCTCGGCCTGGATCGGGTCCAGCGTCTGGCCGGTGCCGATCAGGCCGGTGAGGGTCTGCTGCTGCGCGCTCGGGGTCGCGTTGAAGACGACCGTGACGGACTTGTAGGTGTGCAGGCCGGTGCCGTCCAGGTGCAGGGTGATCACGCCCGGGGTCTCCCCCGACGTGCCCGACAGCGGGAAGCTCATCCGCTGCTGGACCTCGGCCGCCGTGGCGAGCGAGAACAGCGGGGTGGACTCCTTGATCTTCAGGAACTGCTGGTAGAGCGCCGAGGCGTCCTGCTGGGCCGAGCAGTTCGCGACCAGGGAGGCGTCGCCCAGCAGTGGCTTCGCCCAGGGCCAGAAGGCGGAGTTGGAGGCGGCGGACGGCAGGCCCCGGCCGAAGCCGTTGCCGTTCCCGCACTGCCACTGGATCGCGTTGAACCAGTCGCCGCTGTCGTATGAGTTGGCGTCGAGCGACTTGCTGCGCAGCAGGTCCGAGCCCGCCACGGAGAAGCCGGGGCCCTGGGAGAGCTCCGTGGTCGCCAGCGCCAGCGCCTGCATCCGGACCCGGTCGGCCATGGGGGCGCCGACCGGGAGCTTGTAGGCCAGCGTGTCGTACAGGTCCAGGTTGTCGTGGGCGTCGACGTAGGTGATCGCCTCGCCGGGAGCGGCGGTGTATCCGGCCGGGGAGCCGTTGTAGTCGATCTCCGAGCCGGTGACGGTCTTCCCGGCGCTGTCGGTGAAGGAGTAGGAGGCCAGGTTGCCGGTCAGGCCGACCTTGATCTGGTCCATCTCGTTCAGCAGGCGCGCCTTCTGGTCCGCCGTGCTGCCGTTGACCGCGTCGCCGTTGGGGTCGGTGTAGAGCCCGGAGGCGAAGCCCTGGATGTGCGGGTTGCTGTCGAAGGGGCCGCCACCGCGCACGGCGTCGCGGAGCCGGTCGTTGAAGGTGGCGATGCCGGTTCCGGCCATGTTGGCCTGGGTCGCCTGCACGAAGCGGGCGTCGTTGGCGACGACGCCGAAGTTCCAGCCCTCGCCGTAGAGGAACTCGGGTCGGCCGGTGGCCTTCAGGCCCGCCTTGACGTCGAGCATGGTGGACTTGGGGTCGAGGCCCATCAGGTCGAAGCGGAAGCCGTCGACGTGGTACTCGGTGGCCCACAGCTTGGTGGAGTCGACCACCAGGCGGTTCATCAGGGAGTGTTCGGGAGCGGTGTCCGCACAGCAGGAGTCGGTCGTCACGGCGCCGTCGGCGGAGAGCCGCTGGTAGTAGCCGGGGACGATCTGGTCCAGCACACTGGCGCTGTCCTCGCCGGACGCGGCGGTGTGGTTGTAGACGACGTCCATGACCACCCGCAGGCCGATCCGGTGGAGGGCGGCGACCATCTCGCGGAACTGCGTGATGCGCGCGGTGCCGTTCGGGTCGGTGCTGTAGGAGCCCTCGGGGACGTCGTAGTGCAGGGGGTCGTAGCCCCAGTTGTAGGCGTCGGTGGACGCCTGCTTGCCGACGCAGGCCTGCTGCTGGTCGGAGTCGGCCGCGAAGGAGGCCAGGTCGCAGGCGGGAGTGGTCTGTTCGCTCTTCGCCTCGGGCACCGAGGCGAAGTCGAACGAGGGCAGGATGTGCACCGTCGTCAGCCCCTGCTTGGCCAGCTGCGCCAGGTGCTTCATGCCGGCCGAGTTCAGGTCGGTGAAGGCCAGGTAGGTGCCGCGCTCGTCGACCGGGACAGTGGAGTCGGCGACGGAGAAGTCGCGGACGTGCAGCTCCTGGATCTCCTGCTGTCCGGCGCTGATCGCCTTCGGCGAGCGGTCCTGCTGCCAGCTCTGCGGCGCGAGCGAGGCGGCGTTCAGGTCGACGATCTCGCTGCGCTTGGAGTCGGTGGAGAGCGAGACCGAGTACGGGTCGGTGACGTGGTTGGTCACCACCTTCTGCACGCTCGGCGCCCAGACGGTGACCCGGTAGAGGTAGTACTTTCCGGTCCACCCCTTCTCGCCCTTGACCGTCCAGACACCGCTGGCGTTCTGACGCTTCATCGGGAGCACCTGCGGGGTGGCGGACGTCGCCGAGTCGTAGAGCTCGAGGCTGACCTGCTGCGCGGTGGGCGCCCAGACGGACAGCGACGGCGTGCCGTCCCTGCCGTAGACGGGGCCCAGCGGCGCCTTGGCGGCCGTCGCGCCGTAGATCGCGTCGAGCGCGCCGGGGAGCTGCACGCCTGTCGCGGCCAGCAGCGCGCCGTTGGCCTCGCGTTCGGTCATCAGCAACTGCGAGCGCAGGGCGAGCGGGATCCGCTTCACGTCGCGCGGGTCGACGCTGAAGGCGGCGTAGCCCTTCAGCTCGGGGTGCTTGGCGAGTTGGGCCGCCGTCAGGCCGCCGCTGACGGGCAGCAGGCGCAGCCAGTAGCCGGGGTCGGTGGTGTCGCCGTCCTTGATGGCGACGGCGCCGGTGGGCGAGTAGACCAGCTCGGCGGAGGAGCCGGCCGGGACGTTCTGCCCGAAGCCCCAACTCGCTGGCACCGCCACGGTCGTGCCGCCGACGAACTGCGCCTTGGACTTGGACAGGTCCAGGTCGGCCGAGGAGGCGTTGGACTCGGGCAGCAGGTAGCCGGGCGTGGCGCTGAGGATCCAGACCTCGCGGCCGTTCTGGCTGAAGACCAGCGACTGGTCGTCGGGCAGGTCCTTGGTGTCGCCGTTGTGCAGGATGTAGCTGAGCGAGGTGGCGCCGGAGGCCAGCGGCACGGTGAAGACATCGCCGAACGCGTCGGTGCCGGAGGGCTGCAGCGGCGAGGACCAGTCGGTCGGGTTGGCCGCGCCGGTCCACACGTGCATGCCCCAGCCGGCGTAGTTCCCGTCGGCGCGGTGGTAGTGCACGATCACCTGGCCCGCCGGAACGGTGTCGCTCGCGCCCGGGTCGCTGGTGTAGGTGGTGGGGTCGCCGGAGTTCACCCAGACCTCGCCGGTCTGCGAGATGTCGATGGACCGGTCGTCCGGGGTGTCCTTGGTGCCGTTGTTCTCGACGATGAAGCCGACGTTGCTCGCGCCCTGCTTCAACTTGACGTACGCGAAGGCGCCGAAGGCGTCGCGGCCGATGAACGGGTGCCCGTCGGGCCAGGTGGTGCTCTCGCCGTCGGCGAGGTCGCCCCAGGCGTAGAGATTCCAGCCCGTGTAGTTCCCGTCGGCGCGGTGGTAGTGCACGACCGCGTAACCGCGCGTCGCGGCGGTAGGCCTGGGCGTGGGCGGCACGGCGGCTACCAGCGTGCTGCCGGTCGCGTCGGCGGTGCGGCCCGCGCTGTCGACCACGACGGCCTTGTAGCGCACGGTCGTTCCGGCCGGGACCTGGCTCAGGTCCTGGGTGACGGCGTAGGGGGCGTGGTCGGCGGTGCCGAGCACCTTCCAGGCGCCGGTGCCGACTGCGGCCGCGAAGACGACGCGGTCGAAGCCGCCGCCGGTGGCGTCCGCCTTGACGGTGACGGTGCCGGAGGAGCCGTCGGCGGGCGCGGTCAGCGTCACGCCGGGGGCGGCGTTCGGCGCGGCGAGCCGCGCGTCGGCCTTGTAGACGACCGCGGACTCGGCCGGGACGGTCAGGCCGAGCTTGCTGTCCGCGCCGGTCACGGCGTGGGCCTGGCCTGCACCGTAGATCGGGGTGAAGCCCATGTTCGCCGAGTAGGTCGGCACGCTCACGGTCTGGTCGGTGGTGGCGTTGTTGACGGCCACCAGGTACTCGACCTGCTGCTTGGCGTCGATGCGGGAGAAGGCGTAGACGCCCCGGCCGTCGGCGGCGTAGCGCTCGACCTGCGCGCCGTTCTCCAGTGCCGGGTTGGCCTTGCGCAGCGCGGCGAGCCGGGCGATCGCCTGGTAGATCGGCACGCCGGTGCCGTAGCGGTCGGCCGAGCCGCCGGGGCCGCCGATGACGGCGTCGCCGTTGTACTCGGCGACCTTGGAGGCGAACATGTCCTGCCGCCCGGCCTTGTCGCCGCCGAGGCCGGTGAAGCCCTGCTCGTCGCCGTAGTAGACGACCGGCTGACCGCGCGTCAGGAAGAGCAACTGCTGCGCCAGCAGGTCCTTATTCAGCAGCTCTGCGTCGGTCGCACTCGGGTTGTCCGTCTTGAGGAAGTACCCGATGCGGCCCATGTCGTGGTTGCCGAGGAAGGTCGGCTGCTCATAGGCGTCGGTGGTCGCGGAGGCGTACTTGTAGTCGTCCGCGTAGAGCTGGGACAGCAGTCGGGCCGAGCCGCCCTGGGAGGCGTAGTCGCGTGCGGCGTTCTGGAACGGGAAGCCGAGGGCGGCGTCGATCTTGCCCTGGGTGACGTACGAGGAGTTGACGGTGGTGTCGGTGTCGTACACCTCGCCGAACATGAAGAACTTCTTGTTGCCCTGCTCCGCGGCGTACTTCTCGAGCGCCGGCGCCCACTGCTGCCAGAAGGCCATGTTGACGTTCTTGACGGTGTCGATCCGGAAGCCGTCGACGTCGTCCTGCTTGACCCAGTTCTCGTAGATCTTCTCCATGCCGGCGACCACCCGCGGGTCCTGGGTGTCGAGGTCGTCGAGCCCGGAGAAGTCGCCCTCGGTGGCGTTCTCGCCGACGAAGGTGGAGTTGCCGCGGTTGTGGTAGAGCGTCACGTCGTTGAGCCAGGAGGGCTGCTTGACTCTCGAGTCGCCCGGGTTGTCGAAGACGGGCGTGTAGGGGAAGGAGTCCTTGGTCAGCTTGGGGTAGTTCGACGTGCCGTTGGCCGCGTTGGCGTCCGCGATCGCGGTGGTGTCGACCGGGCGTCCATTGGCGTCGAGCGTCGGGTAGGCCCCGATGGAGCGGTAGTCGTAGGTCTTCTCGGCGTAGTCGACCACATCGGCGGTGTGGTTGGTGATGACGTCGAAGAAGACCTTCATGCCCATCTTGTGGGCGCTCTGGATCAGCTCCTTCAGCTGCGCGTTGGTGCCGAAGTGCGGGTCGACCTGGGTGAAGTCGGTGATCCAGTACCCGTGGTATCCGGCCGAGGCGTTGCTGCCGGTGCCCTGGACGGGCTTGTTCTTGAAGATCGGCGCCATCCAGATGGCGGTGGTGCCGAGCTTCTTGATGTACGGCAGCTTCTGGATGATCCCAGCCAGATCGCCTCCGTGGTAGAAGCCGGAGTCGGTCGGGTCGTAGCCGTTGTCCATGCGCGTGCCGGTGATGCCGCCGGTGTCGTTGGACGGGTCGCCGTTGGCGAACCGGTCCGGCAGCAGGAAGTAGAACTGCTCCTTGTCCAGGCCGTGCCGGTCCGGAGTGGCGGCCAGCGCGGCGTCGGAGGGCGCGGCGGGGAGCGTGGCCGCCCGTGGCGCGTCGTCAGCGGCGGGCGCCTGCGC
>NZ_BBPO01000100.1 GCF_000787815.1 Streptacidiphilus neutrinimicus
CCCGCAGGCCGCTCCCGCCGCTCCCGTCGGCGCCGGCCGCGCGGCCAGGCGGCGCGCGGCGAAGGCGCGCCAGGACGGCCCCGGCATCGTCGCGGTGCGGGTCTTCGGCGAGCTGATGATCACGCTCGGCGTGGTGATGATCCTCTTCGTCGCCTACCAGCTGTGGTGGACCAACGTCCGCGCGGACGCGTACGCGCAGGGGCAGGCGTCGACGCTGGAGCACCAGTGGGGCGGCGGCGCGACGGCCAAGAGCCACCCGCCCTATTCGGACTCCATCCCGTTCGGGACGAAGTTCGCCATCATCTACATCCCCAAGCTGGACGTGAAGACCCCGATCGCCGAGGGCACCGACAAGACGTCCATCCTCGACAACGGACTCGTCGGCCACTACACCGGCGCCCAGGAGACGGCCCTCCCGTGGGACAGCTCGGGCAACTTCGCCCTGGCCGGCCACCGCAACACGCACGGCGAGCCGTTCCGCTACATCCCGCGCCTGGTCCCGGGCGACAAGATCGTCGTGGAGACGGCCTACGACTGGTACACCTACGTCGTCACCGGCTCCCTGCCGCAGACCTCCCCGAACAACGTCTCCGTCATCGCCCCCGTCCCCCCGCAGAGCGGCTTCAAGGGCCCGGGCCGCTACATCACCCTGACGACCTGCACGCCCGAGTTCACCTCGACGTACCGCATGGCCGTGTGGGGCAGGCTCGTCGAGGACCTCCCCAAGAGCGCGGGCCGCACACCCTCCGCCCTGACGTCGGGCTGACTAGTCATCTGATTCCTCCGCAGGCCGTGACCGCCGGTGAGGCGGCTCGTTGAGCCGAACGGATGAGATTCCGGGGCGACGATGAGTACCCACGATCAGGCAGTCCTGCTGGAATCCCGGACCGGGCGCCGGCGTGAGCGGCCGCGTCGAGGCGCTGACCAAGGTCAAGGCGCTGGAGCAGCTGCCCGACGACATGCACGTCACCACGCCGAGGGCACGGCGCGGACCGGCCCCGGCGTGCTCGACCGGTACGTCACCGAGCTTGCGGCCACCACGGCCGCGGGGGGTCGCCTGCGAGATCGTCGACACGCGCATCGACGCCCGGCTGAAGCCCCACACGGAGGTGATCGGGGGCGCTGAGCGTGAAGGTCTCCGCCACGGAGGGCAAGCTCGACGACGTCCAGGACACGCTGGCCGGGGTCCGGGAGGAGCTCTCCGAGTTGCGTGAGGAGCGCGGGCTCAGGCTGCGCCGACGACGGCGCGAGTGAGGGTGGGGCCCCCGGAGGCGAGTTTCCACACCGTGGTCTGCTTGATCTCCGCGTCCTCCAACTCCCGTTGGACGGGCACCGCGTAGGTCGCGAGGGCGTCGAACTCGGTGCGCGGCAGGTAGGTCCGGCCCGGGTCGCCGACCAGTGCGGTCGCCCCGCGTTCCTGTGCCCGGCGCAGGAACGCGAGGACGCGGGCGGCCATGGTGCGTTCGTAGAAGGCATCCCCCACGAGCACGACGTCCGCGTCCGGCGCCGGGTCGGCGTCCAGGACGTCCCCGAGCGTCGGCCCGAGGGTGACGCCGTTGGCGTCGGCGTTGAGGGCGGCGGCGTCGAGCGCGAAGGGATCGATCTCACTGATCGTCACGGCGGCCGCGCCCGCCTTCAGCGCCGCGACGGCGACGAGCCCCGAGCCCGACGCCAGATCCAGGACGCGCCTGCCGGCGACGGTCTCGGGGTGGTCCAGCACGTACCGGGCGAGCGCGAGCCCGCCCGCCCAGGCCTGCGCCCAGAAGGGAGGCGGAGCCTCGTCCCGGCCGGACGCGCTCTCCGTCTCCTCCCACAACTCGAAGACCCGGTCGGCGAGATGGAGTCGCACCTCGGTGAGGAACCCCGGACTGGCGGGGGCGAGCCGGGTGTGTGCGCGCACGAAGCCCGCGGCGTCGGAGAGCGGGGTGACGGGGATCACCGCGCCAGTCTGCCATGCGGAACGCCACGAGTGGGGGGATCTGCGGCCGGGCGGCTGGCAAAAGCCAGGGGCGCGGGGACTGCGCGAGCAACCACCCTGTGCGGATGGCCGTGCTCGCTGTGCGACTCGTCACTCGCGGTGGCTTGTCGCGCCGCCCCGCGGCGTAGCCGCAGTTCGGCACAGCCCCGCGCGCCTGGAAAGGTGCAGGCGGCAGACCTGCGGGGTCAGCCGCCGCCGTTGGCCTGGCCCGGGGGCCAGCCGCCGTTGCCGTTTCCGTTGCCGTTACCGCCGATGAGGCCGGTGCCGCCCGTCTGGCCCGTCGTCGGGCCGCCGGTCTGGCCGCCCGTAGGGGTGCTGCCGGTCGCGCCCTGGTCGGTCGCGGCGGCGTCCGGGTTGACCACCAGCAGGATCGCCGTGCCGTCCGGCACCTGCTGCCCCGCCGCGGCCTGGCCGTTGTACATCACCTGGGTGACCGAGTTCGCCCCGTACTGCGGGTCGGCCTGCTGGAGGATCTGCTTGGCGCAGTTCAGGTGCTGGGACTTCAGCTCGGCGCAGGCCTGGTCGTAGGACTGACCGACCAGGTCGCTCGGGACCGTCGCCAGCGCCTGGCCGCTGGAGACCACGATGTCGATCGTGGAGCCCTTGGGCTGGCTGCCGGTCGGCGAGTAGCTGATGATCTGGCCGTTCGGCACCGACGAGGACGACTTCTGCGTCGTCTGGCCGAGCTGGAAGCCCTGCTGGTTCAGCGCCTGCGTGGCCTGGTCGACGGTCATGCCGTCGAGGTTCGGGACGCCGTCCGTCAGCGGACCGCTGCTCAGCTGGACCGTGATCGTGCCGCCCTGCTGGATCGTCGTGCCGGCCGCAGGGTTCTGCTTGCAGACGTTGCCCTTCGTGGCGGTGTTCGCGTCGCACTGGATGGGCGTGCCCTTCACCAGCTTGACCTTGCCGTCGAAGCTGTTCTGGACCATCTGCTGCGCGCCGGCGAAGGACTGGTTGGTCAGCGACGGCACCTGCATGCTCTGCGAGGGCGTGGCGCCGAACATCGACTTGGTGACGAAGAACGCGCCGAGCAGCACCAGCACCGCGGCCACGATCAGGACGATCACCGAGGTGTTCCTGTTCCTGCCGCCGCCGCCGCTCGCGGCCCGGCGGCGCTCGCCTCGGCCGCCGTAGCCGTCGTCATAGCCGTCGTCGTAGCCGCCGGGCTCGTAGCCGTCGCCGCCGGCGTCGTAGCCCTGGCCACGGCCGGGCAGGATGCTGGTCTGGCCGCCGCCGGGGACCGGCGGCATGGCCATGGTGCGACCGTCGGCCTGCTGACCGTAGCCGTTCATGCCCAGGGCCATGGTGGGGGCGGCCGCCGCGGCGACCGGAAGACCGTCGAGGGCGCGCTCGATGTCGGCGCGCATCTCGTCCGCGGACTGGTAGCGGTAGTCGCGGTCCTTGGCCAGCGCCTTCATCACGATGGCGTCGTACTCCGGCCGGATCTCCGGGTCGTAGTACGAGGGCGGCTGGGCCTCCTCGCGCACGTGCTGGTAGGCCACGGCCACGGGCGAGTCGCCGACGAAGGGCGGGCGCACCGTGAGGAGCTCGTAGAGCAGGCAGCCGGTGGAGTACAGGTCGGAGCGGGCGTCCACCTGCTCGCCCTTGGCCTGCTCGGGCGAGAGGTACTGGGCGGTGCCGATGACCGCGGCGGTCTGGGTCATGGTCATCCCGGCGTCGCCCATGGCGCGGGCGATGCCGAAGTCCATCACCTTGACCTGGCCCGTGCGCGTCAGCATGACGTTGGCGGGCTTGATGTCGCGGTGGACGATGCCGTTGCGGTGCGAGTACTCGAGGGCCTGGAGGATGCCGATGCACATCTCCATGGCGCGCTCGGGCAGCAGCCGGCGGCCGGAGTGCAGCAGTTCGCGCAGCGTGGAGCCGTCGACGTACTCCATCACGATGTACGGGATGGAGATGCCGTCGATGTAGTCCTCACCCGTGTCGTAGACCGCCACGATCGAGGGGTGGTTCAGCGACGCCGCGGACTGCGCCTCTCGCCGGAACCTGGCCTGGAAAGACGGGTCGCGGGCCATGTCGGTCCGCAACGTCTTGACGGCGACGGCGCGCCCGAGCCGGATGTCATGACCGATGTAGACCTCGGCCATGCCGCCGCGTCCGAGAACGCCGCCCAGCTCGTACCGGCCGCCTAGGCGACGCGGTTCTTCCATGGTTCGAGCCCTCTCCACTCTCCGGTCTGCCCAGCCGCCCCCGCGTGGAATGTGGCGCGGGCGGACAGACCGCTGCTGCGGATACGCTACCGGGCTCGCAAGTCAAAGCGGATTCGTCGGACGACCTGATACAAGACTGGAATACGTCTGCGCTGGACGAACACACCGAACGTGGTTTCCGTCACCCACCGTTCGGCCCATGGACATCGGCGTGACGGAGGTCACTCGGCGGGTCGCTTCACCGGCCGCCCCGCGAGTCGCCTCGGCGGCCACTTCGGCGGCCGCATCGGCGGTCGCTCCGACCGGTCACTTGCCGAGGTAGGCCTGCATCATGCTCTTGGCGATCGGCGCGGCCAGGTGCATGCCGGAGATGTCGCCGCGGGCGGTGTCGCTGTCCTCGACCACGACGGCCACCGCGATCTGCTTGCCGCCGAACTTGGCCCAGGAGACGAACCAGGCGTAGGGGTTCTGGTCGTTGTTCACGCCGTGCTGGGCGGTACCGGTCTTGCCGCCGACCTCGACGCCCGGGATCTGGGCGGTGGTGCCGGTTCCGTTCTTGACCACGTTGACCATCATCGTCTGCAGCTTGGCGGCGACGTCGGGGGTGGTGGCCTGGGACAGCTGGGTCGGGGAGGTCTGCGAGATGACCGAGTTGCTCGCCGAGCGCTCCTCGGAGACCAGGTAGGGCTTCATCAGCGTCCCGTTGTTGCAGATCGCGGCGGCGACCATGGCCATCTGCAGCGGAGTGGCCCGGGTGTCGAACTGGCCGATGGAGGACTGCGCGGTCTGCGCGGGGCCCATGGTGGTGTCGAAGTTGCTGGCGGTGACGCCGACCGGGATCGTCATCGAGGAGTTGTTGAAGCCGAACTTCTGGGCCTCCTGCAGCATCCGCTGCTGGCCGATCTCGGCGCCCAGTTTGCCGAACACGGTGTTGCAGGACATCGCCAGCGCGGCGTTGAGCGACGCGTTGAGGCAGCCGGTGTCGCCGGCCTCGTTGACCAGCTTCTGGTTGTTCGTGCCCGGCAGGATGTACGGGTCCGGGGAGTCGGTCGACGCGTCGATGTCGGTGACCTTGCCGGTCTCCAGCGCGGCCGCGGCGGTGACCAGCTTGAAGGTCGAGCCGGGCGGGTAGGTCGCGCGCAGCGCCCGGTTCAGCATCGGCTGGTCGGGGTCGGCGGTCAGCTTCTTCCAGTTCGAGGCGAAGTCACTGGTCACGCCCGCGATGCTGGACGGGTCGTAGGAGGGGAAGCTGACCAGGCCGAGGATCGCGCCCGTCGACGGGTCGAGCGCGACGGCCGCGCCCTTCTTGCCCTGCAGCCCGTCCCAGCCGGCCTGCTGCACCTTCGGGTCGATCGTGGTGACGACGTCGCCGCCCTGCTTCTGCTTGCCCGTCAGGGTGTCGAGGGCGTTGCGGAAGAAGAGCCGCGGGTCGTTCCCGGACAGGATCGGGTCCTCGACGTTCTCCAGCAGGTTGGAGCCGAAGGCCTGCGAGGAGTAGCCGGTGATCGGCGCGTACATCGGGCCGTTCACGTAGGCCCGGCGGTACTTGTAGTAGTTGCCGTTGACCAGCAGGTCCTTGGTGACCGACGTGCCGCCGACGATGATGTCGCCACGCGGGTAGCTGTAGGCCTCGATGACGGTGCGCTTGTTGTGCACGTTGGCGTTCAGCGCGCTCGCGTCCAGGCCCTGGACCCAGTTGGCGCGGATCATCAGCGCCAGGACCAGGAGCATGCAGAACACGGAGACCCTGCGGATCGGCTTGTTCACGTGGCGCTCACTCCGGCGGCGTTCGGGATCCTGACCATCGGCACCCTACATCGGCGCCCTATGTCCCCATGACGGTCAGGGCGGTGTTCCCGGTTGCAGCGGCTCCCCGGGAGCCGGCCGCCGGGCCAGATCGCTGATCTTGAGCAGGACCGCGACCAGCGCCCAGTTGGTGATCACCGAGGACCCGCCTTGGGCGACGAACGGCAGTGTCATGCCGGTCAGCGGGATCAGGCCGGTGACGCCGCCGACCACGATGAAGACCTGCAGCGCGAACGCGGCGGAGAGCCCGACGGCCAGCAGCTTGCCGAACGGGTCGCGGGCGGCCAGCGCGGTGCGCAGCCCGCGCTCGGCCAGCAGCCCGTACAGCAGCAGGACCGCTATCACTCCGGTGACGCCGATCTCCTCCCCGATCGTCCCGAGGATGAAGTCGCTCTTGGCGGCGAAGCCGATCAGCCACGAGTGCCCCTGCCCGAGCCCGGTGCCGAGCGCGCCGCCCGACCCCAGTGCGAACAGCGCCTGCCCGATCTGCCCGACGCCGGCCCCGGGTGCGGCCGCGAGCGGGTGCAGCCACTCGTCGATCCGCCCGCGCACGTGTCCCTCGGTGTGCGCGACGGCCCAGAAGCCGAGCCCGGCCATCAGCACGCCGAACAGGACCCAACTGGTGCGCTCGGTGGCGACGTAGAGCATCACCACGAAGATGCCGAAGAAGAGCACGGAGGTGCCGAGGTCGGTCTCGAAGACCAGGATCAGCAGGCTGAGCGCCCACACCACGACGATCGGTCCGAGGTCGCGGCCGCGGGGCAGGTACAGCCCGAGGAAGCGGCGGCTGGCCAGTGCCAGGGCGTCCCGCTTGACCATCAGGAAGCCGGAGAAGAAGACCGGGAGCAGGATCTTCACGAACTCGCCTGGCTGGATCGAGAAGCCGTCGAGGTGGATCCAGATCCGCGCCCCGAAGTCACCGGCCCGGACCGGGAAGAACGCCGGCGCCGCGAGCAGCAGCAGGGCGGCGAAGCCGGACAGGTAGGTGTAGCGCTGGAGCCTGCGGTAGTCCTTCAGGCGCGCCATCACGACGATGAACAGCGCGATGCCGAGGCCCGACCAGAGCAGCTGGTTCTGCGCGGCGGGGTAGTTCGGGTGCAGTTCCCTGGCCTTGTCGAGGCGCCAGATGAAGACCAGTCCGAGGCCGTTGAGCAGCGCCGCGATGGGAAGCATCAGCGGGTCCGCGTGCGGGGCGAAGCGCCGCACGCAGAGGTGCGCGAGCAGGACGAAGGATCCGAGCCCGAGGCCGTACCCGAGCATGCCGGCCGGGAGCCGGCCGTCCAGGGCGAGACCGGTCTCGGCGTACGCCAGCACCGGTACCAGGGCGGCGAAGACCAGCAGGGAGAGTTCCGTGTTCCGACGGACCGGCGCGGGCCCCTGCGGGGCCCACGCGACAGCACGGCTCTCCACAGCGGTCACGTCAGTGCCCGCTCCCCCGTGAGGTCGCGCCACCGGGTGGCGCCGGGGCTCCCGCCTGCCCGAGGGGCCGGCTCAGGAGGCCACGCACTGCTGCGCCAGGGTCTGGTCCGAGGAGCTGAGGGTCGGGGTGGCCGAGGCCTGCGGCGAGGGGGAGGCGCTCGGGGAGGCCGCGGGGTGGGTGCCGGCCTTGCCGCTCTCGGAGGGCTTGGGCGAGGGGGTCGGGCTGGGCGCCGGCGTCGTCTTCGCGGTGCGGACCTGCTGGCAGACCGTCGCCTCGTGCTTGAAGAAGGTCATCTTGCCCTGGGCGTCGCCGAGGCCGGTCGCGGTGACGGGCGTCTGCAGGTTCTTCTGCTCGAAGCTCGGCAGGTTCTTGACCGCGACGTCCGGGTGGTCCTCGTAGACGGAGGAGAGCTTGAACCCGGCCAGGTTCTGCGAGACGCCCTTGTAGATGGCGAGATGGTCGCCGTTGACGCCGACGTAGTACTGCGACTGCGTCCACTGGTAGCCGAGGTACGCGCCGACGCTCAGCAGGGCCAGCAGGGCGACGCCGAGCGTGGTCGGCAGCACCCAGCCGCGGCGCTTCTTCTCCTTCGCCCGGCGGCGGCTTCGGCGGCCCTCGGGCTCGTAGTCGTCGTCGAAGCCGGCCTCGTACTCGCCGTACTCCTGGTAGCCGCCGGAGCGGCCGTCCTCGCCCTCGCCGTAGCCCTCGGCGCCGGTCGCGCCGGGGGCGCGGCCGAGGGAGGCGGCACGGGAGGCGGGGGTGTCGGCGACGGAGTGGTGGCCGAGCGCGTTGCCCTCGGCGACCGCGCCGACGACGACGGGGGCCAGGTCGTAGTGCGCGGCCATCGCGTCGTGCTCGCCGACGTCGCCGATGTCCAGCGCGTCGGCGACGACACAGGTGATGTTGTCGGGGCCGCCGCCGCGCAGCGCCAGCTCGATCAGCTCGGCGATGGTCTGCTCGGGCGCGTAGTAGCTGCCGAGCGTCTCCTCGAGCGTCTGGTGGGAGACCACACCGGACAGGCCGTCCGAGCAGAGCAGATAGCGGTCGCCGGCGCGGACCTCACGGACCGACAGGTCCGACTCGACCTCGCCGGTGCCCATGAGCGCGCGCATGATCAGCGAACGCTGCGGGTGGGTGGAGGCCTCCTCCTCGGTGATCCGGCCCTCGTCGACGAGGCGCTGCACCCAGGTGTGGTCGGTGGTGATCTGCGTCAGTACGCCGTCACGCAGCAGGTAGGCGCGGGAGTCGCCGATGTGGATCAGGCCGGCGGTCTGGCCGTTCCACAGCAGGGCGGTCAGCGTGGTGCCCATGCCCTCGAGGCTCGGATCGGCCTCGACCAGGACGCGCAGCCGCTCGTTCGCACGTTCCGCGGCGCCCTGGAGGGCGGCCATCGGGTCGGTTCCGGGGACGTCCTCGTCGAGCTCGACGATGCTGGACAGCACCTCCGACGAGGCGACCTCGCCCGCTGCCTGTCCACCCATGCCGTCCGCGACGGCGAGCAGGCGGGGACCGGCGTAGCCGGAGTCCTCGTTGCCCTCGCGGATCATGCCCTTGTGCGAACCGGCGGCGAATCGCAGCACCAGGCTCATGTGCCGTCCGCCCCCTTCCCTCGGTCCCCTGCGCGATGCCCCGGTGCAGCGTGCGTTGCTGCATCGTACGGCCCTGGTCGCCTGCGCGGTCGAACCAGGGCCCGTCGCTCCTGCGGGTCAGGCCCGTGGGAGCCGCCGCCGTGGTTCGTGCGCTGGTTCATCGACGCGTCACTTCCGCAGCTCGATGACGGTGCGGCCGATCCGGATCGCCGAGCCCGGCTGGAGCGGGCTCGGGCCGGTGAGGCGCATGTCGTCCAGGAAGGTGCCGTTGGTCGAGCCGGTGTCCTCGACCACCCAGGAGCCGGCGCTCTGGTCCGGGAAGATCCGGGCGTGCCGGGAGGACGCGTAGTCGTCGTCGAGGACGATCGTGGAGTCGTGGGCCCGGCCCAGCGTGATGGTCTGGCCCTGGAGCGCGACGGTGGTGCCCGCCAGCGAGCCCTGGGTGATCACCAGGTGGGTCGGCGCGCCACGGCGCTGCCGCGGCTGCTGCGCGGGCGCCTGCTGGCGCTGCTGGGGCGCGGCCGCGCCCGTGGACTGACGGGCGGTGGTCGGGTTCCCGCCGCGTCGCGCGGTCGTGGCCGCGCGCTGGGTCATCTTGGTGCCGAACAGGTCGGAGCGGATCACCTGAACCGCGACGATCACGAACAGCCACAACACGGCCAGGAACCCGAGCCGCATGACCGTGAGGGTCAGCTCTGACATGTGCCCCGCGTCACCCTTCGGCTTGCCGGTAGACGATGGTCGTACTGCCCACGACGATCCGTGAGCCGTCGCGGAGCGTAGCGCGAGTCGTGTGCTGGCCGTCGACGACGATGCCGTTGGTGGACCCCAGGTCGAGGACCATGCTCGGGTTTCCGACCCGGACCTCGGCGTGCCGGCGGGAGACGCCGGGGTCGTCCACGCGGATGTCGGCCTCGGTGCTGCGGCCCAGCACCAGCACGGGACGGTCCAGCTGATGGCGCTGGCCGTTCAGCTCCAGCCAGCGGCGCGTGTTGGCGCCGACGGGGCCCTGCACCGGGGCCGCCTGGGTGGGCGCGCCGGGGAAGGCCTGCGGGCCTCCCTCGCCGGGGCGCTGGGAGGGGTTGCCGGTGAACGACGTGGGCCCGTCGATGCCGGGCAGCGGCGGCGCGGCGGGCGGCGGGGCCATCGGCGGCTGGGCGGGCTGCGGCTGCCAGGCCTGCTGTGCCCGGCCGCCGTAGGGGGCGGCGGGCGGCTGGGGCTGGTACTGCGGTTGGGCCGGCGCCTGGGCGGCCTCGTTGGCCTGGATCCGGCTGCGCACCCGGTAGAGCCCGGTGTCGAGATCCTCCGCGCGCTCCAACTGGACGCTCAGCGGGCCCATGAAGGAGTACCGCTGGGCCTGCGCGTACTCGCGCACCATGCCGGCCAGCTCGTTGCCGAGCTGCCCGGAGTACGGGCTGAGCCGCTCGTGGTCGTGCGGGCTGAGCTCGACGATGAAGTCGTTGGGGACGACGGTGCGGTCCCGGTTCCAGATGCTGGCGTTGTTGTCGCACTCGCGCTGCAGCGCACCGGCGATCTCGACAGGCTGCACCTCGGACTTGAACACCTTGGCGAAGGCGCCGTTGACGAAGCCCTCCAGCCGCTGCTCGAACTTCTTCAGGGCTCCCACGGGGCACCCCCTTCCGTCGGGTGTCGTCGTCCCACCCGGCGCTGGCGCGGGGCGGCTGCTGCTTGTCTGCCTTACAGATCGTATCTACGCCCGGGGCGGACGTGTGGTTCCTCGTCCGCGCTTCGGGCCGTGGAGCCGACAGCAGGATGCCAGTGGACTCGTACCCGGCCCAGAGCGGGGACATCCGAGTCTCACTCATTCGGCCGGGCTCCGCTTGCACGGCGTCGGGCGCCCGAGCCGGGCGGATGTGATTCCACCCCCTCCGACGTGCTACTGTTCTTCTCGTCGGAAGGCGACACCGCAGAAAACGCGGAGCTGAACGAGCCGGGAACAACCGGTTTGAAAGCTCCGGGGGGACTTCGGTAGAGTCCACGACATCACCCAGATGCGCGGGTGGCGGAATAGGCAGACGCGCTGGATTCAGG
This sequence comes from Streptacidiphilus neutrinimicus, assembly GCF_000787815.1. GTDB lineage: Bacteria > Actinomycetota > Actinomycetes > Streptomycetales > Streptomycetaceae > Streptacidiphilus > Streptacidiphilus neutrinimicus. The sequence continues at coordinate 11,017 of NZ_BBPO01000100.1, forward strand.
TTCCAGTGCCCGAAAGGGCGTGGGGGTTCAACTCCCCCCTCGCGCACAACGCGAAGGCGCCTCTCATGTGACGAAAGTCACGCGAGAGGCGCCTTTTTGCTGTCCCGTTCACCGCCCTGGGCGGCCTAAGCCTCAGAGATTTCGTGGCTCGGATAACGGTCCGGGGACGAAAGGGGGGCCGGACAAGCTGACACGCCCAACAAAGTGGTAAGAACTTCTGGCTTTCAGCTTACGTGGGGCCTGTGACCGTGCCGGGCTCCATGATCATCACGTCATGAGGGGGGCACCGGCATGTCCGGACAACCTGGGCCCAGACGCGCGCATCGCCGCAGGAGCAAGGCGAAGCGGCGCGCCATCGGCGGCTCCATAGCCGCCGCCGCCCTGATCGGGGGTCTGATCAGCGTCATCGCTCCGGCCTCCCAGGCCGACGAGTACACAAACGGCTTCAACAACCTGCGGACGAACTGGGACGGTGCGGAGAGCTCGCTCTCCCCGGCCGCGGTCGAGTCCTCCACCTTCGGCAAGCTCTTCGGGACCGCGCTCGACGGCCAGATCTACGCGCAGCCGCTCGTGGTCGACCACGAGGTGATCGCGGTCACCGAGAGCAACAGCATGTACGCGCTGAACCCGGACACCGGCGCGATCCTCTGGAAGAAGAACTACGGCGCCCCGTGGCCGTCGTCCGCGATCGCCTGCGGCGACCTCGCCCCGAACATCGGCGCGACCGGGACTCCCGTCTACGACCCCACCAGCAACGCCCTGTACTTCACCACCAAGGTCGACGACGGCACCGCCACCCACCTGCACCCCAGCTACCTGATGCACGCCGTCGACCCGACCTCGGGCACGGAGAAGGCGGGCTGGCCGGTCACCATCCAGGGCGCTCCGGCCAACGAGCCGGGCGCGCCGTTCAACGCCTACTACGAGATGCAGCGGCCCGGCCTGCTGCTGCTCGACGGCGTCGTCTACGCGGGCTTCGGCGGTCACTGCGACAAGCAGCCGTACCGCGGTTACGTCGTCGGCGTGAGCACCACCAGTCACAACATCACCTCCATGTGGGCCTCGGAGACCGGCGCGAGCACCAGCGGCGCCGGCATCTGGCAGTCCGGCGGGGGGCTGCTGTCCGACGGCTCGGGCCGGATCTTCTTCAGCACCGGCAACGGCATCAGCCCGGTGGCCGGGCCCGGCACCACCGCGCCGGGCGCCACCGCGCAGGGCACCCTGGCCGAGTCCGTGGTCCGGCTCCAGGTCGGCGCCGGCGGCGCCCTGTCCACGGCGGACTTCTTCAGCCCCGCCAACGCGGCCACGCTCGACCTGACGGACAAGGACATCGCCTCCGGCGCCCCCATGGGGCTGCCCGACGGCTACGGCAACGCCAACCACCCGCACCTGCTCGTGCAGCAGGGCAAGGACGGCCGCGTCTTCCTGCTGGACCGCGACAACCTCGGCGGCCAGGCACAGGGCCCGAACGGCACGGACGCCCTCGTCGGGGTCTCCGGGCCCTTCCAGGGGCAGTGGGGCCACCCGGCGTTCTGGGGCGGTGACGGCGGCTACGTGTACCTGATCGGCAACGGCGGTCCGCTGCGCGCGCTGCACCTGAACTCGAGCGACGCCAACCCGAGCCTCACGGCCACCGGGCAGACCCAGGACGTCTTCGGCTACACCTCGGGCTCCCCGATGGTCACCTCGGACGGCACCAACGACGGTTCCGCCATCGTGTGGATGGTCTCCGCCGACAACGCGGCCGGCGCCAACGGCACCCTGCGCGCCTACAGCGCCACTCCGGACGGCACCGGGACGCTCCAGCTGCTGTGGTCCGCCCCGGTCGGCACCGCCGCGAAGTTCGCCACCCCGACCGCCGACAACGGCAAGGTGTACGTCGGCACCCGTGACGGCGTCCTGTACGGCTTCGGCAGTCCGGCGACGACGGCCCTGAACGCCAACCCGCTCGACTTCGGCCAGGTCCAGGTCGGGACCACGGCGGGCCAGCCGATGACGCTGACGGCGTCCAAGGCGGTGACGGTCACCGGCGTCTCGGCGACCGCGCCGTTCACCGTGACCCAGCTCACCGCGTCCAAGGCGCTGGCCTCCGGCGGCACCCTGCCGCTGCAGATCGGCTTCGCCCCGACGACGACCGGCGGCACCAACGGCACCCTGACGGCCACCCTGTCCGACGGGTCCAAGCTGGTCTTCTCCCTGCACGGCGTCGGCACCAACCCCGGCTTCGGGGCGCTGCCCAACGACCCGGCCTTCGGCGTGGTGCCCACCGGCACGACCGAGACGGAGAACATCCAGTTCACCAACACCGGCACGTCGGACGAGACGATCAGCGCGGTCACCGCGCCGACCGGACCGTTCACCGCCACGGGGATGCCGAACGTCGGTGACACCGTCAAGGCCGGGGCGTCCTTCGTCGCCACGGTCACCTACACGCCCACGGCGGCCTCCGCCGTGGCGGGCACCCAGGACATCTCCACGATCGGGGTGACCGCGGCCAGCGGACGCTCCATCACCGTCACCATGAGCGGCACCTCCGTCGTCGGTCACGGGCACCTGACCCTCTCGCCGGCCACGCTCGACTTCGGGACCGTGCCGGTCGGCAGCTCCAAGACGCAGACCTTCACGATCACCAACGACGGCAACGTCCCCGTCACCGTCACCAAGGCCAAGGCGCCCAACGGCGACTACACGAGCCCGGTGCAGCTGTCCGAGGGTCTGGTCATCGGCCCGGACCAGTCGGCCAAGCAGGCGGTCACCTTCGCGCCGACCACGGCGGGCACGCTGACCGCCTCGTACGAGGTCACCGGCGACGGCGTGAACAGCGACGGCACCCCGCAGGGCGCCATGCTGGAGAACCTCACCGGCGTCGCCACCGGGTCCGCCGACTCCACCGGGGCGACCAGCGCCACCTGGCAGGCCAACGGCGCAACCGTCCTGCCGGGCGACGGCAGCATCCAGCTGAACCCCGCCACGGCGTACCAGAAGGGCAGCGCCGTCTTCAAGCAGGCGGTGCGCACGGAGGGCCTGCGGGCCACCTTCACTGTCAAGATGGGCCCCGGCACCGGCGGTGACGGTGTGGCCTTCTCCCTGCTGGACGCCTCCCGGGCGCACACCAACGCGCTCGGCACGACCGGCGGCGCGCTCGGCATCGCCGGGCAGTCGGGGGTCGTTGTCGGCCTCGACGCGGCCGCCTACAGCCCGAAGCCCGGCTACGGCAACTTCGTCGGCGTCGCCAACAGCACCTACGGCTCGACCACGCTCGACTACCTGAGCACGGCGCGGCTCGCCACCGCCCTGCGCCAGGGCACGCACCAGGTCGATGTGCAGGTGACCGGCGGTCATGTGCTGGTCTGGGTGGACGGCGTGCAGCAGCTGAACGTGGCGGCGACCCTGCCGGACTACGCCTACGTCGCCTTCTCCGGCGGCACGGGCTCGATGTACGACGCGCACACGATCCAGTCGTTCGTCCTGAGCGGCGGAGCTGCCCCGGCGACGCTGGGCTACACGCCGCTTCCCACGCAGACCCGGGTGCTGGCCACCTGGGCCGGCGTCGGCCGCACCGGCACGACGCCGATTCCCGCGGGCGGCTCGGTCAGCGTCCCGATCGCGGGCAAGCTCGGCGTCCCCGCGAACGCGACCGCGGTGCTGATGCAGGTCGGCGCGCTGTCGCAGGCGTCGGCGACCGGCTCGATCCAGGCCTGGCCGCACGGTGCGACCCGACCCAACTCCGGCGCGGTGTTCTGGAACGCGCCGCAGATCATCCAGAAGACCGCGGTGGTTCGCCTGGGCCAGGGCGGCGCGGTGGACTTCTACAACTCCAGCGCCGGCAACACCGGGATCTACGCCGACGTGCTCGGCTACTACCAGGCCGGGACCGGTCAGCTGATGACGCCGACCACCTCGCAGGTCGTGGCCTTCGACACGGCCAAGGGCATCGGCCAGCCGACCACGGCCCCGATGCCTGCCGGCGGCACGGTCAGCGTCCCGGTCGCCGGGAAGGTGGTGCCGACGGGCACCACCTCGGTCCTGCTGAACATCAGCGCCATGCGCTCCTCCGTGGGCGGCTCGCTGAGCGCCTGGCCCGACAAGGGCACCCCGCCGGCCGCTTCGGTGCTGTACTGGGGCCCCAACAGCGACATGATGTCCAACCTGGTCCAGGTCGCGGTCGGCAGCGACGGCAAGATCGACTTCAAGAACTGGGCGAAGGCCCCGATGGTCGTCAACGCCGTCGTCGAGGGCTACACCGTCGCGGGCGCCGGGCAGCACTTCGTCCCGATGCAGCCGTTCCCGGCGCTCAACACCGCCTACGCGGTGGGTGTCCCGACCACGACCGCGATCAAGCCCGGTGGCGTCGTCACGCTGCCGGTCGCGGGCAACGGCGGCGTCCCGGCGAACGCCAAGGGCGTGCTGCTCCAGGTCGGCGGCTTCGGCGGCACCGGCGCGGGCTGGCTCGGCGTCTACCCCGGCAACGGGGCCAGGGCGACCACCGGCTCGCTGTTCTGGAACGTCGCCGGACACACCGTGACCAACATGGTCATGGTGCCGGTGGACGCCTCCGGTGCGGTCGACCTCTCGGTCAACGGAGGCGCGCCGGAGCAGATCCAGGCCACCGTCGTGGGCTACTACACCGGCTGACGGCCGTCCGTCCCGACCGCGCCGCCGTGTCCTCCCGTCGGGGAGGGCGCGGCGGCGCCGTCGTGTGCGGCCTCAGCCCTTCTGCAGACCGGCGGCGTGGTCCGGCACGTAGTGCTGCTCGTCGCGCGGCGGGCGGACGTAGCCCGTCGGGGCGGGACGCTTGGGGAAGCTGATCTTGCGCGCGGGCTGCTCGACGTAGGGGACGGCGGAGAGCAGGTGAGCGATCATGTTGAGCCGGGCCCGCTTCTTGTCCTCGCTCTCCACCACGTTCCAGCGGGCCTCGGGGATGTCGGTGTGGACGAACATCTCGTCCTTGGCCCGGGAGTAGTCCTCCCAGCGCGTGACGGACTCCAGGTCCATCGGGGAGAGCTTCCAGCGCCGCACCGGGTCGTCCCGGCGGGCGCGGAACCTGCGTTCCTGCTCGCGGTCGCTGACGGAGAACCAGTACTTGAGCAGGATGATCCCGTCCTCGACCAGCATCCGCTCGAAGATCGGGCACTGGTGCAGGAACCGGTGGTACTCGTCCTGGGTGCAGAAGCCCATGACCCGCTCGACGCCCGCGCGGTTGTACCAGCTGCGGTCGAACAGGACGATCTCGCCGGCGGCGGGCAGATGGGCGATGTAGCGCTGGAAGTACCACTGGCTGCGCTCGCGCTCCGTCGGTGCGGGCAGCGCGGCGATCCGGGCGATGCGCGGGTTCAGATACTGCGTCACCCGCTTGATGGCTCCGCCCTTGCCTGCCGCGTCGCGGCCCTCGAAGACGACGACCACCCGCGCGCCGGTGGCCCGCACCCACTCCTGAAGGGTGACCAGCTCGGCCTGGAGGCGGAAGAGTTCTTGCTCGTAGACCTTCTTGGGCAACTTGTCAGCCATTGCAGGAGGGTAAGCGGCAGTCGGCGGGGGCGGGGGGATCTTGACCGCGCGTCGGCCACGACGACAGGGGCGCGGGGCTCCGCTCGCCGGCGGAGCCCCGCGCCCCCGGGGACTCAGTGAGCCGCCACCTGCTCGCGCTCGGCCGTGCCCAGCGGCGCCCGCTCGCGGGAGAGCGACGAGGGCCACCACAGGCGGTGGTCCAGGTCCATGGCCAGCGCCGTGACCAGGATCGAGCGGACCACGAACGTGTCCAGCAGGACGCCGACGCAGACCGCGAAGCCGATCTCGGCGAAGCCGACGATCGGCAGGGTGCCGAGGACGCCGAAGGTGCTGGCGAGGATCAGGCCCGCGGAGGTGATGACGCCGCCGGTGGCCGCCAGACCCGCCAGCGCGCCGCCGCGGGTGCCGCGCTTGGCGGACTCCTCACGGACGCGGGTCATCAGGAAGATGTTGTAGTCGATCCCCAGCGCCACCAGGAAGACGAAGACGAACAGCGGGAACGCGTTGTCCTCGCCCTGGAAGTGGAACAGGTGGGTGAAGGCCAGCGAGGAGATCCCGAGCGCCGCCGCGAAGGAGAGCACGACGGTCAGGATCAGCACGATCGGCGCGACGACCGCCCGCAGCAGCAGGCCGAGGATGAGCAGGACGACGCCCAGCACCAGCGGGATGATCACCTGGTTGTCGTGGTTCGAGGCGCGCTGGACGTCCAGGCGGACGGCGGTGTCACCGCCGACGTAGGCGTTCGCCCCGGGCACCGCGTGAACGGCGGTGCGCGCCGCGTCGACGGTGTTCTCCGCGGCGTTGCTGTCCGGGGCGTTGGTGAGGGTGGCGGTCACGTAGGCCAGCCCGTTCCGGCTCACCGGCGGGGTGACCCCGGTCAGGCCGTGGCCGTCGAGACGGCTGAGGGCGGCGGCGACCTGGTCGCCCGCGGAGGCGTTGGCGATGACCTGCAGCGGCGAGCCGGTGCCGGCGGGGTAGTGGGCGTCGATGACCGTCTGCGCGGCGACCGAGTCGGGGGTGTTGGTGAAGGAGCCGGCGGTGGAGAGGCCGTCGGCTTTCAGGCCGAGCATGCCGAGGGCGAGCGCGCCCAGCGCCAGCGCGGTGCCGACCCAGACGATCCGCGGACGGTGCGCGATCCCGCCGCCGATCCTGGCCCAGATGCCCGTCTCGGTCGGCTCGGCGGAGCCGAACGCCGGGCGGACCGGCCAGAAGACCCAGCGGCCGCAGATGACCAGCAGTGCGGGCAGCAGGGTGATCATGGCGAGTAGGGCGACGCCGACGCCGATGGCGCAGACGGGACCGAGGCCGCTGGTGGAGTTCATCTCCGCGACCATCTGGCACAGCATGGAGACGGCCACCGTCGCCGCGGAGGCCAGGATCGCGGGACCGGCGCGGTGCAGTGCCTCGGCCATCGCCTCATGGCGGTCCTCGTGGCGGCGCAGCTCCTCGCGGTAGCGGGCGACCAGCAGCAGGGCGTAGTCCGTGCCGGCGCCGATGACGAGCACCGTGAGGATGCCCTGGCTCTGCCCGTTGACCGTCAGACCGGAGTTCTTGGCCAGCAGGTAGATGACGCCCTGGGCGGCGGTGAGGGCCAGGCCGGAGGAGAGCAGCGGCAGCAGCCACAAGGTCGGGCTGCGGTAGGTGAGCAGCAGCAGCACGATGACGACGGCCAGGGTGGAGTACAGCAGCGTGCCGTCGATGCCCGCGAAGGCCTTGCTCTGGTCGGCGCCGTAGCCGCCGGGCCCGCCGACGTGGGCGCGCAGGCCCGGGTCGCCGGTCGTCGCGATGGTGCGCATGCTGTCGACGGCCGGGCCGAGGTTGTTCCAGCCGTCCTTGGACAGGTCGATCATGACCGTGGTCTGCAGCGCCTTGCCGTCGGCGGAGGGACGCGGCGGCTGGACCGGGCCGAGCACGTGGCTGACCCTGGCGAAGGACGCGGTGTCCGCGGTCGCCTTCTGGACGTCGGCCGGGGTGATCCCGCTGTCGCGCGTGTAGACGATGATCGTCGGCGACGCGGTGCTGGAGACGAAGTGGCCTTCGAGGTTGACGACCTTGGTCGACTCCGCGCTGCCCGGCAGCCAGCTGGAGGTCTGGTTGTTCTCCGCGCTGGTGAGCTTCCCGGCGAGCGGGCCGAGGGCCACCAGGGCCAGCACCCAGAGCGCGAGGACGACCCATTTGGTTCTGCGGCCGGCCGGAAGGGCGGCGAGCCGCCGGACTTGGTTCATGTGAGTGCATCCCCCAACTAAACGCGATACATCGCGACTGTTGCGTCTACGATGTGCGCGAGCGCCGGGGGCTGTCAAGGATTCCAGGTCAACGTGCGGCGGATGTTCACCTTCCCGGACGCGTTCACCGAGGCCCGGTCACCGGATCGCGTTCGTCGGGCCCGGTCAGCGGGGCTCGGCGTTGTAGCGCTCGAGGAGGTCGGCGAAGACGGCGACGTCGTCGTCGGACCAGTGCGCCAGGCGGTTCAGGAAGGCCTGGCGTCGCTGCTCCCCGGCCTTGCGCAGCAGTTCGGCGCCGGTCTCGGAGGGGTGGATGATCTGGCCGCGCTGGTCCTCCGGGTCGGGGCTGCGCTCGACCAGGCCCAGCTTCTCCAGGGTGGCGACCTGGCGGCTGACGGTGGACTTGTCCAGCAGGAAGTGACCGGCCAGATCGGTGCCGCGGCAGCCGCCGACGTCCCGCAGGTGGTCCAGGATCGCGTAGCTGACCAGGGTCAGCCCGGGGTGGATCTGCGAGGCGATGGCGCGGGCGCGTCGCGAGAAGGCGGTCAGCTCGCGCTGGATGGAGTCGATGCTCTCCATGCGCGAACGCGCGGAAACGGTATGCATGGTTGCACTATACAACCAAGCTCTCCTCTGCGCGAGTCCCGACTACGACCGTCCCGCGAGCGGCGGCAACGGCGGCACGGGCTGCTGCACCGGCAGCGGCAGCTCGAACCAGACCACCTTGCCGACCGCCTTGCGGCTGGTGCCCCAGCGCGAGGCCAGCTGGCTCACCAGCCCGAGGCCGCGCCCCTCCTCGTCCAGCAGCTCCGAGGGCTCCAGCGACGGCAGGTTGTGGTCGTCGTCGCTGACCTCGACCAGCAGCTTGCCGACCCGCATCAGCTGCAGCTCGACGCTCCCCTTGGCCACCCGGAGCGCGTTCGTCACCAGCTCGCTGACCAGCAGTCCGGTCAGCTCCGACAGCTCCGCGAGGCCCCAGCGTGTCAGTTGGTCGTGCACCAGGCTACGGGCCCGGCGCACCTCGCTGGCGTCCAGTGCCAGCGACCAGGAGATGACGTCCTGCGGCGGGATGCCGTCGAAACGGGCGATCAGCAGCGCCAGGTCGTCGCCCCGGTCCTCGGTGTGCAGGCGTTCCAGCACCGTGTCGCAGACCTCTTCCGGGCTGCGCCGCGGGTCGACGATGTCACCGCAGAGGGCGGCCAGGCCGTCCCCTATGTCGCCGCCGCGCATCTCCACCAGGCCGTCGGTGCAGAGCACCAGCATCGAACCGTCCGTCACCTTGACCTCCTTGGAGGCGAAGGGCACCCCCCCGACGCCGATCGGCGCGCCGGAGGGGATCTCCAGCAGCTCGCCGCGCCCGTCCGGATGGACCAGCACCGGCGGCACATGGCCGGCCGAGGCGATCGTGCAGGTGCGGGCGATCGGGTCGTAGACCGCGTACAGGCAGGTGGCGAGGTGGTCGTCCCCCAGACGCTGCGACAGGTTGTCCAGGTGCCGCAGGATCTGACCGGGCGGCAGGTCGAGGGCGGCCAGCGTCTGCATCGCGGTGCGGAACCGGCCCATCGCGACGGCGGAGTGCAGGCCGTGGCCCATCACGTCGCCGACCACCAACGCCACGCGGCTGCCGGGCAGTTGCACCGCGTCGAACCAGTCGCCGCCGACCTCGGCCCGGCGGTCGCCCGGCAGGTAGCGGTGGGCCACCTGGACGCCGGGGATGCGCGGCGGGCGGCTCGGCAGCATCGAGCGTTGCAGCGTGATCGCGGTGCGCGCCTCCATCCGGTGCAGGCGGGCGTTGTCGATCGACAGCGCGGCGCGGGCGGCGAGCTCGCGCAGGTAGGAGGCGTCGGCCTCGTCGAAGGCGGGGCGGTGCGCGTCGCGCAGCAGGGTCAGCACGCCGAGCACGGTGCCGCGCGCGGCCAGTGGCAGCGTCAGCATCGAGCGGCCCTCGAAGAGCGAGGTCAGCCCCGGGCCGCCGCGCCCGGACGCGCAGGCCTCGGCCGTGGCCGGATCGAGCCGGGGGACCAGCACCGGACGGCCGCCCTGCAGCGCGTAGCCTGACGGCGTCTCCCCGGCGAGGGTGACCAGCGACCCCTCGGTGACCAGGTGCTTCCACGGCAGCGTGCTCTGGCCGAACGAGCAGGCGACGCGGCGCAGCTGCGTCTCGTCGTCCGGGCGCTCGCGCGGCGACTCGCTGTCGGAGATCAGACGGTCCCGCAGCTCGACGCAGGCGAAGTCGGCGATGCCCGGAATGACGACGTCGCAGACCTCGTGCACGGTGCGGTCCAGGTCGAGCGTGGTGCCGATGCGCGCGCCCACGTCGCTGAGCAGCAGCAGCTGGGGGTTGACCGGATCGGCGTCCAGCTCCTCGCCGACCGCGGCGGCGCCGGGCCCGAGGCTGACGCTGGCCCGGGTGGGCGGCCCGCTGAACGGCCCGTCGCCCACCGCCGCACGGCGCGGGGCGGACGGCTGCTCCGCGCCGACGTCCTCCGCCGCGGCCCCCTCCTCGACGGCCCGGGAG
>NZ_BBPO01000099.1 GCF_000787815.1 Streptacidiphilus neutrinimicus
CGCTCACGGGAGGCGCGGCCGGTACGGCCGCCTGCGGGCTCGGCGTGGCACCGCCGGCGCCGGGCAGGGCGGACGCGCCGGTCTCGCCGCCCAGCGGCCCCGCCTGCGCGGGCGCGAGCTGCGCAGGCGGGGTCGGCGCAGGTGCGGGCAGAACAGGTGCGGGCAGAACGGGCGCGGGCAGAACGGGCGCGGGCTCCTCGGGCGCGGTAATGCCGAGACCGCGCTGGACCCCGGGGGCGAGGGTGTCGTTGCCCGGCCGCGCCCAGGACATCCGGGGCTCCTGCCTCCGTGCACCCGGCCCGTCCGGCCCGGCCGGGGGTGCGTCGACCGGGTCCGCGGGGAACGCTCGCAGGTCGGCCACCGCGCTGTGGCGCCGCTCGTGGACAGCGGAATCGCCGCCCGGCCGCTGCCATCCCGTCCCGGTCTGCTGCGCCCCTCCGGCCTCGTCAGCGGCGGCGTAGCCGGAGTGCGGCTCGGACCAGTGCTCCGATTCGTAGCTGGTGGGCGGTGGGAGCTGGGCGCGGCGGGTCTGGGACAGGGCGAGGCGCAGGGCGGAGGCGAGCTCCTCGTCCTGTTCGGCATCCGTGGCAGGCACAGGTGGGGGCGCGGCCGTGGGCCCGGACGCAGCGGGCGCAGAGGGCGTCGGGACGCCCCAGGAGACGTGCTGGGGAACGGAGCCCGTGTCGTCCAGCAGGCCCGGCTGGGCCTGCGCGCTCGCACCCCACACGGACGGCTCCGGCGGCGTCGGGACGATGAGCCGCGCCGCGCCCGTCTCGTCGAGGAAGACGGGGCCCGTCTCCTCCATGGCGGCGGGCCGCGGCGGCGGAGGCGGAGCGACCCGGACGCCGCCACGGGCGGCCCGCGGCGGGGGCGGGAGCGGCGCGCCGTCCTCGGGAGCAGGACGCGCGCTGCCCGGGGTCCAGGCGTCCCCGTCCCAGTACCGGACGAAACCGGGGATCGAGGGGTCGGGGTAGTAGCCGGGCGCGGGTCGCTCCGCGGGGGGCTGAACCGTCATAGAGTGCTTTCCCGCTTCATCCACTGATCGGGTGCCTGGTCGGCGGCACGCCGACGGAGGGCGGCCCCAGGCCTGCCCACTCCGAACACGACGCGTCCTCGCCGTGTCACAAAGCGTAGTACCGCGCTCAGGGAACGCACGCGAAAAACGTCGCGAAACCGCTGTAAGAACGGGAACCCGGACCTCTCTCTCCAAGTGACCCCCTCCCGCGGGGGCGTGCGCACGAACGAGAGATCGAGAGAGGGAACCCCATGGCTGCCGCCGACCGCAACGAACGCCACGACGACTACACCACCGGCCTGCGCGCCGAGCGACTCTCGTACCAGGAGCGCGCCCACCTGGACGGACACGGCTGCATGCAGCAGCAGCTGACCGTCGAGCTGGTGCTCTCCCCCGAGCGGAGCCTGCCGGTGCCGGCGCTGCTGGCGTACTGCCCGGAGGACCCGTACGCCGTGCACGTCACCTTCCATGTGGGTCAGGACTCGCCGGTGACCTGGGTGTTCGCCCGTGAGCTGCTGGTCGAGGGCGTGTTCCGCGCCTGCGGCACCGGCGACGTGCGGATCTGGCCGACCCGCGCGGACGGGCGGAGCCGGATCTGCCTGGCGTTGAGCTCGCCCGCGGGCGAGGCGCTGCTGGAGGCGTCGGCGGCGCCCGTCGCTACCTGGCTCGAGCAGACGCTCCGCGTGGTGCCGACCGGCACCGAGTCCTCCGTCATGGACCTGGACGCGGAGCTGACCGCACTGCTGGACGGCGAGTGAGGCTCAGGGACGCGCCGTGGTGGCCCGGGGCCGGTCGCCTAACGCCGACGCCCCGTGCGGCTCCGACCTGTCCGGCGGCGGAAGCGGCCGCGTCCAGCGGTGCACCCGCACCGCGACCAGGGCCAGGAAGGCCAGCCCGAACAGGGGGTAGACGGAGGCGGCGGGCTCGAACCAGTAGGACATCTGCACGCCGTGCCACGCCTTGTGCGGCACGAACCACATCGCGAAGGAACAGAAGCACAGCGCGGTCCCGGCCAGGACGACCCGCCAGCGGTGGCCCGCCCACCCCGGCAGGCCGCGTCGGCGTTCGGCGCGCGCCTCGGCGGCGAGCAGCACCAGCAGCGGCACGCACCAGACCCAGTGGTGGGTCCAGCTGATCGGGGAGACCAGCACCATGGTGATCGCCACCGTCATCCCGGCCCAGGCGTGCGCCCGCGGCATGCCCGGACAGCGCCGTTCGGCCAGCACCGCCAGCGCCAGCCCCGCCACGGCCACGGCGGCGGCCAGGAGCACCGTGGCGGTGCCCGTGTGGGTGCTGTGCAGGAGGCGGTCCGCCATGCCGCGCAGGGACTGGTTGTCGACGATGTACTCCTTGCCCACGCGCGTGGTGTCGTACAGGTCCTTGGTCCAGAAGTCCCAGCTCGCACCGGGCAGCACCAGCAGCCCGACGAGGACGGTGAGCGCGCAGGAGGCCGCGGCCGTCGCGGCGGCGCGGAAGCGGCGGGTCAGCAGCAGGTAGACCACGAAGAAGCCGGGCGTCACCTTCAGCCCGGCCGCCAGTCCGATGCCCACACCCTTGAGGCGGCTGCTCTCCGGCAGGGTCAGGTCCCAGAGCACCAGCGCCAGGATCAGGAGGTTGATCTGCCCGTACCGCAGCGTCGTCCACACCGGTTCCAGCCAGACGCCGAGACCGGTCACCAGCAGCACGGCCGCCGGCCGAAGCGGCCGGCTCGGCCAGCCGGCCAGCTTGCACGACAGGGCGGCCACGACCGCCAGCTCGACCAGGTTGACCAGGGTCACCAGCACCCGCAGCGCGCCGAAGGAGAGGAACGCGGCGGGCGCGAAGAGCATCGCCGAGAACGGCGGGTAGGTCGCGGGCAGCGCGTAGGCGCCGACTCGCAGCTCGTAGAGGTCGCGGCCGTGCGCCACCGCGTCGCCCTCGGCCTGGTAGACCATGGCGTCGACCATGGAGACGTGCGAGAGGTGCCGCAGCACGGCGTAGGCGAGCAGCGAGACCACCGCGACGGCGGCGGCCGACACGGTGGTGCGGCGCGGCGCCGCACGCACGGCGCCGATCGCCCTATTGACGGTGGTCACGCAAAAACTCCTTCTCACCTACCCTGCGTGACACTAACCCAAAGCACACGCCCTCCACAGGACGAGGCCGAAGCCTCCCGAGTTCCCCCGGTCTGCTCCGGCCTCTGCCGTCACTCCGTACGCGGCCTGTCCCGGCCCTTCGGCACTCAGCCGGTGTAGGCGCCGAACGCCCGGCTGAAGTCCAGCGGCTGCTGGGCGATGCTGCTGCAGGTGGCGTCGGCGTAGGACTTGGCCCCGCCGGAGCAGGGCTGGTCGCGGGTCGCGGACCACATGGACAGCCAGCCCAGGTGCTTGCCGCTCGCGAACTGCGCGAGCTGCGTCGCGTCGGCGACGGTGAACACCTCGGTGTTGGTGTCGTTGACGCCGATCATCGGGGTCACCGCGACGTGCTTCCACGCGGTGGGGTCGTCCCAGCCGAAGATGGACTTCACCTGGGCCTCGGTCGCGGTCGCGGAGTCGATCGCGTACTGGCCCATCTTGCCGCTCGGGCTGGGTGCGGCGCCGTCGCCGAAGTCCATCGCCATCACGTTGACGGCGGAGACGGCCACGCCCGCGCTCTTGGCGTTCTGCAGCAGGTCCGTGCCGGACTGCACCAGGCCGGAGGGCAGCACGGGCAGGGTGAAGGAGACGTCGAGCGTCTTGCCCTTCGCCTTGGCGGTCTGCTGGAGCTGGGCGATCGCCTGGTCGCGGCGGGCGATGCCTGCGGTGTCGCCGGTGGCCGCGCCCTCGACGTCGAAGTCGATCTTCGTCAGGCCATAGGCGTCGATCACCTTCTGGTACGCGGCGGTGAGCGCGCTCACGCTGCCGCAGGACTCGGCGAGCTCGGTGCCGTTCGCCCCGCCGAAGGAGACCCGGACGTCCCCGCCCATCGCGCGCAGCGCGCCGATTTGCCCCGGCACGCCGTCACTGGTCAGCGGCGAGACGCCGCCCCACTCGGGGTTGCAGCCGCCGCCGTCGGTGATGAAGGCGAGGTTGAAGTTCTTCACGCCGGTCGCCTTGGCGGTGGCGATCAGGTCATAGGCCGGATAGAGGGACGTGTCCACGTAGGGCGAGAAGCCAGCGCCGGATGCCGAGCCCGTGCTGGACGCGGAGGGCGTCGGCGTAGGGGTCGGGGTCGGCGTGGTGGTCTTCGTGGCGGTGGGCGTCGGGGTCGGCGCGGACGAGCGGGTCGGCGTGGGGCTCGCCGTGGTCGGCTGGCCGGACGGGGTCGGCGCGGAGCCGGTGGAGCAGTCGGCACCGTTGATGGTGCAGTTGGTGGGTGCGCCCGAGCCGTTCACGACGAACCCGACGACCGCGTGCTGGTTCGCCGTGAGCGTGCTGTCCCAGGACGCCGGGGTCACGGTGATGTGCCCGCCGCTGGCGGTGAAGGTGGCGTTCCACAGCGAGCTGATCTTGGCGCCGGCCGGCAGGTCGAACGTCAGCTTCCAGTTGTCGACGGTGCTGGACGTCGGGTTGCTGACGTCGTACTGGCCGCTGTAGCCGCTCCCCCAGTCACTGGTGGTCGAGTACACGGCGCCCACGGTGGCCGCGTTCGCACTGACCGCGAGGGCGGTTATCCCGCCGGCGAGCAGGACGGTGGCGGCTGCGGAAGCCCCGAGGACAGCGCGACGGCGCGGCGCTCGGCGGGCGTGGTTCGACATGCGGGGGTACCTCCACGATGGGGGACATCTGTTGAGGGACCACGAGCCGGCGCCTTGGCCCCTGGTGGGGACAGCGGCCACAGGAAGCCCACGGGCATGGATGGTTGACACCCGGTCACCACCGGCCTCGCGGTCCGTCGAAAGGGACGCTAGCCCTTGCGGATCGGCCGATCAGCCCTGCTCAGACGGAGGTAGATCCCCCTTAGGGCCCTTTTAAGGAACAGGCCCGGTTCCCCGCGCCCCTGAGGATTGCAACCGGCTCTCTAGCCCTTGGCCCTGCGCCGTTGCCTGGCTGCAGGAGTGCGCTTGTGCAGCAGGCGGACGCGGACTTCCGTGCCGCCGAGGACGGACCTGCCGATGGCGACGTCGCCGCCCGTGCTCTCGGCGACGCGGCGGACGATGTCCAGGCCGAGGCCGGTGGAGCCGTCGCGTTCCGCGCCGACGCCGCGGCGGAGCGCCAGCTCGGGATCGGGGATGCCCGCGCCCGCGTCGGAGACCATGACGATGACGCCGTCGGGAGTGCCGTGGACGTCGACGGCGAAAGCCGTCCCCTCGGGGGTGTGGCGGAAGACGTTGCCGAGCATCGCGTCCAGCGCCGCGGCCAGCTCGGGTGCGGCGACGGGGACGGAGACCGGGCGCTCCGCGCCCGCGAGCTGCCAGCGGCGGGACTCGTCCTCCGCGAGCGCCGACCAGAACTCGGCGCGGTCGCGGATCACCTCCGCCGCGTCGCAGGAGACGGGCGTCGCGTCGGCGGCGGCCGGAGAGGAGCCGCGGCCGCGGACCGCGCGGATGATCTCGTCGACCTCGCGTTCCAGCTGGGCCACCGCGTGGCGTGTCTGCTCGGCCGCGTCGCCCTGGCCGAGGGACGCGGTGTTCAGACGCAGCACGGTCAGCGGGGTGCGCAGGCGGTGGGAGAGGTCCGCGGCCAGCTCGCGTTCCGAGGCGAGGAGCCGCACCACGCGGTCGGCCATCGCGTTGAACGCCTCCGCCGCCTCGCGCAGTTCGCGCGGGCTGTCGTCGACCTCGGGGACGCGGACCGCGAGGTCGCCCTCGCCGAGCGCGCGGGAGGCGCTCGCGAGGCGGCGGGCCGCGCCGACGATCCGGGTGCCGAGGCGGTCGGCGACCGCGACGGAGATGAGGACCAGCACCACCGCGACGCCGCTGAGGACCAGCCAGGCCGAGGCGACGCCGCGGGACAGCTCCGCGTCGGGGACGAACACCTCGATGACGGCCACCCGGCCGTCGTTGACGGCGACGGGCTCCAGGTAGGCGAAGCCGCCGGCGACACCGGTGGTGCCGCTGCGCCCGTTCGCCGCGACCGCCGTCAGCGCGGCCGGGCCGACCCGTTCGCGGCCCAGGGTGTCGAATCCGCCGCCGCTTCGCGGCAGATGGATGGCGATGAGCCCGGCCGCGCCGTCCTGCGTGCTGGCCAGGGCGCGCTGCAGGGCGCGCTGGTCGGTGGTGATGGCGAGTGCCGGGCCGAGCGTCGCGGCCTGGCGCTCCGCCGCGGTGAAGGCGCGCTCGCGGGCGGTCTCACGGACCATCAGGCCGAGCGGGATCAGGAAGGCCAGCGCCACCATGGTGGTGACGGCGACGCAGACCTTGAACAGCGCGCCTCTCACGTCGCGTTCCCGCCGGACGCCGCCGGTATGTCGAGGCGGACGCCGACGCCGCGCACCGTGTGCAGGTAGCGCGGCTGCGAGGCCGTCTCGCCGAGCTTGCGGCGCAGCCAGGACAGGTGCACGTCGATCGTCTGATCGGTGCCGTAGGGCTGGCGCCAGACCTCGGCCAGCAGCTCGCGACGGGAGACGACGACGCCGGGGCGTGCGGCGAGGTAGGCGAGCAGGTCGAACTCGCGCCGGGTGAGGTCGAGTTCCCGGCCGTCGAGGGTGGCCTCACGGCGCTGGAGGTCGATCCGCAGGCCGCCGGTCTGCAACAGCTGCCCGGTCGGCCCGGCGGAGCCGGCCCGACGCAGTACGGCCGCCATGCGGGCGGTCAGGTGCTCCACCGAGAAGGGCTTGACCAGGTAGTCGTCGGCGCCGTCGTTGAGCAGGCGGATGATCTCCGACTCCTCGTCGCGGGCCGTGGAGATGATGACGGGGGTGTCGGTGAGCCCGCGGATCATCTTCAGCGCCTCGCCGCCGTCGAGGTCGGGCAGGCCGAGGTCGAGGATCACCAGGTCGCACCCGACCTGGGCGACCTCGCGCAGCGCTTCGAGCGCAGTGCCGACGCTGCGGACGGCGTGGCCGGCGTCGCTGAGATGACGGATCAGGGCAGACCGAACAAAAGGATCGTCCTCGACCACGAGCACTGTTGCCATGGCCGTGACGGTAGCCCATGGAGGCCGGTGGTCTGTACCTCCTGGGCCGCCTTCGGACCCGACTCCTGGGCCCGGGGCGGGCCGTGCATACTGGCCCGGTGCGAAGAGTGCTGGTGCAGACGGCGGCCTGGGCAGCGGCCACGGGGGCCGCGGTCGGCGTGTCCTGGTACGGGGTGCACCGGGTGCTCTCCGACGACGGTTACCAGCAGCCCGGCGCCCTCGCCCTGACTGTCGCCGGCTCCGCCTCCGTGTCGCCCGCGCCCCTGCCGACGACGACCGACGCCCCGACGCAGGCGCCGCTGCCGCCGGCCGCGTCGACCCACCGCGCCTCGCCCGGGCCCAGCCACGACGCCTCGCCCAGCCCCTCGGCGTCGCCCGCCGGACCGAGCGCCACCGGCGACGTGCACAGCTACACGCCCACCGGCGGCCGGATCGTCGTGTCCATGGGCCAGACCTCCGCCGACCTGGTCTCGGCGACCCCCGACAGCGGCTGGTCCATGCACGTCTACACCGGCGACGAGTGGCTACGGGTGGACTTCACCCAGGGCAGCACGGACTCGATCTTCTACGTGACCTGGAACGGCCACCCGCCCATGGTGCAGACCTGGCTGATGAACCAGTGACCGCTGCTCGGACGGCGCGGTGATCAGAACAGCTTGCCGGGGTTCATGATCCCCAACGGGTCGAAGACCGCCTTGACCTGACGTTGCAACTGGACTCCGACCGGGCCGAGCTCGCGGGCCAGCCAGTCCTT
Source organism: Streptacidiphilus neutrinimicus (assembly GCF_000787815.1). GTDB lineage: Bacteria > Actinomycetota > Actinomycetes > Streptomycetales > Streptomycetaceae > Streptacidiphilus > Streptacidiphilus neutrinimicus. The sequence goes on from NZ_BBPO01000099.1 coordinate 7,805, forward strand.
CTTCAGCAGCCCCACCCCGTGCTCGCCGGTGATGGTGCCGCCCAGCTCCAGCCCGAGCGACATGATCGCGTCGAAGGAGGCGCGGGCGCGGGCCGACTCGTCCGCGTCGGCGGAGTCGAAGACGACGACCGGATGGGTGTTGCCGTCCCCGGCGTGCGCGCAGACGCCGATGGTGAGGTCGTAGTCCTCGGCGATCCGGGCCACCCCGGCCAGCATCTCCCCGAGACGGGAGCGCGGCACCGCCACGTCGTCGATCATCGTGGTGCCGAGCCGGTCCAGGGCGGGCAGCGCCAGCCGACGCGCCTCCAGCAGCAGCTCCGACTCGCCGCTGTCGGCGGCGGGGACCACCTCCGTCGCACCGGCCGCCCGGCACAGCTCGCCGACGGCCTCCAGGTCGGAGGTCGGGTCGAGGCTGTCGAAGCCCACCAGCAGCAGCGCCGCGGTCGAGTCCGGCAGGCCCATCTGCGCCATCGCGTTGACGGCCCGGACCGTCGTGGTGTCCATCAGCTCCATCAGCGAGGGCACGTGCCCGGCGGCCATCACCGCGCAGACCGCCGCCCCGGCGGCGTCCGTGGAGGGGAACTCGGCGGCCAGCACCAGCTGCGGCGGCGGCGCGGGCCGCAGCGCCAGCACCGCGCCGACGACGACGCCCAGCGTCCCCTCGGCGCCGACGAACAGCCGGGTCAGGTCGTACCCGGCGACGCCCTTGGCGGTGCGCCGGCCCGTCCGCAGCAGCCGCCCGTCCGCGAGCACGACGTCCAGCCCGAGCACGTACTCGGCCGTCACGCCGTACTTGACGCAGCACAGGCCGCCCGCGCCGGTGCCGATGTTGCCGCCGACCGTGCACGACTCCCAGCTGGACGGATCCGGGGGGTAGTTGAGCCCGTGCCGGGCCGCGGCGCGGGACAGCTCCGCGTTGACGACGCCCGGCTCGACGACGGCGATCCGGTTGACCGGATCCAGCTCCAGGATCCGGTCCATCCGCACCAGCGAGAGCGCGATCGCGCCCGCGACCGCGTTGGCCGCACCGGACAGCCCCGTCCGCGCGCCCTGCGGGACGACGGGCACCCGCAGCCGCGTCGCCGTCCGCATGACGTGCTGGACCTCGTCCACCGTCCGCGGGAAGACCACGACCGCGGGCGGGGCGGCGTCGCAGAACCCGGCCATGTCCTGCTGGTACGCCGCGGTGACGTCCGGGTCGGCGACGACCGCCGCCTCCGGCAGGCCCTCGCGCAACAGGTCGACCAGGTCGCTCATCCGTCAGGCCCCCTCAGCTCGTGGCTCACATCTTCGTCGGTTTTCCGGCGGAATACAGCCAGGTGGCGAAGAGCGCGTCCAGGTTCTTTCCGGACACGGCCGCGCTCAGCGCCTCGAACTGGGCGGTGGTGCCGTGTCCGTGCCGGTGAGCGGCGGTCCACTGCCGCAGGACGGCGAAGAAGGCCTGGTCGCCGACGGCCTCCCGCAGCTCCTGCAGGGCCATCGCGCCGCGCGCGTAGCTCGGCACCCCGAAGAGGCGCGACAGCTGGCCCGGATCCGCCGGCGGATAGGCCCAGAGCTGGTCCGCCGCCGGCCTGGCGTACAGCTGTGCCAGCCGGGCGTGCGGGGTGGCGCCGCCGTGCGCGGCGTCCCACATCCACTCGGCGTAGGTGGCGAAGCCCTCGTTGAGCCAGATGTCCCTCCACCGGCTGATCGTCACCGAGTCCCCGAACCACTGGTGCGCGGTCTCGTGCACGAGGGTGTCCAGGTCCGGGGCCTCGTCGTACAGCGGCCGGGTCTGCGTCTCCAGGGCGTAGCCGATGGTCTTGTCGTGCATGACGATCGCCCCGGCGGCGTCGAACGGGTACGGCCCGAACAGGCTCGACTCCCACGCGATGACGGCCGGCAGCTGGTCCAGCACCTCGTCGGCGTCGTTCTTCTCCGCCGGGTCGACGGCGGTGTAGACCGGCAGTCTGCCGGTCCAGTACTGGCGCACGTCGAAGCGCCCGACGCTGGCCGTGGCGAGGTAGGCGGCCATCGGCGCGGACTCGTGCCAGCTGAACGTGGACCGCCCGGCGGCGGTGTGCTGGGTGCGCAGCACGCCGTTCGACACGGCCGTGTACCCCTGGGGCACCGTCACGGTGACGTCGTAGGTGGACTTGTCGACGGGGTGGCCGTTGCAGGGGAACCACGTCATCGCCCCCTGCGGCTCACCGGCCACGAACGCGCCCCGGGCCCCCGGCAGCGCGGTCCATCCGTCGGAGGTCCCGTCCGCGTCGATGATCGGGTGCGGCGTCCCGCCGTAGTCCACGGTGACGGTGAAGTCCGCGCCGTCGGCCACCGTGTCCGCGAGGGAGATCTGCAGCTTCTGCCCAACCCGGGAGAAGGGCACGACGGCGCCGTCGACCGTCACCCGCCGGACGTCGAGCCCGGCGAGGTCGAGATCGAACCCCGACAGGTCCTGCGTGGCCGTCGCCGACAGGACGGCGGTGGCGTCCAGGTGCTGGGCCTTCGGTTGGTACGCGAGCGTCAGCGCGTAGTGGCGGACGTGCAGCCCTCCGTCCCCGGAGAGCGGCAACAGCGGATCCCCGGCCCCGGCGGCGCCCTTCGTGCCCACAGGCGTCGCCGGGGCCGCGGCCCCGATGAGTCCACTGACCGCGAGCACGGTCGCGGCGGTAGTCAGAAACAGACGGTTCGTCACCTGACTAACCGTAAGTTCGACGTACCGTCACCGCCGTGGCGGAGTAGACCAAAAGGTGAGGTGGATCACCGGCGACTACAGGTTGCCGCGGCGCTCCTGCTCGCGCTCGATCGCCTCGAACAGCGCCTTGAAGTTGCCCTTGCCGAAGCCCATGGAGCCGTGGCGCTCGATCATCTCGAAGAAGACGGTCGGACGGTCCTGCACCGGCTTGGTGAAGATCTGCAGCAGGTAGCCGTCCTCGTCGCGGTCCGCGAGGATCTTCAGCTCACGCAGCTCGTCCAGCGGGACGCGGGTCTCGCCGACCCACTCGCCCAGCGTGTCGTAGTAGCTGTCGGGGGTGTCCAGGAACTCGACGCCCGCGGCGCGCATCGCGCGGACCGTCGCCACGATGTCGTTGGTCGCCAGCGCGATGTGCTGGACGCCGGGGCCGCCGTAGAACTCCAGGTACTCGTCGATCTGCGACTTCTTCTTCGCGATCGCCGGCTCGTTGAGCGGGAACTTGACCTTGCGCGTCCCGTCCGCGACGACCTTGGACATCAGCGCCGAGTACTCGGTGGCGATGTCGTCGCCCACGAACTCCTTCATGTTCGTGAAGCCCATGACCCGGTTGTAGAACGTGACCCACTCGTCCATCTTGCCGAGCTCGACGTTGCCCACGCAGTGGTCGACGGCCTGGAAGAACCGCGCGCCGGGCTCGACGATCGGGTTCCTGGCCACGAAGCCCGGCAGGTAGGGGCCGTCGTAGCCGCTGCGGTCGACCAGGGTGTGGCGGGTCTCGCCGTAGGTGGCGATCGAGGCCAGGACGACGATGCCGTGCTCGTCCTTGACCTCGTGCGGCTCCTCGAGGCCCGTCGCACCGTGCGCGACCGCGTACTCGTAGGCGTGCCGGACGTCCGGGACCTCGATGGCCAGGTCGATCACGCCGTCGCCGTGCGCGGCGACGTGGCGGTCGAGGAACTCGCCGCGCTCGGTCGAGGCCTTGATCACCGAGGTGAAGACGAAGCGGGCGCCGCCCGACGTCAGGACGTAGGTCGCGGTCTCGCGCTCGCCCGTCTCGGGCCCGGAGTAGGCGACCAGGCGCATGCCGAAGGCCGTGGAGTAATAGTGGGCGGCCTGCTTCGCGTTTCCGACGGCGAAGACGATGGCGTCCATGCCCTTGACCGGGAAGACGTCGGTCTGACTGCTCATGCTGGAACACCTCCGAGGGGTGAGGCCCCGACGAGGCCCGATGCGCGTACCGTCCCGCCGATCCGGGAGCTGCGCAACCATGACCCCTGGCCCTGCGCAAGCTGTACACCTCACCCCCTGTCGGCAGGCCTCAGCTGGGCAGACTGCTCACCTGTGGCCGTGCTGATCCGGCAACCGGATCAGCAGGAGGGGACGCCCGCGCCGCCGTCGTCCAGCGCCTCCAGCGCCTTCACCGCCTGGTCCAGGGTGTTCACCGGAACGAGGCGCAGCCCCTTCGGGGTGTTCACCTGGGCGTCCGGGCACTCGCTGCGCGGCACCAGGAACACCGTCGCGCCGTCCCGGGCGGCCGCCTTGGTCTTCAGCGCCACCCCGCCGACCGCGCCGACGTCGCCGCTGTCGTCGATCTCGCCGGTGCCGGCCACGACCGCGCCCCCGGTGAGGTCCCCGGCCGCCCCGGGCTTGCCGGAGCCGTTGCCGTGCAGCTCGTCGATGATGCCGAGGGTGAACATCAGGCCCGCGCTGGGGCCGCCGACGTCGGCGAGCTTCAGGTCGACCTTGACCTGCGAGGGCGAGAGCCCGAGGTAGTCGAGGGCCGCGGTCGTCGCGGCCTGCTGCGACTGGTCCATGGCCTGCTGGTTGACCTGGTTCGCCTGGCTGACGGACTGTCCCGAGGGGTAGACGGAGTTGCGCGGGACCACGGCCTTGTTCGGGTCGCCCCAGGCGCTGACGACCTCGGACAGCGGCGGACTGTAGTTCGGCAGGGTCGCGGCGATGGTGGTCATCCGCAGCTGGCCCTCGGTGTGCCGGGTGGGGTGACCGGTGATGGTGATCACCTCCGCGCCCTGGTAGCTGCCGAGCGTGTTCACCGAGATCCCGGGCTCGAGCACGGTGAACGGCAGCGGCGCCGCCACGGCCGTCACGATCGGGGCGGCCGCCAGCACCGCGCACAGGATCAGCCGGTTGCGGCGTGGGGCGAGCCAGGAGCGATAGGAGGACACGCCCGAATTCTAGGGCGTCGGGCTGCCGGAGCGAGGATCGCGGCCCGGGCGCCTGCTGTCGGCCCGCCCCCGGAACACCGCAGCGCCTGACCTACCGCAGCGCCTCGGAGACCTCGGTCGCTGCCTCCAGGACCCGGGGGCCGACGCGCTCGGGCATCGCACCCGCCAGCATCAGCACCCCGACGCTGCCCTCGATGCCGATCAGGCCGCGCAGCGGGGCCGCGACGCTGTTGGCGCCGGAGCGCTCCTCCGTGGCGGCCACCCACTCCTGCTGCTCCTGCCGCGCCTGCCCGTACGGGGTCGCCCGGGCGGCCAGGATCGCCTGGCCCGCGGCGTTCTCCGCCAGCGAGTGCCGCACCCCCGTGCGATAGGCGACGTGGAAGTCCGTCCAGCTCGGCTCGACGACGGCGACGACCAGCGCCTCGCTGCCGTCCACCAGGGTCAGGTGGGCGGTGGCGCCGAGGTCCTCGGCGAGGCTGCGGAGGGCCGGCAGGGCCGCCTCCCGCAGGAGCGGATGCACCCGGTGGGAGAGCCGCAGCACCCCGAGCCCGACGCGGGCCCGTCCGCCGACGTCCCGCCGCACCAGTCCGTGCTGCTCAAGCGTGGCCAGCAGCCGGTAGACGACGGTCCGGTTGACCTCCAGCCGCGCGGCCAGCTCGGTGACGGTCAGCCCGCGCTCGGCGTCGGCCAGCAGTTTCAGCACGCGCACGCCGCGATCGAGCGTCTGCGAGGTCTCAGCGGTCACGCACGTCTCCCATCCGAAAGCCTTCCGTGCGGGTTCCGTGAGGCGTCATTGCGGCGCGGTCCAGCTCGGGCGAGTGCGAGGAACCTAATGAGACTGCACCGCTCTGCGGAAGTCCTCGTCCAGATTTCGGTCACTATTCGTTATGCAGCAGGCCACGAGAAATGGACGAATCCCCCCCTTCGGGGCGGTCCGGGGCCGTGCCGGACGACCGCGCACGCCTGGGGGAGCACGCAACTGCCCCTGACGAAGCAGACCTTCGGCTGCTTAGCAGCAACCGGAGCCTTCTGTCCAGAACTCGTTCGACTGGTTTTCTGTACCCTTTCAGCCCGGTTTGAGCCCGACCGAAAGGGGATGAAGCTACGTGAGCGATCAGTAATGATCGAATCACGCCCAGTGATGACGAGGCTAGGAAAGGTTCGGACAAGCACGATGAACAACACGCTGCGCGGCCAGATCATCATGGAACTGGCGACCCCGGGCGGGCTCGTCCTCCAGATCCCGGTAAGGCTGACGTTTCGTCAGTCCGCCGCCTGGGCCGTGGAACTGACCTTCCTGTTGCCCGGCGACGCGCCGGTCCGCTGGATCGTCTCCCGCGAGCTGCTGCTCGACGGACTGAGCACGGTCGCGGGCGAGTGCGACATCCAGGTCCGGCCCGCGGACTGGCACCCCGGCGACCTCGTGGCCATCAGACTCCGCTCGCCCGAGGGCACGGCGGAGCTGCTCGCCCCGCTCGCGGCGCTGCACGCCTACCTGCTGCGGACCGACATGATGACGCCCTTCGGCGAGGAGTTCAGCGAAGAATGGCTTGATCGCGGCATCGCCCTGCTGCTGACCGACGCGGAGCTCCACCACTGAGGCGGGCCTGACGGATCGTCGGCCCGCCGCCGTCAGTCGATCCTGGTGGCCCACTCGCGGATCTTGCCGATCCGCGCCTGGAGTTGATGCGCCGTCGCCTGCGCGGTCAGCGGGCCGCCGCAGACGCGGCGCAGCTCGTTGTGGATCGTGCCGTGCGGCTGACCGGTGCGGTGGTGCCAGGCGCCGACCAGGCCGTTGAGCTCCTTGCGCAGCTCCTGCAACTGCTGGTGGGTGACGACCGGCCGCTTCTCGGCCTCCAGCTCCAGCAGGTCCGCCTCCTCGGCGGGCTTGGTCTTGCTGCGCTGGATCTGCCGGCTCTGGCGGCGGTGCAGCAGCAGCCGCACCTGGTCCGGCTCCAGCAGGCCCGGGATGCCGAGGTAGTCGGACTCCTCCTCGGAGCCGGCATGGGCCTGCATGCCGAACTCCTTGCCCTCGTACAGGACCCGGTCGAAGATCGCGTCGGACTCCAGCGCCTCCCAGGGCGCGTCGTCGAGGCCGCCGTCGCCCTCGTCCTTGGCCCGCTCCGCCTCCGCGAGCAGCGCGTCCTCCTCCGCGAAGAGGCTGTCCTCCTGGCCCTTCTTCTGCTTGTCGAGGATGTGGTCGCGCTGCAGCTCCATCTCGTTGGCGAAGGAGAGCAGCGTCGGCACGGTCGGCAGGAAGACCGAGGCGGTCTCGCCACGGCGCCGGACACGCACGAAGCGCCCGACGGCCTGCGCGAAGAAGAGCGGAGTGGAGATCGACGTCGCGTACACGCCGACGGCGAGGCGCGGCACGTCGACACCCTCGGAGACCATCCGGACCGCGACCATCCAGCGGTCGTCCGAGGCCGAGAAGTCGGTGATGCGCTGGGACGCCTCCGCCTCGTCGGACAGCACGAGCGTCGCGCCGTGGCCGGTGATCTCGCGCAGCATCTTCGCGTACGCGCGGGCCGCCTCCTGGTCGGAGGCGATGACGAGCGCGCCCGCGTCCGGGATCGACTTGCGCACCTCGGTGAGCCGCTGGTCCGCCGCTCGCAGCACGTTGGGCATCCACTCGCCGTGCGGCGACAGCGCGGTGCGCCACGCCTGCGCGGTGGCGTCCTTGGTCATCGGCTCGCCCAGCCGGGCGGCGACCTCGTCCCCCGCCTTGGTGCGCCAGCGCATGTTCCCGCTGTAGGAGAGGAAGATCACCGGCCGGACGACGTGGTCCTGCAGCGCGTTGCCGTACCCGTAGGTGTAGTCGGCGACGCTGCGCCGGATGCCGTCGCCGCCAGCCGCGTAGCTGACGAACGGGATCGGGTTGGTGTCCGAACGGAACGGCGTCCCCGTGAGCGCGAGCCGCCGGGTGGCCGGCTCGAACGCCTCCAGGCAGGCCTCGCCCCAGGACTTGGAGTCGCCCGCGTGGTGGATCTCGTCGAGGATGATCAGCGACTTGCGGTTCTCGACCCGGTTGCGGTGCAGCATCGGGTTCACGCCGACGCCCGCGTAGGTGACGACCACGCCCTGGTAGTCGCGGGAGAGCGGCCCGCTGCTGTAGGCCGGGTCCAGCCTGATCCCTATCCGCGCGGCGGCCTCGGCCCACTGCTTCTTGAGGTGCTCGGTGGGCGCGACGACGGTGATCTGCTGCACGACGTGGTTGTGCAGCAGGTACGACGCCAGGGTCAGCGCGAAGGTCGTCTTGCCTGCGCCCGGCGTCGCGACCGCGAGGAAGTCGCGCGGCTGCGTCTCGACGTACTTCTCCATCGCGGCCTGCTGCCAGGCGCGCAACTTTCCGGCCGTGCCCCACGGGGCACGGCCTGGGAACGCGGGCGACAGGTGATGCGGTGCGTGGGAGGAGCTGGCGGTACTCACGGTCTCCGGCGGGGTCGACGTCACGGACGGCGCCGGCCGGGCCCCTGAGGCCCGAATCCGACAACCCGGCAAGCTTACCGGCGCAGCCGCCCACCCCTCCGCTCCCACACGCGGTTGCACGACCCCCGGCTTCGCTCACACGAGACGCTGCACTCCCTCCAGGGCGCGGGGAACTGCGCGAGAAACCAGCGGCGTGCGGATGGCCCTGCCCGATCGGTGACTCACCACACAGGGTGGCTTGTCGCGCCGTTCCTCGCGCCCCCTAGCGGGGCTGGGCGCGGCGGCAGATCAGGGTGCCGCAGAGCATCACGACCGCCATCGCGGCGAAGACCGCGACGAAGCCGCGGGTGGTGCCGATGCCGAGGGAGGTGAAGAGGAGACCGCCGAGCGCCGTGCACACGATGTTGCCGAGGGCGTCGCTCACCTGGAGGGACGCGGAGTTGATGCCCGCCTCCTCCGGGTCGGAGAGGTTGAAGAGGAGGACGCTGATGCTGGCGATCGCCAGCCCCATGCCGCAGCCGCCCAGGGTCCACGCCGCGGCGACGAGGAACGCGGGGGCCGAGGGCTGGGCCGCGAGGCCCACCAGGACGATGGCGACGGTTCCGGCCGCCAGGCCGGCCTGGACGAGGCGCAGACGGTACGCCTCGGCGAAGGGGCGGCCCTGGAGCCAGCTGCCGACGGCCCAGAAGACGCCGCCGCCCGAGAGCGAGAGCCCGGCCAGCGTCGGGGAGAAGCCGTGCTGGGTGACCAGCATCAGCGGGATGAAGGCCTCGGCGGAGATGAACGCGCCGGCCGCGACGCCGCGCAGCAGGATCACCGTGGGCAGGCCCCGCTCCGCGCGAAACGTCCCGTGCGGGAGGAGCCGGAGCGCCGCCGGCACCAGCAGGGCGGCGCCTGCCGCCGCAGGCACCAGGGACCACAGGTCGAGCCGCTGGGAGGCGTACTGCAGCAGCCCCGCGCCGACGGCGAGGCCGAGGGCGAGCCACAGGCGGCGACGGTCCAGCGGCTGCCCGGCCGCCTCCCCCGCGCCGAGACCCCGCAGCTGCGGCAGCATCAGCACGAGCGGCGCGACGATGAGCGCGGGGATGGAGAGGAAGACCCAGCGCCAGCCGAGGTGCTGGGTGACCGCGCCGGAGACCAGCGGACCGACGACGGAGGGCAGCACCCAGGACGCAGCGAAGGCCGCGAACACCCTGGGCCGCAGCCGCTCGGGGTAGCGCAGGCCGACGACGACGTAGAGCGCGACGATGACCAGTCCGCCGCCGAGGCCCTGGGTGACCCGGCCCGCGACGAAGGTCCACATCGTGGTGGCGGTCCCGGCCAGCACCAGGCCCACGCCGAAGACGGCGATGCCCGCGCCCAGCGGCACCAGCGGACCGCGCTTGTCGCACCACTCCCCCGAGACGACCATGGCCAGCAGGCTGGAGGTGAAGAAGCCGGTGAAGGCGAAGGCGTAGAGCCCCACGCCGTGCAGGGCCCGGGCGGCGACGGGCATGGCCGTGTTCACCGCGGTGGCCTCGAACGCGATCAGCAGCACGCACGCCACGATCCCGACGGTGAGCATGCGGTAGGGCCGGTGGAGGATGCCGGCGGTCTCGTCCGCGTCGCTGAGTCCCGTCGGCCGGGCGAGAGTGGTCACCGGGCCCATGGTAAGGGGTCGTCCTTAAGTTTGCCCCTGTCGTTTATGGAGCCCGATGTCGCTTCCGTTGCGCCCCGTGAACTCTGCCCGTTCCTCGTTGAGGACCCCGGGAGCCGCCCGTAACGTCGTCGGTGTTGGAACACCCGCCCGTGTGCCCGAGTGGTTGAGGGAACCGCCTGCAAAGCGGTTTACGCCGGTTCGATTCCGGTCATGGGCTCCGCCGCACCACGCTCCGCCCCGCACGGCTCCGCCTCCCACGGCTGCGCCGTGCACCGCCCGGCCGCGTGCGCCTCGAACTCCCTGGGGAACACCGCGAGCGCGCTCAGCAGCAGGCGCGCGGCCGCGTGCGTCGCCGGGTCGTCGGCGCGCTCCGTCGCCTGCGTGGACCAGCGCACCACCGCGTCGAACGCGCCGGGCACGGAGAGGTCGTCCAGCGCGGACGCGATCCGGAGCGCCTCCGCCTCCCCGCCCCGGCAGCGCGACGCCGCGAGGCGCGGCATCCGGGCCGACACCGCCACCCCGCAACGGCCGTACGGCAGCGCGGCGATCACGCGCGCGCCTTCGCCGCGCGGTTCCCACCGCGTGTCGAGCGCGCGAGGGCCGGGCACCCAGACGCCCGACACCCCGCCGAGCAGCACCGCCTGCGCCGTGCGGGCGTGGTCGGCGCCGAGGAGCGTGCGCACGGGGGTTCCGACCGCCGTCTCCACCACCTGCGGCAGGCCCGTTCCGGTGTGGACGGTGCACAGCACGCTGCCCGGCGCCGCCGGGGTCCCGACCGCCCGGAACCACGCCGCGCCGTAACGGGCGATCAGCGCGATCTGCGCGAGCGTCTCGGCGGCGACCGCCAGCGGCGGCGCGAACGGCGCCTGCCGCAGCGCGGCTTCGACGTGCCGCAGGCCCTCCTCTACGAGTAGGGGCGCGCGGCGCAGGACCGTCTCGTTGTTGTGGCAGGTCGGGTCGCCGTCCCCGCTGATCACCAGCACACGGGCGGCAGGCTCCCGCAGCCGCTCGGCGAGGTCGGCCGACCCGGCTTCGGTGAGCAGGGCGTGGAGGTCCACGCCGACGGGCGGCGGGCCCTGGACGGCGTCCTGCGCGAGGAGCCGGGGCAGCGTGAGCCGGTGCATGGCGGTCGTGGTCACGGGAATCGCTACTTCTTCCGCGCGACCACGACGGTGCCGGACTTGGGGGTCAGGCGCCGCAGAGGGGCTTCGTCCGGACGCCTGCTGGCCGCGGTGAGGATCATGTCGCGCTCCCGTCGTCGTGTGTGATCTCCGACTACGGGCTCCACGGTGCTCCGGGGCCATGAGAGCACCATGAGCGAAGCGTCCCTTTTGCACTAAAGACGGCCAAGGCGAAGAGGGCCCAGGCACCGGAGAGCGCCCAGGCCCTCATCTCAGACCGCGGCGTCCTCCGGCGGGATCGGGAGACGGGTGACCGGCATGCCCGTCGCCGCGCGGACCGCCGCGGCGATCGCGGCCGGAGCCACGACGGCGGGCGCCGCGCCGACGGCCTTCGCGCCGAAGGGGGCCACCACGTCCCGGTCCTCGATCAGGGCCGCGACGCGGATGTCCGGGGCGTCCAGGGACGTCGGCAGACGGTAGCCGACCAGGGAGGGCGCGAGGACGTGGCCCTCGGCGACCGTCAGGTCCTCCATCAGGGCGAGGCCGAGGCCCTGGGTGACGCCCGCCTCGATCCGCGCCTCGATCTGGCGCGGGTTGAGGGCGCGGCCCACGTCCTGCGCGGCGGTGACCTCGACGACGCGGACCGTGCCGAGGTCGATGTCGACGTCCACCACGGCGCGCATCGCGCAGAAGCCGAGGCCGACGAAGGCGTCGCCCTGGCCCGTCTCCGGGTTCAGCGGCTCGGTCGGATGGGGGCGGCACTGGGCCGTGGCCCAGAGGTCCTTGCCCTCCAGCGCCTCCAGCACCGGCATGCCGAGCACGCCGTCGTAGGAGGTGATCCGGCCGTCCTGGATGCTGAGCAGCTCCGGGGACATGGCGAACCGCGCCGCCAGCGGCTGGAGCAGCTGCTGGCGGACCATCAGCGCCGCGCGCTCGATCGCGCCGCCCGCGACCCAGGTCTGGCGTCCGCGCGCGGACGGGCCCGCGGCCGGCTGGTCGGTGTCGACGGGGGCGATGTAGACGTCGTCGACGCCCAGGACCTCCTGGACGATCTGCTTGGCCAGCGTGGCGAAGCCGGTGCCCGGGTCGACCGCCGCGCAGATGACGGACGCCTGGGAGCCGGTGACCCGCACCGACGCCGTCGCCACCTCGTCCGAGCCCTCGACGCCCAGCATCGGGACCATGCCGACCGCGTAGCCGATGCCGCGGCGCACCGCGGCCGGGTCGCCCGCGCCGCCCGGGCCCTCGGGGAGCAGCCACTCCGCGTCCGGCCGGTCGACGGGCAGCGGCGGCAGCGGCTCGTCCGCGACGGCGTCGAGCAGCTCGCGCACCGGCGCGGGGCAGGTGACGGCCTGACCGGTCGGCAGCAGGTCGCCCGTGGCCATGACGTTGCGGCGGCGCAGCTCCAGCGGGCTCAGGTCCAGGGCCGCCGCGAGGCGGTCGAGCTGGGACTCGTAGGCGAAGCACGCCTGCAGCGCGCCCTCGCCGCGCATCCGGCCCGAGGGCGGGTTGTTGGTGCGCACCGCCCAGGCGTCGACGAAGACGTGCGGGACGACGTAGGGGCCGGCCGCCAGCGCCGCCGCGTTGGCCAGCACCTCGCTGGAGACGTCCGCGTAGGCGCCGCCGTCCAGCAGGATCTGCGCCTCGACCTTCACCAGGCGGCCCTCGGCGTCGGCGTGGTGGCGGTAGCGCAGCAGCGCGGGGTGGCGGTGCGGGTGGGAGAGGAAGGACTCCTCGCGCGTCAGCACCATCTTGACCGGGTGGCCGGTGCGCGCCGCGAGCAGCGCCAGGGTGGCCTGGAAGCCGAGGTCGTCGCGGTCGGCGGTGGCGCCGGGCACACCGCTGACGACGAGCCGGACCCGGTCCGGCTCGATGCCGAGGCAGGAGGCGATCCGGTCACGGTCGCCGTGCGGGTCCGTCGTGGCGACGTGCAGTTCGACGCCGCCGTCCGGACGCGGCACGGCCAGCCCGGCCTCCGCGCCGACGGGCGCCGGGTCCTGACGGCCCACCTGGTACATGCCCTCGACGACGACCTCGCCGACGACCTCCGGATCGCCGAAGCGGATCGGCAGCTGGCGGAAGATGTTGCCGTCCGGGTGCAGCGGCGGCGCCTGGAACGCCTGGTCGGGGTCGGTGAGCGCGGGCAGCGGCTCCCACTCGACCGCGATCGAGGCCGCGGCGAGCCGGGCGGTGTCGGGGTGGTCGGCGGCGACCGCCGCGAACGGCTCGCCGTGGTGGCGCACCACCCCGGCGGCGAGGATCGGCCGGTCGGCGATGCAGGGGCCGGTCGGCGCGCCGTTGGGCGTCCCGTCAGGGCCGGGCGGCAGGTCGTCGGCGGTCAGCACGGCGTAGACGCCGGGGATGGCGAGGGCGGCGCGGGTGTCGATGGAGACCATGCGCGCGTGCGTGTAGGGCGAGCGGGCCAGCGCGCCCCACAGCAGGCCCTCGGCCCACAGGTCGGCGGCGTAGGGATAGACGCCCATCGCCTTCGCAGGGGCGTCCTCGCGCAGCGCGGACACGCCGATCCCGGAGCGCTGCGCCCGGATGGCCGCCGCGGTCTCCGTGTTCGGCACGTCGGCGGACGCGGGTGCGGCCGGCGTCGCGGTGAGCAGCCCGCCGAGGGCCGCGCCGGTGGCGCTGCCGGGGGCGCCCTCGCGCACGGTGGCGAGGTTGGTCAGCGTCGTCTCGCCCGAGCCGGGGTTGCCGCCTGAGTGGCCGCCGGTCGCGTCGGTCGAGTCGGAGGGGGTGGTCACGAACCGCTCTCCTGGCCGTGCTGATGGGGCAGGACGTACACACCGGTCGCCGGGTCGAGCCCGCCGGGCACCCCGGTAGCACCGTCGTAGGGCGGGTCGGCCGGCGAGGCCGTCCCGTCGGCGCCGGCGGCGTTCACCTCGATCGTGCCGACGTGGAACGAACCGGTGACGTCCGTCGGGAGCCCGGCCGCGCTGGCGGCCGCGCCGCCGAAGGCCGTGGGGGCCGTCGGGGCCGTCGGGGCC
>NZ_BBPO01000098.1 GCF_000787815.1 Streptacidiphilus neutrinimicus
AGCCAGACACAGGAAGACCCCGCCCACCTGCACCTCACGGGAATCGTAGGCCACCCCCGCGGTGGCCTGCACCGTGCCGTCCGGCACGTCGTGCAGGGTGCCACCGGTCACATCGGCGATCTCGGCAAGCGTCATCGCAATCATCGATCCTCCCTGGCTCCCGTGGAACTGCGGTACCCACGAAAGCTACCGCCCGTCCTCGGCGGGCCTGGTGAAGACTCGTCCATGCCCCGTGCGGGTTCACCCGCCCCGCCGGTAGTGCACCTATCTCGGCGTGAGGCTCTCGCTGGCCACGCCCAGTCGTGACGTGCGCCGAATCCTGCAACCGGCCGACACCGACTACCTGTTCACGATCCGCCCCGCCGTCGCCGCCGTCTCCGCCGCCGTCGACGACGCACTGAACCAACTGCGCCGACAGCGCGAGGAAGACCGCTGGAAGCCCACCGCACGCGACCACGCGGCACTGGCCGCACTGCTGCCGCAACTGGAATGGGCCGACCCCGCCCGACTGCCCCGCACGATCGCGCTCGCCGAACGCGCCCAACGCATGCGGGACGCCGCCGCCCGACCTGGCCGCCGCGTCTTTGACCACCCGCGGCGAACTGGCCGCACTCCTGGCCCGCTACGCGACCGCACTCGCCCCGCCCTTCCTTGGCCACAAAACCGCCACCGACAGCGATGGCACAGGCCCCGGCCCCTCGGCCGCCGAGCTGACCGACGCCGGCGACGCGCTCCGCCGCCTGACCACCTTCCTGCGCTCCCTCCACCCGGCGGACGCGAGGTAGCCATGATCTCGAAGAAGGCTCCGCAGCGCGGGGCCCCGGCGAAGACCGCAAGGGAGCGGGCCAGATGTGAAGAGCGGGGCGTGGACGGTAGAACCGTGCGGCACGTCACCTGCGGTAGGCGCTCACCGCAGTGGGCGGGAGCGAGAACCTCGAGCTGTGAAATGTCACAGCGGGGCGCCGATCCGAACGCGGCGCTGAGCGTCTCGCGTGGAGATCGGCCACCGGTGGCGGGGCCAGGGGCTGGTGGGGCCGGGGTGTTTTCGTGGTGCAATGCCGAGGGGCCCGCACCGGGCATGAAACGCGGTGCGGGCCCCTCGCTGCTAGTGCCGCATCAAGCAACGTTCGCCCTGTTGATCAGAGCGCGGAGGCGCTTGTCGGCGGCGTTCTTGTTTCGCCAGATGATGTAGCGGCGGATCATGCTGCCCTGGGCTCTGTGGGTGGGGTGGTCGGTGCCGTCGAGGGCGAAGTAGCGCAGGGCGGTGAACTGGGCCTCGATGCGGTTCAGCCAGGAGCTGTTGGTGGGCGTGTAGGCGAACTCGACGTTGTTCTCCTTCGCCCAGTCGCCCACCCGAGAGTCCTTCTTCGTGGTCAGGTGCGGGGAGAAGTTGTCGAGCACGATCGCGATGCGGGTCTGGGATGGGTGCAGGCTGCGCAGGTAGCGGCAGAACTCCAGGAACCGGGTGCGGTGCTTCCTCGACTTGATGTGGCCGTAGAGCTGGTCCTTGCCCAGGTCGTAGGCGGCGAACAGGTGCCGGACACCGTGCGGGCGAGTGTAGGTCGCCCGCCGACGGGGCCGCGGTTCACGGTCGGGGTCCTTGTGCTTGCCGCCGCGTTCGGCCCATTGCCGGCCGGGGTGGGGCTGCAGGTTGAGCGGCCCGAACTCGTCCAGGCAGAAAACGACCTCGGGTTCGCCCGGCTCGGGCAGGACCTCTCCGTCGGCGATGGCGTAGAGGTGCTCGACACGGGCCTTCTTCACCGCGTAGTCCGGATCCTTCGACGTCTTCCAGGTCTTCAGGCGTTGAAAGGAGACGCCTTCCTCGCGGAGCAGGATGCGCAGGCCCTCGTGGCTGATGTCGTCGACCACCCCCTCCGCGACCAGGAAGTCGGCCAGCTTGGCCAGGCTCCAGGTTGAGAACGGCAGGCCGTGCTCGACCGGCCTGGACTTGGCGACCTTCTTGATCTCCCGACGTTCGGGCAGCGTGAACGTCCTGGGCCGACCGCCCTTGTACTTCGGGTAGAGCGAGGCGAAGCCGTCGGCGTTGAAGTTGTGGACCACGTCCCGCACCCGATCGGGGCTCGTGAACGTCACCACCGCGATCTTTGCCACGTCCATGCCCTGGGCCGATAACAGCACCATCTGGGCCCGCCGCCACGTCACCACCGACCCGGTGCCCCGACGGACAATCCGCAGCAACCTCCCGCCTTCGTCATCGTCGATCTCGCGCACTCGCACCCGTTCCGCCACGACATCGAAGGTAGTGGGACCGCGGCCGTAGGCTGCGGACGGTGACCTACGACATCTACTTCCTGCGGGTTGAGCCGGGCCGCACCTTCGACGAGACCATGCAGGAGGTCAATTCCGCCTACGACCCGGAAGCCGAGCCCGACCCGATGAACCTGACCGGCGACCAGCGTGCCGTCTGGGACAGGCTCACGCAGCGGATCTCTCGGGAGGTGGGGCCGATCACGTCCGAGGAGTACCTCTACAGCCTGACCTTGTGGCGCGACGGGCCTGCCGGTCACCTCCAGTTGGACTACGCCGGAGACTCGGCCTCCATTGAGATCTCCTACCGATACCCGGGGCAAGCGGCGCTACCGATCATGGCCGAGGCGTATCGGATTGCTCGGATGGTTGAGGAGGAGTGCGGCCTCGAGGGTTACGACGCCGAGGTCGACCAATCCATCCGGACCGGTGAGGTTGACGTGGCGGCAGCCAAGCTCGGCGGCGTCTCCCACTGGGCTCACAGCCATCTCACCTGATCAGCACGAGGCCCTCTCTAGGACGACCTGGAGAGGGCGAACGTTGCTTGATGCGGCACTAGGCGGGTGCCACGGCAGAAAAACTACAGCGGACGAATGTTCTCTGCCTGCGGGCCCTTCTGGCCCTGCGCGACGTCGAACTCGACCTTCTGGCCCTCGAGCAGCTCACGGAAGCCGTTGGCGTTGATGTTCGAGTAGTGGGCGAAGACGTCCGGGCCGCCACCCTCCTGCTCGATGAAGCCGAAGCCCTTTTCCGCATTGAACCACTTCACAGTGCCATTAGCCATAAAATAATCTCCTTCAAGGGGCTGTCCGAAGCACGCACACTGCGCGCTTCGAGTCGCCGCGATGAGCACCCCGCCGGACAGAAATCCGGGAAACAAAAATGCGCCCGCATACATGAGCAGGCGCACACAAAGTTCATGGGAACCACTACTGCAACTAAAAGGAAGCCTAGCAGGCGGCAGTCGTGTCCGCTGGGATATTTCGATGCCCAGGTTCGGCGAAAACCTGACCGGGGACCTTGCCCCTGGAGCCGCTGATACGGCAACTCGCCCTGCGAGGAGGATGGTTGGGGCATATCGGTGCTCCCCTCGCGGGCGGCCGCCCACCGCAGCTGTGACACGGTACATATCGTGTCCCCCCGCGACGGCTGCGGAGGCACTACCCCTGCAACCAAAGTACGACGGAACCCGACAAGGTAGGCAGCCCCGCGTCGGGAAGCAAATACCCGGATGTCCGCCCCCAGCGTGCATGAGGAACGGCATGGCCGCCGTCCCAAGGACCACGTGCCCGACCCGACGGTGCAGCGTCGGGTGCAAGCGAGGTCAGGATCATCGCCGCGTTACTCCGGTCCACCGGAAGGTCGGCAAGAACTGCCAACGGCAGCGGCCACTTCGAAAGCGTGGTCGTATGGCTGCATGGAGGAGCGTCACAGAGATATGGCCGTGCACGTGGGCGAGAGAGCCGGGAGGTTCGGCGGGCACCTTCTCGGTCGTCTCCTGGACCGTACGGCCGCGGTGCCCCCGCGGCTACTGGCATCGGTGGTGGCACAGGAGCTCGCCTCGGTCGGCGGGCAGGACGCGGTGCTGCTGCTGCAGGACTACGAGCAACTGCTCCTGGTCCCGCTCCCACGCGACGGCCGGACGGACGCGGACCCAGAGCCGATCATCGGTTCGCCGGCGGGGCGGGCGCTGATGGAGGAGCGCATCGTGGAGTTGCCCGAAGTGGCCGGATTGCGGGTGTACCTCCCGCTGATGGACGGTGGCAACCATCTCGGGGTACTGGCTCTCTTCCTGGACCGCCTCAAGGATCAGGAACGGGCAGAACTGGGCACGCTCGCCACCCTCGTGGCAGGCATCCTGACCTCGCGAAACCGGTCCACAGACCTGTTCACCCGGGCACGGCGGCGCCGTCCGATGAGCGTCGCCGCCGAGATCCAGTGGTCCCCGTTGCCGCCGCTGACGATGTCGGTCCGCGAGGTCGAGGTGGCAGGCTTCCTCGAGCCTGCCTACGACGTCGCCGGGGACAGCTTCGACTACGCCCTCAACAGCGACACCCTGCACGCCGCCGTGATTGACGCCATGAGCCACGGCCTGAAGGCCGCAGTGATGGCCACCGCGGCGATCGGCGCCTACCGTCACGCCCGGCGCGCGGGCGTCGGGCTGGCGGAGATCTACGCCTCCATGGACCAGGTCATCACCGACCAGTTCGACCCCGAGCACTTCGTCACGGCGCAGATGATGCGGCTGGACTCCAAAACCGGACGGCTGCAGTGGGTCAACGCAGGCCATCCCGCGCCGCTGCTGGTCCGCGACCACGACGTCATCCAGATCCTCGACAGCCCGACCACCCTGCCCGTCGGCTTCGGCGGCGAGGCGCCGCTGATCAGCGAGATCGACCTGGAGCCGGGCGACCGGATCGTCTGCTTCACCGATGGCGTGGTCGAGGAGCACACGCCGGGAGGAACCCAGTTCGGCCGCTCGCAGCTCATCGACAGCGCCGCACGCGTGGGGCGCGCCGGAAACGGCCTGGCCGCCACCGCACGGGCCCTCTCCCACGCGCTCAAGACAGCGCGCGGCGGCCACACCAGCGACGATGCAACGATCTTCCTGATCGAATGGCGCGGAACGGACCGCTGAGGGATGAAGGCACGCGGATCCGGCTATCGCCGCCCTGCTGGGTTCTCGGCGGCGGCGCCGAGACGTAAGTGCTGAGGGGGTTGACCCAGCCGTGGGAGTCGCAACGGTGGAAGGCAACCGGGTCCTCCGACTCCGACCAGCCCAGTCGAGTTATCACGCGTTGAACCAACAGGTAAGCGAGCAGGTGCGCCCGGACGGTTCCTCGCCGCAGATGCTCCGGAGAGGTTCGCCGCGCTGAAAACTCCCGTGACCGGTGTCGCCGACCGCACCGAGCCAGGGCCAGCACTGCTCGTCCTGCCACACGTATCGCTTGGCCTCGAACGCTCCGTCACGGCGGGACTGGCGAGCCAGGAGCGCCAGAGCTGCGCGGGCAGTCGCTTTGGGACTGGTTGCCCAATCAAGGAGAGCTGAACACCGGCAACCGCCTCGGACTTGATGCCTTCCGCGCCGAGCAGGGACAACTGCTCAGCCCTGACGCCGCCGTGGGTCGGTGCCGGTGGTGCGGTTGGCTGGGCGGACCTCCTCGACATGGCTGGCCCCATGGAGAGGCAGATTGATGATCGGAACGTGGCTGCGGTCCGCGAGGTGGCGGACCGCAGCCACGCGAAGTCAGCCCTCGGCCGTGAGAGAGTGCAGGACCTGGGCGAGCCGAGTGGTGATCTGATCGTGGAGCCGGTCGAACTCGGCTTCCTCCCCCGGGCCGTTCGGTACGAGGCACGGCGAGCTGGCGAGCCGCTCGATGGCGTGGATGTGGCTGACGATGTCCCGGTACAGCCCGACCGCGGTCCTGACCACGCCCGAGCTCGGCGCCCCATCGAGCGCGCCACCGATTTCTCCGCTCGACGCCCTGTCATCCGTCGGCGCGGAGCTCACCGTCACCGGACCGGCCTGCGCGGCTCCGGTGTTGTCCACGACCAGTGGTCCCGGCTGCGCAGCAGTCCGCACCGCCGTTATCTCCGCGTGATGTCCTGCGAAATTTTGCAGGCCCGGGTCGCCACCGGCCACGGCCGGCCGCTCGACAGGCGAGGCGGACCGAGGGCGCTCCACTCTCGCTTCGACAAGTGAGGGCTGAGCTGTGATCAGCTGCTGGGCTGCCTGGGTGAACTCGATCTGCTCGGCTTGCTGACCGGCGCGCTTGAGGACCGCCTTGGCGATCTGGCCGGTGATCTGCGCGGTGAGCCGGACGCCGTCGGCATCGGCGCGGGTGCGGAGCTGCTGGTAGAGCTCGGTGGCGGCGTCGAGGCCGAAGCGGGTGGTGACGGGAAGGAGGGCGCGGATGTGGGAGGCGGTGACGGGCTTGCCGTAGGCCTGGTTGAGGCGTTCGGCCAGGGGCCATTCCTCGATCATCTGGTAGGCGGCGCGCTCGCTGATGTCCCAGCGTTCGGTGATGTAGTCCTCGAAGCGGGCGTGGGTGTGGCGGTAGAGCTTGCCGTCCCGGATCGTCTGGAGGGCCTTGCCCGCGAGCCAGGTGGCGGTCGCGAGGTTCTCCACCGCGCGCTCGCACACGCCGAGGTCGTGGAGCTCGACCTCGCTCAGCGGTCCGCTCCCCTGCCCGCCGGCTGGTGTTGGGATCAGCTCGCCGGTGATCACGAGGTCCGCCGGCCTGGCCGTGGGCGCCATGGGGAGCGTCGCGTCGGGACGGATGACCGCGGCGTCGGTGGTGCGGGCGCGCAGCGGTGCGCTGCGGTCGGTGGGGGTCACGACTGGTCTCCGATCGGGGGCAGCAGGCCGAGATGGGTCATCTCGGTGACGAGTTCGTCGTAGGCGGAGCCGCGGGCCGTGACGGGGCGCAGCATGGACTGGGCGTAGAGCTGGGCGTTGGGGATGGTGGTGGTGAACACGTTCCAGCCGCGGTCGCGCAGGTAGTTGCGGTGGTCGTTGGTGGCCTTGGCGCCGGCGACGGTGCGGTTGAGCAGCACCCATGTCGCGGGCGGCTTGCCGTCCGGGCGCAGGACGGCGACGTCGTCGATGAGCTGGTCCATCGGCAGGCGCTCGATCCGGTCGATGTCGGCGATGGTGGGCGCGGTGTTGAGGATGGCGAGGTCGGCGATGCGCAGGACGGAGTGGACGATGGTGCGGTGGTCCTCGGCGTGACCGCAGTCCACGACACCGATCTGACTGTGCTGCAGCGCGTGTGGAGCGTTCTTGTAGAACAGCGGGGAGGCCTGCTGCAGCACCGGGAACGGGAACCCGCCGGAGCAGGCGTCCCACTCGGCGAGCTGACGGCTGTAGTCGGCCTCGAACGCCGCCACCTGGTGGCCGCGCTCGTGCAGCGCGTGGCTGTGCCAGCCGACGGAGGTGGTCTTGCCTCCGGTGCGCGGGCTGATGTGAGCAATGATCACGAGTCGATCCCTTGGTCGGGTGTGAGGAGTTGTTGGCGGGGGTGACGGGCGGCGCTGAGTGGCCGCATCGGTCTGCCGGTCACGGTGGTGCGCTGGCGGGGCCGGTGATGGTTCGGCCACGTGGGCGCAGGGTGGTGCCCGCGCGGTGCAGCAGCCGGTAGACGGTCGAGGGCGAGCACTCGTGCACGGCAGCCAGCGCGGGCACGCTCACCCCGGCCTCGTACCAGCGGCGCAGCTCGTCCAACTGTCGCTGGCGCTCCGCGTCCTGCCCGGCCCGGGTCAGGCGGCGGGTCTCGGCGCTGGAGCGCAGGACGGTTCCTGCCTCGCGGAGCAGTCGGCGCACCGTGCGCGCCGACAGGCTGTGCCGGTCGGCGAGAACAGCGACGGTGCTCCCGCTCCGATAGGCGGTCCGCAGCTGGTTGGCCAGGTGGGCGCGGTCGGGGCCCTGACGGAGTTCCCTGGTCTGCTGCGCGGTGCGCATGGGGGTGTCGACCATCCGCAGCCGGTTCAAGATGGTCGTGCGGGACAGGCCGGTGGCGGTGGCGAGCTCGCGCACGGTCTCCCCGTGGCGGTAGCGGGCGGCCAGGTCCAGGGCCTGGCGCTGGCGGGCCGGGCTCCAGCCGGTGGGGCGGGCGGGCGTGGTGGTCATGCTGCTGTCTCCCATTCGTGCAGGGCGGTGGTGTGGGCGGCGACCAGTTCGTCGTAGCTGCGGTCGTCGCCGGGGCTGAGGAGGATGAGGCGACCGTCGGTGGCGACCTGCCAGCCCGACACGGCCCGTCCGGTGACCGGGTCCAGGACACTCCCGTCGGGGCCGTGCCAGCCGGTGGGGATCTCGTCGGCGCGCGGGCCGGGCACCAACACAGTTCGGCCGTCGACCACGGCCGTCAGGGCAGGGCTGCGCCGCTCGTCCAGAGCCGCGAGGGCGGCGCGGTAGGCGGCACGCTCCGCCGCGTGCAGCGCGCGCCGGGCCGCCGCCACCCCCGCAGTGCCGTAGGCGATCGCGAGGACGTCCCACCCGGCAACAGCCTGCTCGGCCGTGGGGGCGGGGGCGGGGGCGGCAACAGCCTCCGGGACGCTGTTACCGATCCCCCGCAGCGCCTGGGCGGTGAGCGCCCAGCCCGCGCCGGACCGCTGGACGAGCCCGTGGCCTTCCAGGCGGGCGATGGTGCGGTAGGCGGTCGCCCGCGACAGCGACGCGGAGACCGTGAGCTCGCCGGGAGTCTGGCCGGGACGGACGTGCAGAGCACCGATGACCATCAACGCGGAAGACCCGAGGGCGTGGTGGGCGAAGGCGTCATGCCCCATCAGCAAGCCGATGACCCGGGAATCGACGTCAGCCCCGGTGTCCGTCTCAGGGGTAGCCCACTCCCCAAGCTCCCCGTCGGGGGGGCACTGACTGGACTGATCACGAGACACAGGGGCGCGCTGCAAGTCTGCAGGTCCATCCGCGAGGTACCAGGTCGAACCCTCGGTGCCGTAGCCGACCCGCAGCCGACGCAGCCAGCCGCCCGGCTTCAGCACCAGCTCGTAGGCCTGCCGCAGGGTCTGCCGGGAGATCCCGGCCTCCTCCGCCGCCTGCCGCTCACTGGCGAAGTGCAGGCGGCCCCCGGCGGCCTGGGCGAAGTTCAGGTGCGCCCGCAGGACCCGCAGCGCGGTCCGCCCACGCTCACCGCGCCACGCGGTGGTCTCGATCCGCTCCCGCAGCCGCGCGAGATCCTCATGCGACTCGCCGCGGGACGCGACATCCGTGCTGGACTCGACGAGGGCGGTGGCGTTGGACCAGACGCGCTCGACGTACCCCTGGGCGCGGGCGTGCCCGGAGCGCAGCGCGATCACCTGCGCGTGGCGGCCACCCTCGTGCTCCGGATGCAACAACAGCCGCGCCAGCTGCTCGACCGTCCCGCCGGCGCGGGCCACATGGCACGCGATCGCCGCCGTGATCCGGTGCCCGTGCTCGGACTCCGCCTGCCGCCGCTCCCGCGGCCTAACCGCCCCGTCGCCGCCGAGCCGGGAATAGGCACCGGTCGCGTACCGGCCACCGAGATCACCCAGCAGGATCAGATCGGCCGCCGCCGGCGGGAGGCTGCCCAGCCCCAGGCCGTCGGGTGCGCCCGCCGGCAGGCGATGAGACTGGGTTGGGGGCGCTTCCTCGGACCGCTGCCGAGGGAAGACAGGAGATGGCATCCTGGTCGAGTCTCGCAAGGACGTGGACACCACCACCGAGGCCCGTCAAAACCGCG
Source organism: Streptacidiphilus neutrinimicus (assembly GCF_000787815.1). Taxonomy (GTDB): domain Bacteria; phylum Actinomycetota; class Actinomycetes; order Streptomycetales; family Streptomycetaceae; genus Streptacidiphilus; species Streptacidiphilus neutrinimicus. Next base: position 9,489 of record NZ_BBPO01000098.1, read on the forward strand.
GGTGGTGCCCGGAACCGACCTCCAATCGGTGCCAGCGAAGCCTCCGGGACTCCACTCCTGGGGGCATTCGTCTGTCCGGCACAGCTCGGAGGCAGGCCTGCGCTCACAGCATCAGCCCGGGGCCAAACGGGGGCCAGACTCGGGGCCAATCGGGGGCCAAGCAGCATGACTGCCTGTGACGCCCTCTGACTGCCTCTGACTGCCCTTCCCGCAGGTCACGACCGGTTCGCTACCCCGTCGGTGCAGGTCGGAAAGGTAGGGCGGAAGAACCCGGCGTATATGGCCGACTCGTCCGCCGCCACACAACGCCACAGGCCAGAGCCCATACCTGAGCAATCAGGAAAAGTCGGGGTCGAATCCGGGTCGAAAAGCGCTCGCCTCGCACTCCCACAGAGAGTCGGCAGTGGCCCAGGGTGACCGCCTGCTTCGCGGGATCCAAGCGGATGGAGCAGAGGAAAGAAGCCCTGGTCAGGCGGTGCGACGACGGCACCTGGACGGCCGCGATCACACCAAGGCAACCGTGGAACGCGAGCACCGGACGGAAAAGACAATACCGGTGGCACAACGACTCAGTTGCCCGGGCGCGTTAGACAGTCTCGCGGAGGCGCCGGATCCGCAGGGGATCCGCGCGGGCGTCGGAGTTATCCACAGGATCGTCCGCATCGGCGGGTATTGATCTTGGATCTGCCGTGTTCTGTGTGATGCCGGTGAGAGGCGGGGTCGGCATGGCACAGTGGCGCTGGCGCCCCTGGTCGGGTCCGCCCCCCAGAGGCGCCACCGCGACGATCATTGTCAGTCGGCGAGGAGTTGGACGCCCTTGCGGTGGTGCGGGCCGCGGGGGCCGTAGTCGATGTCGGCACCGTGGTTGCTGCTGGCGGCGATCATGGCGGGGATGTCGTGCGGGTCCATCACCGACTCGATGAAGATCATCGTGTCGTTCGGTGCGCTCATCGCCTTTTGCAGGTCATCACCGGTCCTCACGACGAACGAGCGGGCCGTCGTCTCCGGGCAGAGCACCTTCGGCAGCTCCGCGTACGCCCACCTGGCGACGTCGTTGTAGTGCTCGTCCCTGCCGAGGTAGCCCCGCTCGATGGTGTAGCCGCCGTTGTTGATCAGCAGGATGACCGGCTTGTGGTCGTGCCGCAGGATGGTCGACAGCTCCTGGGCGGACTCCTGGAACGAGCCGTCGCCGATGAAGAGCAGGTGGCGACGCTCCGGCGCCGCGGTCAGCGTGCCGAGCAGCGCGCCGACCGCGTAGCCGATCGAGCCCCAGTTCACCGACCCGACGAAGGTGCAGCCCTCCGGCAGCTGGAGACCGAACAGCGCGTAGGACGTGCCGTTGTCCACCAGCAGCACGTCCCCGGGCTTCACGTACTCAGAGACGGCCTTCCAGTAGGCCATCTGCTTCAGCTTCGCCGAGCCGTCGGTCTCCGGCAGCGCCGGCATGCTCGGCCGGCGGATCGCCCGCTCCGCGACCGGCGACACCGCGTCGATGACCCCGCGCAGTACCTCCTTGAGCGTCACCGCCTGGAAGTTCTCGATCCCAACGTCGGCCGAGTGACCGCGCAGGCGAATGGTGTCGGCCGGCAGCTGGGCCGAGAAGTCGCCCGTGGTCACCTCGATCGGCCGGTAGCCGATCGTCAACAGGCACTCGCTGTTCTCGACCGCCTCGATGGTCTCCGGAGCGCTCGCCTTGCCGTTGTAGGTGCCCACGAAATAGGGCGAGGTCTCGTTGATCACGGCCTTCGCGGTGCTGCACGCCGCCACCGGCAGCTTCATCTTCTCGGCCAGCTCGAGGACCTCGTCGGCCACGCCGAACCGGTCCGCGTCCAAGTCCACCAGGATTGCGGCCGACTTCGCGTCGGACAGGTGGCCAGCGATCGCCGCCACGCACGAGCGCAGGCGTTCGGGGTCGCTGGGCGGCTGCTCGAGCGAGAGCGGCTCCGCGGGCACCTCGATCTCGAGACAGGCGATGTCGGAGGGCAGTTCGATGTACACCGGGAGCTTCTGCCGCCACGAGGTCAGGATCAGCCGGTCGATCTCGATCGCCGCGTTGTACGGAGTCAGCCGGGCCTGCGCCACGGTCACCTGGGCGAAGGCCGCCAGGAAGCGGTCCCAGGTGCCGTCGGCCATGGTGTGGTGCATCCCCTGGTTGCGGTCGATGGACCGCAGGGGGATCGATCCGCAGATCGCGATCACCGGTACGTGCTCGGCGTAGCAGCCCGCGACTCCGTTGATTGCGCTCATCGCGCCCACGGCGTTGGTCACGAGGAACGCGCCCATTCCGTTCAGCCGTGCGTAGCCGTCGGCAGCGTACGAGGCGTTGAGCTCGTTGCAGTTGCCGACCCACGTCATCACGCCGCTGTCCTGCATCTGCTGGAGCAGTTCGAGGTTGTAGTCACCCGGGACGCCGAACATGTGGCCGATCCCGGCCTCCGCCATCCGGCGGAGCAGGAAGTCACCGATGGTCATCCGCTTGGTCTGAGCCGAGGGCATCGCAACGTTCTCCGATTTTCATTGGGGATTGGGAGGTTGCCGCAGCGTCACGCTAGGGCTCGGCCAGCGTGGGCGCGCGGGGGAGGATCCAGCCGGGTGACGCGGCGACAAGTGGGTGACGCCTCGACCGGATGGGCGTCGGTTCAGTGCCGCTTGCCGTCTCGGGGCTCCGCTACTGGCAGGACGGTTCCGTCTGTGCAACCACCGGACCACTCCGTGCCGCCGGCGTCGTGGGCGAAGACAGACATGACGTCCGTCCGCTCGATCTCCATTGCCACTCCGGCAACGAGGGCACCGCCGGCTGGGATCTGCCACGAACGCGATCTTCACTTAAGCCTGCACGTCTAGACGCTACGACCACACCTGCGCCATCGCCTGCGGAGAAAGGTAAAATCTGACGCGCACGCTGGGCATGTACGGACCATGAGGGCGCCCAGCGGGGCTTACGCCTCCGGGGCCAACCTGTCGAATGCGGACGGTGCTGTCACCTCGACGTCGAGAAAAGTCGCCGGCTCCGCGGATGAGTTCCAAAACCGGTGCCCAACGCCCGCAGGGATGACGACCGCGGCTTCGGCCGCGACGGACTGTTGGCGTTGTGCGATCTCGACGTCGAGGTGGCCTGCGGATACCACCACGACACGTGGACTGTCTCGCTTTGGGGTGTCCGCCGATCCAGCAGCCGTCAGGAAAGCAGACATGATCATGGCCTTCACGCTCCCCACCAACATCCCGAACCGTCCCGTTGCCGTGATCGGGGCAGGCACCCTCGGCCGCAGGATCGCCCGGATGTTCGCCGACCGGGGTGGACTGGTCCGGATCTTCGACAAGTCCGCCCAAGCGGGAGAAGCCGCGCAGAAGTACGTCGAGGACAACCTGGCTCAGGTCGCCGCCAAGGTTGAGGGAGGAAAGCCCGGCCGGGTCGTCGTCACCGACGGTCAGGGCGGGCGAGTGGTTCGAGCTTGACGTGCCTCGGCAGACTGCCCCGCGGCAGGCCTGGCCTGCAGGGACGTTCGCAGGCTGTTGGTATGGAGCGCTTGTTCACGGTGAATGTCTGGACAGCGACACCGGCTGATTCTGACCGGCCTGTCCAGGGCGGCGGTGAGCGCGTGCCAGCACAGCATGATGCACCCCTGCTCACGAGCCGGCGTGGGTGGTCAGCAGGCGCGTATCCGCGGTCGCTCGCTGCTGCTGCCGCCAGGTGCCAGGCGCTTCTCCGTGGTGGCGGCGGAAGGCGGCGGCGAAGGCGAAGGGAGAGCTGTAGCCGACGGCGTCGGCGATCTGGGCCAGGCTGAGAGCGTCGGCGCGCAGGTAGTCACGGGCGAGGGTCATGCGCCATTCGGTGAGGTACTGCATGGGGGCCTGGCCGAGGGCCTCGCGGAAGACGCGCGCGAACGCGGCCCGGGAAAGGCCGCTGAGGTCGGCGAGTTCCGGGACCGTCCAGGTGCGGGCGGCGTCCTCGTGCATGGCCTGCAGGGCTGTGGCGAGCCGTGGGTCCGCGGAGGCCTTGTACCAGCGCGGCGCGGTCGCGCTGCGTCGGAAGTCGGCGCGGATGGCCAGTACCAGGAGCAGGTCCAGGAGGCGGTCGAGGACGATCTGCTGGGCGAGATCGGTACGGACCAGCTCGCGCGACAGGAGAGTGATCACGTCGCGTAGCGGGTCGTCGTCGGCCGCTGAGAGGGTCATGACCTCGGGGAGCGCGTCGAGCAGTGCGCGGCCGACGTCGCCGGAGAACTGGTAGGCGCCGCACAGGAAGACCGTGGCCTGCGGGTTCTCTGCAGGCTCTGTCCGCCTGTGACGGGCTCGGAACTCCTGCGGTTCCAGGCACTCCGCGCCCGGCTCGTGCCCGATGTAGTGGGTCGCTCCGCCGCGGACCAGCGTGACCGTGCCTGGGAGGAGCTCCACCGTGCTGCCGGGAGTGTCCATCCAGAGGTAGGCCCGGCCTCGGGCGACCGTGTGCACCGACAGCTCTATCGAGCCGCCCAGCCGCATTCCCCACGGCGGATCGGCGATCGTACGCGCGAACACGGCGCCCGTAGCGCGGGCCCGCAGGAGGTGGTCAGACAACAGGTCCATGCGATCAGCGTGACCAGGTTTCGTCACATAGGTCAAGACATGAGAGTCCTACGCATAAAGTTGAGCGCAATGAGCATGGATTGTCTTGCCTCTGACCTCCATCATGGAGTTATGAACAGCAAGGCGGTGCCCGTCGCACTCAGGGCGGGCGGCACTGGCCGAGACGGTTCGCCGCTCGCCAACGAGATCGCCCAGCCGGACATACCCCCGCGCCACCGCGCCCGGCGGCGCGGACATCCGGGTGGACCGGCCTCCGCGGTCCTGGAGGCCACCGGGCCCGCGACGCTGCGTGACTGACCGTCAGCGAGGTGGCCACGCAACGGATCGAGGCGACATCCGGCCGTCCAAGCCGACCGCCTCGGCATCCATTGTGGTCGTGCACCGGCGCGCTTGGCCGCAGTCTCTGGATGAGGTCAACCCCGACGCCAGGTGACTCGGGGCCGAACCGGCAATCCACATATGACAACCCGTCGAACTGAAAGAGCTGCACCATGATCGACCACGTCTACATCTCCGTGACCGACATCGAGAAGTCCAAGGCGTTCTACCTCGCGGCTCTGGAGCCCCTCGGCTGGACCGCGTTCGGGAACTTCGACGCTTCAAGCGCACCGGCGGGCGTCCCGGACCTCGTCGGCATCGGTGATGCCACGTACGTCGGCGGCGGCGTGGGATCGAGCATCTGGCTGCGCCAGCGCGAGCCGGGCGAGACGGGCCTGTACCTCGGCATCGTCTGCGACAGCAACGACGCCGTCGACGCCGCCTACGCTGCCGCGATCAGCGCCGGCGGCGCCGACGAAGGCAAGCCGGCGGACCGGACCTACTTCGCTCCCGGCTACTACGCCGCCAACGTCGCCGACCGCGACGGAAACCGACTGGAGTTCGTCCACAAGGCCTGGCACGACAAGTAGGCCCCACCGGCTCGGTCACGCCTCGCCTCGGATTGCCGCCTTCACGGCCACGCCGGACGGCGGTACCCCGGATCTGGAGGCATCGGGTCGGTCCCCGGACAGCCGACCACAGCCTTCGGCGCTATCGCCGGGCAACCGCCCACGCCCGCAAGGGTGCAGGCCCGCCGCGCCACCGCGCGCACAAGACACCAACGCAGAGCCCGCCGACCGCGGGGTGCCCCGGCGGGGCGGGCTTCACCAACCCCCCCTTGAGGAGATGTGCCATGCATGCTGCCGTCGTGACGGACTTCGGCGGACCGGAGGTCGTACGGATCGTGGAGACGAGCGTCCCTGAGCCGGGGGACGGCCAGGTGCGGATCAAGGTCGCCGCCGCGGCGCTCAATCCGGCTGACGTCGCCGTCCGTGCCGGCTTGGTGGGGCAGGCGGACACGGCCCTGGGACTGGGCTGGGACGTGGCCGGGCGGATCGACGCCGTCGGCGCGAGCGCGGACTGGGCGGTGGACGACGAGGTCGTCGCGCTCGCGGCCGGGCTGATGAAGCCGCCGGGACGTGGCACGCACGCGGAGTACGTGATCGTGGACGCCACGGCGGTGGCACCGGCGCCGACGTCGGTCGACCCCCTGCACGCGGCGACGCTGCCATTGAACTCCCTGACGGCCCTCCAGACCCTGAATGCGGCGGGCCTGGAGAAGGGCCAGACCCTGCTGGTCACGGGCGCTGCGGGCGCCGTCGGCGGGTACGCCGTCCAGTTGGCGGCACACCGGGGCATCGAGGTGACCGCGTTGGCAGGGCCAGCCGACGAGGACCTTGTCCGGCAGTTCGGGGCCAGTCACTTCGTTCCGCGTGGTGGAGTCGTCGGCCGGCACGACGCGGTCCTGGACACCGTCCCCCTGCCGGACACGGCGCTGGACTGGGTTCGCGACGGCGGCACCTACGTGAGCACCGTACCGACCTTTCTGCCGACGCCCGCCCGCGAGATCCAGATCCGCCCCGTCATCGTCACCGCGAACGGGGCACAGTTGAAGGACCTGGTCTCCTTGGTCGACGCCGGCGCCCTGACCACCCGGGTGGCCGACACCTACCCCCTGGCCGAAGCGGCGAAGGCACACGCCCGCCTGGCCGACGGCGGCCTGCGCGGACGCCTGGTCCTGGTGCCCTGAGCGCACCCGCGGTCGCGTCCGAACCAAGGGGGCAGGTCCGGACGCGACCGGGGGTCCTGTCCTGTACGCGCGGGTACCCACTCGGCGGGCGTTCGACGCACGCGAGACGCTCCGGGCCGACCCCACCCACGGGGTCACACCCACGGCCGAGGACCAACCGCGACTGCACCGCGCACGTCCGCCAGCGGTCCGCCCAGATCCCGGCGCCGGTGCGCCCACTCTGCCCGGTTCTCGGCGGCGATGCCGAGGCGGAGGTGGTGGGGATTGACGCAGCCGTGGGAGTCACAGCGGTGGCACAGCACGGGGTCCTCTGCGTCGGACCAGCGACGGTTGACGGTGTGGACCTCTTCGACATGGCCTTGTTCCAGGTGGAGGCGGAGTGGTGATCGGGAGTGGCTGCGGTCCACCGTGTGGTGGACCGCAGCCATGTGGGGTCAGCCCTCGGCGGTGAGCGAGTGCAGGATCTGAGCGAGGCGGGTGGTGATCTGCTCGTGGAGCTGGTCGAACTCGGCTTCCTCGCCCGGGCCGTTGGGCGCCAGGCACGGTGAGGATGCGAGCCGCTCGATGGCCTGAAGGTGGCTGACGATGTCCCGGTACAGCCCGACCGCGGTCCTGGTCGTCCCCGAGTTCGGCACCGCCTCGGGGACCTCACTCCGATCTGGCGTCGCCGAGCTGACCTCCATCGGTGCCGAGATGCCAGTACCGGCTGTCACCTCAGCCGGCGCGGTTGCGATCTGGTCCGCGCCGGGACTCGCCTGCGCCTCGTTCGGCACCGCCGTTACCTCCCCGCGATGTCCTGCAAAATTTTGCAGGTCCGGTTCGCTGGCGGTTGGGCCCGGGCGGTCGCGGGGAGCTGTCGACCGCGATCGCTCCGCTCTCGAGTCGGCCAGCGACGGCTGAGCCGTGATCAGCTGCCGGGCTGCTTGCCCGAACTCGATCCCGCCGGCCTGCTGGCCGGCACGCTTGAGGATCGTCTTGGCGAGCCCGACGCGTCCCCGCCCACGCCCTCGATCACCTGATCACCACCCGCCTCGAACAGGAAGCCGCCTGATGACAACCGCCGACCTCACCCCGAACCCGACCTCGCGCCGCGTCCGCGCCAACGGAGACGGCACCGTCTACCAGCGAAAAGACGGCCGCTGGGAAGCCTCCGGATACGTCCTCGCCCCCGGCAGCACCCGCAAACGCGTCAGCGTCTACGGCACAACACGCACGGACGCGCTGGCGAAGCTGACGGAGAAGATCGCGGCCAGCAACCGCGGCGTGGCTGTCGTCACCGCCCAGGGCAGCCTCGCCGCGTATCTGACGTACTGGCTGGAGAACGTCGCTGTCCACCACCTCCGCGAAACAACCCACACCCGCTACACCGCCGTCGTCGCCCAGTACCTGATACCGGGCCTGGGCCGGAAGAAGCTCGCCAAGCTCACCGCCAAAGACGTCCGCACCTGGCTCAACGAGCTGCGAACCGTCTGCCAGTGCTGCGCACGCGGCACCGACGCCCGACGCGACCCCAACGCGCAGGCCAGCCGCCGCCCTCGCTGCTGCGCCCTCGGCCACTGCTGCCGCAAGCAGCTCTCGCCACTGACGCTCGCGTACATCCACTCCGTGCTCAAGTCCGCCCTGGAGCACGCCGTCCGCGAGGAAGAGATCCCACGCAACGTCGCCCGCAACGTCCGCACAGGCACACCCCGCCCCCGACGCTTCAACCCCCTCACGGCCGACGAAGCCCGACAGTTCCTCACCGCCGCCCAGGGGCACCGGCTCGCCGCCCTGTTCGAACTCGCCCTGCGCACCGGCCTGCGCAAGGGCGAACTCCTCGGCCTGCGCTGGGAAGACCTCGACCTCGACGCCGGCACCGCCAGCATCCGCCGCACCCTCCAACGCACCCGCAGCAACGGCCTGACCGGACTGCCCACAAAGACCATCAGCTCCGAGCGCCGCATCGCCCTACCGGCCCCCTGCATCACCTCGCTGCGCGGACACCGCGAGCGGCAGGCACGCGAGATGGCGCAGGCGGGCCCGGCCTGGCGGGACAACGGGTACGTCTTCACGCGGCTGGATGGACATGCCATCGAGCCCGCCACACTCACCCGGCACTTCAACGCGCTACTCCGCGAGGCGCACGTGCGGCCGATCCGGTTCCACGACCTCCGGCACTCGACCGCGACGCTCCTCCTGGAGCAGGGCGTCGAACTCGTCGTCATCAAGGAGCTGCTCGGTCACGCTCACATCGGGGTGACCGCGACGGTCTACGCACACGTCCGCCTCCGCCTCCAGCGCCAGGCCATCGACCTCCTCGGCCACGCCCTCGGCAACCTCACCGACACCACCGCCGAGCCCGACGACGGCGACGACCCACCGCTTTGTGCAGCACCCGTCCGCTGACGTTGCCGTCAACTACTGCCGTCAGACACCACAGCGGCCCGCCGGAAAAACATTTCTGGCGGGCCGCTCGGTTGTATCGGGTACCCGATGAGAGCTATGGGAATGACGCCATTGCTGAATAGCGCATCAGCTTCCGACTGTCATGCCTATAGCTCCTCCGTCGCAATTTTCGAGAGACCCTCGAGAGCTTTGGCCGACACTCCGGAGAACCGGACTTTGGCTACATGGGGAGCATCGATGAATTCCACGACCCGCTCATATCGCCAAATCGAGTCAGCAACCACTTCGAGTTCCACGACATCGCCAGCGTTCGTCTTTCCCGCTCGGAAGACATCTCCTATGGATACCGCTCCTCGCAAACAGCGAACGATGCACGTCGTGCCAACTTCCGAGCAGTCTTCGACTCGCTCGATTCCAAGAACTCCATCAGCCACTGTAGGACCCCGCTTCATCGATGAACTGGCTAACCTGCTCTGGCGTCAACTTCGGCGTAGTCGACAAGAGCGGCGAGAGATCCTCAATGCCGATTCTTGACGGTATTGAGATGCCCATGCGGCCTAGAATGTCGCGGGCCGCCGACGCGGGTATCTCAATGCTCGCACGTTGAGCAAACTCTCCTGGGGATAGCTCCACGCCGACTTCCGCCTCTGAAGGAATGTAGCCCTCGTACGTGGGCACCCCAGCCAGGTCTCCAGGAGTGGCGATCTGGACAACCGATTCGCCAAATTGCTCCGAATGTGTCGCAAAGATGATTGCCACTCCAGGATCGGAGGAAGTCGGGGTGATACCAACCCTTTGCGTACCCGGACTGCCTTCAAACCCCTTCGTGGTTCCACGGAATACCGGGGTGCCACAGTTCGTGTTGTGAACAAGTACCGGTGTGGTACCTGCCATCACATAGTACGTGTGGAGCTGCTGGATGGTCAGGTTCCAGCGGTTCGCTGCGCCCGGGGTCGCCTTGGTGTTGACCACCGTGGGGTGCTGGCCGTGGGTGCTGGCGAACTTGTGGCCGGCCTTCAGGTGGTCGGCGCGGACCCAGGTGTGGGTGGTGTCGTCCCAGAAGGGGTGGTTGGCGGTCGTATGGAGGACAGAGGTGTGACCGTTGCCATCGCTGACGGTGACGTCGAGGAGGTCGGTATCGTGGTTGATCCAGATGTGCTGGACAGCCCGGCCACCCACTTCCTTGCCGGTTTTCGGGTCGGCGGCTTCAACGCGGTCGCCGACCTTCAGCTTCCCGATCGGCTCGGTGGCACCGCTGACAAGAAGCACCGGGGTCGTCGGTGCGAAGCTGCAGCCGGAGGGCGACGTGCTTCCAGAAGTCCCTTCGCTGGGTGCGGCGGGCTTGGAGCTGGTGGCCTTGGTCTCCGCCGTGGTGCTCTGTGGGTCGATTCCATCCGGCGCCGGGCCTTTAGCTGGGCCAGGGGCAGTCCGGACGGCCTTTGTGGCGGCGCTGCCGTCTTCGGCGGCAGCAGCGGCCGCCCCGTCCGCTTCCTCGATGGTGGAGGCGAGGCTCCCTTCTCCACCGATGAATCCGAGGAAGAAGCTCGAGATCATTCCTCCGTCCGCATAGGATTCGGACTTCGTGTCGACTCCGAGCTTCCTCATGGAATCGTCATAGGCGGAACTGAATGGATCCACTCCGAAGAGCGCAGTCGGGCCAAAGATGGCCAGGTCCTGCAATCCCGCAAAGGTCCGCCCGGTTCCTGCGACCACGTCCCAGAAGCTGCCCGACGCCTTGGGCGCTCCCGTGGCGTCGTTCTGCGCGTTATGAACGTCGCAGGCGAACTTCCCCGTGCACGAGGATCCCTGGTTTCTATTGCCGCTGGATGTGTCGGTGCTGCCTGGAGTGACGCTGCCGGCGCCGCCTGGGTCGGAGGCCTGGCCGTTGTTGCAATTGGTGTTTGCTGTGTTGCAGCCGTTCCCGAAGGCGAACAGGCCGGTAGGGTCGCTGCTGGTGGCGGGGTTGTCGGCGGCGTAGGTGTAGCCGCCCATCTGGTTGGGGTCGCCGGCTTCGAAAACGGGGTCGGGGGTGGTGAAGCGGCCTTGGACGGGGTTGTAGTTGCGGGCGCCGAGGAGGTCGAGGCCGGTGGTGGTGTCGGTGGGTTTGCCGAGGTAGCCGTGGTTCTCGTCGGTGCTGACCCACGTCGAGGGCTGGGTGCCGCGGAGGTTGCCGTAGGGGTCGTAGTAGCGGCGGGTGACGTTGAGGGTGCTGGCGTCGATGGCGGTTTCGGCGGTGCCTTGGCCGTTGGCGACTTGGTAGGCGAGGTTGCCGGCGCTGGTGCGGGTGAGGGTGGTGCCGTCGGGACCTGTGTAGTAGCGCAGCGCCGTGCAGGAGTTGTTGGGGACGTTCTCGGTGATCTGTTCGGTACCGCCGAAGAGGTACAGGACGCGAGTCTGGGCGTTGCCGTTCTGGCTGCTGGTTTGTTCGAGGAGGCTGCCGGAGGAGTCGTAGAGGTAGCTGCTGGCCTTGGTGCTGGCACCGCTGTAGGTGGTGACGGTGCTGGTGCGGCCTTCTGGGTCGTAGGTGAGGTACTGGGGTTGGCCGGCCGGGATCGCACCGGTGTTGGTGGCGGTGGACGGGGTGGTCCAGGTCTGGCCGGTGGTGCCGCAGGTGGCGATGGTGAGCTGGGTCGACTTGGCTCCAGCGGCGGGGTCGGTCAGGCACATGCCGGTGTTGGCGTCGTTGACCAGGGTTCCGGCCTGGCTGGCCTTCCAGAGCTGGGTCTTCTTGGTGGTGTCGCAGGTGTTGATGACGACGGTGGTGCCCGTGGTGGTGGCTTCGCCGGTGGTGTCCAGGCACATGCCCAGGACGCGCACGGTGGAGTCGGTGCCGATGGTCAGGTTCTGCGCGGCGGTGCCGTTGCAGGTGTAGACCTGGACCTTGTTGCCGGGCGTGGTGGAGCTGGTGGCGTCGTCGATGCAGAGGCTGCCGCCGCCGGAGAGGGTGAACGCGGTGCTGACCCGGCCGGTGGTGGAGATCTTCCGGCTCATGGTGTTGCCGGCGTTCTCGGCCGGGGTGTAGCCGGTGTCGGTGTGGGTGGGAGTTTCGGTGGTGGTGCCGAGGGTGGGGTTGCTGGTGGTGACGGTGCCGCCCTGGTTGGGGTCGGTGGCCGGGGTGGTGCCGTCGGTGCCGGGGTAGGCGATGGTCTGGGTGGTGTTGTTGGCGGCGTTGCCGGTGGTGTCGTGGTTGACCATGCTCGTGCGGTCGCCGAGGAGATCGTAGGTGTAGGTCTGCCAGTAGGAGGCGGGGCCGCCGACGGAGGTGGTGGTGATGGGAGCGGTACTCGTTGTCTGGGGGCTGCTGTTGGTGCAGCCGCCCGTGTCGCCGACGGTGGGGTCGACGGTGTTGGGGCTGTTGGTGCCGCCGGTGTCGCTCCACGCCTGGCC
>NZ_BBPO01000097.1 GCF_000787815.1 Streptacidiphilus neutrinimicus
CAGACCTCCAGTTCCAGCGGGAGTCTCGGATCGGAATATCCACGGGCGACTCAAACCGACGACCGTCACACCGTGCGACGGCCACCGACACCCCGCGGAGCGCGGCAACTACCTCGAGTCCACGGGCGTCGAACGCAGCCGTGACCTGCACGTTCCACAACGGCGGGATGGTTCAGCTAGGGCGTTCGCGGCGGAGTTGTTCGTTGATGCGCAGGGCTTCTTCGAGTTGGTCTTCGAGGATGATGATGCGGCAGGCGGCCTCGAGCGGGGTGCCCTGGTCGACGATTTCGCGGGCGCGGGCGGCCAGGCGCAGTTGGTAGCGGGAGTAGCGGCGGTGTCCGCCGTCGGAGCGCTGGGGGGTGATCAGTTTGGCTTCGCCGAGGGCCCGGAGGAAGGCCGGGGTGGCACCGAGCATCTCGGCTGCGCGGCCCATGGTGTAGGCGGGGTAGTCGTCGTCGTCGAATTTGGTCTCTGCGCTCATGCGTCCGCCGTGTTCGGGTCCGTGGCGTAGGTGGACTGTCCCACCGGCACCTTCCTTCGTGTGAAACGGGTCGAGGGCCCCGGCGCGTGCTGCGCCGGGGCCCAGGGGTAACGAGGATTCACTGCACCATCTACTGCACTACTGCCGGCCTTCAACTCCGGCCTGCGTGTCCGCGCTGCTCCGGGGTGCGGGCAGGTGCGGGGATCGCGTATGCGTGACCGAGGACCACCTCTTTCGTGACGATGGCTACTGCGGTGACCGCCGGGCTTGTGGAAACGCTGCCGTGGCGGGCGATCCGACGGGGTGAACCTCTCTCCCTTCTCCTCATGGTGTGCATCGTGCTGACGTGCGGTCCTGCGAACTGCTCGGCAACACCCGTCCTGCTGGTACTGCGCGGGGAACTTCCGGTACTGCGGTAACTCGAACTGCTCGGGTGCTGCCGGTACTGCGTTTTCTGCGCGTGCATGACCTCCACCGTCCCGGACCCACGCACAACCGGGCCCGTGACGCCTGGCAGGTCACCCGCCCTCCCCCTCGGCCCCTGTCACGACCGGCCACGAGCGAGGACGACTGCACGCCTGGCACATCACTGCTGGTGCTGCTCGGGCAGTTCATGTCTGCCCGCTTCTGCGACCTGCGGTTCCAACACCAGGAACACTACACAGGCCATCGTGCGATGTCTACTTCCGCCGCTACAGGTTTTCGCGATGCCCGGCGGCGCCTATAGTGCCGCCGCGGGATCACCTGGGTCGCGCACCGGCGGGACCACGGGCGGCCCGCGGCGGGAACTATCCTCTGGTGGCATGTCGAACCCTGATGGTCGGCTCGTCGACATCGCCGCGATGGTGGAGTCCGAGCGCAGCAACCAGATGCCCCTGACCGTGGTCGTTCCGGGGGCGGTCATCACCGGCCGGCTGGCGCCGGAGAGCCTGTGGAACGAACGTGTCGCCGAAGTCCTGGCCGCCTCGGAACACCTCAAGCCCTTCGCCGCACTCTTCGCGCCACCCGCCGCCGACGACGGCAAGGCCGGTGACGACGCGCCTTCGCCTCCTACGCACCTGCACCTGCACCGCGCCCGCATCCTGCAGGGCAGCTACGGCCTGCCCCACACCGGAGGCATGTACCGCATCGCCATCGCCGAGGTGAACAGTTGGACCGTGGGAGACCTCAGCTACAGCGACCAGTAGGAGCCGGCCCGGCCCGGGGGTTCGCGCTCCGAGCCGGGCCGGCCGGCCCGCCCGAGTCCGGCGGCCCCATCGGCGGCGGCACCGGTGCCGGGCCCGGCGAGACGTGAGCAGCCGGCGTGGCGTGTCGTCGCGCTGACCCCGGGTACATGCCAGCGGTCAGGGACGAGATCCGCTGCGGCCCGGGGACGACCATGCGAGCTGCGTCCAATCACATCGCGGTAAGCGACCACAGCCCCGCCCCGCCCGTGCGCCGCAACACGGGCCCCGCCATCCCGGGCGGCCACGGCATGCGCATCGTGGAACGTCTCACCTCCACCTGGGGCACCGAAGCAGACGGCGAAGGAAAGACCGTGCGGGCCGACCTGCCCACGACGGGCGAAGGCTGCCCACGCCCCCACACGCCCGGACCGACCTTCTGATGTCGACGCGCCGTCCACCGAGCGGCAGCCGTCAAACACCCGCCCGGCTCAGCAAGTGCGAGCGCCGGGTCGGGGTATGAACCAATGAACCGGCCTGGGTCCACCTCGGATCTCGCCGGGCCTGCCGATCTCCGTGACCGCGCTCCCGGGAGCCCCCGCCAGTACGCAGCGGTGTCGCAGCCCCAGTACAAACCGGGCCGCGGCCAGTGGGCGGAAGGCAGAGCCATGAAACCCGTGATCCGCGCTGCGCACTCGTGCGCGCCCAGCCCGCCGCGAGCGGCCACCTGCTGCACGAAGACCGTCACCGGCGCGGTCGTGTGCCGCCTCATCGGAGACATGGACCCCGACTCCGCGCCGGCTGCCGCCCAGGTGCTCCTCAGCGCCCTGGACCAGGCACATGGACCGCACGTGCTGTTCGTCGACCTGGCCGAGGTCCGGTACTTCAGCGCCGCCGGCCTGACGGCCCTGCTCAAGGTGCGCGAAGCCGCAATCGGCGCGCGAGTACGGCTGGTACTGGTCGCCCCCAGCCCGCAGGTTCGCCGCGTGCTCGAACTGACAGAGACCCGCCCACTGTTCACCAACGTCCCCCGGTTCCAGCCCGGGCCCACCGCTTCCTGACCCGATGTGCCGCGGCGGCCAGTCGACCGCGACTCCCGGCAAACGCGGCATCCCCTGCGCGGGACCGGCCGACGCAACGCCACCCGACGCCCGCCCCTCACCCGGTCAGCGCAGCCGGTGGTCACGCTGACAGAGCGCAGCTTCGCCTCAACCCTCCCTGTCTCAAAGCGCGTTCGTGCCTTTCCGGGCCGATCCGCTGCCTGCGGTCGATCTTCACGGAGAACTCGCGGGCGAAATTTCCCGGCACAACGGGCCGCAGCCTGTTACGCTGCATGTAGTTGCAGTAGTGGTTCCCATGAACTTTGTGTGCGCCTGCTCTTGTATGCAGGCGCATTTTTGTTTCCCGGCTTCGCCCGGGACGGGTGCGCATCGCGGCGACTCGCAGCGCGCAGTGTGCATGCTGTGGACAGCCCCTTGAAGGAGATTGTTTTTATGGCTAATGGCACCGTGAAGTGGTTCAACGCGGAAAAGGGCTTCGGCTTCATCGAGCAGGAGGGTGGCGGCCCGGACGTCTTCGCCCACTACTCGAACATCAACGCCAACGGCTTCCGTGAGCTGCTCGAGGGCCAGAAGGTCGAGTTCGACGTCACGCAGGGCCAGAAGGGCCCGCAGGCCGAGAACATTCGTCCGCTGTAGTTCTTCTGCTGTGGCACCCGCCTAGCAGCGAGGGGCCCGCACCGAGTTTCGTGCCCGGTGCGGGCCCCTCGGCATTGCGCCACCCCAACCCGGCCGGCACCGGACCGACAGCCGCCCTGTGGCCGTCCCCCAGCGCCCCCACCCCTGCGGTGAGCGCCGACCGCAGATGTCGTACCGCACGGATCCACCCTTCACGCTGCACCCGTGACCGTTTCGGCCGTCCTCCTGTGGCTCGTCGGCGTCCCCAGCCGCGGCGCCTTCCCCCAAGACGTGCCGCCCTTGAGGAAGGTGTCCATGACGCGTTCAGATCGCCCCGCCCACCAACGCCCCGCCAGCGGGACCGGCTCCCGTGCCGACCGCACCGGCTCCAGCCCCCGGATGCGGGACAACGACGGCTCACGGGACCGGAATCCACGTCAGGAGCACACGAGGCAGGACGAGTTCGCGAACCAGGCGGGCGCCGCCCCCATCCCTCCGGTCGACGCGTTCGACGAGCTGGACATGCCGAACGCGCTGCTGTCGGTACTGACTCGCAACGGCGTCGTCTCCCCGTTCCCGATCCAGGCCGCGACACTGCCCAACGCACTGGGCGGCCGTGACGTGCTCGGCCGTGGCCGCACGGGTTCGGGCAAGACCCTCGCGTTCGGCCTCGCCGTGCTGGCCCGCACCACCGGGCGCCGTGCCCGACCGCGCCGGCCGCTGGCCCTGGTGCTGGTGCCCACCCGGGAGCTGGCACAGCAGGTCACCCAGGCGCTCACCCCTTACGCAGACGCGGTGCGCCTGCGGATGGCGACCGTGGTGGGCGGGATGTCGATCAACCGCCAGGCGCGGGAACTGACACGTGGGGCGGAGCTCGTGGTGGCCACCCCGGGCCGCCTGAAGGACCTGATCCAGCGGGGCGACTGCCACCTGGGCGCGGTCTCGATCACCGTCCTGGACGAGGCCGACCAGATGGCCGACATGGGCTTTCTGCCACAGGTGACCGAACTCCTCGAGCAGGTCGCCGACGGTGGCCAGACGATGTTGTTCTCCGCCACCTTGGACCGCAACGTCGACCGCCTGGTCGAACGTTTCCTCAAGGACCCGGTCACGCACTCCGTGGATCCCTCCACGGCGACGGTCACCACGATGGAGCATCACCTCCTGTATGTGGACCGCAGGGACAAGGACACCACGATCACCCGCATCGCCGCACGCGACGGCAGAGTGATCATGTTCATCGACACCCGGCAGGACGCTGACCGGCTGGTGGAGGAGCTCCTCACGAACGGGGTGAAGGCCGCAGCCCTGCACGCCGGCAAGTCCCAGCCCCAGCGCAGCCGCACCCTCGAGCAGTTCCGCACAGGTCAGGTGACCGCCCTCGTCGCCACCAACGTCGCCGCCCGCGGCATCCACATCGACGGCCTCGACCTGGTCGTCAACCTCGACCCGCCGAACGGCCACAAGGACTACCTGCACCGCGGCGGGCGCACCGCCCGGGCCGGGGAGTCCGGCACGGTCGTCACCCTCGTCCTGCCCAGCCAGCGCCGCGCGATGGAGCGCATGATGGCCACCGCCGGCATCACCCCGGCCTCCGCCAAGGTCCGTCCCGGCGACGAGGAACTGGCCCGTATCACCGGAGCCCGCGTGCCCAGCGGAATCCCCGTCGTGATCGCCGAACCCGTCATCGAACGCCCCCGCCGCCAGCCGTCTGCGAGCGGAAGCCGCTGGAGCCGCCCCGCCCACCGTGGCAGCAGTCCCCACCGCGCCGACGCCACCCGCGGCGCAGCCGTGCCCCGGCGCACCGCCCCCGCGGCCTAGCGGGTCAACTGGCACCGCACCCACAACCATCCGGCCCCAGCGACCATTGATTCGCAAGGCCTGTCCGCACCGGCACGAAGGAGCCCACTATTTCGATCACCCTCGACCACGACCTCACCACCACGGTCGGCGACCTCATGGCACACCCGGACCTGCAGATCGGCGACGACGTCACCGTCGACGCGGCGATCGACATCCTGCGCAGCTCCGGAGCCGACCACCTCTTGGTCCGGGACGACGAGGGCCGGTGCGCCGGGCTGCTCACCCGTCAGCACCTCGCGCCGTTCCAGTTCCGCTCCTGGTACACCGAACGCACCCCGGTCCGCAACGCCCTGCTCGACGGCGCCCCGTTCGCCACCGCCGACATGCCCGCCGCCACGGCCGCAGCCGCCATGCGCTCCCGCGGCCTGGCAACCTGGCCCGTGGTCGACCACGACGGTCACGCCATCGGCCTCCTCCGCCTCCCGAGCCGACCGTGACCCGGGCCGGCGCACAGCGGGGAGGCACGGGGCAACGCGGCCGAGCCGTCGTAAGCCTCGCTCCCCTCCCTGTACGAGCCGGTGCGAGGCCCTTGCGGTCCTGCCCGACCGACCTGCCGCCGCCTGTCCCGCAGACGCACGGCGCAGGCCGACCGCTCCCCGCCACATCGAGGCGTACGTCGGGCCGACCGGTGGTGGATCTGGCGGCAGCGCCATGACCCCCGAGGACGACGCACAGCGCCTCGCCGAACAGCTCATCGTGGCCGAGGCCGGCGATGTCGCCCGAGGATGGCGCTTCCTCACCGTGGACAACCTGGCCCCGCGTGGCAGCGCGGACGCGCGGCTGTACGAAAGAGTCCTCGACACCTTCGACGAAGCTGCCGGCGATCGCGAATGCCGGCACCGTGGACGCCGCAACGGCATCACCTTCGGCATTCGCGGCGAATGCGCCGAACGGCGCATCGCGTGGCTGCACGCGCGCCTGGAGAAGCTCAAGCCACCACACCTTCCAGGCTGCGGCACCTGGGACATCCGCGACGGCGCCCGCTGAAGCGGCGTCGGACGAGCATCACCATGGCGCTGCACCCGGATGCACGCGGCGTCCTCGACCCGCCCACCGCGTCCACGGCCGGCGCGGTCGGGACCGACGATCTCAATGCCGGTGGATGTGCCCCTCCTCAGGCGGGGCGCCGGCGACCGTGCCGCGGGCACCGAAAGCAGGCGCCACAACCAGAGGAGACCCACCATGGCCACCGGTCCCGAGCACTACCTGTCGGCTGAGCGCCTGCTGGCCGGTCCGCAGAAATCCGCCGTGGACCGTGGCCGCGGCTCCGGCGTGGACCGTCACTGGGCGCCGTCGCAGACGGACCTGTTGAAGGCTCAGGTTCACGCCACCCTCGCGCTGGCCGCCGCCACCGCGCTCGCGGCCGGCGCGACCAGCCGCCTCGGGCAGGACTGGCTGCCCGTCGTCGGCGGGACTGGGGAGGATTCACCGTGACTGCGAAGGCCCCTGCTGCACCTGGCGCCGTTGTGGTGCCGCCCACCGGCATGCACCCGAGAGCTTCACAGCCACCCGAAAGCGAAGGTCCACCCATGCAGGACCCATACGGTTCAGCCGAGTTCGACCTCTTCACCGTTCACGACCGGCGCACCCGCCGGCAGGCCCGCCTACTGGTGGCCTCGCGCGCAGAGAGCGCGGAGGACTGCCGCGCCCTTCTCCTCGCTCTGGACTTGATCGATTTCACCACAGCCGGGGCCACCCGGCAGTGCCCTCGCTGCGGCACCGCGCACGAGCGCTGGGGCAGCAGCGCACGTCAACGCTTCTGCTCCGAAGCCTGTGCTGCCGCGCCACGCGATCCGCGAATGCGTTGACGACGGGCTCGGACCCTCCATCGTCACCGCCCACATACCTGCCACGCGTTCCTCGTCGATGTCCGGGGACCCTCTGTGGTGGGCGCCGTCGTGCCGGTTCGGCGCACGGCGGCGTGAAGGCCGACGACTGAGACTGCAAGCGCGTGGGACGTACTCGGCCGGCGGCGTCGCAAGAACCACGGCCTCGCGGTGCGCGGTAGCACCGCCCGCGCCTTCCGTCCCGACGAGCCGTTCGTCGTCATGGTCGACGACGCACACGGCGCAGACCAAGTCCGTATTTCCACCCGGCGGCAGAGGCGTTCGCCGGTCCTGTGTGGAGACGGCTTGATCGGGGTAGCGGCCCGCCAGTAACGCACGGGGGCTCGCGACTCTCCCTGGCCCTGAGTCCGATCCGCCACCTACCCCTGGCCCGGCTGCGCTGCACCACCAGACGAAGGAGTTGGCCCATGGCCATCACCGACCGCTCCACGGCTCCATCCGCCCACAGCATCAGCAAAACCGCGCCAGACCGGCCCCCGCCCCGAGGACCGGAGCCGTATGACGGGACCTCGCCCTTCCCCAGGAACGAGTCCGCCGACCGGCACCGAGTCCCGCCGTGGCAGCTGGCCGGCACCGCCGTCGTGGTGGCCTTCCCCTTCCTGGCCCTCGCGACCGCGATCGGGTTGCTGTGGGGCAGCGCGGTGGGCCCCGCCGACCTGATCCTCGCGGCTGCGCTGTACTCGTTCACCGGACTGGGCGTGACCGTGGGCTTTCACCGCGGCCTCACGCACGGCAGCTTCACCCCCAACCGGCCCCTGAAGATCGCCATGGCGATCGCCGGATCGATGAGCTTCCAGGGCGATGTCATCGCCTGGGTCGCCACCCACCGCCGCCACCACGCCTTCACCGACCGCCCCGGCGACCCCCACTCCCCCTTCCGGTTCGGCACCAGCCTCGGCGGCGAACTGCACGGCCTGGTCCATGCCCACGTCGGCTGGCTGTTCACCTCCGACACCACCCCGCCCTCGCGTTACGCCCCCGACATCCTGGCCGACCCCGACCTGCGAGCCGTGTCCCGCGCCTTTCCTGCCCTTTGCGTCCTGTCCCTCGCGCTGCCCTTCGGGCTGGGCTGGGCTGTCAGCGGCCGTTTGCACGGCGCCCTCACTGCGCTGGTGTGGGCCGGCCTCCTGCGCGTCGCCCTCCTGCAGCACGTGACGTGGAGCGTCAACTCCCTCTGCCACATGATCGGCAGTCGTCCCTTCCGCACCCGGCGCTTCGACCGGGCCACCAACCTGTGGCCGCTCGCCCTGCTGTCCTTCGGCGAGAGCTGGCACAACCTCCACCACTCCGACCCCACCTGCGCCCGACACGGCGTTGACCGCGGTCAGATCGACCTCTCCGCCACCGTCATCCGCCTGCTCGAACGTGTCGGCCAGATCCACCACGTCCACTGGCCCTTGGAAGACCGCCTCGCCACCCGCCGACAAGCGTGACGGTCCGCTCCGCTCACCAGACCAGCGGATCACTGCGGCGAGGGGTGCACCCCTGACCGCCGTCGCAGGCAGATCTGCTACCCGGCCGAATGCCGCACAGCTCGCCGGACGTCCCTCCCCCGGATGGCTCAGACCAGGACCGGGATCCGTCTCGATCCGTCTCCGGTCTGCAAGAGGGCGTCAGCGACGCGTCGCAGAACGCTTGGCCGGTGAAGTGGTGGTGATATGCGCCGATCACCGGCGGTGTGCTGGGTGCGGCTCAGCGGGCGATCGAGATCGCGAAGGGTGCGAATCCACTGGAGCGGATCACGTGCGGCACGAACAGGATCGCGGCCTCGGTGGCACGGGCGGTCCGGATGCCGCCGAGGTCGGTGATCCACTCCGTGCGCCAGCCGAGGTCGGTGAGCAGTTCGCGGACGGTCTGCTTGGCCTGCGGGTCCTCGCCGGAGAGGAACGCGGTCGGCGGCTGAGTGAGCGTGTCCGGCGCGGTCATCACCGGGAAGAGCATGGTGTTGAGTGTCTTGACGACGCTGGTTCCGGGGAGTGCCTCCTGGAGCTGCTCGGCGAGGCTGGAGCCGTGGTAGAGCAGGTCGGCGGGCAGTCCGTCCGGTCCGTCGGTGGTGGCGTTGGAGACGTCGACGAGGATCTTGCCCTGCAGTTCGGCGCGTAGGGCTGCGAGGCGTTCCAGCGAGCCTGCGCCCGGGGTGGCATTGATGACGACCTCGGCTGTAAGGGCGGCCTTGGCGGCGGCGCCCGGCTCGCGGCCCGCCACCGTCACCTGATGTCCTGCCCGGTTGAGGGCCGCGGCCAGGTTGCCGCCGACGCGGCCGTTTCCGAGAACTGCGATCGTGGTCATGGTGATGTGGTCCTTCCGTATGTGTGAGGCCCGGCGGACCGTCGCCCCGGGGCACGGCCCCCCGGGATACGGTCGGTGAGCCCGTCGGCGTAGTCCCCACCGGGATCGGTTCCGTGCAGGGAGGAAGAGCGTTCGAACGAAGTCGGGCGAAGCCCTCTCCTCGCACGGCGGCGACCGTCTCCGCAGAGAGGGAACCGACCCGCAGCGACTGGTCTACATGGACCACGCCACGCCATGGACGGCCACGAGCATCGGTCCCGTGCCGGCGAAGTCGTGGGCCAGTTGATCGTTGGCCATGATGCGGTCCTTTTCACGGGTGCGGGTGCGGGTGCGGGTTCAGCGTGAGAGCGTGGCGACGGCTGGGGCGTGGATACCGGGCGCGGCGGCCAGGAGGCTCTCGCTCCGCGGGGTCCAGGGGCGGCCCTGGGCGTCGGAGATCCGCCCGCCGGCCTCGGTGACGAGCAGCACCCCGGGCAGCAGGTCAGCGCGGGCGCCGGCGAACTGCCAGAAGGCGTCGATCCGGCCGGCGGCGACGTTCACCAGGTGCAGGGTCGCGGGCACGGCGGTGCGCACGACGAGCGCGTCGAAGAGCATCGCCATGATCGAGGAGCCCACGCGCCGCACGACCTTCTCGTCCTCGTCCGGCCGGGCCTGGCTGGTGGCCACGATGCTCAAGCCGAGGTCGGCGGTCTGGGAGACGTGCAGCTGTCGGCCGTCGAGGTGGGCGCCCGAGCCGGTGAGCGCGGTGTAGGTCTCGCCGGTCAGCGGCAGGTGTACCACGGTGAGGACCGGCTGGTTGTCGCGCACGAGGGTGGCGGTGACCGCCCATTCCGGCAGGGCGTGCAGGTGGTTGACATTGCCTTCGGCCGGGTCCACGACCCACCATTCGCCGCCGGGAAGCGCGCCGCCGTCAAGCTCGTCCTCCACCCACCCGGCCTGCGGGCGCAGGCGCGTGAGGGCCGGGCGCAGAATGGCCAGGGCAGTGTCGTCGTTGGCGGCGAGCACGCGCATCAGCTCGTCGCGGGACTGGTAGCGGACCACGTCGCCGAAGCGCTCGTGCAGCGCGGAGCCCGCCGCGCGTACGGCGATAGCGGTCCGGTCGAGCAGGTCGGCGTCGGAGGCGGCGACGTCGGTGGCCGGAAGCGTTTCGGGCATGGCGAACTCCCTTGTGATGAGAGGGTGCTGAGGCCGTTCTGGCGAACTGTGCGCTCTGTTCAGCGCTCTGGTCTCGAAGGTATACAGCCCCTTGATTAACCTCAAATGCATGTGAAGCACGGCTAGGATTACTCACATGCAATTGGATTTGAACCTGCTGGCCGTGCTCGACGCGCTGCTGGAGGAGGGCAGCGTGGCCGGAGCGGCCGCACGCCTGCATGTCACCGCCCCCGCGGTGAGCCGGAGCCTGGGCCGGATCCGGCGCACGACCGGGGACCAGATCCTGGTGCGCACCGGCCGCACGATGACACCGACGCCGTATGCGATCGCCGTGCGCGCACAGGTGCACGAACTGCTGCATCAGGTCCAGGGAGTGCTGGCACCGAGCCGCGAGCTGGATCTGGCAACGCTGGAGCGCACCTTCACACTGCGCTGGCACGACTCGCTGGTCGCCCTCAGCGGGCCCGCACTGCTCGCGGCGGTACGCGCACAGGCGCCGGGCGTGCGTCTGCGCTTCGTCGCCGAATCGAGCACGGACACCCCCGAGTTGCAGCGCGGCCAGGTCGATCTCGAGGCGAACGCCAACCGTCCCAGCGCACCGGACATCCGTGCCGAGAGCGTGGGTGAGACCGGCATGGTCGTCGTGGTGAGGCAGGGGCACCCCTCACCCGTGTCAGGACGGTCACCGTGCAGCGGTTCGCCGCCGCCGAGCACGTCACCGTCTCGCGACGCGGAAACCTCAGCAATGCCCTCGACGACGCCCTCGCGCGGCTCGGCCTGACTCGCCGCGTGGTGGCGACCGCGCCCACGGAGGCGGCCGCGCTGGAGTTCGCGCGCGACTCCGATCTGCTTCTCTGCGTCCCCGAAGCCACCACCCGCCGCGCGGTCACCGACCTCGGTCTGGCTGTGCTCCCCCTCCCGCTTGAACTGCCAGCGGCGCCAGTTTTCCTGTCGTGGCATCAGCGCTACGACACCGACCAGGCCCACGCCTGGCTGCGCGGGCTGGCTCGAACCGCGCTGGCCGTGGGTGCGGGGTCGTCGTAGTCGTCGCCGTCCGGTGATCCATTCCCTGCACGATGACCAGGCCGACGCCTGACCGAGACCGACCGGCACACGGCTCACCTCAGGCGGCGACTGGCGGGGCGGCCCTCGAAGGCCATCCGCGGGCAACCAACCCCGCAGGCAGGACATGGTGCCCCAACTGCTGGACCTCCGAAGCTGAGTGGTGACGAGCGGCAAGTCCTCGCGGCAGCGGTCAGCCGTTCGGATGGGAGGCCGCCCACCCGTGCTCGAGCAGCGCGAAGGCCTCGTCTGCGGCTCGGCGCGGTTCGGCGTGCCGCAGGACGAGGCCGCGGGCCTCCACGGCGAAACGGGCCAGGGCGGCGCAGCTGACGTCGTCCTCGGGGGCGCCCACGGCCTCGGCGATGGCCTTCGCCAGGGCCGCTTCGTGGCGCGTCCACATGCGCTGGGCGTAGTCGCGCAGCGCAGGGGTCTCCTGCACCAGGCGGGTGAAGTCGGCGAAGCGCGGGTCCGTGGCGTGGATGGCGAGTTGGGTCTGTTTCAGCAGGAGGTGTTCGCGCAGCGCCTGCGGGATCGACTGGCCCGGCGGGCGCTCGCGCACTGCGGCGACGAGTTCTGCTTCCAGGTCGTCGTCCTGGTCGAAGACCAGTGCTTCCTTGCCGGAGAAGTGTTTGAAGAGGGTGGTCACCGAAACGTCGGCGTGGTCGGCGACGTCCTTGACGCCGACCTGGTCGTAGCCGCGTTCGAGGAAGAGTTCCAGTGCGGCGTCGGCCAGGGACTGGCGGGTCTGGGCCTTTTTGCGCTCGCGGCGCCCGGCTGGTTCGGTCACCCGCACACCGTACCTCGACGTGCATCCGCTGTGAAAGTGTAGCGATTGCACTTATTTAGTGAGTGTGCTTTCTTGGTGATGCCGCCTCCCGGCGGCTCCTCCACTATCCGAGGGACAACCCATGAACCCTGCTCGTGCTCCCCGCATCGCGATCGTGGGCGCCGGCCTCGGCGGCCTCACCTGCGCCCGAGTCCTGCAGCAACACGGCCGCTCGGTCACCGTCTTCGAACGCGAGGCCTCCGCCGACGCCCGCCCGCAAGGCGGCAGCCTCGACATGCATCCCGACACCGGCCAGGCCGCCTTGGACGCGGCGGGCCTCCTCGAGCGATTCCGTGCCCTCGCCCGACCGGAAGGAGACGAGTGGCGCGTGCTCGACTACGCGACCGCCACCGTCGTGGCCCAGCACGGGCCGTCCGCCGACGGCGGAAAGCCGGAGATCGACCGAGGCCAACTGCGCGGTCTGCTCCTGGACTCGCTCGCTGACGGCACGGTGGAATGGGACCGCGCCGTCAACGGAGTCACGCCGCTGACCGACGGCACCTGCCGACTGCTCTTCGCCGACGGCACCGCCGACGAGTTCGATCTGGTGGTCGGCGCCGACGGCGCCTGGTCACGCGTCCGCCCGGCCCTGTCGCATGCCGCGCCCCGCTACACCGGCGTCACTTTCGTCGAGACCGGATTCGACCACAGCGACTCCCGCCATCGCGACCTCGCGCGGCTGGTCGGCAACGGATCGATGCTCGCGAAGGGTGTCGGCAGGTCCCTCGTCGCTCAGCGCAACAGCAACGGCCACATCCGCGCCTACATCGCGTTCCGCGCGACGGAGGACTGGCACGTGGCCGCCGGCATCGACCTCGGCGACCAACAGGCCGTACGGACGCACCTGCTGAGACTGTTCGACGGCTGGGACCAGAGCCTGCGCTCCATCCTGCGGAACAGCGACAACGGGTTCATCAACCGGCCCCTGTTCGTCCTGCCCGCCCCGCACATCTGGGAGCACGTCCCCGGCGTCACGCTGCTCGGCGATGCCGCCCACCTGATGCCCCCGGTCGGGCTGGGCGCCAATCTCGCCATGCTCGACGGCTCCGATCTCGCGCACGCCCTCGTCACCGAACCCAACATCGACAAGGCCGTCCGCGCCTACGAGAACGTCATGCTGCCACGATCGACCGAGGCCGCCACCGGCAGTGCGCACGGGCTCGACCACCTCGTCCCCGCAACGGCTCCCTGAGTCGGCTCCATGCATGGGACAGGCGACGACGGGGGCCCGAGGCATCATGCCTCGGGCCACCGTCCTGTGGTTCGGGCCGGCTTCAGGCGAGCAGGTCGTAGCCCTGCCAACCGGCGAACGGTCACGGGCGGCAAGCCGCGGCGCCCAGTCGACGATCCCCGCCCCAGCAACCGCGTTGTAGGAGCCGAGCGGCAGGCCCTGCCGCACCGGCGCGCCGAGCGGGTCCGATCCGCTGCCCTCACCGTGGAACGTCATGGTGCCGGCGAGAGTTCACCCGCCAGGCTGCTGGACCAGCCTCAGGGCAGGGTCCAGTTCTGGGCGCGGGTGCCGTTGCAGGTGTAGAGCTGGAGTTGGGTGCCGGGTGAGGTGGAGGATCCGGGGTCGTCCAGGCACTTGCCGGACTCGGGGTTGACCAGCGAGCCGTTCGCGCCTGGTTTCCACTGCTGCGCGCCGGTGCCGTTGCACGCGTACCACTGGACGAGGGTTCCGTTCGCGGTGCCGCTGGAGGTGACGTCGAGGCATCCGCCGACCACCTGGAGGGTGCCGTCGGGTTCGACCGTCCACTGCTGGGCAGCGGTCCCGTTGCAACCCCAGATCTGGATCCGGTTGCCATTGGACGCGGCGCCGTTGTTGTCGTCGGCGCACAGGTTCGATGCGACGCCGGAGACGATCGCCCCGGTCGGCGGGGCACCCGCCGTGGTGAACCCGATCGCGAAGATGTGCAGACCGCCCTTGGAGGTGTCGGCGGGCAGGCGGACGTCGGCGACCGTCTTGCCGGACGTCAGGGCCACGGGTGCGGTCGCGAAGACGTAGGTCTTCACGGAGTCGGAGGAAGCGCCGGCGTGGTTGCGGTAGGTGGTGGTCACCGCGGTGGTGTTGCCGGAGAGCGGCGTGGCCGAGCCGCCGTTCAACGTCCAGTCGGAGAAGGCGACGGCCACGGACTGGCTGGTGCCGTCGGTGTAGTCGACCGTGGCGGTGCCGTTGGAGGGGCCGTTGTTGGAGGAACCGAGGAAGGAGATCGCCCCGGTGCCGGAGATCGGGACGGTCTGGCCGTTGGCGGTGTAGTTGTCCGGCTGTCCTGCCGCGGATCCGGGCCAGGTGAAGGTTGTTCCGGCGGCGCTGACCGTGGAACCCGGGTTGACTCCGGCGGCGGACAGGGCGGCGGCGGAGTAGCTGTAGCCGCTGCCGTCGAAGTCGGCCGACGAGGAGGCGGAGTCCGCCGAGATGCCCGTGTTGCCGTAGCCCGGCGCGCCGGGGTAGGAGGGAGGTGCGGCGGATGCGGCGGCCGCCCAGGCGGTGTTGGCCGAGGTGCCCAGGGTGAAGGTCAGCGTGCCGCCGCTGGTGACGGCGCCGTCGGGTCCGGCGGCGCTGTTCCACGGGGATCCGTTCCAGCTGGCCGACTGGACATAGGGGGCGTTGTCGGCGGCGCCCACGCCGTTGAGCGTCAGGGTGTTGCCGCTGGGAAGGGTGACGACGGCCTGGGTGAACATCGGGCTGCCGAGCGCCAGGTCGGAGGTGCCGGGCGTCTCCGGGTACATCCCCAGGGCCGACCACACGTACCAGGAACTCATCTCGCCGAGGTCGTCGTTACCGGCCAGGCCCGAGGGGCTGTCGGTCCAGATCTGGTCCTGGACCTGCCGCACGACCTGCTGCGTGAGGTAGGGCCGGCCGATGTAGTCGTACTCCCAGGGAATGTCCAGGCTGGGCTCGTTGCCGAGGTCGGTGTAGCCGTTCGCTCCGGTCAGTGAGGACAGGTCGGTGGTGAGGTAGTTCGCCATCGCCGCGTTGCCGCCCATCGCGCTCGCCAGCCCGTGCAGGTTGAACGGCACCATCGGCGTGTACTGCCAGGCGTCGCCCTCGACGAAGTTGCTGCCCGAGGTCGCGGAGAATCCCCCGGTCCACGAGCCCGACTTGTCACGGGGCTGGATGAATCCCGTCCCGGCGTGGAACAGGTTGCGCCAGTCCTGCGCCCGGTTGGCGAAGGCGGTCTGGTCCGTGGTGTCGCCGAGCGCGCCGGCCAGGGCCGAGACGGCGAAGTCCGCGCTGTCGTACTCGAGTGTCGTGGATGCGGCACCGTAGAAGTTGCAGCAGCCGTAACTTCCGTCGCTGGGCAGGTAGCCGAGTTGCTCCAGATAGGCCAGGCCCGGCCGGTTGTTGTTGGCCTTGGTCGCCTCCGCGACCATGTCGGTGAGCGCGGTGGCGGTGTCGAAGGCGGTTGCCCCGAAGGCGTGGTAGTCGGCGAGGATGGCGTCGGCCGGATCGCCGACCATCACGTAGGTCTCACCGTTGTTCTCGGACCACTTGGGGAACTGGCCGGTCTGCGAGTAGTCGTCGACCATCGACTGGGCGGTGTCCGAGGCGGCCTGCGGGTCGATCAGCGCCTCGAGTTGGGCTTGCGAGCGGTAGACGTCCCAGCCGGAGTAGTTGGCGTAGGCGGCGCCGTGGCCGGAGTCGACGACGTGGGTCTTGGAGTCGAAGCCGTAGTACTGGCCGTTGGTGTCGCTGATGACGTTGGGGTGGAGCAGCGAGTGGTACAGCGCGGTGTAGAAGACCGTCTGCTGGGCGGTCGTGCCGCCCGCGACGGAGACCCGGCCGAGCAGGGAGTTCCAGGCCTGCTGGGCGCTGCTCTCGGTCCCGGCGAAGTTCCACCCGGGGTTCTCGGCCGTGCGGTTGGCCACCGCGTTCGCGCTGGAGACGTAGGAGATGCCCACCTTGGCCTGGACGACCCGCGTGCTGGTGGTGTTGAACGTGACGTAGCCGTCGTTGGCGGCCGTCTGCGGAGTGGCGGTGCCGGCCCTCCTCGGCGGCGTGCCGTGGAGGCCTGGGTGGTTCGGCCGTTCGGGCTGGCTCTGGCCGGAGCCGGCACCTGCTGTCCGGGGCCCCGTGGCCTTGACTGCTTGGGTGCCGTTGGAGGTGAACGGCTGGTCGAAGACCATGTCGAAGTAGACCGTGTAGCTGTTGCTCGCGCCGCAGAAGCTGCCGCTGGTGACCTGTCCGCTGACCTCGGTGTTGTTCACGACGGTGAACTGGGTATTGGAGTCGCCGTTCTGACTGCCGGTGAGTTTGAAGACGAGGTTGGCCTGCGTGGTGGCCGGAAAGGTGAAGCGCGCCATGCCACTGCGGGTGGTGGCGGTCAGTTCGGTCTTGACGCCGTTGCTCAGCGACACCGTGTAGGCGCCGGGAGAGGCGGACTCGGCAGAGTGGGAGAACGCGTCCGTGGCACTCGTGTTGACGGACCCGACGGTTGGCAGGACGGGGATGTCACCGGCGGCGCCGCACCCGGGGCCGGCGATGTGAGTGAGGCTGAACCCGGTGATCGAAGAGTCCTTGTACTCGTAGCCGCCGCCGTCCGGGCGTGACGGCGTGTCAGGACTCCACTGCACCATGCCGAACGGCACGTCGGCCCCGGGAAAGTCGTCAGCGGAGTTCGATGTGCCGATGAACGGGTTGACGAGCGAGGCCGGCGCGGTGACCAGCGCCGGACGGGCGTGCTGTACCGGCCGCGACTGCGCCGAGGCCGGGGCGGCGGCGGTCGCCAGCAGCGCCCCGGCCGCCAGCAGGGTTAAGGCGCCCCGGCGTCTCCCGCTTGGGTGTCCCATCTTTTGAGCTCCCTTCTGGTAGGCAAAGCTCATGACAGGGCTGACACCTGACAACGTTGTCATTGACAATGAAGTCGTGGGGGGAGAGTGGGCCTACCCGGTCAAACTGTCAAGGCAGCCGGCACAACGAGCTGCGACGGGAGCACGCGGACGCGCGCCCGGGTGGCCGCCCGCTCTCGCCCGGATCCCTCTCGCCGGTCGCGAAACCGACCTCGACCAGGGGCTCGACGCCACACCTGAGGCCGGGTGGTCATCTTGGCAACGTTGTCATCCTGGGCACCGTGCCGCCGCCGGCCCAGGCCATCCGCGGGGCCAGGTAGGTCGCCGTGTCCACCGCGCCGAGCACGTTCACCGACCCTGCGTCCAGGTGCTGCTGCCGCAGTGCCCGGAGATGGTCACCCGCCTGGCCCGGCAGCGCACGCGCCTGGAC
Source organism: Streptacidiphilus neutrinimicus (assembly GCF_000787815.1). Lineage (GTDB taxonomy): Bacteria > Actinomycetota > Actinomycetes > Streptomycetales > Streptomycetaceae > Streptacidiphilus > Streptacidiphilus neutrinimicus. Next base: position 17,584 of record NZ_BBPO01000097.1, read on the forward strand.
GAGTCGATCGCGGGGCTCGAGCGCTCACGTCACCTGGTCGACTCGCTCCTCGCCCAAGCGGGGCGGTGACGCGGCCATAGCCGCGACTCAGCCGGCCGTCGCCGGGCGGTCGAGCAGCGCAGGCGGTCGAGCAGCGCAGGCGGTTGAGCAGCGCAGCCCGTCGACCGCTCGCGCCGGCCGCCAGCGGGTCGGCGTGAATCACGCGTACGCCCGCACTGGCATGGGGGCCCCTGCCGACAGACGACGGCTGCCAGGCCAGCTTGTAGGCTGACGTGGAACATTCTGATTCGTGGGGGGAGGGCCCGGTGCGCGCCCGTCGGTGGATATGTGTGGTCGCTGGAGTCGTCGCGCTGAGCAGCCCGACGGTCGCGTATGCGCGCGGTGGGAGCGGTAGCCACGGGTTCAGTGGCAGTGGGGGCAGCCATGGCGGCGGCTTCCACGGGTCGAGCGGCGGCTTCGGCGGCGGCTTCAGCCACGGCTTCGGCGGGGGCTTTGGGGTCGGCCTCGGCGTCGGCAGCGGCGGGCTCTTCCCCCTGCTGGTGCTCGTGGCCGTGGTGCTGCTGATCCTGTGGCTCAGGTCCAAGAGCCGGAAGGCGGCGCAAGCCGGGGGCCTGAACACGGTGTCGGACCGCACGGCGCACCGCGCGGACGCGCAGGCGCGCGAGCGGGCCACCCAGGTCGCGGCCCGGGTCGACGCCATCGCGGACACGGATGCGACCTTCGATCGCGCCGCGCTCGAGAGCCGCGCCGTCTGGCTGTACACGACGGCCCAGCGGGCCTGGACCGCACGCGATCACGCGGTGCTTCAGCAGATCCTCTCCCCGGTGCTCTACGGCAAGTGGGCCGACGAGCTGCGTGACTACGCGTCGCGTGGCGAAGTCAACGTCGTGGAGATCGTCGCAGGCCCCGTGGTCGAGCTGGTCGACGTCGCGAACCGCGCGGGCGAGGTGAACGACACCGTCACGTTCCGGATCACCGCGACGCTCAACGACTACGTACGCGGCGCCTACGGCCAGGACGCCGTCCGCAAGGACGGCTCCACGCGCCCGGTCGAGTACTGGACGCTGCGCAAGAACGCCTCCGGGGAGTGGATCGTGTCCTCGGTGGAGCAGGCGGCCGAGGGGGCGCACCACCTGACCAGCGCCCTCGAGACGGACGGCTGGGACCAGAAGGAGGTCGCCCGCGAGGCGGTGCTCGAGGTGGCCGGGAAGACAGCGGTCACGGGGGTGACCGACATCCTGTCGCTGACCAACATCTCGTGGAGCGCGGACGCCGACGCCGCCGTCGGCGATCTGAGCGTGCTCGACGGGCGGTTCGACAGGTCGGTTCTCGAGGTCGCCGTCGAGCGGTTCCTCGAGGAGTGGGTCATGAACGACGGCAGCCTCGACTTCACGTCCGTGCGCACGGCCAACCGAACCGTGATGCGTGACGCCGTCGTCACGTCGGTCAAGGTGCGCTCGCTGCTCTCGCGCGAGCCGGTCGTCTTCCGTGTCGCGGTCGACGCGGAGGGCGTCTACTACGAGGTCGACCGCCGGAGCGAACAAGTGCTCCGCGGTGACGCGCGTAAGCGCAGGCCGATCGCCTTCGCGTTCGACCTGCGGCTGGACGACGCGTCGACCAGGGCGTGGACCGTGGTCGGCGCCCACGCGGAGTAGGCCCAGGCTCGTACACGTCGTTCACCGGTGGCCCGAGGCATCACGCCTCGGGCCACCGGCTTTCCTGGCACCGTGTTGTTCAAATTCGAATATGTGGCTATCGTCGAAACAGTTCGGATCAGCGTTGAGCTTTGCCAGGAGAGCACCCATGCCGGTACGCCGTCTCAACCACGCGGTTCTCTACATCCGCGACGTCGCGACCTCGGTCGCGTTCTACACCGAGGTGCTCGGCTTCAAGGTCGACGTCGAGATCCCCGGTCGGGCCGCGTTCCTCAGCGCCCAGGAGACGCTGAACGACCACGATCTCGGCCTGTTCGCCATCGGGTCCGGCGCACCGGGTCCGCAGCAGGGCCGGGTCGGCCTCTACCACCTGGCCTGGGAGGTCGGCACGCTGGGCGAGCTCGCCGAGATCGGCCGGGCGCTCAGCGAGCGCGGGGCGCTGGTCGGAGCCACCGACCACCACCGCTCCAAGTCCTTCTACGCCAAGGACCCGGACGGCAACGAGTTCGAGGTGATGTGGCGGGTGCCGCGCGAGGACTGGCCGGCGGACGACGACGCGAAGATGCGGGCCCTGGACCTGGACGCCGACATCGCCCGCTGGGGCGCCGACCTCCCCACCGGCGCCGCGGCCGGCTCCGTCACCTGACGGCTCAGCAGGCCGCTGCCTTGCCACTCGGCCATCTCTCCGTAGCGCTGACAGGATTCGAACCCGCACCGTGCGGTCCCTCAGACCGCCGCCTCTACCCGTTGGGCCACAGCGCCTTGCGTAGCGTCGGTGCGATTCGAACGCACACTGTTCCGGTCCTGAACCGGATCCCTCTGCCGTTGGGGTACGACGCCATTCGCCCGTGAAGTCCGCCGGCCGCGTCCTTCGTGGTGCCTTCAGCCTACGAATCGAACAGGTGCTGGGCCAAAGGCTTTTCCGCCCGGGCGGCGGCGCGGCCCCGGTGCCTACCGGGTAGGGGTCGGGGTCGGGCGCGCTGGACCGCCGGCGCCCTGTCCGGCGGACGGGGTGGCGGTGCCGAGGGGCGGGGTCGGCCCCCCACCGCCCGCGCCGGAGGACCGCGCGTGGGTGGGACCGGCCGACGGACGTGCGGATACCGCCGCCGTCGCCGACCCGACGGAGGGCACAGCTGACGGCGCGGCGGGGGAGGACGACGCCGACGGGCGGGTCGACGGACGAGCGGACGTCCCGGCCGAGGGCGTGGCGGAGGGCACCGTTGCCCGGGTGTGCGCCGTCGAGGGCGACGGCGCGAGCGGCACCACCGGCACCGGCCTGGACGGGCCCGTGGTCAGCAGCACCGGTGCGGCGACCGCGGCGGCCACGGCGAGGACGAACCCGCCTCCGGCCGCGACTCGCAGGCGCCGACGCCGCGTGTAGCTGCGCAGCGAGCGCTCGAACGCGCCGGGCGGCGGCGCCAGTCGCAGTGCCTCGGGACGCAGCAGCACCACGAGCTCGTCGTCGTCCCGGTCGGCGTCGCCGCATCCGTCAATGGGTGTGATCAAGGTGTCCCCCGAGTCTCGCGCGCAGGAGCTCCCGGGCCGCGTGCAGATCGGCCCTGACCGTACCTTCCTTGCGTCCCATCTGCAGGGCGACCTCTCTGATCGGCAGATCCGCGTAGTAGTACAGCAGGACGGGCGTGCGCAGCCGCTCCGGCAGCGACTGCACCAGCAGCCGGACCGGCACGACGGCCTCCGCGTTCTCGCCGTGGCGGGCCGCGTCCAGCGCGACCTGCGCGGTGACGTGCCGCATGGCCCGGCGTTCCCGCTCCAGCCTGCGCCACTGGTCGCGCACGAGGTTGGCCGCGGTGACGTACAGGAAGCCGCGCGGCTCCTCCACCACGGCCCAGCGCGCCCAGAGGCGCGCGAACGCCTCCGAGGCGACCTCGTGGGCGGTGTCGTCGTCGTCCACCAGACGACGGCACCACCCCGCGAGGCTCGGATAGAGGTCGGCGAACAGCTCGGACGCTGCGCACTTCTCGGACCGTTTCAACGCTCTCCATGCTGACCGGGTCATCCGGACGTATTCGTCCGCAGGCCCCGTCGGGACATCTCTTGCGGGACTGGCGTGGGGCGGCGGCACGGAGCCGCCGACCGCCGGCTACCCCGCGGTGGACACCAGGTGGGCGTAGACCACGACGTTGTCGAGGTAACCGCCGCCTGTGGGGTTGCGTGGGCCGCCGCAGGTGATCAGACGCAGCTCGGGGCGGTCCACGTTCCCGTAGACGGCCTGGGTGGGGAACTGCGCCTTGGCGACGGTCTGCACCCGGTCGACCGCGAACACGGCGGACGCGCCGTCCTGCAGCCGCACGGTCGCGCGGTCGCCCGGCCCGAGCCGCGACAGGTGCAGGAAGACCCCGTCCCCGTAGCGGCCCACCGTCACGTGCGCGAGGATCACCGAGGGCCCGGTCTGGCCGGGCGTCGGCGAGCCCCGGTACCAGCCGGCCGGCGCGTTCGCCTCGATCGGCGGCACCTGGACGGTGCCGTCCGACGCCAGGCCGAGGGACATGAGCGCCGTGTCCACGCCGATGCTGGGAATCACCAGGCGGACGGGCGTCGACCGTGCGATCGGCCGGGGAGCCCTTCCGGCCCCGGCCTGGCCGACGGCCGCCGACGGGCTGTCAGGACCGCTGCCGCCCGCGGTGGCCGACCAGGTCGGCCGGGCGGCGGGGGCTCCCCCGGTTCCTCCGCAGGCCGAACTGAGCGTCGCCGAAGCGACCACCGCAGCCGTCAGCACGGCCGCACGCATCCGTCGCAAGGCTCAGCCCCGGGCCTTGGCCCGGCGGCGCAGCACGAAGGCGCCGGCCCCGGCGACGAGCACGGCGCCGCCCAGCCCCGCACCGAGTGCCGTCCCGTCGCCGCCTTTGCCGGACGCGACCGGGGCTACGCCGGTGTCCGGGGCGCCGACGGGCACCGCCCCGACCTGCGTCGGCGCCGGGGACGCCACGGCACTCGGCTGGCTCGTCCCCGAACCGGAACCGCCGCCCGGCGTCGCCGGCGCGGACGGCACGGCGCTGGGCTCCGC
>NZ_BBPO01000096.1 GCF_000787815.1 Streptacidiphilus neutrinimicus
GCCGGCGCGCGGGCGCGCGGCAGCCGTGGTGCGGGTGCGCAGCACGACGGGCGTCGGCAGGGGCGCGAGCGGGGCGACCACCGGGCCGCCCGCGACCGCGAGAACAGGCGTCGGGAGCAACTGCTCCCGACGCACCAGGCTGCGCAGCAGGGTCAGGCCGGCGTCGTCACGGACGTGTGGGTACACGGGACTCCCAGAGGCAGGACTGTGGTGTGCAGGGTGGGGACCGCTGCACGAGGATAACGCTTCGTGCAACAACAGCTACACCCAGTTGCCAAATTCACCGCTTCAGTCACATCTGTTACCTCCCAGTGGCAGAATGTGACCATCTCTGGCGCGCCCGGTTGCCGGACCTCTGGTCGGAGTTGATCCGCGCCAGGCCGGGGCTGACCGGATTCCGGAAGCTTCCCGGGCGCGTCTCGGCAGAATCCCGCGCATACGCGCGAGCAAGGACCGGTCAGAACCGGTCAGTTGGCATGCAGGGCGCTCAGCGCGCCGAAAGCGCTTCCCCGGGGCCCGTCGGGGCCGCTCAGCGGCGCCGGTTGCGGTAGATGGCGACCGCCGCGGCGGTGCCGCCCGCGGCCGCACCGAGACCGGCCGCGGCCGGGATGCCGACCTTGGCCGCCTTGCGGCCGGTGCGGAAGTCCCGCACCCGCCACCCGTTGCGCCGGGCGTGGCGGCGCAGTTCGGCGTCCGGGTTGATGACGTAGGGGTAGCCGACGAGGGAGAGCATCGGGATGTCGTTGGCGGAGTCGCTGTAGGCGGCGCAGCGCGCCAGGTCCAGGTCCTCGCGGACGGCGAGGGCCTTGACCGCCTCGGCCTTGGCCGGGCCGTGCAGCGGCTCGCCGACCAGCCGACCGGTGTAGACGCCGTCGATGGTCTCGGCGACGGTGCCGAGCGCGCCGGTCATGCCGAGCCGGGCGGCGATGACCCGGGCCGCCTCCTGCGGGGCGGCGGTGACCAGCCAGACGCGCTGGCCCGCCTCCAGGTGCATCTGCACCAGGGCCCGCGTGCCGGGCCAGATCTTCTCGGCCATGAACTCGTCGAAGACGTCCTCGCAGATCGCCTCGAGATCCGCCGCGCGGTGGCCCTGCACGATGGAGAGGGCGCTCTCCTTGGCGTCGGCCATGTGCCCGGCGTTCTCCGCGCCGTGCAGCCGGAAGTACGCCTGCTGCCAGGCGAAGCGGGCCAACTCCCGGGTGGAGAAGAACTTGCGCTTGTAGAGGCCCCGGCCCAGGTAGAAGATCGCCGCGCCCTGCATGATCGTGTTGTCGCAGTCGAAGAACGCGCCCGCCTCGGGGTCGACCGAGAGATCCCGGGTCGGTCGCTCCTGCTCCGCGGCTGCCTCCGCGGAGGCTTCGCCCGCGAGCCGCGTGGTGTTCCGCTGCCTGGCCATGCCGCGAGCATAGCCAGATACCGGCCGGAAACTCGTATCCGCAGCGTGGAGGGGGAGTTAACTCATGGCTGCTCCGGAGGTCCACAATATGGCCATGGCTCCACTTCTTCCGCGCCGCAGCGCCAAGCAGCCCGCCGACCACGTGGTGACGCTGATCGGCAAGCCCGACTGCCATCTGTGCGACGACGCCCGCGCCGTCGTCCTCGGGCTCGCGGACGAGCTCGGCTTCGCGGTGGAGGAGTTGAACATCAACGAGGACAAGGAGCTGTTCCGCAAGTACTGGGAGCAGATCCCGGTCACCCTCATCGACGGCAGGCAGCACGACTTCTGGAAGGTCGACCCGGTGCGTCTGCGGAAGGCGCTGGGCGCATAACGATTGCGCCTTCAAACCGGACCGGCGGGGGAAGATATGTCCGGTTCACCCCGTTATGACGATGTAGGCGCCCGCCGTTGGTGCGCTTACCATCGAGGGGTTTTGTGCCGTGGGGGGACGACCGACAAGGAGCCCCCGTGCAGTCCCCGTCCGCACCGCCGCCCGCTCGCGGGTTCGCCGTGGTGGACGTCGAGGCGAGCGGGCGCAGCCCCTGGCGGCACCGCGTGGTCGAGGTCGGCGTCGTCCTGCTCGACTACCCCCTGCTGCGGGTCGAGGCCGAGTTCAGCACCCTGATCGATCCCGGCGGTCCCGTCGGGCCGACCGCCGTGCACCGCATCGCCCAGGAGCACGTCGCGGGCGCGCCGGCGTTCCGCGAGATCGCGCCGTACCTGGCGGAGCTGCTGCGCGGCCGGGTGCTGGTCGGTCACCACGTCGCCTGCGACCTGGGGTTCCTGGCCCGGGAGTTCGCCCGGATCGGGGTGGCGGTGCCGGATGTCCCGACGCTGTGCACCATGGCGCTCACCGAGCGTGTCTTCGGCGCCCGGCTCGCCGGCCGTTCGCTGCTCGCCTGCACCGAGGCGTTCAGGCTGCCGGAGTTCGACGCGCACACCGCCCTCGGCGACGCCCGCGCGACCGCGCGGCTGCTGCGTCGCGCGCTGTCCACGCCCGCGGGCGGCGTCGAGCCGGTGGGCGCGGCGGTCGAGCAGGCGCAGCGCACCGCGTGGCCGAAGCTGCGCCGCCGGGCCGCCGCGCCGCACACGCGGAATCGTTCCGCTGTCCCGGCGCTCGAGGCGTACGGCGTACCGTGCGCCGTACCGTACGGCGTTTCCGCAGTCAGCACCGCGGTTCCCGGGACGTGGGCGTGATGCGCATCACTCCTGGTGGACAAAACGGACACCATCTTTGTGCACGCGTTCACAAAGACATAGCCTGGCGTTCGCAGCCCAGCTTCACCCTCAGGAGCACCGTGGCAACTGGCCGATCCACTCAGCACAACCCCAACCCCGCCGCGGGCACTCGCCGCAGCCGGGGCCGGGGTATTCCCGATGCGACGGTCGCCCGGCTGCCGCTGTACCTGCGCGCCCTCACCGCCCTCTCCGAGCGCTCGGTGCCCACCGTCTCCTCGGAGGAGCTCGCCGCCGCGGCCGGGGTCAACTCCGCCAAGCTGCGCAAGGACTTCTCCTACCTCGGCTCCTACGGGACCCGCGGCGTCGGCTACGACGTCGAGTACCTCGTCTACCAGATCTCCCGCGAGCTGGGCCTGACGCAGGACTGGCCCGTGGTCATCGTCGGCATCGGAAACCTCGGCCACGCCCTCGCCAACTACGGCGGGTTCGCCTCCCGCGGCTTCCGCGTCGCCGCCCTGCTCGACGCCGATCCGGCGATCACGGGCAACGTGGTGGCCGGCCTGCCGGTGCGCCACACCGACGAGATGGAGGAGATCGTCCGCTCCGAGCGGGTCTCCATCGGCGTCATCACCACCCCGCCCGGCGCCGCCCAGCAGGTGTGCGACCGCCTCGTCGCCGCTGGCGTCACCAGCATCCTCAACTTCGCGCCGACCGTGCTCAACGTGCCGGACGGCGTCGACGTGCGCAAGGTCGACCTCTCCATCGAGCTGCAGATCCTCGCCTTCCACGAGCAGCGCAAGGCCGGCGACGAGTACCGCGACGAGGACGAGGGCGCCGACGCGGAGGCCCCTCCCGCCCCCGCCGCCGCAGTAGTCTCCACTCCGGGACGCGCCGTGGGACCGGGGCGCGGCCATGGGCACGAGCGGGGCCAGGAGTACGAGGAGGCGGCGGGATGAGCCTGCTGGTCGTGGGACTGAGCCACCGCAGCGCGCCGGTCGGCCTGCTGGAGCGCGCCGCGCTGACCGGGCACCAGCCGTCCCGGCTGCTGCACGCCGCCGCCGCGGCGACGCCGGTGGCCGAGGCCGCCCTGCTGAACACCTGCAACCGCATCGAGCTCTACGCCGACGTGGACAAGTTCCACGCCGGTGTCGCCGAGCTGTCCACGCTGCTCGCCGAACACTCCGGCGTCGCCCTGGACGAGCTCACCGCGCACCTCTACGTGCACTACGAGGACCGCGCCGTGCACCACCTCTTCTCGGTGGCCTGCGGTCTGGACTCGATGGTCGTCGGCGAGGGCCAGATCCTCGGCCAGCTGCGCGACGCGCTGCACCTCGCGCAGGACCAGCACACCGCGGCCCGCGGCCTCAACGAGCTGTTCCAGCAGGCCCTTCGGGTCGGCAAGCGCGCGCACAGCGAGACCGCGATCGACAAGGCCGGCCAGACCCTGGTCACCTTCGGCCTGGAGCAGATCGCCGCCGTCGCCGGGCCCGTCGCCGAGCGCCGCGCGCTCGTCGTCGGCGCCGGATCCATGAGCTCGCTCGCCGCGGCCACCCTCGCCCGCGAGGGCGTCGCCGAGCTGGTCATCGCCAACCGCACGCAGAAGAAGGCGGAGCGCCTCGCCGAGCAGCTCGGCGGCCGGGCCGTCCCCTTCGACGAGGTCGGCACGGCGCTGGCCGAGGCCGACGTCGTCATCTCCTGTACCGGGGCGGCCGGGATCGTGCTGACCGCCGAGGACCTCGCCCTGGCCGCCGAGAAGCGCAGCGCCTTCGCGGGCCCGCTCTCCGTGCTCGACCTCGCGATGCCCCGCGACGTCGACCCGGCCGCGCACGTGCTGCCCGGCGTCCACCTGGTCGACCTGGAGACGCTCGCCACCGCCGCCCAGCACGCCGACTCCGGCGCCCTCGACGTGGACGCCGTGCGCCGCATCGTCGGCGAGGAGGTCGACGCCTTCGGCGCCGCCCAGCGCGCGGCCGCGATCACCCCGACCGTGGTGGCCCTGCGCGCCATGGCCACCGAGCTGGTCACCGCCGAGCTGGAGCGTCTCGACGGACGCCTCCCCGAGCTGGACACGCGCACCCGCGCGGAGATCCAGCAGACCGTCCGCCGCGTCGTGGACAAGCTGCTCCACCAGCCCACCGTCCGCGTCAAGCAGCTGGCCGGGGAGCCCGGCGGGGCCTCCTACGCCGAGGCGCTGCGCGAACTGTTCGACCTCGATCCCATGGCCGTTGAGGCCGTCAGCACCACCAGGATGATCTCATGACGGGTCAGACGAGCATGACTCAGCCCCCAACCGAAGAGCTCCCACCGTTGCGGCTCGGCACCCGGCGCAGCGCGTTGGCGATGGCCCAGTCCGGCATGGTCGCCGAGGCCGTCGCCGCCGCCACCGGCCGCCGCGTCGAGCTGGTCGAGATCACCACCTACGGGGACACCTCCCGTGAGGCGCTCGCGCAGATCGGCGGCACCGGCGTCTTCGTCTCGGCGCTGCGCGACGCGCTGCTCGCCGGGACGATCGACTTCGCCGTCCACTCGCTCAAGGACCTGCCGACCGCCGCGCCGGAGGGGCTCGTCCTCGCCGCCGTGCCGCGGCGCGAGGACCCGCGCGACGCCATCGTCGCCCGCGACGGGCTGACCCTGTCTGAGCTGCTGGAGAAGGCAGACCCGGCCCACCCGGCCCGGATAGGCACCGGCTCCCCGCGCCGCATGGCGCAACTCCACGCCTGGGCCCGCGCCGAGGGCCTGGCGCTCGAGACGGTCGCGATCCGCGGCAACGTCGACACCCGCATCGGCTACGTCCGCGACGGCCGCCTCGACGGCGTGATCCTCGCCGCCGCCGGTCTGAACCGTCTCGGACGCCTCTCCGAGGCCACCGAGATCATCGACACCGAGGTGATGCTGCCGGCCCCCGGCCAGGGCGCCCTCGCCATCGAGTGCGCCGCGGGCGACCCCGAGCTGGCCGCCGCTCTGGCCGCCCTCGACGACGCGCCCACCCGTGCCGCCGTCACCGCCGAGCGCACCCTGCTGGCCGCCCTGGAGGCCGGCTGCTCCGCGCCGGTCGGCGCCCTGGCCGGCCCGAACCCCGCAAGCGTCCCTGGGAACGCCGAGGACGAGCTCGAACTGAGAGCCGTCGTCGGCACCGTCGACGGAGACACCGTCGTGCAGTTGTCCGCCACCGGCCACGGTGCCCCCGACGAGCTGGGACGCGGCCTCGCCGCGCGCCTGCTCGCCGCCGGCGCGGCCGGTCTCATGGGGGAGCGAGCCAAGTGAGCCCCACCGCCAGTCCCGACAACCCGCGTCGCGCCGTCGGCCAGATCACCTTCCTCGGTGCCGGCCCCGGCGACCCCGGCCTGTTGACGCTGCGTGCGGTGGAGGTGCTCGCCTCGGCCGACGTGCTGGTGGCCGACCCGCTCACCGCCGCGGCCGTGCGCGCCCACTGCCCCGAGCAGGTGGAGATGCACCAGGCCGCCGAAGCCTCCGACGCCTTCGTCCTCGACGAGGGCGGCGTGCTGGGCGGTGACGGCGGTGCCGCGGTCTCCCGCTTCTTCGGCGCGGTCCGCAGCGGCAAGCACGTCGTGCGGACCGTCGACGGCGACCCGGGCCTCGACGGCCGCGCCGCCGAGGAGATGCTGGCCTGCGCCCAGGCGCACGTCCCCTTCCAGGTCGTTCCCGGCATCGCCCAGTCGGTCGGCGTCCCCGCCTACGCCGGAGTCCCGCTGCGCGCGGGCGCGCGCGGCGCGGACGTCCGCTTCGTCGACGCGGGCGGCCTGCTCCCCGAGTCGGCCTGGGCCGACCTCGGGGCCTGCGAGTCGACGCTCGTCGTGCGCACCGTCCTGGGCTCGATCCCGTCCACGGCCTCGTCCCTGATCACCAACGGCCGCAAGCCGGAGACGCCGGTCTCGGTCACCCTTGAGGGCACGACGACGCGTCAGCGCACCTGGTGCGGCACGCTCGGCACGATCGCCTCGGAGCTGAAGACCGCCAAGGTCCTCCCCTCGCCGGTCTCGGCGCCGGTGGACCCGGCGAGCAACGTGATAGTGGTCGTCGGCGAGCAGGTCGAGCACCGGGCGGAGCTGTCCTGGTTCGAGACCAAGCCGCTCTTCGGCTGGAACGTCCTCGTCCCGCGCACCAAGGACCAGGCCGGCGCGCTCAGCGACCAGCTGCGCGGCTACGGCGCGGTCCCGAGCGAGGTCCCGACCATCGCCGTCGAGCCGCCGCGCACCCCGCAGCAGATGGAACGCGCCATCAAGGGCCTGGTGACCGGCCGTTACGAGTGGATCGCCTTCACCTCGGTCAACGCGGTCAAGGCCGTCCGCGAGAAGTTCGAGGAGTACGGCCTGGACGCCCGCGCCTTCGCGGGGATCAAGGTCGCGGCGGTCGGCGAGACCACGGCCAAGGCGCTGGTCGACTTCGGCGTCAAGCCCGACCTGGTGCCGAGCGGCGAGCAGAGCGCGGCCGGCCTGCTGGAGGACTGGCCGCCCTACGACCCGGTCTTCGACCCGATCGACCGGGTGCTGCTGCCGCGCGCCGACATCGCCACGGAGACGCTGATCGCGGGCCTGGTCGAGCTGGGCTGGGAGGTCGACGACGTCACCGCCTACCGCACCGTCCGCGCGGCGCCGCCGCCGGCGGAGACCCGCGAGGCGATCAAGGGCGGCGGCTTCGACGCGGTGATCTTCACGTCGTCGTCGACGGTCAGGAACCTGGTCGGCATCGCGGGCAAGCCGCACAACGTGACCGTGATCGCGTGCATCGGCCCCGCGACGGCGAAGACCGCCGAGGAGCACGGCCTCCGCGTCGACGTCCTCGCCCCGGCGCCGTCCGTCCACGCCCTCGCCGAGGCCCTCGCCGAGTTCGGCGCGTCGCGCCGGGACGCCGCGCTGGAAGCGGGCGAGCCGGTGTACCGCCCCTCCGAGCGACGGCCCGGCTCGCGTCGCAAGGCCCGATAGACCTTCAGGGGCGCCGGGAACTGCACGACACGCCACCCGCTGTGGGGAGTCCCCGAACGAACAGGGCCGTCCGCATGCCGGTGGTTGCTCGCGCAGTTCCCCGCGCCCCTGGGTAGTGCAACTGAAGGAGCGCAGTCATGGGAATCGAGCGTCCGTACATCCGTCCTCGGCGACTTCGTGTGACTCCCGCCGTGCGGCGGCTCGTCGCGGAGACTCGGCTCCACCCCGCCGAGCTGATCCTGCCGATGTTCGTGCGGGAGGGGATCAAGGAGCCGGTCCCCGTCGCCTCCATGCCCGGCGTGGTCCAGCACACCCGGGAGACGCTGAAGAAGGCCGCCCATGAGGCGGCCGCCGCGGGCGTCGGCGGGATCATGCTGTTCGGCGTGCCCGCCGTGCAGGACGCCGTCGGGTCCGAGGGGACCAACCCGGACGGGATCCTGCAGCAGGCCATCCGCGACGTCGTCGCGGAGGTCGGGGACCAGGTCGTGATCATGTCCGACCTCTGCCTGGACGAGTACACCGACCACGGCCACTGCGGCGTCCTCGCCGCGGACGGCAGCGTCGACAACGACGCGACCCTGCTGCGCTACGCCGAGATGGCCCGGGTCCAGGCCGACGCCGGCGTCCACATGGTCGGGCCGTCCGGGATGATGGACGGGCAGGTCGCGGTGATCCGCCAGGCGCTGGACGAGGCGGGGCACCAGGACGTGTCCATCCTCGCCTACACCGCGAAGTACGCCTCCGCCTTCTTCGGCCCGTTCCGCGAGGCCGTCGGCTCCTCGCTCAAGGGTGACCGCAAGGCCTACCAGCAGGACCCGGCCAACGCCCGCGAGTCGCTGCGCGAGCTGGAGCTGGACGTCGCCGAGGGCGCGGACCTGGTCATGGTCAAGCCCGCCATGGCGTACCTGGACGTGCTGCGCGAGATCGCGGACCACAGCCCGGTGCCGGTCGCCGCCTACCAGGTGTCCGGCGAGTACGCGATGGTGGAGGCCGCCGCGGCCAACGGCTGGATCGACCGGGACCGCATGATCATGGAGACCCTCACCTCGATCCGCCGTGCGGGCGCCGAGCAGATCCTCACCTACTGGGCCGTCGAGGCCGCCCAGCGCCTGCGCGAGCGCTGATCAGCTCCGAACGAGCAAGCAGGGCCCGGGAGTCGAAGACTCCCGGGCCCTGCTCGTCGAACTCCGGAGGGTCAGGGTGGTGCGGGGTGTCAGCCGATCAGGTGCGAGGCCGCGCCGTCGCCCGTGGACTGGGTCGCCTGGCCGACGTTGCAGACCTGGTGCAGCTGCTGGTTGCCGACCGGGACGTCGACCTGGACCGGGACCAGCAGACCGACCTGCACGTGGTGGACCTCGGGCAGGCAGATGTTCGGGTTGTCCAGGAAGTGGAAGTTGGGGCTGTCGTTGCCCCACGTCCCGGTGACGTTGGTGCCGCCGGCGCCCTGCGTGGAGACGGCGGAGCCGTCCGTGTCGCCGATGGCCGAGGCGGGCGTCGCCGTGGCGGCGATCGCGGCAGCCGCGACACCGGCGTAGGCGAGGGCCTTCTTCAGCATGGGGTGGTTCTCTTTTCTGTCCGCGTGGGGTGGGCGTGGCCCGCCGATCGGTGACCGATCGGGGAAGGTCAGCCGATCAGGTGGCTCAGCGGGGCGTCGCCGAAGGTCTGCGTGGTCTGGCCGACGTTGCAGATCTGGTGGCCCTGCTGGTTGAGGACCGGGACGTCGGCCTGGATCGGCACGAGGCCGACCTGGACGTGGTGGATCTCCGGCAGGCAGACGTTCGGGTTGTCCGCGGTGTGGAAGTTCGGGCTGCCGTTGCCCCAGGTGCCGGTGATGTCGGTGCCGCCCGCGCCCTGGGTGGAGTACGCGGCGCCGTCGCTGTCGCCGATGGCGAAGGAGGGAGCGGCGGTCACGGCGAGCGCGGTGGCGGCGAGGCCGGCGGCGGCCAGAGACTTCTTGATCACGGGATTTCTCCTGGTGAGTCGGTTCAGATCAGTCGGGTCGAACTGGGTACTGCGGGTACTGCGGACTGCGGGTGGTGCGGACTGCGGGTGCTGCCGGTACTGCGGTGGAGCCCGATCAGCCGATCAGGTGCGAGGCCGCGCCGTCGCCCGTGGACTGGGTCGCCTGGCCGACGTTGCAGGTCTGGTGCAGCTGCTGGTTGCCGATCGGCACGTCCGCCTGGATCGGCACCAGGCCGACCTGGACGTGGTGGATCTCGGGCAGGCAGATGTTCGGGTTGTCCAGGAAGTGGAAGTTGGGGCTGTCGTCACCCCAGGTGCCGGTGACGTTGGTGCCGCCCGGGCCCTCCACAGAGCTGGCCATGCCGTCCGCGTTGCCGATGGCCATCGCGGGGGTGACCGTCGCCGCGAACGCGGCCACGGCCATACCGACACCGGCAAAGGACTTCTTGAGCATTGCTGCGCGCCTTTCTGAACACCTATCAATCCGTCGTGCTGGCACACAAACCAACGAGTGCGGAGGCAACCTGGTTGCGACTCCGATCGAGGGAATCCGGTGACACACGCGGATGACCGGAACTCACTCACAAGAGGGAAATTCGTGGGCGGTGGAGGGAATTCAGCCGGGGATGCTGGGCCGTACGGGTGGATTCCTGAAATCTCCACCCCTTCGGCGTTGTTGAATCGCCCTCGACCCTTGCCCCAACCCAGGAGCCTCACCATGAACAAGTCCCTCCGCGGAACGGCCGTCGCCCTGGCGGCCTGCGCGGCGCCGGTCCTGGCCGCGGTGAGCGCGACCAGCGCGCAGGCGGAGCCGCTCTCCCCGCAGCAGCAGGAGGCGCTCGAGCAGAGCGTCGGCCGGATGGACGTGCCCTTCGCGGTGCCGATGGGCACGCTGGTGCAGCACGTGACCGGGCAGCACTCGGACAGCGGCCTGCAGGGCAGGGTGCCTGCCCTGCCGTTGCAGCCGCCGGTGCAGGGCCGGGACCAGCACACGCTGATCCCCGACCCGCTGCTGCCCGCGCTCGGCTCCGCCGACCGCACGCCGGAGCTCGGCCTGACCGCCCCGATGCCGGCCGCCGACGGCGCCGTCCACGACGGCGGCGCGCGGCTGGCGGTCCCGGCCGCGCCGCTCAAGGCCGTCAGCGCCGCCCTCGGCGTCGGCCACCCGGTCACCTACCAGGGCCGTTCGCTGCCCTACGAGGCGCCGACGACGAACACGCAGCTGCCGCAGCTCGACCTCACCCGGCTCCAGCCCGAGGTCACCCCGCCGCGTGTGCAGAGCGCGCCCGGCGGTCAGCTCTCGCTGGACCAGCGCAGCCCGGACGCCAACCTGGTCCAGCCGGTCCAGGACGTCGTCGCCAGCGCCAAGGGCGCTCTGAACGCCGCGCGCGGCTGACGGCGGGAGCACCGCAGCAAGAATCCGCCGGTCCTGCCGAAGGAGGAGTGGGCAGGACCGGCGGATGTCCGCGTGGCCAGGAACGCCGCGGGATGGGTGGGCGAGGGGCGGGCTCAGCCCGGGAGCAGACCGGCCGCGCCGCCGACCAGAGGCAGGCTGCTGAGGCCGCCGCCGTTGCTCAGGCCGGAGGTGACCGGCTGCGTGGAGACGGGCCCGCCCTGGTCGGGCTTGAGGGCGACGCCGTTGTTGAGCGGGTCGGCGGCCGAGTTGGCCAGCGGGTCGAGCCGGAAGTCCTTCGCGGGGCGGACCACGTTCGGGACCGCGGTGGTCAGCCCGGTGACGGTGGGGCCCACGGCAAGCGGCTGCAAGGCCGCCTTGGGCACGGCGCCGGAGGCGGTGCCGGCCGCCGGGGACGAGTCGGCCGCCTGGGCGGGGGAGGCGGCGACGAGGCCGGCCACGGAGAGAAGGAGCGTGCCGAACGCCGCTGCGCGGGCCGTGTTCATTTCAGGGTCTCCCGATCCGGTGATCAGTCCGGTGATGTGATCCGGTGACGGGCGCACCGCAGCCCCCCGCACCGACGAGGCGCGGGGGACACGGCGGACCCGCATTGCTGGGTGAGGGTCAGCAGGGCGTCAGCAGGGCGCGTTCTCGCAGCCGTTGCCGAACACCGGGTTCAGGGCGCCGATCACGTCGACGGAGTTGCCGCAGAGGTTGACCGGGATGTGAACCGGGACCTGGACCGCGTTGCCCGACACGGCGCCGGGAGAGTTGGTTGCGGCGCCGGCCGCGCCGGCGTCGGCCGAGGCGGCTCCCGCGGCGCCTGCCACCAGGCCCACGGAGGCGAGGGAGACGGCGCCGACGGTCTTGAGCGTACGCACGGTGAATCTCCTATCTAGAACGCTTGAAGCTGGAACGCCCGAGTGCTCGCCGAGCGAGCGGGCGTTCCTTACTTGTTGACGCAGGTGTTGCCGAAGGCCGGGTTCAGCAGGCCGATCACGTTGACGGTGTTGCCGCAGACGTTGACCGGGATGTGGACCGGAACCTGGATCAGGTTGCCGGACAGGAAGCCCGGGGAGTTGCTGGCGATGCCGTTCGCGGTGGAGTCGGCGGAGGCGACGCCCGCGCCGACGAGGGTGACGGCAGCGGCGGCGGCGCCGAGCGCGGCGGCCTTGATGACCTTGCTCATGATGGGAATCCTTCGATCTCTAGGATTTGCTGGTTTGCGTTTCTTTCAGCCCCTCCGAAAAAGGAGGGGCCGCAAGACGAAACGAGCGCCGGGCGGCCCGGTCACGAGCCGACTCGAACGACCACTCGGACAGCCGATCGCACATCGCTTCGATGGAGGAAGGGCCCGACCGCTCGTCGCGGCCGGGCCCCACGCTTCCGAGGGCGGAGATCAGCCCTCGTTGGCGCAGTGGTTGCCGAACGCCGGGTTCAGCAGGGCGATCACGTTGACCGTGTTGCCGCACAGGTTGACCGGGACGTGGACCGGGACCTGGACCAGGTTGCCGGACAGGAAGCCCGGGGAGTTGGCCGCGGCGCCCTGAGCGGTGCTGCTGGCTGCCGCGACGCCACCACCGGCGGCGAGCAGGCCGGCCGCGGCGACGGTGACCATGAGGCCGCGCTTGGTGTTGAGCATGGGAGGTGTCCCCTCTCGTGAATCTCTTGGTACGAAGGTCTCGGGATCGGCGGTCAGGCCTCGCTGTTCCGGTGCGAATCGGAATTCGATCCGGTGGAAAGCGTTCGCCGTGTTCCGCTCTTGTTCATCCGGACTCTCCAACGACCCTCTGCTCACGAGGACATGGGTCAACTCCAGCTCCACTCGAATGGGCGCATTCTCGGCTGAATCCATCGTCCGGGTGAATGTCGTACATGGCCGGTGACGGGCGAGAATCGGCCTCGTTGGGCTCGGTGCCTGCGGTTCGGAGACCGCGGGCCCCGTCTCCGGTCGGCCCGGTGGCGCGGTCCACATGTGCGAGGAATCGAGAGTCATGTCGAACGTTCTGAAGGGCGCCCTGGTCGCCTCCGCCGCCGCCGGTGCGGTCGTCGCGGCCGGTGCCGGTGCCGCCTTCGCAAGCTCCCACGCCTGCGGCGACGCCTCGAACTCCCCGGGTGCGGTCAGCGGCAACGAGCTGCAGCTGCCGGTCCACATCCCGGTCAACGTGGTCGGCAACTCCGCCAACGTGATCGGCCTGCTGAACCCGGCCTTCGGCAACCACGGCGCCAACGTCGGCTGACCTCAGGGCCAGCGCGGCACGGCCGCAGCACACGGATCGGCCCTGCTCCATGATCGGGAGCAGGGCCGATGCGTATTATCGGGGGTGACGGCGCGTCAGCGCGCGCGGTGTCGCCCGGAGGCGGGGCGGCTGTCAATCGCAGTCCTGGCTTCCGTCGGTCGCCGTTCCATCGGTCGCGGCCTGGTCGTTCGCCGAGTCGTCGGTGGCCGACTGGCCGTTCGCCGAGTCGTCGGTGGCCGACTGGCCGTTCGCCGCGTCGTCGTGGTGCTGCATCCACCCGTGGTGCTGCCAGGCCATGTGGCCCCCGTCGACCTCGTGGCCGTTGACGCAGGTGTTGCCGATCGCCGGGTTGCCGGCGCCCACCACGTTGACGCTGTTGCCGCAGAGGTTGATCGGGATGTGGACGGGGATCTGCACGAGGTTGCCGGAAAGGAAGCCCGGCGAGTTGGTCGCCACCCCGTTCGCGGTGGCGTCGGCACTCGCCACGCCGCAGGCGCCGAGTACCAGACCTGCCGCGAGGACCCCGGCGGCTGCCAGCCGTGAGGGCTTGCGCATGCTTGCTCCTTGCTGTGGTCGGTGGCGCCGGGCCGTGCTCGCGCCCCGGTCGCCCTTCGTGTGCACAGCTTCACTCTGCGCCTCCTCGCCGGCCCTTCCCGGTCGGCGCGACGCCA
This sequence comes from Streptacidiphilus neutrinimicus, assembly GCF_000787815.1. Classification (GTDB taxonomy): domain Bacteria; phylum Actinomycetota; class Actinomycetes; order Streptomycetales; family Streptomycetaceae; genus Streptacidiphilus; species Streptacidiphilus neutrinimicus. The sequence goes on from NZ_BBPO01000096.1 coordinate 13,827, forward strand.
AGTCGCCCGTCCGGACCTGTGTGTCCGGACGCCCGCCCGTAGCGGGACCCCGGGCGCAGGGGGGCCGTGGGCGGGTGGCGATAATGCTGCTATGCGTCACCGTCTCCGCGCCGCGATCGCGCTTCCCGTCCTGGCCCTGTCCGCCGCGCTCGCCCTCTCCGGCTGCGCCAGCGGCGGGGTGCAGCGGGAGCTTCCCGGCACGGCGCAGTCCTCGGTCTCGGTGGGCGCGGACGGCACCGACTACTCGGTGCAGGGCCGCAACGTCGACCTGAGGGTCGCCAAGGCGGCGGTGCACCTCGGCGCGCCGGGCGGCGCGCAGCTGGAGATGGGCGTGACCAACTCCGGCCCGGTGACCGAGCACCTCGCCCTGGCAGCGATCCAGGGCAAGGTGGCCACGCTGGACGGCACGACCGAGAACGCGAAGTCGGTCGCCGGCGTTCTGATCGCCTCCGGCTCGACCGCCTCCTTCGGTGCGGCGAACGGCCCGAGGATCGTGCTGACGAACGGCGCCGCCCTGAAGCCGGGCGGCACCGTTCCGGTGATGCTGCAGTTCGGCATCGCGGGGATGGTCAGGATCGACGTCCCCGTCCTCGCGGACTGAGCGGCCTTCCCGCGAGCTCCCGCTACGCCAGGTTGAAGTCGTCCGCGTAGACGTTCCCCTGGGCGTACCAGCCGTGCACGTACACGGTGACCGTGCCGCTGCTGCCAGTGGTGAAGTGCACGGTCAGCTGGTTCCAGCCGCTGCCGGACGACCAGGTGCTGGCGCTCGCGCCGCCGCTGACGCCGATGTAGGCGTAGGAGCCCTGGACCCAGCCGGTGAGCGTGTAGCTGTGGTTCGGCTGGAGGGTGACCGACTGGTCGCACTCGCCCGTCGTCGACGAGCTCGGCGCGACGGCCAGCGCGTGGCTGCCGCTGTGGACGGGGGAGGAGACCACGCCGCTGCCGCTCTGGCAGGTCCACGGGCTCAGGCTGCCGGTCTCGAATCCGCCGTTGACCAGGCTGCCGCCGCCCCCGCCGCTGGTGCCGGTGACGGTCAGTGAGTAGGTGGCGCTGTGGCTGCCGGAGGCGGCGGTGCCGGTGACCGTGATCGGGTAGGTCCCCGCGGCGACGGAGGAGCCGACGGTCGCGGTGAGCGTGCTGGAGCCGCCCGCGGTGACGGAGGCCGGGCTGAACGAGACGCTGACGCCGGAGGGCGAGCCGCTCGCGCTCAGGCTGACGCTCTGCGCGCTGCCGGAGGTGACCGCCGTGGAGACCGTGGCCGTCGCCGAGGCCCCCTGGGCGAGCGAAGCGGAGGAGGGGCTGAGGCTCAGCGAGAAGTCGTTCTGGGTCTGCCCGCCGCCGCTGGTGAACGGCTCCATGGCGTGGCTGAAGTCCCAGGTGTTCTGGCTGATGCCGGAGCAGGTGTCGGAGCCGCCCGTGCCGGGGCAGCCGCCGTTGTCGCGCTCCAGCGCCCAGAAGGACAGCTCGGCCAGGCCCTTGCCGGCGGCCCAGCTCTCGACGTTCTTCGCGTCGGCCACGGTGGTGGTCTCGGCGGCGCCGTAGTCGTCGATGCCCGGCATCATGGTGATGCCGACCATGTTCCACAGCTGCGCGGCGCTCTTGGACGGGTACAGCTGCGCGAGCTGGCCCTCCAGGCCGGTGGCCGCGTTCTCCGCGTCGGTGCCCATCTCGTGGGTGGCGCCGTCGTAGTAGTCGAAGGTCATGATGTTGACCACGTCGACGCGGGCGTTGTTCTGGACCGCGTTCTTCAGCACGGCGAGGCCGCTCGCGGCCAGGCCGCTGGTGGTGGTCGGCAGGGTGTAGGAGAACTGGACGGTGCGCCCGGTGCTCGCGGCCCACGACTCCACCTGCGCGATCGCCTTGTTGCGGCGGTCGATGCCGGCGCTGTTCGTCAGCGAGTTGTCCTCGGTGTCGAGGTCGATCCGGGTGACGCCGTAGGTGGTGATGACGCTCTCGTACACCTGGGCGATGGAGTTGACGTCGGTGCAGCTGTCGGCGATCTCGGTGCCGGTGTCGTCGGCGGTGTAACCGCCGAAGGAGGGAACGACGTCGCCGCCGCTCGCCTGGATCGAGGCGATCTGGCTGCCGAAGGTCGAGGAGCTGATCGGCTGGCTGGTGTCCCCGTCCCAGTAGGCGGTGCACGAGCCCTTGGCGGCGGCCTGGATGAAGGCCATGCTCAGGTATTTGGCGCCGGACTCGGACGAGAGCGTCGCGGGGTTGTCCCCGCTGTAGGCCTCGAAGTAGGGGGAGAAGACGTGCGCGGGGACGGGCGTGTTCGCCGCGTGCGCCGTGGGGGCGGCGACCGCGGCCAGCCCGGCGCCGAGCAGCGCCGCGGTGAGCAGGGCACGGACTGATCTCATGCAGGACTCCCGTGGGGTGGAGTGGTGCAGTGACGTGTCTGGCTGTGCTGTGTCCGACTGTGCTGTGTTCGAGTGTGCTGTGTTCGGGCCCTGCCAATGATTGGTCTGGACCATATAACTGTCAAGAGTCCTAACAATTAACGGGCTTGACCCTCACACAGTGGGAGACCCGTTACTGGAGAGGTCATGTTCACCATCGGGGACTTCGCCCGGCTGGGGCAGGTGTCGGTCCGCATGCTGAGGCACTACGACGCCCTCGGCCTGCTGCGGCCGGCCCGTGTCGACCCGTTCACCGGCTACCGGTACTACGAGGCGGCCCAGCTGTCGCGCCTCAACCGTGTCATCGCGCTCAAGGATCTCGGCTTCAGCCTGCAGCAGGTCGGCGAGGTCCTGGGCGCGAAGGTCGGCCCGGAGGAGCTGCGCGGCATGCTGCGGCTGCGACGGGCCGAGCTGGCCGACACCGTCGCCGCCGCGACCGCGCGGCTCGCCCAGGTCGAGACGAGGCTCCGCACCATCGAAAGCGAGGGGCTCATGCCCACCGCCGAAGTCGTCCTCAAGTCGCTCCCCGCCGCCCGGCTGGCCGTCGTCACAGGCCTGGCCGAGAGCTTCGACCCCCGCCACATCGGTCCCGTCATCGGTCCGCTCTACCGCGGGCTGCACGAGAAGCTGGGCGCGGCCGGCGTGCAGCCCGCCGGTCCGGACATCGCCTGGTACGAGCAGGACGGCGACGGCGAGCTCGGCGACGGCATCGTCGTCCATGCCGGCGTCCCCGTCGCGCTCGCTCCCGGCGAGCTCCCGGGCGTCGACGTCGTCGACCTCCCGGCGGTCGAGCGCGCGGCGACGATCGTCCACCACGGATCCATGGACGGCGTCCTCGCCAGCGTCCAGACGCTCGCCCGCTGGATCGAGTCCGGCGGCCACCGGGCGGACCGCCTCGGTCGCGAGCTCTACCTGAACTCCTGCGGCCCCCAGGAGGAGTGGGTGACCGAGATCCAATGGCCGCTGAAGTGACCGCCGCCGCGGCAGTCGCCGCCGGGGCGGGCGCCGCCGGGGCGGGCGGCCGTCACCTCGACAGCGTCCGGTGGTACGACCCGACGAACTCCCGGTGCCACCACGCTCCCGTGCTGCGCCGCTCCGCCGGGGTCGTGAAGCGGTAGCGGTAGAGGGTCGCCCGGACGAAGGCCGGAGGCGCGTCGGGGAACGGGTTGCCGTCGCGCCTCAGCAGCCGCAGCGTGGCCGCGTCACCGGCCAGCAGCTTGCGCAGCAGCGCTGTCAGCCACCCGCGCGCGTAGCCGGGGTTGAGCGCGGCGAACCACATCAGCCAGTCAAGGCGCAGGTGGTACGGCGCGAACTGGCGCGGCCGGCGGAGCACCGGGCCCGGCTTGCCCCGGAAGCCATAGGCCAGCCAGGTGTGCCCGTCCGCGCTGCCCTCGAGCTCCACCTCGTGCCGCAGCCGCGTCACGCTCCCGAACGCGCCGTAGGTGTTGACCAGGTGCAGGCTGTCGAAGGAGGCGTTCATCATCTGCCGCGAGGAGAGCAGGTTGCGGACCGGCCGGTAGCTGAGCGCCAGCACCAGCGCCGCGTACCCGAGCACCAGCACCTGGAACCAGAGCGGCGTCGCCGGGTACGCGCGCCCGGCGCCGGAGCTGACCGCGCTCAGCGCCAGCGTGATGGTCAGCCAGTTCAGCCAGGCGAAGTTGCCGGACAGGACCAGCCACAGCTGGGTCGCCACGACCAGCCCCGCCGCCACCGTCGCGCCCGGCTGCGGCAGGAACAGCGCGAAGGGCGCGCCCAGCTGCACCACGTGGTTGGCCCCCGCCTCGACCCGGTGCAGCGGGCGCGGCAGGCGATGGAACCACCAGCTGAGCGGGCCCGGCATCGGCTGCGTCTCGTGGTGGTAGTACAGGCAGGTCAGCTCCCGCCAGCAGCGGTCGCCGCGCAGCTTGATCAGTCCCGCGCCGACCTCGACGCGGAACAGGATCCAGCGGATCAGCAGCAGGGTCGTGATCGGCGGCGCGACGTGGTCGTTGCCGAGGAAGACCGCCAGCGCGCCCGTCTCCAGCAGCAGCGACTCCCAGCCGAAGGAGTACCAGGTCTGCCCGACGTTGACGATCGAGAGGTAGAGCGCCCACAGCAGCGCCCACATCGCCATCGCCGCCCCGAGCGGCACCGCGTCCGCCGCCCCCGCGGCGACCGCGGCCGCGAGCGCGCAGCCCGTCCAGGCGACGGCGGCGAAGAGCCGGTCGGAGTACCGCCAGTGGAACAGCGACGGCGACTGCCGGAACCCGCGGTGCGCCAGGAACCGTGGGACGGGCGTCAGCCCGTCCGTGCCCAGCAGGGCCCGGCCCTGCCGCGCGGCGGTGAGGAAGCCCACCAGGTAGACGCCCGCGAGGGCCCGCTGGAACAGCAGCCTCCCGAGCCAGGCGTGGCCCAGCCAGCCACCGGTCGCGTCCAACCACTGCATGGCTTCACCATGCACCAGATCCGCGCCGTCCTCACGCGGCCGTCCTCACCCGGCCTCACGCGGCGGCGGACTCCTGGGCCGGGTCCGTCGCGTAGGCGGCGGCGACCGACTCGCGGTCGAAGACGTGCCAGGTCGCCGCGACGACGCCGACCGCGACCACGAAGCCCACCCAGTACGGCGCGGCCACCCCGAACCGCGACGCGAGGCCGCCGCCGAGCAGCGCGCCGACGCAGTTGCCGCCCGCCGCCACGAACAGGTTGGAGCTGCTGACCCGGCCCATCAGCTCGGGCGGCGTCATCCGCTGCCGCAGCGAGTTGGCGACGATGCCCCACAGCACCCCGTGCACGCCGAACGCGAAGAGCATGAAGCCGAGGAACCACGCGCTGTGCGAGACGGCCAGTGCCAGGTGCATCCCGGCCTCGATCAGCAGGCCGATCCGGATCGTCCAGGTGGCGGTGCACCAGGCGACCAGCCGGTCGCCGATCGCGGAGCCGACGATCCCGCCGACGGCCATACAGGAGAACAGCAGGCCGTAGCCGACCGAGCCGAGGTGCAGCCGCTCCTTGGCCAGCAGCACCAGCACCGCCACGGCGGCGGTCAGGGTCACGTTGAGCAGGCCGATCAGCACGGCCATGGTGCGCAGCAGGCGCTGGCGCATCAGCCAGCGGAAGCCCTCGATCATGTCCGTCCGCACCGAGCGCCGCGCCGCGCCCGGCGTGCCGCTGTCGCTGTCGCCCGGGGTGCTGCCGTGGCTGTCGTCGGGAGTGCCGACGTCCGGGCGGAACGAGCCGGCCACCAGGGCGATCAGCAGCGCGCTCGCGGCATAGGTGCCCGTGTTGACCAGGAACGGCAGCCCCGCCGTGACCGCGAAGAGCAGGCCGGCCAGCGGGCCGGACAGGACGCCCTGCATCAGGGTGGCGCCGCCCGTCAGCCAGCCGTTGGCCCGTTCCAGCAGCGGCCGCGGCACGACCGTCTGCACCAGCGACTGGGCCGCCGAGCGGAACACCACCTCGCCGGTGTTGATCAGGAACAGCACCGTGTAGAGCACGGCGATGCTGGGATGGCCGGTGAGCAGCGTCAGCGACAGCACGCCCATCGCAGCGAACCGCGCCCAGTCCAGTGTGACCATCAGCCGCCGCCGGTCCACCCGGTCGACCAGCACCCCGCCCGGCAGCGCGAACAGCAGCCACGGCAGCCAGGCGACGGCCGAGGCGGAGGCCACGATCAGCGGATCGCTGGTCCGCGAGGCGACCAGCAGCGGTGTGGCGATCGTCGTCAGGCCGCTCCCCAAGGCGGACGCCGTGCTGGAACCCCACAGCTTGGCGAAGGCCGACCCGAGGCGGGGGCTTCCCTCACCCCGCTCCCCGCTTCTTACGCCCTCGTCCACCCCGCTCGTCATGGGGTCCGAACCTAGCAACCGGGATCCGCCGTGCCTACGGGGTTTTCCTGCGGGCGAAGGTCGCCTGCCCCGTCCGCCTGCCCCGTCCGCCTGCCCGGCCCGCCTGCCCAGTCCGCCTGCCCCGTCCGCCTGCCCGGGTCGCCTGCCCGGGTCGCCTGCCCAGTCCGCCTGCCCGGCCTGCCTGGTCCGCCCGGGGCGGTAAAGCTGATGTGATGTCATGGACGGTTCGCTACCATCCCTTCCATGCATCTCTCCGGGCCGCACTAGACCGAACGCCGACGCCGCGCCCCTTCTCGCGCGCCGCGTGCCTCGTCGTCGTTCCGTCGTGCGCCACTCCACGCCTGGAGAGTTCCCATGTCCCGCCCCGCCCAGGGCGGCGCCTCGCTGCGCGCCGTCCTCGCCCTGCCGCGTGCCCGCGGCCTGTTCGCCGCCGGTGCGCTCGCCCGGCTTCCCTATGGCCTCCACCCGCTGCCGCTGCTGCTCGCCCTGCGCGACGCGGGCGGCTCCTATGCCCTCGCCGGCGCGGCCGTCGGCGCCTACTCGCTGGTCGGCGCGATGCTCCTGCCCGCGCGTGCGCGGTTGGTGGAGCGCCGGCCCGCCGCCCTGCCCTGGCTCGCCGCCGGATTCGCCGCCCTGCTCGGAGCGCTCGCCCTGCTCGCGGGCCTCCGGGTCGGCTGGGGCGCCGCCCTGCTCGCACCGCTGGCGGGTCTGTTCTCGCCGCCCGTCGGCCCCCTGCTGCGGGTCCGCCTCGGCGCGCTCGCCCGCTCCGACACGGAGCGGCAGGCGGCGCTCAGCCTCGACGCGGTGGCGGAGTCCACCGTCTTCGCGCTGGGCCCGGCGATCGCGGGTGCGGCGCTGACGGTCCTCGCCGCGCCCGTCGTACTCGGCCTGTGCGCGGCCTGTTTCGCCCTCGGCTTCCTCGCCCTCGCGGCCGTCTTCCGCGGCGGTCCGGTCCCACGCGCCGAGGGCGGCGCGGCGTCCCCCGGCGCACCACGGGTGCCGCTGCGCTCGGCGGCGTTCGCGTCCGTGCTGCTCGCGGTCGCCACCGTCGGCGCGACGTGCGCGGGGGCGGCACTGGCCTGCGTCGCGGCCTGGGGCGCGGGCACGGCCGGGCCGCTGGAGGTGCTCGTCTCCGTCGGCGGGGTCCTGGGCGGCCTCGGTTACGGCCGCCGCGCCTGGCGGCGCTCGCCGCACCGGCGGCTGGCCTGGCTCGTCGTCGCGGCGGCGGGAGCCCAGGCGCTCGTGGCGCTCTGCTTCTCCCGGGCGGGCGCGGCGGCCGGGCTCCTCCTCGACGGCGCGGCGACCGACTGCGTGCTGATCACCGCGTATCTCCTGGTCGAGGAGCTCGTGCCCGAGGGCGCCCGGACGGAGGGCGGGGCATGGGTGAACACGGCGTTCAACCTCGGCGTCTCGGGTGGCTCGGCCCTCGCCGGGCTGCTGGTCGCGGCCCCGACGGGAGCACGCGGGATCTTCGCCTGCGGTGTCGTGCTGCCGCTCGTCGCGCTGGTCCCGCTCGCGCTCGCGCCCACCGGGCGGTCCGCGCTCCGGCGGCGGGGAAGGGTTCACCGCGAGAGCTCCCCGGCGTGAGCCGCGTCACCGCCCCGCGAGGCTGAGCTCGGCCTGCTCCGTGCGTGACGGGGCTCACCGTGCCCGGACCCCGTTCGGGGGTTCGGGCCGGTGCGGGCGGGGTCCGTCCGCGGCTCAATAGAGCCGATTTGCGCATATTCCTTGGAATCGCAGGCGTTTGCTCAGATTAATCCGACTTCTTGTGGCTTAAACCACTTAGGGCCGATATTTCTTGCCCCTGTCGAGACGGTCGTGTGAACGTGGAGACCGTTCAGCGGAACGCGGCAGCAATCCAGCGCCGCGAGAGGGCCCGGTGCAGAACCCCGGAGCCCGGCGGATCAGCCCCGCGAACACGCTCGACCGAAGAGCCTGCAGCGCGTGTGTGCGTCGGCCGTGTCGAGAACAGCCAGCCAGTTCCCCGAGCGGCGCTGCCCTGCTGCCCGCCCGCCCTGTTCGCGGGCGGGGAGCGGCGCGTCCGCACCCGACCTCTGGAGTGACATGCGTCTCGGCCTTCCCCGTACCCGCACCCGCCTCACCGCCAACGTCCTGATGGCGTCCTGCGTCGCCGCCGCCGCGTTCGTCGGCCAGCACGCGATCCCCGCCAACGCCGCGCCCAAGGACAACGCGGCCCCGGCCCAGCACACTGCCCAGCAGGCGGCAGTGAAGACGGACCCGAAGACCGACGCGAAGCCGGCCCCCGCGAAGCCCGCCCCGGCCAAGCCCGCGCCTGCCAAGCCCGCCCCGGCGAAGCCGGCCCCCGCCAAGCCCGCGCCCGCCAAGCCTGCCGCCCCCGCCAAGCCCGCGCCCGCCAAGCCTGCGGCTCCCGCGAAGAAGACCTACGCGAACAACCTCGACGGCTGGATCGCCCAGGCCCGCGACATCCTCCGCGCCGACGGCGACAAGGTCCCCTCGGCCGCCTCCATCAAGGCCCGCGCGATGACCGAGTCCTCCGGCAACCCCCGCGCCGAGAACCACTGGGACGGCAACCAGGCCCTCTACGGCGGCACCTACGGCCTGATCCAGACCATCAAGCCGACCTTCGCCGAGTGGTCCCTG
>NZ_BBPO01000095.1:0-11786 GCF_000787815.1 Streptacidiphilus neutrinimicus
GGCCCGCTGCGGGACGGCGGCGAGGCCGGGGCCGCGCGGCCGCGTCGCGGGCGGGGCCGGCGTGGCGGCCGCCGGAACGGGGATGCCGGCCGGGGTCTGCTGGGGGGCTGAGACCGGAGGCTCCGTCAGCAGTCCGGCGGGCAGGGCGACCAGGGCGGTGGTGCCGTCTCCGCTGGCGCTGGCGCGCAGCTGGACGCGCAGGCCGAGCCGCCGGGAGAGCAGCGTGACCACGCGCAGGCCGAGCGAGCGGCCGCTGCCGTGGCCGACACCGTGGCCGTCGCCCGGATCGGCCAGCGCGACGTTGGCCTGACGCAGCATCGTGTCGGTCATGCCGATGCCGCGGTCGGCGACGGAGACCATGACCTCACCGCTGTCGAGGTGCCAGGCGGTGACGGTGACCGCCTCGGTCGGCGGCGAGAAAGCGGTCCCGTTGTCCAGCAGCTCGGCCAGGACGTGGCTGAGGTCGTCGGCGACCTCGGGGCGGACGAAGACCTGCGGAAGCGCCGTCAGGTGGACGCGCTCGTACCGCTCGATCTCGGACAGGGCGGCGCGCAGCACGTCCAGCAGCGACGCGGGCGCGCCGGGCCGGCCAGCCCGGTGCGGCTCGGCGCCGGCGAGCAGCAGCATGTTCTCGCTGTTGCGGCGCATCCGGGTGGCCAGGTGGTCGAGCCCGTAGAGCTGCTCCAGCCGAACGGAGTCGGATTCCATCTCCTCCAGGCCCTCCAGGCTGCCGAGCTGGCGCTCCACCAGGGCGAGCGAGCGCAGCGCCAGGTTGGCGAGCACCTCGCCGCCCTCGCTGCGGCTGCGCCGCAGCTCCTCGGCGGCGTCCTGGAGCTCCTGAGTCATCCGTGCGTTGTGCTGCTGCGTCTGCCCGAAGGCGCGTTCCAGGTCGTCATAAGCCCTGCGCAGCCCGTCCATCGCGGAGTTGCGGGCGGCCAGCTCGCGCCGGTTGGCTCTGCGGGTCCGCAGCTGCCAGCCCAGCAGGACCAGCAGAAGGAAGACGGCAGCGCCGACGGCTATGGCCTCAGGGGTGTTCGGTGTGGACACGTATCCCCACTGTTCGGCGCAGCAGCTTGCGCGTTGGAAGCAAACACAACTAATGACACGTCCATCACATCACACGGGCGATTCCGGATTCCACCCCGGGAGTCTGACGAGCCATCAGTTGTGAATGAATGAAGGCGCTTTGGTGTCGAACCGGACCGTGTCGCAGGTGTCCGCCATCTGGACTGCTATGTTCTTTCGGCCAGGGCCGGAATCACGCCACCGACCAGAACCGCCTGCCGTTGTTGACGCCCCGCGCAGCGGCGGTTCCAGCGTCGCCCGGTCCACCGCGGCGCCCTCGGGCAGCGCTCGGGCAGGGAGACGCGCGGCGGCTCGACCGCGACGAGCCGCCGCGGGAGCGTCGACGGGCCGGTTCCGCTGTGCAGGACGTGCCTCCTCCTGCGGTTCCGTCAGGCGGCCGCGGCCCGCCCCCGGTAGGCCTTCCAGCAGCCGGGACACCGCAGGGCCTGCGTCACCTCGGCCCAGGCCGCCAGCGGGCCGGTCTCACCGACCGGCGAGAGCAGCAGGCCGCACAGGCCGGTCACCCGGCCGCGCCGCACCACGTGCCAGCGCCGCCGGGTCAGGGCCAGCTCTCCCGGGTGGTGTTCCGCCCTGAGCTCGTACGGGATCATCCCATCGCCTCCGTCGACTCCACCTCGAACCAGACCGCCTCGCCCCCGGGCCGGGCCTCGCTGCCCCACACGCGCAGCCCGTGACCGCCGGGCCGGGACGGGGCGGCCGGCGATCGCAGAACCGGCGGCTCCGGGTTCGCGTCGAGGACCTCGACCCCCAGCCGCCCGGGCCCGACGGCCGCCACGGTCAGCTCGACCGGACCCCCGGAGTGCATGCAGGCGTTCGTAGCCAGCTCGGAGGTCATCAGCAGCACGTCCCCGACCACCGCGCGCTGGTCCGCGCCCGGGTCGTGCGGCGCCGGGAAGCGGGCCTTCACCGCCGGTCTCCGGCTGCGGTGCCTCCGGGGGGCTGTGTCGGGCTCATGTTCCCCCGCTCCCGCCCGCACCGGGGCGGCCGCCGGTGTCACGCCGTCGGCGCCAACGCAGCCCCAGCAGGTGGCGCGGCCGCATCGTCCGCAGCTGCCGCTCGAGGGTCTCGTCCGCCCGCAGCGACTCCTCGATGCCGGTGAGCGCCTGCCGCTCGCGCTCGGAGAGTGCCGGGCCGTGCCTTGCCTCCACCACGCACCTCCTCGCTGCGCGTGCCGGTGTCGTGTCCATGCGTCTGCCCGGGCGGGCCTGGGGCATGCAGCCCGGAGACGCCTTTCGACAACGGCGAGACGGCTGCATCCGCGCCGCCCAAGTGGAACGATGGGGTGAGCCAAGCTCTGACGCCCGGGTCGCCGAGCAGGCAGGCGGTTCCGCACGAGTGGTGGAGAGGCGGGTATGCAGGTTTCCTCGTCACCTGATCCGACCAACCGGGTCCCCTCCCACGGCTCAGACGAGCGCGGGAACGACGAGCGCGCGGAGGAGGGCCTGCGGCAGCTGCTCGCGGGCCTGACCGCCGTGCGCGACGGCGACTTCTCGGCGCGCCTCTCCCCGGGCGCCGACGGGCTGCTGGGCGAGATCGCCCAGGTGTTCAACGGGATGCTCGACCAGCTGACCCTGGTCACCTCCGAGGTGACCCGCGTGGCCCAGGAGGTCGGCGGCCACGGCCGGCTGGGCGGCCAGGCCCAGGTGCCCGGGCTCGACGGGGCCTGGCGGGAGCTGACCGACTCCGTCAACGGGATGGCACGCAACCTGACCGACCAGGTGCGCAACATCGCCCAGGTCACCACGGCGGTGGCCAAGGGCGACCTGACGCAGAAGATCGAGGTCGACGCGCTCGGGGAGATCCTCGCGCTGAAGAACACCGTCAACACGATGGTCGACCAGCTCTCCGCCTTCGCCGACGAGGTCACCCGCGTCGCCCGCGAGGTCGGCACCGAGGGGCGTCTCGGCGGTCAGGCGCGGGTGCCGGGCGTGGCCGGGACGTGGCGGGACCTGACCGACAACGTCAACTTCATGGCCGGGAACCTCACCAGTCAGGTGCGCGCCATCGCGCAGGTGGCGGGCGCGGTCGCGGGCGGCGACCTGACACAGAAGATCGCCGTCGACGCGCGCGGGGAGATCCTGGAGCTCAAGGAGACCATCAACACGATGGTCGACCAGCTCTCCGCCTTCGCCGACGAGGTCACCCGCGTCGCCCGCGACGTCGGCACCGAGGGCAAGCTCGGCGGCCAGGCCACCGTCCGCGGCGTGGGCGGCACCTGGAAGGACCTCACCGACAACGTCAACGTGATGGCATCCAACCTCACCGGTCAGGTCCGCTCGATCGCGCAGGTCGCGCAGGCGGTCGAGCGCGGCGACCTGTCCCGGAAGATCTCCGTCGAGGCCCGCGGCGAGGTCGCCGCACTCGCGGACGCGATCAACACCATGGTCGACATGCTGTCCGCCTTCGCCGACGAGGTCACCCGCGTCGCCGGGGAGGTCGGCACCGAGGGCGTGCTGGGCGGCCAGGCGCGCGTCCCCAACGTGGCCGGGACGTGGAAGGACCTGACCGACAACGTCAACTCGATGGCGACCAACCTCACCAACCAGGTCCGCAACATCGCCCAGGTGACGACCGCCGTCGCCCAGGGCGACCTGACCCGCAAGATCGACGTCGACGCGCGCGGCGAGATCCTGCAGCTCAAGACGACCATCAACACCATGGTCGACCAGCTCTCCTCGTTCGCCGCCGAGGTCACCCGGGTGGCGCGCGAGGTCGGCAGCGAGGGCCAGCTCGGCGGTCAGGCCGAGGTCGAGGGCGTCTCCGGCACCTGGAAGCGGCTGACCGAGAACGTCAACGAGCTCGCCGGCAACCTCACCCGGCAGGTGCGGGCCATCGCCGAGGTCACCAGCGCCGTCGCCGAGGGCGACCTGACCCGCTCGATCACCGTCGAGGCACCCGGCGAGGTCGGGGAGCTCAGGGACAACATCAACGCCATGGTCGAGTCGCTGCGCCGGACCACGCGCCGCAACCAGGAGCAGGACTGGCTCAAGTCCAACCTGGCCCGCGTCTCGGCGCTGATGCAGGGTCCGCGCAACCTGGCCGCCGTCGCCGAGCTGGTCCTCGACGAGCTGACGCCGCTGGTGGACGCCCAGTACGGCGCGTTCTACCTGGCCCAGGAGACCGCCGACGGCCCGCGTCTGATCCGCGTCGGCGCGTACGGCGCGCCGGAGGGGCAGAAGCTCAGCTACCGCGTCGGCGAGTCGCTGGTCGGCCAGTGCGCCCGCAGCCGCCGCACCCTGTCGGTCGAGAACCTGCCGGACGGCTACCTCACCATCGCCTCCGGGGCCGGCAGTGCCGCCCCGGCCTCGCTCCTGCTGCTGCCGATCGTCACCGAGGAGCAGTTGCTCGGCGTGCTCGAACTCGCCTCGCTGCACCCCTTCGCCCAGGTCCACCGGGACTTCCTGGACCAGGTGACCGAGGCGCTCGGGGTCAACGTCGGCTCGCTGCTGTCCAGCGTGCGCACCGACGAGCTGCTGGCCGAGTCGCAGCGGCTGACCGGCGAACTGCAGGAGCGGCAGCAGGAGCTGCAGCTCTCCAACGCCGAACTCCAGGAGCAGGCGGGCCTGCTGGCGGACCGCAACGCGGACATCGAGGCGAAGAACCTGGAGATCGAGCTGGCCCGGCAGGAGCTGGAGGAGCGGGCCCATCAGCTCTCCACGGCGTCGATGTACAAGTCGGAGTTCCTGGCCAACATGAGCCACGAGCTGCGCACGCCGCTCAACAGCCTGCTGGTGCTGGCCCAGCTGCTGGCGCAGAACCCCGGCGGGAACCTGACGGAGAAGCAGGTCGGCTACGCCACCGTGATCCACTCCGCGGGCTCGGACCTGCTGGAGCTGATCAACGACATCCTCGACCTGTCCAAGGTCGAGGCGGGCAAGCTGGACGTGAGCCCGGAACGGTTCGCGCTGCGGCCGCTGCTGGACTCGCTGGAGAACACCTTCCGGCCGCTGACCACGGACAAGGCCCTGGAGTTCCGGGTCAGCACCGGCCCGGACCTGCCCGCCGAGCTGGTCAACGACGAGCAGCGGCTGCGGCAGGTGCTGCGCAACCTGCTGTCCAACGCCGTCAAGTTCACCGAGACCGGCAGCGTGGAACTGCGCGTCGAGACCGTCCCCGTGGATGTGCTGCCGCGCGAACTCGCGGGGCGGGCGCCGGTGCTGGCGTTCCGGGTCGAGGACACCGGGATCGGCATCGCCGAGGAGCACCTCGGCTCGATCTTCGGGGCCTTCCAGCAGGCGGACGGCACCACGTCCCGCCGCTACGGCGGGACGGGCCTCGGCCTGTCGATCAGCCGGCAGATCTCCCGCCTGCTGGGCGGCGTCATCCGGGCGGAGAGCACGCTGGGCCAGGGCAGCACCTTCACCCTGCTGCTGCCCGTCCGCTCCCCCGACGCCCCGGCTCCCGTCCCCGGCGACCAGAGCGGCGCTCCGGCCGCTTCCGGGTCGGAGGCGCGGCTGGGCGACGACCTGCAGGGCCGGGTGGCGCTGGTGGTGGACGACGACGAGCGCAACGTCGTCGCGCTGTCGGGCGTGCTGGAGCTGCACGGCGCCCGGGTGGTCCGCGCGGCCAACGGGCAGGAGGGCGTCGAGGTGCTCCAGGACCGCGGCGACATCGACGTGGTCCTGATGGACCTGATGATGCCGGGACTCGACGGCTACGAGGCCACCCGCCGCATCCGGGCGGTCCCGCGCTTCGCCGCCCTGCCCATCATCGCGGTCACCGCGAAGGCGATGCCCGGCGACCGGGACGAGATCCTGGCCGCCGGCGCCACCGACTACCTGGTCAAGCCCGTCGACGCGGACGAGCTGCTCGAGCGGGTGCACCGCCACCTGCGGTGAGCGCGGCGGCCCCGGCCGGGCAAGTGGTCACCGCCCCGTGGCCACCGGTGAGCCACGGAGCGGTGCGCATTGCTTCTCACCCGGATCCGACGCCTCAAACGCACGGCGGCCGGGAAACGTGTGACGCGCGTGTTCCCGGGCAGTAGCTCCGCAAGGCCCGGGACGTCGATCGGAGGTCGCGACGATGACTTATCGCAGCGAGGTGCGCATCACCGAGGAACGCCTCAGCGACGCGGTCCGGGTCCTGGCGCCGGCCACCGCCGAGGAGTCGTTCGCCACCGCGCAGGGCTGCGCCAACCAGCATCTCTTCGCGGAACTGCAGGGACGCTGGGTGCAGCAGCGGCCCATGCCCTACCGGGTCGAGGTCCGCGTCTGGGAGGGCGAGGCGAACGGCTACCCGGCCGCGACGGCGGAGTGGGACGAGGACCACGGCGTCGCGCGACGGGGCGCCCCGGCCGGATGACACGAGACCTCTCCTGATGACAGGGGAGCTGCATAACGCCCGAAGATCCGGGTAGGTGCTCGCGCTGTGTCAGCCGCGAGCAGCCGACGAGAGGAGCGACGGGGGTGAACGGGCACAGCCATCGGGCCGCCGGTCAGGCCGACGACGAGTCCTTGGACGCCGCAGCCCGACGACTGCGGGACGAGATGGAGACCGCCCTGCGCCACCTGCGGGAGAAGGCGTGGACCTGGCCCACGCTGGACGGTCCGCACCTCGGTCCCCTGCACGGCGCGGGTGACGCGACCCGGCACCTCGAGTGAGCCCTCGCGCGCGAGGCGCGAGGTACGTCGGCCCAGCCGTAGTCAGCTCAGGCCTGGTCAGTTAAGGCCTGAACCGTTCAGGCCCGGTCAGTCCAGCCGTACCAGCACCAGGCTCGCGTCGTCGTCGGTGTCACCGACGGCCGTCGCCACCAGCGTGTCCGCCTGGGCCTCCAGATCAGAGCCTGGCTCCAGCGCCTCGACGGCGCGGGCGAGCATTGCGAGGGCGTCGTCCAGCGAGGCGTGGCGGCGTTCGATCAGGCCGTCGGTGAAGAGCAGCAACAGGTCGCCCGAGCGCAGGTCCATCCGCGACTCCTCGTAGTGGGTCCGCGGTACGGCGCCGAGCAGCAGGTTCGGCGCGGATTCGAGCAGCCGGGCCCGCCCGTCGCGCAGCAGGAGCGCGGGCAGGTGACCGGCGCTGGTCCAGTGCAGCGTCCGGTCGGCGGGGTCGTAGTGAGCGCAGAGGGCGGTCGCCGTCGGGCGGCCGTTGGTGCGCAGCGCCACCTCGTTCAGGGTGTGCATCAGCGGGCCCGGCTCGTCGCCGGAGCAGGCCAGGCCCCGCAGGGCGTTGCGCAGGGCGACCATGCCGGTCGCCGCGTCGATGCCGTGGCCCGCGACGTCGCCCACCGCGATCATCACGCGTCCGTCCGGCAGGCTCAGCACGTCGTACCAGTCGCCGCCCACGCGGTACTCCTCCGCCGCGGGCCGGTAGCGGGCCGCGACCTTCAGTCCGTCGAGCAGCCCGAGGTCGGACTGCTCCGGAACGATCGCCTGCTGCAGCTGCAGCGCGAGCCGGTGGCGGATCGCCGCCTGCTCCTGGACCGAGCCGAGGGCGTCGAACGTCGCGGCGAGGGCCGCCTGCGTCTGGTGCTGCTGGGAGACGTCCTGGAAAAAGCCGGTCAGGCCGGTCAGCGTGCCGTGGGTGAGCAGCGGCTCCGCGATCAGCCGGACGTGCCGCACGCCGCCGTCGGGCCGCGGCACCCGCAGCACCCCGCTGACGCCTTCGAGCCGGCTGGTCAGCGCCTCCAGCATGCGCGTGAGCAGGGCCCGGTCGTCGGCCACCAGCAGGGGCGCGATCCGCTCCAGCGAGACCGGCTCCGCGTCCTCGGGCAGGCCCAGCAGCGGCGCGACCTGCTCGCTCCACTGGGTCACCCCGCGCGCGGTGTCGTCCTCGAACGCGGCGAGGGAGCCGAGCCGGCCCGCCCGCTTGAGGACGGAGAACGTGTGGTCCCGGCCCTCGGGGTGCCACAGCACCACGCAGCGGTCCGACGACACCACGAGCACCCGGACGTTGAGCATCGGGGCCAACGCCACGCCGTCGTGCTGCCGCGTCGTCGGCAACCGCTCGGCGCGCTTGACGGCCCCCTGCCGGTACGCGTCGGCGACCAGCGCGGACAGGTCGTCGGCGGTGGCCGGCAGGACGTGCGCCAGCGGTCTGCCGACCGGCCGTGGCACGCCGCTGCTCATCCGGTGCGCGGCCGCGTTCATGTGCTCGACGTAGAGCGGCTGCTCCTCGCCGTTGGCCACGCCCCTGCTGCGGCGCAGGGTCATGGCCGGCTCCGCCAGCAGGTCCAGCGCCGCGGACAGGACCGGCAGCGTGGCGCCCGGGTCGGTGATGTGCTCGAACCCGGCCAGCACGCGGGCCAGCACCTCCAGCAGGCTGACGACCCGGCGGCGCAGCTCCGCGTCCAGCTCGCGCGGTTCACGCCAGGCGAGCAGCGCCACGCCCGCGGAACGGCCGTCGAAGCGCAGCGGCAGCAGCGCCCGCGCCGCCTCGCGGTCGGGTCCGGGAAGATCGTGGGCGTCGGCGACGCCGTCCGGCAGCCAGAAGGGGACCTCGTCCGTGAGCACCCGCTGCGGCAGCGCCCGCCACTGCGGCGGGATCTGCGCCCACTGCGCGCGTTCGAGCGGCGAGAAGCCGGCGGCGGCGACCAGGCGCAGACAGTCGCTGGCGGTGCGTCGCCACAGCAGCAGGCCGCGGACGCCGAGCGGCCGCAGTTCCTGCAGCACGGTGGCGGCGACCTCGTCGAGGTCGACGCCTGCCTCGGCGGCGCTGGCGACCTGCCGCCGGGCGCGGGTCCCCGGCAGCGCGGGCGTGTGCTGCTCGGGCTGCTCGATCTCGACGCCGCAGGCGGCGTTGACGATGTCGGCGGCCAGGTCGGCGGGCGAGAGCCCGGCGCCGGCCGCGAGCCGTTCGAGGGACTCGGCCGCGACCGCCGGCTCGACCGCCTGCTGGGCGACCAGGACGCCGGTGGCGATGTCGAGCAGATGCCGCCCCTCGGTGCGGGTGAGCTCCTCGGCGAGGTCGAGCGAGGCCCTGATGGCGAGCCTCCCGGCGTCGTACACGCCGGGCCCGTGCGGCGCACCGCCGTCCCGATCCATCACGCCTCCTCCCCCTCCTCGGCCAGACAACCTGGCCTGCTCTCCCGCTCCTTCCAGTCTCCTCCGCGTGTGCCCGGGGAACCCCTCCGTGGCACCCGGACTCCGCCGACGTGCGTTTGCCCGGGCCGGGCGCGGTCATGCGCGGGACAGGGCGCGGACCGAAAACGAATTCCGGAATCCCCGGTCCCTGGAAGGAGAGTCCCATGACCGACTCCGGCGTGGTCCTCTTCGAGGAACCCGGATTCCGCGGCGCCTCACGGCGGCTCGACGACACGGGCCTGACCGCCTGGAGCCCCGCCGCGCTCGGCCTGGCCGCGGTCGGCTCGGTACGGATCACCCCGGGCAGCCGGGTCTTCCGGGCGCAGCTGTACGACTGCGCCCCGGTGTACCTGACGCCCGGGGAGGCGTCACGCGCACGCCGACTCGACGTCACCGGCGACCTCGCCGACTGGGCCGGCCGGATCCGCTACGTCGCCGTCGTCTCCTGCGCGCCCGAGGACGCCGACTGGGGTTTCGGCCGGGTCCTGGCCGCAGGCGAACCGGCCCGCTACACGCTCGTGGAACGCCCGCCCTCCCGCTGAGCCGCGGGACCCGCCTCCCGCGGCTCCCGCGGCTCCCGCGCGTCCGGTGCGGGAGGCGGGTCGAGTGCGGGAGGCGGGTCGAGTGCGGCCCGCAGCCGCTCCACGACGCCCAGCGGATCGGAGACGGTCGCGGCGATCCGGGCGAACTCCGCCGGCGCTCGCAGCTCGACCTGCACGCACGGGCCGTGCTCCGGCCGCACCAGCACCAGGTCCCGCCCGCCGGGATGGCGCCACACGCCCTTCCACGCCACGTCGGGCACGTCCAAGCCGCGCTCGCGCCGCCCGCGCAGGCAGCGCCAGGGTTCCTGGAGGACCTCGGCCTTCACCACGCAGGCGAGCGGCACCCGCAGTCCGCCGACGCGGGTCGCCAGCCGGTCGCGCAGGCCCAGCCGGAGCACGAGCGCGTCGCCGTCGATCGTGAGCCGCGCCATCTCCTCACCACCGCCTCACCGGCCTCGCCGTCCCCCTCCAGTCTCGCCGCTCAGGGGTACGACGTCAGGTCGGCGACGGTGCTGCCGCTGCGCACGGTCGCGCCGCTGCCGTTGACGATGTGGTCGATGGTGCCGGTGCCGCCCAGGGAGACGTCCATCGCGTCGTGCAGGGCGACGCCCGCGGTGTTCGGGACCTCGACGGCGTGGTCGGCCACCTCGCTCGGGTTGGCGTCGAAATAGCAGTAGACGCCGAGGCCGTAGGCCTGGTGGTCGGTGACGCCGGGGGCGACCTCGTAGGAGGCCCAGCCGTCGCTGCCGCCGTTCGTCCACGCGGCCTGGTTCGGCGGGTCGTAGGGCATCTCGGACTGGTAGAAGTACGTCCGTCCGCCGTTGCCGTTCCACTGCGTCTGGTACTGCTGGTAGTGCTCGACGGCGAGCCCGTACATGGTCACGTCGTTGCCGTTGACGACCAGGCCGTTGTTCGCGGTGTTGCTGGTCCAGCCGACGCCGTCGCCGTGGTCCGCGCGCCACAGCCACAGGTCGTCGCCGATCGTGTCGTTCGCGTTGACCTGGAGCGTCTGCGTCGCCTTGCCCGGGGTCGCGCCGCCCACGCGGAAGTACACGTCGGACAGGACGTTCGGGTCGGCCGAGTGGTCGGCTGAGGCGCCCGCCGGGCCGATCTGCATCAGCAAAGGCGAGTTGGTCGTGCCCGCGTCGACGATCAGTCCGGCGATGCGGACGCCGCCGACGTCGTCCGTGCTGATCGCGGTCACGCCGTTGTCCGCCACGAGCGTCGCGAGCCCGAGGCCGAGCACGACGGTGTCGGCGCGGGTGATGTGCAGGGTGGAGCTCAACTGGTAGACGCCGGGCGTGAAGATGAGGTTCTTCCCTGCGGCCAGCGCCGCGTTCAGCGTCGCGGAGGTGTCCGCCGGGGTGGCGATGTAGAAGGCGCTGAGCGGCAGCGAGGTGCCGGGCGGCGTCCGGCCGTTGCTCCAGTCGGCGCCGGCGGAGTTCGTGCGCGGGGAGGGGACGAAGACGTTGTAGTTGCCGGAGCCGTCGACGTAGAGGCTGGGCTTCTCCACGCTGGTCGGGGTCTGGGCGACGGTGGTGTAGGGCGGCTTGGGGAAGCTCTGCGCGGGCGCGCCGGTGTCGCCGACGAAGACCATGTTCCAGTTGGAGCCGGTCCAGCTGCCGAGCTCGTCGTTGCGGGAGAGCCACTGCTGCTGGCTGCCGGAGTTCACCTGTCCGTCGACCTTCGCGTCGCCGAGAAAGCCGCCGCTGGACCAGCCGCCGTTGTCGTCGAGGACGACGTTGCCCTGGATGTGCACGCGGCGCATCGGCGAGGCCTGCGAGACGGCCCACTCGGTGCTGCCGGAGGTCGGGGCGATGTCCAGGTTCTCCACGCCGCGCCAGAAGTTCTCGGTGGCGTTGCCGCCGTTCCACTGCGCGTCGGCGTGGACGCCGCCGCCGGTGATGGTGGTGGCGTCGGGCGACTGACCGAGGCCCAGGACCTGCGTGTAGAAGCCGACGTTGACGTTGACGTCGTAGCTGCCCGGCTTGAACAGCAGCGCGTAGCGGCTGGTGCCGAACTGGTCGGACTGCTGCTGGCTGTAGACGGCGTCCAGTCGGCTCTGGATCGCGGCGGCGGACATCGAGGGGTCGAAGACCAGCACGTTGGGGCCGAAGGGGTTGCCGCTCGTCGTCGCGGT
>NZ_BBPO01000095.1:12382-13817 GCF_000787815.1 Streptacidiphilus neutrinimicus
CGCCGGGGTGACCGCCGCGGCGGGGTGCAGGGCGACCGCGCCGAGCGGGAGTTGGAGCAGGGCTGCGGCGGCCACGATCAAGGGCCGGCGACGGCCGCGTAGGCGCCCGCGGGAAGACAGCATGGCGAGACCTCTCGGTGGGGGTGGTGGGGCCCGCCGATTGAACTCTTGAAGTCATGTCAACGTCAAGAGTCGTGAAACAAACGCGGAGAACGCTCTCCTGTGATCAGGGCTCGAACGCAGAGATCAGATATGACCGATGTGTGCGTCGGAATCCTGACGGCGCATTAGTCAGGAAAGTTTACTAATTTTCACTCTTGACGCCCTGTCATGCTCTCTAGTTGACTCCGTTCCACCCGGCCGCTCCCCCACGTTCCGGCCTCACCCCCACGGAGTCACCATGCGTCTTCGGCATGCCTGCGCACCGTCCGCCGTGCTGCTGACCGCCGCGTCAGCAATGCTGCTCGCGGCACCGGCGGCTCACGCCGCGGCCAACCCCGGCCCCGGCTTCCCCGCCCACTACGCCGCGCCCTACGTGGAGGCCTGGAACTCCCCAGGCGCCATCGCGGCGGCCGAGTCGGCGACGGGCCTGAAGTACTACACGCTCGCCTTCGTCATCAACGGCGGCGGCAGCTGCAACGCCACCTTCAACGGCGACACCGCGATCGACGACGCCGGATGGACCGGCGCGGTCAACACCCTGCGCGCCTCTGGCGGCGACGCCATCGTCTCCTTCGGCGGCGCGTCCGGCACCGAACTCGCCGAGGCCTGCACCTCGGTGGCGTCCCTCCAGGCCCAGTACCAGCGGGTCGTCGACACGTTGAACCTGACCCGGATCGACCTCGACGTCGAAGGCGCCACGCTGGACGACACGGCCGCCAACGACCGCCGCAACCAGGCGCTGGCCAACCTCCAGTCCTACTACGCCTCCCAGGGCCGCACCCTCACCGTCGACTACACCCTGCCGGTGGACACCACCGGCCTGGAGTCCAACGCGCTCAGCCTGCTGAACAACGCGAAGAGCCACGGGGTGAACGTCAACCTGGTCAACATCATGACCATGGACTACGGCCCCGACGAGGAGATGGGCCAGGCCGCGATCAGCGCCGCCCAGGGCCTGCACAGCCAGCTGGGGCAGATCTGGACCGGCAAGAGCTCGGCCCAGCTGTGGGCGATGGAGGGCAACACGCCGATGCTCGGCGTCAATGACTCCACCAACGAGGTCTTCACCACCGGCGACGCCTCCAGCCTGGAGAGCTTCGCCCAGTCCAACGGCATCCAGGAGCTCGCCTACTGGTCGCTCGGCCGCGACCAGGCGTGCGCCTCGGTGGGCACCTACTCCGACACGTGCAGCGGCACCCAGCAGAGCAAGTACCAGTTCGCCTCCACCTTCAACGCCCTCACCGGCGGTTCCAGCGGCGGAGGTGGCACCCGC
>NZ_BBPO01000095.1:14398-23950 GCF_000787815.1 Streptacidiphilus neutrinimicus
GAGCTGAGACCTGCCGAGCACCCTTCCCGCAGTTTCGGGATCACCACCGCACCGCACCGCATCGCATCGTGCGAGACTCGGCAGGAACGGCCAGCTGACACAACCGCAGCTGGCCGTTCCTGTCGTTCCCTGGGGGGAACGGGCGACTCCGAGACGTCGGGTGTCCGCCGAGACGACGGTGTCCGCCTGGACGCGGTCTCGCCATCCAGGATGTCTCCCCCTGGTCGCAGGCCGTCTGCAGCGCACCCCGTACTGAGTCCACCGGTCGCGTCAGAGCACGGCGAGGCGGTCGACCAACATCTCCGTCCGCTGCTCGGCGTACTCCGGGGGCAGGCGTCCCGCGCGGGTGAGCGTCGCCAGGCCGTGCAGGGACGCCCAGAACAGCTCGGTGAACAGACCCGGGTGGACGCCGTCGCCGGCGACCTCCTGGAGGTTCTCCAGCAGGGCGGCGAAGGCGTCCTTCAGCGGGGCCGGGGTGTCTTCCTGGGCGAAGGCCAGGCCGCCGTCGAGCTGGAACATCGCGTCGTAGACCGCGGGGTTGCGGGCGGCGTAGTCGAGGTAGGCCCGGGCGAGGGCGGTGACCCGGGCGCGCGGGCCGTCCGCAGCGGAGGCGGCGGCCCGCACCGCCGCGGCCATCTCGGCGGCGCCTTCGAGGGCGACAGCGCCGATGATCTCGCGCTTGCCGCGGAAGTGGCTGTAGAGGACGGGCTGGCTGTACTCGATGCGCTCGGCGAGCCGACGGGTGGTGACCGCGTCCCAGCCCTGCTCCTCGGCGATCTCGCGGGCGGTCGCCAAGATCAGGCGTTCGCGGTCCGCCCGTTCGCGCTCCTTGCGTTCCTGTACCGACATGACCCGATGCTAGCACCGCTAGACAAGCGAGCGACAGCAGTACTAGCGTTGCCTCATCAGCTAGCAACGCTAGATCCCAGGAGTGGTCGCCATGCTCAACGCACTCGAGATCCTCACCACCGTGGTCGTCGGCGTGATGGTGGGGGTGGAGTTCTCGGTCGCCTTCGTCATCAACCCGATCCTGGGCGGCCTCCCGGACGACAGCCTGCTGCGCGGCCGGGCCCACGGCGGCCGGATGCTCGGCGCCGTGATGCCCGTCTGGTACGTCACCTCGCTCGCCCTGGTCGCGGTCTGCGCCGTCCTCGGACGGCACCACGGCGGCGCCGGCCTCGCCGTCACCGCCGGGGCGCTGCTGGTCCTCAGCGTGGTCATGTCGCTGCTGCTGCTCGTCCCGATCAACAACCAGGGCAAGACGTGGACCCCTGAGAACCGGCCCGAGGACTGGAGGCAGCAGATGAACCGCTGGGACCGCTACCACTACGTGCGCGTGGCCGTTCTCATCGCCGCGTTCGCCCTGCTGGCCGCCGCCGTCGCCGCGACCTGAGGGTCAGTCGAGGCAGAACTCGTTGCCCTCGACGTCCTGCATCAGGAGGCAGGACTCGTTCTCCTCGTCGGCGACCAGGAGACGCAGGCGGGTCGCGCCGAGCGCGACCAGGCGCGCGCACTCGGCCTCCAGGACGGCCACGCGCTCCTCCCCCACCAGCCCGGTGCCGACCCGCACGTCGAGGTGCACGCGGTTCTTGACGACCTTGCCCTCGGGAACACGCTGGAAGTACAGGCGCGGACCCACGCCTGAGGGGTCGGCGGCCGCGAACCAGGAACCCCCGCCCGACCGCGAGCGCTCGACGTCGTCCCAGGAGGCGAAACCCTCCGGCGGCTCGGGCGCGACATAGCCCAGCACCTCGCACCAGAAGCGACCGACGCGCACGGGTTCCGCGCAGTCGAAGGTGACCTGGACCTTCCTGATCGATGTCATCGGGCCACCATAGCGGCCCCGACTCCCGTGGCCCACGGGATTTTTCGCCGCTCAGCCGGCCGTCAGCACGTCGCGGGCCACGTAGCCGGCGGAAAGGACGCCCTCCTTGCCGCCGATCACCAGGGCGTCGACGGCGAGGTGGTTGCTGGTGTCGTACGCCGCGAACCAGCCGTTCGTGCTGGTCGCGGTTTCGGCCGTGCCGGTCTTCGCGCCGCCGGGGATGCCGGTCATGCGGGGCTCGGCGGTGCCGTAGGAGGCGGTGGCCGTGACGGTCATCATCTGGCGCAGCCAGGTCGCGGTCGTCGTGGAGATCGGGCGGGCGGCCGGCTGCTGGGGCAGACCGGGGACGAGGATGGGCTGGTGGAACGCGCCGTCCGCGATGGTCGCGGCCACCGAGGCCATGGCGAGGGTGTTCATGGTGACCTGGCCCTGGCCGATGGACTGGGCCGCGATCTGGTTGGTGCTGCCCTTCTCGTCGGGCACGTTGCCGTCGGTGGTGGGCACGCCGATGTTCCAGTCGCCGATGCCGAAGACGTCCCTGGCCTCCTCGCGCAGGTCGCCCGAGTGCAGGTTCTTGGTGGCGGCGTCGATGAACCCGGTGTTGCAGGAGATCGCGAAGTCCTTGGTCAGATCCGCGTTCGGGTCCATCTCGTTCTGGAAGTTGTGGAAGGTCTGACCGTTGATCACGGTCTGCTTCACGCAGGCGGACTTGTCCGACGGACGCATCCCGGCCTTGTCGAAGAGCGTGGCCGACGTGATCATCTTCATCGTGGAGCCCGGCGCCGCAGCCCCGTTGAAGGCCGCGTCGCCGCCGCGGAAGGCCATCGCGCGGATCTCGCCGGTGGTGTAGTCGATCGCCACCACGTCCGCGGGCATGGTGCCGATGTGGGAGTCCTTCACCGCCTTCTCCGCCGCGGCCTCAAGGCCCGCGTCGAGGGTGGTGCGGATGGTGCCGGGCACGGCGGGCTGGAGGACGTGCACCACCTTGACGGTCTTGCCGCTCGCGTCGGCGATCTCGACGCCCTGGCCCTTGGTGTGCGTGGCCTTGCCCGCGTCGCGGGTCTGCAGCTCGCTGATGACGCCGACCAGGGAGGGGTAGGCCGCGGCGGTCAGCGTGACGCCGTGCCGGTCGACGACCTTCGCGGTGGTGGCGGGGATGCTGCCGTAGGTCAGCGTCTGGCCCTCCCGCAGCCCCGGGTAGAGCACGGACGGCGCCCAGTGCACCTCGGGCTTGCCGTCGACGACCAGCACGTCTGCGGAGCCGGCGTAGGCGAAGGTCCCGCCGCCGGTGAGCGTCGCGGCGGTGTGGAAGGCGGTGCGCAGCGCGTGCGGCACGGCGGGGTCGGCGGCGCCGGCGACGACGCCGGCGAAGGCGACCTTGGACGCGTGCAGGCCCGCGGCGAAGGTCCCGAGCGCGGTCTGCGCGGCCGCGGGCTGGTCGGTGGCCTGCGCGGCGCCGCCGAGGTCGGAGCCCGCCCAGGAGGTGAGGAAGTGCTGGGTCGCGGCGGCCGCCTGGGCGGCGGTCGGCGTGGTGATCACCGGCACGTGCTTCTGCGCGTGGGGCTTGGCCGTGGAGTTCGAGGAGCCGGCATAGGCGTAGACGGCCACGCTGCCCACCCCGACCAGGGCCACCCCGGCAACCCCGGCGATCAGCCACTTGCGGCTCCGGCCCGGACCCTGCGGAGTGGGCTCCTGCCCCATCGGCTGGTTCCCCGACCAGGTGGGCGTGTCGAGGTCGCGCTGCATGATCTCCCCACGGAGCTGGACGAAACGGCGGCAAGGAGATCGTATGTGACCTCAGGGACCGTTCCGGTCCTGCCCCTGGCCTGTAGACGTTCTGTTACATGCCGCGCCACCTCGGTGAGCGCGGGACGGGAACGAACAATCGGATGTCGTCCGGATGTTGGCTCCGCGACGGCTCAGCCGACCGGGCCCGCCGTCGCCGCGAGGGCGGCGAGGGCGGAGGCCTCCATCTCCTGCATGCGACGCTCCAGTCCGGCCAACTCCCAGCGCAGATGCTGGGTGTAGGCCGGACGGAGGTAGAAGATCTCCCCGCGCAGATGCGCGGCCCGGGCCCGGAGACGGGCCATCTCGGGATGGACGGGGAGCTTCGAACGTCGGCGGAGGATGGTTGTCAAACGCATCAAGCCAGCCTAGACGCCCGGATTCGCCCGACCTTCACCTCAGCGGGTGAGAGTGCTCACGTCCGGTACCGGTACAGGATCCGGCCCCGGGTGAGGTCGTACGGGCTGAGCTCCACGAGCACCCGGTCCTGCGGGAGGATCTTGATGTAGTTCTTCCGGATCTTGCCGCTGATGTGGGCGAGCACCTTGTGCCCGTTCTGCAGCTCCACCGTGAAGGTGGCGTTGCGAAGGCATTCGGTGACGATGCCCTCGATTTCGATGCCGTTCGATGTCTTCGGCAAGTTCACTCTTTCGTCGAGTCGATGGTGGTCGTGGCGCATCGGTGCGACGCGCCCGTGGGTGTCGTGCTGCTGTTCAGCGGCGCACCAACTCAAGGATTCCGCCCCGGCGTTGGCCGCCGAGGCCCTCGATGAGGCGCGCCGCTCCGATGTTGGACTCGTCCACTTCGGCCCACGCCGCCGTGACGCCCGCGCGGTGCAGCGCGCCGAGGACGTCGGCCAGCAGGGCCCGCGCGACGCCGCGACGCCGCTGCTCGGCCAGGACGGCGACCAGCCCGATCCGCGCCTCGTGCCGGCGGGGCACCACTCGGACCAGTCCGACGTAGTGTCCGGAGACCTCGGCCACCGCGTACTTCGACGGGTCCACGACGGTGACCCCGTCCGGTCGCGGCAGCACCTCGGCCGGCATGGTCTCCCAGCCGACGGTGGCCCCGACCTCGGCGCGGACGGCCCGGTGCAGGGCGCGCAGCGGGCCCTCCTGGGCTCGGCCGAGCGGCACGACCGTCACGTCGGGCGGCGGCGGGACCGCGTCGAGCCCGGTGATCCGCGGATCGGTGGGCACGACGTACTCCCGCTCGCGGCGGGCGACGGCGAAGCCGGCCCGCTCCCAGGCGGCCCTGGTGTCGAGGTCGTCCTCGTGGACCACCGCGTGCAGCGGCCCCGGCAGCTCCGCCGCCATGGCGGCGGCGAGACGGTCGAAGACGTCCGCCTGCCAGCTGTCGACGCTGACGAACATCCGGCCGTCGGGCCTGTGGGAGACGTCGCCGCGCCCGAGCTCCTCGTTGTCGTCGAGGGCGAGCCACTGCGATTCCGTGACCCGTGTGATCGTCACGGGGCGGCTGCCCGTGCCCGGGGAGCCGCCCGGGCTGCCCGGGCCTGCGGAGAAAGGTGAAACGTCCATGAGTGTCCCCTTTGCGAGTGCCTTGCTGCCTGAGGCACTCCCGAGGACACCTACGTCACTCGCCCGCCGTGAGGATATGAGGGAGCACCCATGGGAAAGCCTTCTTCACGGGTCTCACCTCCTCGCATCCGGTCACGGTGCTCAGCACGCTACCAGTGCCGAGCGCCCCGCCCAAACCGGTTTTCGGGCTTCGGTGCGTCGAAGGTGCACGAGGGGCGTCGAAATAGGCTGGTGTTGCGGGCCCGTCCACGGTGCAGGCCAATGGTGGTGGACGAATGCGGCGTCGGGGCCGCCGCCGTCGCGTCCACGGGAGTCCGCGGGAGGTGCGCATGTCCGTGCGGGTGCTGGCCTGGCTGCGTGCGCACGACGGCGGGCTGGCGGCGACGCGACGGGCCGGGCGGACCGCGCTGGTGATGCCGGCCCTGTTCGCGCTGTGCACCCAGGTGCTCCACGCGCCGGCCATGGCGAGCTTCGCCGCCTTCGGGTCCTTCTCGATGCTGCTGCTCGTCGACTACTCAGGAACGATGCTGGAGCGGCTGCGCGCCCAGGCGGAGCTGGCGGTGGCCTGGGCCGCGCTGATCACCCTCGGCACCCTGGTCGCGCACCGGACCTGGCTCGCCGTGCTCACCACGCTGGTGGTCGCCTTCGTGGTGCTCTTCTCCGGCGTGGTCAGCTCGGTGCTGGCCGGGAGCACGACGGCGCTGCTGCTCGGTTTCGTGCTGCCGGTCGCGACGCCGGTGCCGCTGTCCCAGCTGCCCGACCGGCTCGCGGGCGCGGGTCTGGCGGCAGCGGCGGCGCTTCCGGCGGTGGCCCTGCTGTGGCCGCGCCCGGTCGCGGATCCGCTCAGCGCTCCGGCGGCCCGCGTCTGCCGCTCCGCTGCCGAGCGGCTGCGCACCGACGCCGCCCGCTACGGCGAGCCCGGTCGCCGTCCGGACCCCGACCGGTGCCGCGCCGTGGCCGAGCGGACCGACGAGGCCACCGCCGAGCTGCGCCGGATCTTCGAAGCCACCCCCTACCGCCCGACCGGCCTGTCCACCAGCTCGCGCACCCTGGTCCGCCTGGTCGACGAGCTGACCTGGCTCAGCACCATCCTCGCGGACCGCCCCGCCTGGACCGAGGAGCCTCCGGCCTGCGACCCGGCCGCCCGCACCGTGCGCCTGGCCGCCGCCGACGTCCTGGACCGCGCCGCCGACCTGCTGACCGACCCGCGCGGGGACGTCGGGCCGCTGCGGGACAGCCTCAACGAGCTCGGGGTCACCATGGCCGCGATGGCCGACAGCTCCACGGCGCGGCTTCCCGTCGAGAGCCCGGTCGGGGAGAGCGAGGCGGAGGTCTACGGGTTCATCGGCACGCTCGACTTCTCCTTCCGCGCCCAGGAGCTCGGCTTCGCCGTGCGGCAGATCGCCGAGAACGTCGACCTGGCCGCCACCGCGTGGCAGCGCAGCTGGCCCGACCGCCTCCTCGGCCGCGAGCCCGGCGCGCTGGCCGCGCCGCTGGCCGCGGCGCGCGAGCGGGCGCGGGCCCATCTGGGGCGGGGCTCGGTCTGGCTGCACAACAGCCTGCGCGGCGCGGTCGGGCTGGGCATCGCGGTGTTCCTGGCCGACCTGACCAGCCTCCAGCACTCCTTCTGGGTGCTGCTGGGGACCCTGTCGGTGCTGCGCTCCAACGCCCTGAACACCGGGGAGAACGCGGTGCGCGCCGTGCTCGGCACGGTGGTCGGCTCGTTCGTGGGCGCCGGACTGCTGGTGCTGATCGGCCATCACGGCACGGCGTTGTGGTTCGTGCTGCCGCCGGCCATCCTGGTCGCCGGGATCGCGCCCGCCGCGATCTCCTTCGCCGCCGGGCAGGCGGCGTTCACCGTCACCCTGGTCGTGCTGTTCAACATCGGCCAGAACCCGGACTGGCACATCGCGCTGCTCCGGGTCGAGGACATCGCGCTGGGCTGCGCGGTCAGCGTCGTCGTCGCGCTGTTCTTCTGGCCACGGGGCGCCGGGGCCGCCGTCGACAAGGCCCTCGCGCAGGCCTACACCGACAGCGCGGCCTACCTGTCCGGCGCGGTCGCGTTCGCGCTGGGCCACTGCGGCTTCCCGAACGCGCCCGCACCCGCGCCCGTGCCGGAGGAGCCCGTGCGGCAGAGCCGCGAGGCCGCCGCCTCCGCGCGCCGCCTGGACGACGCGTTTCGCAGCTACCTGGCGGAGCGGGGGGCGAAACCGCTGTCGCTGGCCGACACGACCACCCTGGTCACCGGCGTCGTCGGGCTGCGCCTGGCGGCCGACGCGGTGGTCTCCCTGTGGCAGGACTGCGCCCTCAGCCGCTCCCGGGCCGACCAGACCGAGGCGCACCGCACGATCCTCGGCCTGACCACCCGCGTCACCGACTGGTACCGCGGCCTCGCGGTCGGCCTCGCCGACCACACCCCCGTCCCCGCCCCGCTGCAGCTGCGTCCCGAGGCGGCCGCCCGGCTGGTCGAGTCCGTCCGCGCCGACCTCGTCGACCGCGAGGGCCAGGCCACCGCCACGGCCGTCCGCGTCATCTGGACCGGCGACCACGTCGACGTCGCCCGCCGCCTCCAGCCGATCCTCGCCGTGGCGGCCCGCGACGGCAGGGCGCCGGACTGACTCGGGCCCTCAGCCGGACGCCGTGAGGGCCTGGACGGAGGCGTAGTCCGGCGTCTGCGGCAGGGGTGGGAGCACGCCGTCGGCGCGCAGGGTGAGGACGGTGTGCACCGCCGCGCCGAGGGCGGCCCGGAAGAGCAGCGAGCCGAGGCTGACGCGGCGGACGCCGAGTTCGGCGAGGCGGGCGAGCGTCTGGCCGCCCGGCGAGGCGAGGACGTTGAGGGGCAGGTCCGTCGCGGCCACCGCCGCCGCGATGCCGTCCGGGTCGGTCACGCCCGGGACGAAGACCCCGTCGGCCCCCGCATCCCGGTAGGCCGCGAGCCGAGCCGCCGTCTCCGCCTCGCGGCCCTGCCGCAGCCAGTAGGTGTCGGTGCGGGCGTTGACGAAGAGCCACGGCACGGCCGCCTTGACGGCGGCGATCTTCGTGGCGTGCAGCCGGGGCGGGGTGAGGCTGCCGTCCGCGCGGCCGTCCTCCAGGTTGACGCCGACGGCGCCCGCCTCCGCGAGCTCCGCGGCGAAGGCGGCGACCTCGGCGGGGTCGTCGCTGAAGCCGCCCTCCGCGTCGGCCGAGAGCAGGAACGCGCCGCCGCCGAGCAGGCGGGCGAGCCGCAGCGTCTCCTCGCGGGTGCGGCCCGCTCCGTCCGGCAGCCCCGCCGCAGCGGCGACGCCGAGGCTGGTCGTGCCCACGGCGGCGAAGCCCGCCGCCGCCAGCGCGGCGGCGGAGGCGTGGTCCCAGGCGTTGGGCAGCACCAGGGGGGTGCCGGAACCGCCGGTGTCGTGGTGCAGCGCGCGGAAGGCGGTCGCGCCCGCGCGGCCGACGGTGCTGGTCATACGTGCTCCTCGGGCTCGGGGTGGCGGTCCGGGTGGTGGCGGTCGCGCCTGGGCGCGCTCGACCGGACTGGACCGGACTGGACTGGACTGGGCTGGGCTGGGCGTCCGGCGGTCGTCGAGGTCTCCCCGGCGCCCGTCATGCCGCCCACGCTAGGCGCGGGACGGTTCGGCGCTCGCCGAACCGTGGCGGGGGCATCATGGCCTCATGTCCGCGCAACCTCTCGCCCGGCTCGCCGGCCTGCTGGCCGATCCCACCCGCGCCGCGATGTGCCTCGCCCTGCTGGACGGCCGTGCCTGGACGGCCGGGGAACTGGCCCACCACGTGGGCGTCGTGGCGTCGACGGCGAGCGAGCAGCTGTCACGCCTCGTCGCCGGTGGGCTGCTGGTCGAGGAGCGGCAGGGCCGCCACCGCTATGTGCGGCTCGCCGGTCCGGGCACCGCCACGCTCGTCGAGGACCTGGCCGCGTTCGCGCAGACGCAGCCGGGGTCCTCCGCGACGGCCGCGCCCGCGCCGCGCAACCTGCGCGAGAGCGTCCGCCGCAGCGCGGAGGCGCACGCCCGGACCTGCTACGACCACCTCGCCGGCCGTGTCGGCGTCGCGGTCGCCGACTCGCTGCTGGCGCGCGGGGTGGTGTCGGACGACGCCGGGCTCGCCGTGACCGTGCCCGGCCGCGCCTGGCTGGCGGGCCTCGGCATCGACGTGGAGGGGGCGCGGCACGGTCGGCGTCCGCTGGTCCGCAGTTGCCTCGACTGGACCGAGCGCCGCCCTCACCTCGCCGGTGTCCTCGGCTCGGCGCTGCGCTCGCACGCCATGGACGCACGCTGGCTCGAACCCGTAGGCACCGGCCGCGCCCTGCGGGTGACGGCCGACGGCGCAGAGGCCCTGCGCGACCTGTTCGGCATCAGCCTCGACCGCGTCCGGTCCTGACCTGACGTCAACCGCAGTGCAGCCCCGGGC
>NZ_BBPO01000094.1:0-22295 GCF_000787815.1 Streptacidiphilus neutrinimicus
GCCCTGCTCGGACGCGGCGGCGGGGCCTGCGTGGGCCGCCGGAGCCGTCGTGACGGACGGAGCGGCCTGAGCCGGCTCCTCCGGGGCCGAGGCCGGCGTGGGCGACGCGGACGCGGCGGCGTCCGGTGCGCGCGGCACGGGCGTGAGTGTGGTCCCCCCGGTGGTCCGGAACAGTTCGTCCGCCCCCGGGAGACTCACTCGACGTGGCACCGGGCGAGCACCTCCCTGGCGAGCTGGCGGTAGGCGGCGGCGCCGACCGAGTTGGACGCGTAGGTGGTGATCGGCTCGCCGGCGACCGTGGTCTCCGGGAACCGCACCGTACGGCCGATGACGGTGTGGAAGACGTGCTCGCCGAAGGCCTCGACGACGCGGGCGAGCACCTCGCGGCTGTGGACCGTGCGCGAGTCGTACATGGTGGCGAGGATGCCGTCCAGGCGCAGCTCGGGGTTGAGCCGCTCGCAGACCTTCTCGATGGTCTCCGTCAGCAGGGCGACACCTCGCAGCGCGAAGAACTCGCATTCCAGCGGAACGATGACGCTGTGAGCGGCCGTCAGCGCGTTGACCGTCAGCAGGCCGAGCGACGGCTGGCAGTCGATGATGACGTAGTCGTAGTCGTTCATCAGCGGCTTGAGCGCGCGGGCCAGCGCCGACTCCCGGGCCACCTCGCTGACCAGCTGCACCTCGGCGGCTGACAGGTCGATGTTGCTGGGGAGCAGGTCCATCCCGGGGACGGCCGTCTTCAGCAGCACCTCATCGGCCGTCAGGCCCCGCTCCATCAGCAGGTTGTAGACGGTGAGGTCCAGCTCCATCGGGTTGACGCCGAGACCGACCGAGAGGGCGCCCTGCGGGTCGAAGTCGACCAGGAGCACGCGCCGACCGTATTCCGCGAGCGCCGCGCCCAGGTTGATGGTCGAGGTGGTCTTGCCCACCCCGCCCTTCTGGTTGCACATCGCGATGATGCGCGCCGGCCCGTGCTCGCTCGGGGGCGAGGGGATCGGGAAGTACGGCAGTGGCCGGCCCGTGGGGCCGACCCGCTCGCGGCGCTGACGGGCCGCGTCCGGAGCAAGCGTGGCGGCGTACTCCGGGTCCGGCTCGTATTCGGCATCTGGGTCGTAGAACTGACCGTCCGCCATCTCTGACTGGACCAGGCCAGGCTCGACGGGGGCGTCCAGCGCGCTCGCGTAGCGCAGCGCCTCGTGATCGGAAATCGGGTACTCCAGGCTCGGGTAGCCGGGCTGCTGCTGACGTGCGTCAAAAGTGCGCGGGCCGCCACTCCCGGGAGCAATTGTCGACTCATTCACAAGTCGTCTAACCTCCTTGGCGACCGCCGTAGTGACCGGGCTTCGGGGCTCTGCCCCCTCCACTGGGCGGCATTCACCGCACCGCAGCCTAGCAACGACACAGTAGCGTCAACCAGCACACCGGCGATGCACTAACCAACATGTCGATATGACAATTGCCGACCGCAGGTCGTGGGCACTGTACGAAACCGCCGTTCGGCCTGCGGGGACACCCTTCGCCACCCCCGTTCACTCCTCTGCCGAGGGTGAGATCGAAGGGCCTCGAGTTGACGAACGCACGGACGATGTGCTCCCGGGAAGCTGACGGCACGCCAGAAGGGCGCCGCACGGAACGTGCGACGCCCTTCCGGACTCAGCTCTGCCTGCGGGCTACCGCCGGGGGCGCGCCTCAGGCGAGGACGTCGGCCAGCTCGACGTGCGGCAGGCCGAAGGCCTCGGCCACGGCGGCGTAGGTGATCTGGCCCTCGTGCACGTTCAGGCCCTTGGCCAGCGCGGCGTCACGGCGGCAGGCCTCCTGCCAGCCGCGGTTGGCCACCTCGATGATGTAGGGCAGGGTCGCGTTGGTCAGCGCGTAGGTGGAGGTGTTCGGCACCGCACCCGGCATGTTGGCCACGCAGTAGAAGACCGAGTTGTGGACCTGGAAGGTCGGCTCGGCGTGGGTGGTGGGGTGCGAGTCCTCGAAGCAGCCGCCCTGGTCGATGGCGATGTCGACGAGCACGGAGCCCGGCTTCATACGGGAGACCAGCTCGTTGGTGACCAGCTTCGGGGCCTTGGCGCCCGGGATCAGGACGGCGCCGATGACCAGGTCGGCCTCGAGGACGGCCTTCTCCAGCTCGAAGGAGTTGGAGGCGATCGCCTTGATCTTGTTGCCGAAGATGCGGTCGGCCTCGCGCAGCTTGTTGATGTCGCGGTCGAGCAGGGTCACGTCGTAGCCCATGCCGATGGCGATGGTGGCGGCGTGCCAGCCGGAGACGCCACCGCCGATGACGACGGCCTTGGCCGGGTGGGTGCCGGGCACGCCACCGGGGAGGACGCCGCGACCGCCGGTCGGACGCATCAGGTGGTAGGAGCCGACCTGCGGGGCCAGGCGACCGGCCACCTCGGACATCGGGGCGAGCAGCGGCAGGGCGCCGTTGCCGAGCTGGACCGTCTCGTAGGCGATGGCGGTGGTGCCGGAGGCCAGCAGCGCGTCGGTGCCGGCGCGGTCCGCGGCGAGGTGGAGGTAGGTGAAGAGCAGCTGACCCTTGCGGAGGCGGTGGTACTCCTCGGCGATGGGCTCCTTGACCTTCAGCAGGAGGTCGGCCGTGGCCCAGACCTCGTCAGCGGTCTCGAGGATCGTCGCGCCGGCGGCGACGTACTCCTCGTTCGGGATCGAGGAGCCGACACCGGCGTTGTTCTCGATGAACACCTCGTGCCCGTTACGGACCAGCTCATGCACGCCAGCGGGCGTGATGGCCACGCGGTACTCGTGGTTCTTGACCTCGCGGGGGATGCCGACCTTCACGACGAACACGTCCCTTGCACATGGGGTTTCTCCCGACCCTGCGGGAACGCAGGCGGGAGCCACGCGCAGCGGCACTGCTATGCGCGGCAACTTCGAGTGTAATGAAGCCCAGACGATCCGGAAGCCTTCCAAAGTGTTCAAAACTTCTTGATCTGTTGGCTGATTCGTAGGCTTGCGCCCACTACAAGCCGTCAGAACCCTAGAAAACCGGCAATCGGGACATTCAATCGAAACCAGGATGTTATTCTCCGCGGAGCGCCGCGGCCTGCTCTCGCTGGACCCGGGCACCGGCCTGGTCACCGGCCCTCTCCAGGGTGTCCGCCAGCCTCAGCAACACCAGCGCCTCCAGGCGCGGACCGAGGGTGCGGGCGGACTCCAGCGCCTCACGCTGGGTGCGCAGCGCCGCCTCGACGCCGCCCGAGGACTCCTGCACCCGGGCCGCGCCGAGGATCGCGCCCACCGCCCCCGCCTCGTCCCCGAGCTTGCGGTGCAGCGCGACCGCCGCCCGGTACTCGCGCAGCGCGTCGGCATGCCGCCCCTGCGCGCTGTGCACCGCCGCGAGCCGCGCCAGCAGGCGCGCCTCGTCGGCCCGCTCCCGGCGGTTGCGGCGCAGCGTCAGCGCACGGCCGTAGAAGTCCGCCGCCCGGACCAGGTCCCCCGAGGCCCGGTAGGCGCCGGCCGTGGCCTCCAGGATCCGGCCGACGGCGACGTGGTCCTCGGCGGCGCGAGCGGGCGCGAGCGCCCCCCGGTAGCGCTCCAGGGCACGCGCGTGCTCCCCGGCTCCCGCGTGCAGATCGCCCAGGTTCACCAGCGCGGCCGCCTCCCGGCGCGGCTGGCCGGAGCGGCGGGCCACCCGCTGCACCGTGCCGTGAAGCGCGTACAGCTCCACGGTGACCGGCCGACCCGTCGCCTCGCCCCATACCGGCAGCACCCGCACCAGCGCCGTCGCGAGCCGGGTGACCAGCCCGTCCAGCCCCCCGGCCGCCTCGGCGTCGGCGACGGCGGGCAGCAGCTCGGGCAGGGCGGCGTCCAGCCAGGCGAAGGCCTCGGCGCGGGTGCCGAAACGCAGCGCCGCGGGCGGCACCTCCGGGTCCGGTGGCGCCTGCTCGGGCGCGAGCCTCACCAGGCAGGAGGTCAGCAGCCGCACCTGCCGCTCCAGCCAGCGGGCACGGGCCAGCTCCACCGCGGCGGGCTTGTCCGTCGCCTCGCACAGCGCGGAGAGCACCGGGGTGAGGCTGCGCGGCAGCCGGTAGCGACCGTCGCCCTCCTCGCGCAGCAGCTGCTGCGCCGCGAGCGTGGTGAGCAAGGTCCCCGCCGCGGCGGTCGGACAGCCCACGAGCGCCGCCGCGCCGCGCTCGTCCAGCACCCCGCCCGGTACCAGCGTCGCGAACCGCAGCAACTGGCGCGGGCCCGCGCCGAGCTCCTGGTGCACGAGGTCGAACGCCCGCCGCAGCGGGTCGTCGCTGCGCTGCGCGCCACGCGGCGGCGGAGGCGGGGACGGCGCCGCGCCCGGCGGCGGGTAGGACGGCATCGGCGGCACGGGCTTGCCGTCGATCGTCAGCCCCACGAGGTTCTGCGCGGCCTCCGGCGCCGGCGGCGCGGCCGGATGCGGCACGGCGGGCACCGCCCGCAGCGCCCGCAGCGCGTCGCTGACGGACGCCCGCGGCCGCGCGGCCAGCCATCCGCCGACCAGGCGCAGCGCGCCCACATGACAGGCCACCGCCTCGGCCAGCCCCTGCGCGGCGACGGGGTCGACGACGACGCGGGTGTCCCCCGCGAGCCCCGCGAGCAGCTCCCTGGCAGCGGTGTAGTCGAGCCCGCCCAGCACGCACGGCCGCACGTCGGGAACCCCGGTCAGCGGGCCGTGGGTGACGGCGACGGTCAGCGCGTCGGGGTGGGTCGGCAGCAGCGCCTGCACCGCGGCGGCGGCGTTCTCGGCGGGGGCGTCGTCGAGGATCA
Source organism: Streptacidiphilus neutrinimicus (assembly GCF_000787815.1). Taxonomy (GTDB): domain Bacteria; phylum Actinomycetota; class Actinomycetes; order Streptomycetales; family Streptomycetaceae; genus Streptacidiphilus; species Streptacidiphilus neutrinimicus. The sequence goes on from NZ_BBPO01000094.1 coordinate 4,765, forward strand.
GCACGACGGGCCGTTCGGCGAGGTGCACTCTGATGGCCTCCCCCGCGGCCTGCTCCGCCTCGTCGGCGGTCAGCACGCCGCCCGGCCGCGGCAGGCCGAGGAGGTCCAGCAGACGTCGCGCGGGATCGGGCGCGGCGAGGGAGAGGTAGTGAACCGGCCGCTCCGCGGTGACGTCCGGCTCCTGCGCCAACCGCAGCGCCAGCTCGGTCCGCCCGGAGCCGGGCCGTCCGGCGACGGCGAGAACGCGGGCCCGTCCGGCCTCCTCGCGCAACTGCGCGAGTTCGTTCCGCCGCCCCACGAACGCCACGGCGGACGCCGCCGCGGACTCCGTCTGTGCCGATGCCACGAGCGCCGCTCCCGTCGTCAGGACCGATCTTCTCACGCAGCGTAATTCACTGGGCACGCGAGAACCCCCAGGGGCGCGAGGCCGTGTCGGATTGCGGCTCCGCAGGCCCTCGCGCCCCTGGGTTCAGAACGGCCGGGCCGGCCAGGGCGCGTCGGCGGGGCGGAGGGTGTCGAGCGTCCCGTTCGCCAGCGCGGCGTGGAGCGCCAGCGCGCCCGCGACCAGCGCGCCGTTGTGGAGCTCGCCCGCGAGAGCCCCGCGGACGACCTCGTCCAGCGGGAACCTGCGCACCTGCAGGTCCAGCTCCTCGCCCTCCGCGGCGAACCTCTCGGCGTCGGACTCGGCCAGGTCGCGGGCGAGGTAGACGCGGATCGCCTCGTCGGAGCCGCCCGAGGTGGGGAAGACGTCGACCAGCACCCGCCAGTCGCCCGCCTTGTGGTGCGCCTCCTCGTACAGCTCGCGCTGGGCCGCGTGCAGCGGGTTCTCGCCCGGGATGTCGAGCAGGCCGGCCGGCATCTCCCACAGGCGGTGCCGGACCGGATGCCGGTACTGGTTCACCAGCAGGACCCGGCCCTGCTCGTCCAGGGCGAGCACCCCGACCGCGCCGGGGTGCTTGACGTAGTCGCGCGTGGCGGCGCGCCCGTCCGGCATGACGACCTCGTCGGAGGCGACGTTCCAGATCCGGCCCTCGAAGGAGATGCGCTCGGCGCGCACCTCCCACGAGGCCGGGGTGTCCCTGAGCTCGTGGCCCGCGGCGGACTCGGTCACGCGCCCGCGCCGTCCTGGACCTTGATCGCGGCGGCGACCAGGCCCGCGAAGAGCGGGTGCGGGCGGGTCGGACGGGACTTCAGCTCCGGGTGGGCCTGGGTGGCCACCAGGTACGGGTGCGTGTCGCGCGGGTACTCCACGTACTCGACCAGGTCGCCCTTCGGCGACAGGCCCGAGAACTGGATGCCGGTCTTCTCCAGCTCGGCGCGGTACGAGTTGTTGACCTCGTAGCGGTGACGGTGGCGCTCCTCGACGTACTGCTCGCCGCCGTAGACCTCGCGCACGATGGAGCCCTCGGCGAGCTTGGCCGGGTAGAGGCCCAGGCGCATGGTGCCGCCCAGGTCGCCCTTGCCGTCGACGATCTCCAACTGCTCGGCCATGGTCGAGATGACCGGGTGCTTGGCGGCCGGGTCGAACTCGGTGGAGTTGGCCTCCGCCAGGCCGGCCAGGTTGCGCGCGGCCTCGATGACCACGCACTGCAGACCGAGGCACAGGCCCAGCAGCGGCACGCCGTTCTCGCGGGCGAAGGTGATCGCGCCGACCTTGCCGTCCACGCCGCGCTCGCCGAAGCCGCCGGGGATGCAGATCGCGTCGACGTCGCCGAGCTGCTGGCGGGCGCCTTCGGGGGTCTCGCAGTCGACCGAGGTGACCCACTTGATCTCCACCTTGGCGTTGTTGGCGAAACCGCCGTGACGCAGCGCCTCGGTGACGGACAGGTAGGCGTCCGGCAGGTCGATGTACTTGCCGACCAGCGCGATCTTCACGTGCCGGCTGGGCTCGTGGACGCGGCGCAGCAGGTCGTCCCACTGGGTCCAGTCGACGTCGCGGAAGGGCAGGTCGAGGCGGCGCACCACGTAGGCGTCCAGGCCCTCGCTGTGCAGCACCTTGGGGATGTCGTAGATGGAAGGGGCGTCGATCGCCGCGACCACGGCCTCCTCGTCGACGTCGCACATCAGCGAGATCTTGCGCTTGATCGCGGCGGGGACCTCGCGGTCGGCGCGCAGCACGATCGCGTCGGGCTGGATGCCGATGTTGCGCAGCGCGGCGACGGAGTGCTGGGTCGGCTTGGTCTTCAGCTCGCCCGAGGGGCCGATGTAGGGCAGCAGCGACACGTGGACGAAGAAGACGTTGTCCCGGCCGACCTCGTGGCGGACCTGCCGCACGGCCTCCAGGAACGGCAGCGACTCGATGTCGCCGACGGTGCCGCCGACCTCGGTGATGACGACGTCCACGTCCTCGGTCGCCATGCGGCGGATCCGGGACTTGATCTCGTTGGTGATGTGCGGGATGACCTGGACGGTGTCGCCCAGGTACTCGCCGCGCCGCTCCTTGGCGATGACGGTCGAGTAGATCTGACCGGTGGTGACGTTGGCGCTGCCGTGCAGGTTGGTGTCGAGGAAGCGCTCGTAGTGGCCGATGTCGAGGTCCGTCTCGGCGCCGTCGTCGGTGACGAAGACCTCGCCGTGCTGGAACGGGTTCATCGTGCCGGGGTCGACGTTCAGGTACGGGTCGAGCTTCTGCATGGTGACCCGCAGACCCCGGGCCTTGAGCAGGGCCCCGAGGCTCGAGGCGGTGAGCCCCTTGCCCAGCGAGGAGGCGACGCCCCCGGTGACGAAGAGGTGCTTGGTCGTCGTGCCGGCCTTACCGGAATGGGGCTGTGCCAAGAGGGGGCTCCCGTGGGTCGCGTCAACATCACCCGCACCGTCCGCCGAGCCTTCAACCTCGCTGGGGTGCCGCGGTGGTGGATCGAAAGGGGTCCCTGAGCCGAGCCCTCGCGGGCGGACTCAGTACCAATCCACGGAGTACCAGGGTATCAGTGCCCCCGGCCGCCCGCCGTCGGAGCGCCCTCGAGACGCGCCGCAGAACGCCCCGAGGAGCGCCCGAGAACCTCCTGCGGCAGGAACGAATCGGCACGCCGCGTTCAGGGACTGTTCCCGGGCAGTGCATGATCCGAAGTATTCTGCACGGACCACCGTCTGCTCGGGAGCCCCGGCGGTCCCAGGGGTGTGCACCTTCCCAGACCGCCACCGCAGTCCTTCATCGCGAACTGGAGAACCACGTGGCCGCCCGCATCGAGGACTACGCGCTCGTCGGCGACATGCAGACCGCCGCCCTGGTCAGCAGGGACGGCGCCGTCGACTGGCTGTGCCTGCCCCGCTTCGACTCCCCCGCCGTCTTCGCCGGCCTGCTCGGCACGGACGAGCACGGCTTCTGGCGGATCGGCCCGGCCGAGCCGATGCCGTCCCCGCAGGGGGACGCCGCCGTGCCGCCGGAGTCCGCCGCGTTCGACGACGCCGCCTTCGACGACGCCGGGTCCGACCCGGCGCCGGACGCGGGCGCTTTCGACGCCGCGCTCCTGGAGGACACCGGCGGCTCCTTCAAGGTCCTTCCCCCCACCGCCGCCGCGCCCGCGCCTCCGTCGGCGCGACGCCGCTACCGAGGCGACTCGCTGATCCTGGAGCAGGAGTGGGACACCCCGGGCGGCACCGTCCGGGTCATCGACTTCATGCCGCCGCGCGGCCTGCCCGAGCGCGGCGCGGTGCCGCAGATGGTCCGCATTGTGGAGGGCGTGAGCGGCTCGGTGCGGATGCGCTCGGCGCTGCGCATGCGCTTCTCCTACGGCCGGGTGGTGCCGTGGGTGCACCGGGTCGAGGACGGCGCGCAGACCCGCACGGTGGCCGTGGCCGGACCGGACTCGGTCTGGCTGGACGGCGAGGCCGAGACCTACGGCCGCAACCTGACCACGTACGCGGACTTCACCGTGGGCGCCGGGGAGCGGATCGCCTTCGCGCTGACCTGGCAGCCCTCCCACCTCGGTGCGCCCGACCAACCGGACCCGGAGGAGGCGATGGCCTTCACCGAGGAGTTCTGGCGCGACTGGGTGGCCCAGTGCACCTATCACGGCCCCTACCGCGAGGCCGTGGTCCGCTCCCTGATCACGCTGAAGGCGCTGACCTACGCGCCGACCGGCGGCATCGTCGCCGCGCCGACCACCTCGCTGCCCGAGGACATCGGCGGGGTCCGCAACTGGGACTACCGCTACACCTGGCTGCGCGACGCGACGATCACGCTCTCCTCGCTGCTGCGCACCGGCTACCGGGACGAGGCGCGGGCCTGGCGCGAGTGGCTGCTGCGGGCGGTGGCCGGCGACCCGGAGAACCTGCAGATCATGTACGGGATCGCGGGCGAGCGGGAGCTGACCGAGACGACGCTGGACTGGCTGCCCGGCTACGAGGGCTCGACGCCGGTCCGCATCGGCAACGGCGCCGCCGACCAGCTCCAGCTGGACGTCTACGGCGAGGTCGTCGAGGCGCTGCACCTGGCCCACATGACCGGCCTGGCCCGCAACGACCACGCCCACATGCTGCAGCTGCGGCTGATCTCCTGGCTGGAGCGGCACTGGAACAAGCCGGACGAGGGCATCTGGGAGGTGCGCGGTCCGCGCCGCCACTTCGTGCACTCCAAGGTGATGGCGTGGGTGGCGGTGGACCGCACCATCAGGATGCTGGAGCAGACTCCGCACGAGGGCCCGCTGGAGCGCTGGCGCGAGCTGCGCGACACCATCCACGCGGACGTCTGCGACTTCGGCTACGACGCGGAGCGCAACACGTTCACGCAGTCCTACGGCTCGCGGGAGCTGGACGCCTCGCTGCTGCTGATCCCGCAGGTGGGCTTCCTGCCGCCGGACGACAAGCGGGTCATCGGCACGATCGAGGCGGTCCAGCGCGAGCTGCTGACCCCGGACGGCTTCGTGCTGCGGTACCGGACCAACGGCGAGGAGGAGGGCGGCGACGGCCTTCCCGGCGACGAGGGCGCGTTCCTGGCCTGCTCCTTCTGGCTGGCGGACGACCTGGCGATGATCGGCCGGGTGGGCGAGGCCCGCGAGCTGTTCGACCGGCTGCTGGCCATCCGCAACGACGTCGGGCTCCTCGCGGAGGAGTGGGACCCGCGGCTGCAGCGTCAGGTGGGCAACTTCCCGCAGGCGTTCAGCCACGTCCCGCTGATCGACACCGCGCTGCGGCTGACGGCGGTGGGCGGGCTGCCCGGCATGTAGGCGGCCGAGGAGCCTTTTGTAGACTGGCGGCACAAAATGCTGTCGCCGCCCTTTGGAGAGACCGCCATGTCTCAGCCGTCCATATCCCTCGACGCCCGCGCACTGCTGCTGGACATGGACGGCACGCTGGTCGACTCCGGCGCGGTCGTCCTGCGCGTCTGGGGCCGGTGGGCCGCCGAGCACGGCCTCGCGATGGAGCGCGTCGAGGAGGTCGTGCACGGCCGCCAGGGCCAGGAGAGCATGGCGATCCTGCTGCCTGGCCGCCCGATGGCGGAGAACCTCGCCGACAACGAGCGGATGCTGGCCGCCGAGACCGCCGACCTCGACGGCGTCGTCCCGATCCCCGGCGCGCCGGCCTTCCTCGCCGCCATCGCCGCCGCCCCGCACGCCCTGGTCACCTCCGCCGACGTCGGCCTCGCCACCGCGCGCATGGGCGCGGCCGGCCTGCCCATGCCGGCCGTGCGGGTGACCGCGGAGGACGTCAGCGCGAGCAAGCCGGACCCGGAGGGCTTCCTCAAGGGCGCGGCGGAGCTGGGGTTCGAGCCCGGCGACTGCGTGGTCTTCGAGGACTCCGAGGCGGGCGTCGCGGCGGGCCTCGCCGCCGGCATGCGCGTCGTCGGCATCGGCGCGGCGACGGCCGCCTACGGCGCGACGGTGACCGTCGACGACCTGGAGCAGGTCGCCGTCGAGCCCCGCCCGGACGGCGGCGTCACCCTGCGGATCTCGCGCCGGTAGGACCGTCGGCGGCAGACCTCTCAGCGCTGGGAGCGGTCCTTCGGCGCCTCCTGAACCACCCAGCCGTTCCCGTCGGGGTCGCTGAACGCCAGGAAGCTGTTCCACGGCCCTCCGTGGCCCTCCTCGCGGCCGTTCGGGCCGAAGTGGAACACTCCGTCCACCTCGACGCCGCGTTCGACCAGCTGGGCGCGGGCGGCCTCGATGTCGGTGACGCAGAGCTGGAGGCCCTGGTAGGCGCCGGGTGCGACCTGGGTCAGCCCCTCGCCGATGGTCACCGAGCAGCCGGAGCCGGGAGGCGTGAGCTGGACGACGCGCATGTGCTCGCTCATGCGCCGGTCCACGTCCAGGTGGAAGCCGACCTGCTCGGTGTAGAAGGCCTTGGCCCGGTCCAAGTCGGAGACGGGCACGATGACGACCTCGAGAGTCCAGTCCATGCGGTCCACGGTAGGCCCGCGCGGACCCGAAGGACGGTCAGCGCTCCGAGAGGAGCTCGTCGTAGACGCTGAGGACCTGCGCCACGGTGTCCGCCTCGGTCGGCCAGGTCTCCGCCTGCAGCGGGCCCGCGGCCGCCAGCTCCGCGCGGCGGGCCGGATCGGCGAGCAGCGAGGAGACCGCCGCCGCCAGCGCCGTCGCGTCGCCGGGCGGGACCAGCACGGCCGCGTCGCCCACGAGTTCCGGCAGGCCGCCGACCGCGGTGGCGACCATCGGCACGCCGGCCCGCAGCGCCTCCTGGGCCACCAGCGGGCGGGCCTCCCAGCGCGAGGAGATGACGACGACGTCGGCGGCGGCGAGCAGCTCCGCGACGTCCTCGCGGTAGCCGAGCAGTCTCGCGGGCAGGCGCTCCGCCTTGATCCTGGCCTTGAGCGCCGCCTCCTCCGGGCCGACGCCCGCGATGACCAGGAGCGGATGGTCCTCGCCGCCGCGCCAGCCGGAGGCGGCGTCGAGAAGCAGCTGGAAGTTCTTCTGCGGCGTCAGCCGCCCGATGGCCAGCACGATCGGGCGGTCGCCCGCCTCCTTGGCGGCCGCCTCCTTGGCCGCTGCCACCTTGGCCGCTGCCTCCTTGGCGGCGCGGCGGCCCTTCTCCGCGAGCAGCTGACGCCGCGTCTGCTCCCGGTCTGCGACGGCCTGCGGCAGCGGCGGGGCGACGACCGGGCCGAGCCGGGCGTCGGTCGCGCCCAGGTCCCGGGCGCGGGTGACCAGGTCCGAGGAGGCGCCGAGGACGAGGTCCGCGCCGCGGGCGACGCGGCGCTCCATCATCCGCAGCAGCCTCCGCTCCATGCCGGTCGCCAGGTTCGCCGAGTGCGAGGTCACCACCAGCGGGATCTCCTGCGTGCGGGCGGTGCGCAGCGCCAGGTCGGACAGCAGCGCCGCCCGCAGGCCGTGGGCGTGCACGAGCGACGCGCGGGCGAACGCCCGCCGCAGCTCGCCGACGGCCGCGGCGTCGGTGCGCGGGCCCGGCGTCGGGGTGATCTCCACGGCGTGGAAGCGCGCCCCGGCGCCGGAGAAACCGAAGAGCTTGTCGGTCTCGGCCGGCCCGCACACGGTGACGTCGACCCCGTGCGCGCTCAGTCCCGCCGCGAGCGAGCGCACGTGCGCGCCGATGCCGCCGGTCGTGCCCGCCAGCACGAGCACGGCGCGGAGCTCGTCGGTCGACCCGGCGGGGGTGGTCTGCGCTGCGTTGGCGGTCACGGTCGGCGTCGCCTGCTTTCGGTCGTCACAGCCTTCGGTCCTCGGGGGGCGGTCGGCTCGGCGGTCGGGCGGTCGGGCGGTCAGGCGGTTGGCGGTCGGCGGTCAGGGGCGGGAGGCGCCCTGGCGGGCGGCGGTCGGCGGTCAGGGGCGGGAGGCGCCCTGGCGGGCGGCGGCCAGCAGCTCCTCGGCGTGGGCGCGGCCCAGCTCGGAGTCCTCCAGCCCGGCCAGCATCCGGGACAGCTCGCGCACCCGCTCCTCGTCCGTCAGCGTCTTGACGCCGGATCGGGTGACGGTGCCGTCGACGGTCTTCTCGACCACCAGGTGCCGGTCGGCGAAGGCGGCCACCTGCGGCAGGTGGGTGACGACGACGACCTGCGCGGTCCGGGCGAGCCGGGCCAGGCGGCGGCCGATCTCGACGGCGGCCTTGCCGCCGACGCCCGCGTCGACCTCGTCGAAGAGGTACGTCGGCACCGGGTCGGCGCCGGCGAAGACCACCTCGACGGCCAGCATCACCCGGGAGAGCTCACCGCCGGAGGCGCCCTTGGCGATCGGGCGCGGCGCCGCGCCCGGGTGCGGGGCGAGCAGCACCTCGACCTCGTCGAAGCCGTAGGGGCCGAAATCCGCCGATCGGGTGATCCCGAAGCTCACCCGTGCGTGGGGCATGGCCAGTTCGCCGAGCTCGCGGGTGACCGCCTCGGCGAAGGTCTCGGCGGCCGTGTGACGGGCGGCGCTCAGCTGCTCCGCGAGCGCGGACACCGTTTCCGTCAGCGACCGCTGCTCCTCTTCGAGAGCACCGATCCGCTCGTCGTCGCCGTCGAGCTCGGCCAGCCGCTGCCCCGCCTCCTCGTTCCAGGCGAGCACGGCCGCGAGGCCCTCCACGCCCTCGGCGGCGACGCCGTACTTGCGCACCAGGTGGGCCAGCACCGCGCGGCGCTCCTCCACGGCCGCCAGCCGCACCGGGTCCGCGTCCAGGTCCTCGGCATAGCCGGCCAGTTCCTGGGCGATGTCCGCGAGCAGGTAGGAGACCTCGCCGACCCGGTCCGCCAGCGCGCCGAGGCGCTCGTCGTGCGACCGCACCGCGTCCAGCGCCCGCTTGGCCTGCGCGACCAGCATCCCCGCGTCGACCACGTCCGGGTCGGTCGGGTCGCCCGCGAGCGCGCCGTGGGCGATCGTCGCGGCGGAGGACAGCGCGTCGGCGTGGCCCAGCCGCTCCGACTCGGCGGCCAGCTCCTCGTCCTCGCCCGCCAGCGGCTCCGCGGCGGCGACCTCGTCCAGACCGAAGCGGAGCAGGTCCGCCTCCTGGGCGCGCTCGCGCGCCCGGGTGGTCAGCTCCTCCAGCGTCCCGGAGACCTCCCGCAGCCGCCGGTAGGCGGTCTGGTAGGCGGTCAGCGGCCCGGCGACGGTGTCGCCCGCGTAGCGGTCCAGCGCGCCGCGCTGACGGGCGGGCTGCAGCAGCCGCTGCTGATCGCTCTGCCCGTGTACGGCGATCAGGTCCTCGCCGAGGGTCTGCAGCAGGCCTACCGGCACCGAGCGCCCGCCCACGTGGGCGCGGGAGCGCCCCTCGGCCGAGACCGTCCGCGACAGCAGCAGGGCGCCCTCGTCGAGCTCGGCACCCGCCTCCAACGCCCGCTCCGCGGCCGGCGAGCCGTCCGGCAGCTCGACGCGCCCCTCGACGACGGCCCGGTCCGCGCCGTTGCGCACCAGCCCGGCGTCCGCCCGCCCACCGAGCAGCAGGCCGAGGCTGGTCACCACCATGGTCTTACCCGCCCCGGTCTCACCGGTGACGACGTTGAACCCGGGTGCGAGTTCGACGACGGCGTCGTCGATCACGCCCAGGGCTCGTATCCGCATCTCCTCCAGCACGCACCTGACGATACGAGGTCCGGGGCCCTTCTCGCGACGAGCCACCCGCACGCGCGTGGTTCGAGCGTCAGTACGAACACGGAGGGACCAGGCGGCGTCACCGCTACTCGGCGTTGCCGCGCCAGCCGGTGACCGGCAGCTGGAACTTGGTCACCAGCCGCTTGGAGAACGGCGCCCGGTGCAGCCGGGCCAGCAGGACCGGGTTGTGCCCGCGGCGCACCTCGATCCGCGCCCCCGCCGGCAGTTCGTAGGTGCGCCGGCCGTCGCACCACAGCACCCCGTGCGAGGTGCCCGGCTGCACCTGCACCTCCAGCACCGAATGCGGCGAGGTCACCAGTGGGCGGGCGAAGAGCGCGTGCGCGGAGATCGGCACCAGCAGCAGCGCCTCCACCTCCGGCCAGACCACCGGCCCGCCGGCCGAGAACGCGTAGGCGGTCGACCCGGTCGGCGTCGCGCAGACCACGCCGTCGCAGCCGAAGGAGGAGACGGGGCGGCCGTCCACGCCCATGATCAGCTCGAGCATCCGCTCGCGGGCCGCCTTCTCCACGCTGGCCTCGTTGAGCGCCCAGTCGGTGTGCACGACGCGGCCGTCCTGGCGGACGACGACATCGATGGTCATCCGCTCCTCGACCTCGTAGTCCCGGGCCACCACGCGCTCGACGACCTTGTGCAGGTCGTCCCGCTCCGCCTCGGCCAAAAAGCCGACCCGGCCCAGGTTCACCCCGAGCATCGGCACCCCGAACTCGCGCGCCAGCTCCGCGCCGCGCAGCAGGGTGCCGTCCCCGCCCAGCACCAGGATCAGCTCGCAGCCCTCACCCGCGGCGGGCCCCGGCTGCACCACCTCCACGCCCTCGGGGAACCCCATGTCGGGCGCCTCGGCGGCGAGCACGCGAATCTTGATCGAGGCTTTCGCCAGGCCCTCGACGAGGCACTCGACGCTCTTCAGCGCGGCCTCGCGCCCGGTGTGCGCGATGAGGAGGACCGTGCGGTCGAACTGGTCGGCGGGCTGGTCGACGATCTGGTCGGGCATGGGCCTCCTTCGGCGCCCGCCCGGACGACTTCGGCCGGGCCGTGCGCCTCCCCCTCGTGGCTACTGCTGGCTGTTTCTTCGACCCTACCCGCTGGGGTCGGCGCTGCCCCGGACTTCTTCAGGCCCGGTCCCGTTCTCCCGACCGCGCCTCGACCCCGGGTCGACCCGTCCCGGCTACTTCGGCCCCTCGGCGACGGCGCGTGCCGCGTCGGCCGGGTCCAGCGGCGGCGCGTCGCGCCGGAACCACAGGAAGTACTCGACGTTGCCCGACGGCCCCGGCAACGGGCTGGCCGTGACCGCCCGCACCCCGAGCCCCTGCTCCGCGCCCTGCCCCGCGACCTTCTCGATCATCTCCTGCCGCAGCTGCGGGCTGCGCACCACGCCGCCGTTGCCGAGCCGCTCCTTGCCCACCTCGAACTGCGGCTTGACCATCAGCACGAGATCGCCCCCGGGCGCCGTCACGGCGGCCAGCGCCGGCAGCACCAGCCCGAGGGGGATGAACGACAGGTCCGACACGACGAGGTCGACGGGCTCCCCGCCGATCTGCTCCAGCGTCAGCTCGCGCACGTTGGTGCGGTCCATCACCACGACCCGGTCGTCGCTCTGCAGCGACCACGCGAGCTGGCCGTAGCCCACGTCGACGGCGAGCACCAGCTCCACCCCCGCGCGCAGCAGCACGTCCGTGAACCCGCCGGTCGACGCCCCGGCGTCGAGGCAGCGCCGTCCCTCGACCGCGAGGCCCCGCGGCACGAACGCGGACAGCGCGCCGGCCAGCTTGTGCCCGCCCCGGGACACGTAGTCCGGGTCGTTGTCGTCCTTCGCCACGACGACCGCAGCGGACGTCTCCACCTGCGTGGCGGGCTTGGTCGCCACCGTCCCCCCGACCGTCACCCGCCCGGCGGCGATCAGCTCACTCGCGTGCTCACGCGACCGCGCGAGGTTCCGGCGGACCAGTTCGGCGTCCAGACGGCGTCGTGCGACTGCCACGTACGGTTCAGCTCCTGCTGCTCGGTGCTCGTGCTCAACGAACCACATTCAACGGCGTGGGGGCCCCGCCCGTCCGCTCGTCCAACCCCGCGAGCGTATCCCGGAGCAGGTCGTGCACCTCCCCGTACACCCCCGCCCGCGCCTCCGCGGGCACCTCCGCGACGTCCTCCAGCCGCGCCAGCGCGGCGTCGACTGCGGCGTTCCCGGTCTCGACGACCGGCGGGAAGGGGGCGTGGGGCGCCGCGGGGCCGCTGGACTCGACCGCGGCGGGCTCGACGGCGGCAGGCTCGATCGCAGCGGGCTCGGCGGCAGGCTCCACGGCAGCAGGAGGGGCAGCGCCGGGCTCGGTGGCGCCGGTCGCTTCGCGTGGCGCTGTCGGCCGCGGCGACGGGTACGGCGAGGGCACCGGCCCTGGGGCGCCGAGAGGGCGACGGTTCGAGGGCCACGGGGTGTCACTCATCGACGGAGCCCGGCTCGGTTACCGCCTTCTCGGCGGTCGCCGCCTTCTTGCCGGCTGCGGTCTTCTTGGCGGTCGCCGCCTTCTTGGTGACCGCGACCTTCTCCGCCGCGAGGGTGGCCTTCTTCGCGGGCGCCTTCTTCGTCGGAGTCTTCTTCGCCGCGGCGGTGGCCTTCTTCGCGGCCTTCTTCGCCGCGGGCTGGTCCGTGGCCGGAGCGGACTGGGGCAGCTTCGCCGACGGCGTCGGCGGCATCGTCGGCTCGGCGGTCTCCGTGACCGGCTCGACGGAGGCGGACGGCGCGGCCGTGGCGGACGGCGCGGCCGACGGCTTGCGCGGTGTCGTCTGCTTGGCGGGCGCCGTCTTCTTCGCCGTGGGGGCCTTCTTCGCGGGCGGCTTCGGCGCGGCGGCACGGTCGCGCATCGCGGGGACCGCAGCCGCGCGTCGGGCCGCGGCGGCCGCCGCCGCGTCGACGTCCTCAGCGTCGACGGGGACCCGGACCGCGCGAGGCCGGGGCTCCGGGTGCGGCCGGGTCTCCGTGCGCGGGAACGCCTGCTCCGCGCGGGAGGGGCCCGCCGGAGGCTCCTCGGCGGACGGCGGAGCCGACGGTCGCGCGGACGACGGAGCCGGCGGCACCGAGCCCTGCACCTGGCGGAGCTGGCGCTCCAGGTACTCCAGGACGACGCCCGCCTGCACGACGCCGTCGCCGAGCCGGTGCCACGCCTTCTCGCCCTCCGCGCGGGCCCGTTCGACCACACCGTCGGCGAGTTCGCGGACCGGAGCCGGCAGCAGCTTGTGCACCTCCTCCGCCACGCCGGACGCGATCCCGGTGGCGATCTTCACGTAGTCACGGACCATCTCGCGCATCCCGCCCTCGTCCACACGTCCCTCCACAGGTCGCCTTTCCCCCGACGCTACCGCCTCCGCCGCCGTCGTGAGGCCCCGGCGCTGCGGTACCGTCGGTCGAAGTCCCGACCCCGGCAGAGGAGTCCACCCCCGCGATGGCCACCCCGCTCGAATGCCGTGAGGCACTGACCACCTTCAGCGAGAACCTCGGCAAGGCCACGGGCAACGCCCGCGCGGCGGCGCAGCTCGACCGCTCGCTGAGCTGCTGGATCAGCGACCTCGACCTCACCTTCACCGGGCAGCTGCGCGGCGGGCGCATCGAGGGCCTGGACGAGGCCCCGGGCAAGCCGGCGACCAAGGCGCAGATCCGGCTCGCCCTCAGCGGCGACGATCTCCTGGCGCTCGTCGCCGGCCGGCTGAACTTCGCGAAGGCGTGGGGCTCCGGTCGGGTGAAGCTGGAGGCGAGCATCCTCGATCTGCTGAAGCTGCGCAGCCTGCTCTAGCCCACGACCCGGCTTTCAACCGCGTGAGCAGGTCACAGCCCCAGCTCGGCCAGCGCCTTGTGCCACTCCGGCACGGCGCGCCCGGCGTCCGCCGCGGTCCATGTGGCCGCGCAGAGGGCGCGCAGGCCCGCGAAAGGGTCGGCGCCGCGCCCCCCGGCGAAGCCGAGGCGGCCGTCCTCACGGGGCGCCACCGTCCAGCCCCCGCACCGGAAGGCGCCGTCGCCCAGCTCCTCAACCGCCGGCGGGACGTCCAGCAGGCCGCGCAGATCGGCGGCGAGGTAGGTGGGCCGGTGCTTCGGCTCCGCCTCCGGCAGCTGCTCGGGGCGGGTCACGCCGGTGAAGACCAGCAGGCTGTCCACGCCACCGTTGAACGCCCCCTCGATGTCGGTGTCGAGCCGGTCGCCGACGACGAGCGGGCGCTTCGCGCCGGTGCGGATCACGGTCTCCCGGTGCATCGGCGGCAGCGGCTTCCCTGCGACCTCCGGCGTCGCGCCCGTCGCCGTGCGGACGGCCGCGACCAGGGTGCCGTTGCCGGGGGCGGTGCCGCGGGCGGTCGGGATGGTCAGGTCGGTGTTGGACGCGATCCACGGCAGCCCGCGCTGGACGGCGTAGGAGGCCTCGGCCAGCTGCGGCCAGCCGATGGCCGGGTCGTAGCCCTGGACGACCGCCGCCGGGTTGTCGTCCAGCGACGCCACCGGCACCAGCCCGTGCTCGCGGACCGCCTCGCGCAGCCCCTCCCCACCGATCACCAGCACCGCGGCCCCGGCCGGCACCTTCTCGGCGACGATCCGCGCCGCCGCCTGCGCGGAGGTGATCACGTCGCCGGGCTCGGCCGGGACGCCCAGCTCGGTCAGGTGCGCCGCGACGGCCTGCGGGGTGCGGGAGGCGTTGTTGGTCACGTAGGCCAGGTGCATGCCGGCCGCGCGGGCGGCGTCCAGCGCCTCGACCGCGTGCGGGATCGCGGCCGGGCCCGCGTAGACCACGCCGTCCAGGTCCAGCAGCGCCGTGTCGTAGGCGAGCTGGAGCGGCTGCGGCTGCTCGGAATGCTGGGACTGCTCGGTCTGGTCGGTCTGCGGGGAGTGCTCGGAGTGCTCAGCGGCCATCGGACGGTTCTCCTTGCGGGTCGGCGTGCGGGTCGGCGTGCGGCGATTCGGCGGGCACGTCGTCGTGGCGCTGCCGGTCACCTCCGACCGTACCGAAACCCCCGCGGCGGGCCTTCAGGGTGGCTCGTGTCTGGCGCAGCGCCGCCCGGTAGGGCTCCGAGGACGGACGCATCGCCACCGCCAGGGCCAGATGCTCGGCAGAGGCCTCGAAGTCGCCGAGACGCGCCGCCGCCAAGCCCCAGCCGAACTGCGCGTAGTCGTCCGAGGGATCCGCCAGCGCAACGGCACGGAAGTTCTCGAGCGCCGCCGCATACGCGCGCGTCTCGAACTGCGCCCGGGCCAGCGCCTCCCTGATGGCCCGCGAGTGCGGCTCCTCCTCGACGGCATGGCTCAGCAACTGCACCGCTGCGCCCGCGTTGCCCTGCGCCAGCATCGCGATCCCGCGCCGGAACCAGTCGTACACCCCGCCGCCCGGTCTCCCCTGTTCGCTCATCCGGCCAAGACCTCCCGTGCCGTGCACTTCTGTCGCCTTCGTCATGTTCGTGGCGAGAACTTTCGGCGATCGACCACGCATCCGTCGGATTGTCGATCAACAACGACATCCGTCGGATTAACATGCCCAGAATGAGACGAGTCAGTGCTGACGACGCCAGTGAGACGCGCTACGGCGACGCCGGGAAGGTGGCCGCCTGCGGTCTTTCCCTGTCGCCCTTCCGCGGGCTGCGCTACGACCCCGACCGGGTCAGCTCTCTCGGCGCCGTCACGTCGCCCCCGTACGACGTCGTCGATCCGGACGGCCGTACCCGACTGGAGGACAGCGACCCGCACAACGTGGTCCGGCTGATCCTCCCCCGCCCCGAACCGACCGCGGAGGACGGCTACCGTCACGCCGCGGCCCTGCTCGAGACCTGGCAGCGCCAGGGCGTGCTGCGCCCCGACCCCGACCCGGCCTTGTACGTCTACGAGCAGCGCACCTCCGACGCCGACGGCGGCCTGCTCCAGCGCGGCCTGATCGGGGCCCTGGCCGTCAGCGACGCACGGGCCGGCATGGTCCTGCCGCACGAGGACGTGATGCCGCGCCCAGTCGCCGACCGCGTCGGCCTGATGCGCACCACCAAGGCCAACCTGGAGCCGCTGCTGCTGACCTACCGTGGCGACGGCCGTGCCGCCGCGGTCGTCGAACGCGCCGCGCGACGCGACCCGCTGCTGGAGACCACCACCAGCGACGGCACCCGGCACCGCCTCTGGGCCGTCTCCGACCGCCAGGATCTCGCGGACGTCTCCGCCGACCTGGCCACCTGCCGCGCGCTGATCGCCGACGGCCACCACCGTTGGGCGATGTACCTGCGCCTGCAGCGCGAGCACCGCCACCTCGCCCAGAGCCCCTGGGACCGGGGCATGGTGCTGCTGGTCGACACCGCCGCGTACCCGCTGCGGGTCCGCGCCATCCACCGCGTCCTGCAGCGCCTGCCCCTGCGCGAAGCGCTCGCACGACTGCGCGCGGTCGGCGGCGACTGGCACGTGACGGACCTCGGCGACGAGGCCGAGCCCGCCCTCAAGACGCTGGCCGCCGCGAAGGCCGACGCCGACACCGACGGTCCCGACAACGCGTTCCTGCTCGCCGGGGAGGGCGGGTTCCACCTGCTGACCGGCCCCGACGAGGTGGCCCTGGCCGCCGCCGTCCCCGCCGGCCTGCCCGAGGAGTACCGGCGCCTCGACGCCACCGTGCTGCACTCGCTGCTGCTGGAACGGGTCTGGCAGGTCCCCGACGACCCGGAGCACATCGGTTACCTGCACGACACCGGCGCGGCCATCCGCGAGGCCGTCCGCTCCGGCGGCACCGCGGTCCTGCTCAACCCCGTCGAGGAGGGCGTCGTACGGCGCCTCGCCGAACAGGGTGTCACGATGCCGCGCAAGTCGACGTCGTTCGGCCCGAAGCCGGCCACCGGACTGGTTCTGCGGAACCTGCGCCTGGGCTGACGACGCGGGCTGCCCGGCGGGCTGACGCAACGACAGAGGGCCTGCCCCGGCGCGGAACACGCGCCGGGGCAGGCCCTCTGTGTTGGTTATCTGCCGCGCGCCGCAATCAGTGTGCGGTGCTCAGCGACGGGGTCTAGCGACGGTCGTCGGAGCGGCTGTAGCCCTCCTCCTCGTCCTCTTCCTCGTCGTCCTCGTAGTAGTCCTCGCCGTCGCCGCCGTCGAAGAGGCTGCCGCCCTCGGCGTTGGCCTCGTCGAGGTCGAGGGCGTTGCCGATCCCGGCCTCGTCGTCGGCGTCCTCGTCGTCCTCGGCGTCCGCCGCGGCCTCCGCCTCGGCGTTCACGACCTCGGCCTCGGCGGCGTCAGAGGGAAGGTCACCCGCGATGTCGTCCGCGTCGTCGGCGTCCTCGTCGTCCTCCTCGAGCGCGTCGACGAACTCGATGCCGTCCAGCTTGGCCAGACGCTCGGCGGCGTCCGTGGTGCCGTTCTGGTCCACCTCGACGGCCTTGGCGAACCACTCGCGCGCGTCCGCCTCCCGGCCGACCTCCAGCAGGGCGTCCGCGTAGGCGTAACGCAGGCGCGCCGTCCACGGCTGCACGGAGTGCGACGCCAGCTCCGGCGACTCCAGGGTCACCACGGCGGCCTCGAGCTGCCCCATGTCCTTGCGGGCGCCGGCGGCGACGAGACGCATCTCGACCTGGCCGGCCTTGTCCAGCTGCTTGACCTCCGGCGCGCCGGCCATCTCCAGCGCCCGCTCCGGGCGGCCCAGGCCGCGCTCGCAGTCGGCCATGACCGGCCACAGGTCCGCGGACCCGGTCATCCGGCGCGCGGCGCGGAACTCGGTCAGCGCCTCGGAGTAGCGCTCGGTCGCGTACGAGGCGAAGCCGGCCGCCTCGCGGACGGCGGCGACGCGGGACGCGAGCCGCAGGGCGACCCGGGAGTAGGCGTACGCCTGCTCCGGGTCCGAGTCGATCAGACGCGCGACCATCACGAGATGCTTGGCGACATCGTCGGCGAGGGTCTTCGGGAGCGTCATCAGCTCCTGACGCACATCGGCGTCGATCTCCTGCCCCGTGACGTCCTCGTCGATCGGCATCCGACGCGTCGGCGCACTGCGCTCGCCCCGGTCGCGGTCCCCGTAGCCACCACGCCGCTCGAAGCGCCCACCGCGGTCGCCG
>NZ_BBPO01000094.1:22753-23836 GCF_000787815.1 Streptacidiphilus neutrinimicus
CGAGGGACGGTCATCGCGACGCGGGCCACGGTCGCCGTACGAGGGACGGTCGTCCCGGCGCGGGCCGCGGTCGCCGTACGAGGGACGGTCATCGCGACGCGGACCGCGGTCACCGTAGGAGGACGGGCGGTCTTCCCGGCGCGGGCCACGGTCGCCGTACGAGGACGGGCGGTCGTCCCGGCGCGGGCCGCGCTCGCCGTACGAGGGACGGTCATCGCGACGCGGACCGCGGTCACCGAACGACGGGCGGTCGTCCCGGCGCGGGCCACGGTCACCGAACGACGGGCGGTCGTCCCGGCGCGGGCCACGGTCACCGTACGAGGACGGGCGGTCGTCGCGGCGCGGGCCACGGTCACCGTACGACGGGCGGTCGTCCCGGCGCGGGCCACGGTCACCATACGAGGACGGGCGGTCGTCGCGGCGCGGGCCACGGTCACCGAACGAGGGACGGTCGTCCCGGCGCGGACCACGGTCACCATACGAGGGACGGTCATCGCGACGCGGGCCACGGTCACCATACGAGGACGGGCGGTCGTCGCGGCGCGGGCCACGGTCACCGAACGACGGACGGTCATCGCGGCGCGGACCACGGTCACCATACGAGGGACGGTCATCGCGACGCGGGCCACGGTCGCCACCACGGTCACGGTCGCCGTATGAGGGGCGATCGTCACGGCGGGGCCCGCGGTCCCGGTCACCGTACGAAGGACGATCGTCGCGGCGCGGACCGCGGTCGCCGTACGACGGGCGGTCGTCCCGACGGAAACCGCCGCGGTCGCCACCACGATCACGGTCACCGGAGGAGGGACGGTCGTCCCGACGGTAGCCACCCCCGCGGGAGTCACGGGACTCACGACGGCCCGCGCCGCCAGCGCCGTGGGGGCCGTCGCCAGAGCGGCGCTCCGGTCCGTTGGGGGGGTATGCCATTGGGGTGACTCCTGTCTGGACTGCGTGAGGCCTTGCGATGCCGGCAACGCGTCAACCGCGCACCGACTCTCATTCTCCCGCACTCGGCGAGTGGCCGCTCACGGGGTGACATACGAAAAAAGCCGGGGCCCCAGCTGTTCACTGGGGCCCCGGCTG
>NZ_BBPO01000093.1 GCF_000787815.1 Streptacidiphilus neutrinimicus
GCCCGGCTCTGCCGCCGCGGCGGCTGCGTCCGGCGGGGCTGCCCCGGCGGCCACGTCCGCCCGAGCGGCTGCGCCCGTATCGGGGTCGATGTCGGGCGGGGACGGCTCCGCCGCTGCGGCCGCAGGCCCGGTGACGGCCGCGGGGGTGTCCGTCGGGGTGGAGGCCGCCGGTGGGGTGCCGCGGTTGCCGGGCTGGCCGGTGCTGGTGGACCAGCACTGTCACAGTGTGGTCGGGGCGGAGCTCGACGCGGGGGCGTTCGCGTCGTTGCTGACCGAGTCGGATCGGCCACCTGCGGCGGGGGCGTCGGCGTGGGACTCCGCGGTGGGGCTGGCCGTGCGGCGGTGGTGTGCGCCGGAGCTGGGGCTGGAGCCGTTCGCGTCCGTCGAGGCGTATCTGGAGCGCAGGCGGGAGCTCGGGGCGGCCGAGGCGACCCGACTGCTGCTGCGGGCGGCGGGCCTCGGGGTCTGCCTGGTGGACACCGGGCTGACGGAGGCCGCCGGAGCGCCGCTGCTGGCCCCCGAGGAGCTCGGCGGCCTCGCGCACGCGGACGTGCACGAGATCGTGCGGATCGAGCGGGTCGCCGAGCAGGCCGTGTCGCCCGGCACGGGAGCGCACGCGTGGGCCGCGACCGTCGGTGCCGCGCTGCGGCGGGCCGCCGGGCGCGCGGTGGGGCTCAAGTCCGTGGTGGCGTACCGCTGCGGGCTGGACTTCGAGCCGAGGCGGCCCGCTCCCGCCGAGGTCGCCAACGCCGCCGCGCTGCACCTCGCGGGCGGCAACGGCCGGCTGGAACACCCGGTGCTGCTGCGCCATCTGCTCTGGGAGGCGCTGGAGCTGGGCCTCCCGCTGCAACTGCACACCGGCTTCGGCGATCCGGACCTGGTGCTGCACCGCAGCGACCCGTCCCTGCTCACCGGGTTCGTCCGGGCCGCCGAGCCCTTCGGTACGCCGTTGGTGCTGCTGCACGGCTGGCCGTACCACCGCCAAGCTGCCTGGCTCGCCCAGGCGTACCCGCACGTGTACTGCGACCTCGGGCTGACGCTCACTCACGTCGGCACCGGAGCGCGCCGCGTGCTCGCCGAGACGCTCGAACTCTCGCCGTTCCACAAGCTGTTGTTCTCCACCGACGCCTACGGCCTGCCCGAGCTCTACCTGGTGGGCGTCGCAGCCTTCGCCGACGCCCTCGACGCCTGGCTCGCCGAGGCCGTGCCGGTCCCCGCCGAAGCGGCCCGGATCGCCGCGCTCGTCGCGGGCGGGAACGCCCGCCGGCTGTACAACCTGCCCTAAAAGCCCCATCTGCAAAGAAATTGACCTGACGTCACTCCTGCCCCGATAACGGTTGGGTAACCCGTCGTTCCTCCCCGTAGCTGCCACCCCCGTGAGTGTGGTCGAGTCGCTGCGGTCTGCGCGCAGGCCGGCACGGAGCAGCGAACCGGTGGACACCCACACTTCCGGGGAGGACCCGTTGACGATCCCGCACCACGGCCGCAGGCGACTCGTCCTGCTCGCCACCGCCGCAGCCGCTGCGCTGGCGGCCACGACTCCCGCGATCGGCATGCCGGTCCACCACGTGCATCCCACCAGCGGCGGCGTGCACGCCATGGTGGGCAACGGTGGTGGCGACGGCGGCGGCGAGGAGTCGGACGAGATAGCCGAGGGCGCCGACCAGCGCGCCGAGGAGCGCAACTCCCCGGGCGTCGTCCAGCCAGGCGCCTACGGCGCGGCCTGGGCGGCGATGGAGAACCTGCCGCGCACCGGGGGCGACTGGCGCCAGGTCACCGACCTCCCCTACAACTCGGACGACCCGCGCTACCGCGACTACAACTCCAATTCGACCGCCGGCATGGGCCTGGTGACCGGTCGCGCCGCGGCCGTCGCGGCCGACGACCACGGCGACGTGTACGCGGGCGCGGCCGGTGGCGGCGTGTGGCGCTCCACCAGCGGCGGCGGTCACTGGCGGTCCATCAGCGACCAACTGCCCGCCCAGGCGACCGGCGCGCTCACGCTGGACGGCAGGGGCCGGCTCTGGCTCGGCACCGGCGAGGCGACGACCAACGCGGACGCCTACCTCGGCAGCGGCGTCTACGTGCTGGAGGACCCGACCCACGGCCGTTTCTCGCCGCGCGACCGCGTCGGCGGGGACGAGCTGCAGAGCACCAGCATCCACGAGCTGCGCATTTCCGGCGGCAGGATCTGGGCCGCCACCACCGAGGGCCTGTGGTCGCACTCGGTCACCGACCTGCGTGGGCCGTGGAAGCTGGAGTTCGCGCCGAACCCCGACTACCTGCCGGGCCACTCGCTGGCGAACGACCCGAACGCCGCCTACGAGAACATCGTCAGCGACATCGCGTTCGACCCGGCCGATCCGAACCACGTGCTGGCGGCCATCGGCTGGCGCTCGGGCGCGCTGCCCAACGGCTCCGACTACGGCGGCTACTACAGCAACACCGGCGGCACCTGGCAGCGGGTCACCTCCGGTCTCGGCGACCTGCCGACGGACGCCGACGACGTGGGCGCGGTCACCTTCGCCGCCTCGGCGGACCACCAGCGCTACTACGCGATCACCCAGTCCCCGAACTCGCTGAACGCGGGCGCCGGGCTCGGCGGCGTCTACGTCTCCAAGTCGGGCTCGCCGTTCGGCCAGTGGACCAAGATCGCCGACGCCTCCTCGCTCGCGGCGTCCGGTTCGGTGCTGAGCAGCCCCGGCAACCAGTCCTGGTACGACGAGTCGCTGATCGTGGACCCGAAGGACCACGACCACGTCTACGCCGGTCTGGAGGAGGTCTTCGAGACCAAGGACGGCGGCGTCACCTGGACGGCCCCCGGTCCGTACTGGAACTTCCCGCTGTCCTGCTGGAGTCTGGACCCGAACGCGCAGAGCGGCACCTGCCCACAGACCACGCACCCGGACCAGCACGGCCTGGCCATCGGCAGCATGAACGGCCAGAGCTACGTTGTCGCGGCCAACGACGGTGGCCTGTACCGGCGTCCGGTGGACGGCCAGGCCAACTCCCTTGGCCACGCCACCGACTGGACCTCGCTGAACGACGGCAGCATCGACACCCTGCAGTTCTACTCGGTCGGCGTCGGCGCCGACCCGGCGGGCAAGGGCGTGGTCGTCACCGGCGGTCTGCAGGACAACGGCCAGTCGGTGCTGCGGGGTTACGGCTCTAAGGCCGTCGACACCGTGATGGGCTCCAACTTCGGCGGCGACGGCGGCATGTCGCTGGTCGACCCGGCCAACGGCTGCAACGAGGCCCAGGAGTACGTCTACCTGGAGATCAACGTCACCCAGGACTGCGCGGTCAACAACGGCCTGGGCGCACCGACCACCTACGACGTCCCGCCGCCGGACAACGCCACCTCCGCGGCGCGCTTCATCGCGCCGTTCTCGGCGGACCTGAAGAACCCGAACCTGTGGGTCGCGGGCGGCCAGCACGTCTGGGTGCAGGACCAGGGCTTCGCGATCCGCTCGTCCTCGGCCTGGACCAGCGCGTTCGACCTGGGCAAGGGGCACGTCGCCACGGCGGTCGCCTCCTCCGGGGGCAAGGTCTACGCGGCGTGGTGCGGCCCCTGCAACAGCCAGGGCTTCACGCACGGCGTGGCCGTCGGCAACGCGGACGGCACCGGTTGGCAGCAGCTCGCCCTGCCGGCCAACCTGCCGAATCGTTACATCAGCGACATCGTGATCGACCCGGCGGACAGCTCGCACGCCTACCTGACCTTCAGCGGCTTCTCCCGCGACTGGAACGAGGGTCCCGGCTCGGGCGTCGGCCACGTCTTCGAGACCCACGACTCGGGTGCGACCTGGACGGACGTCTCCGCCAACCTGCCGGACGTCCCGGTCGACTCGATCGCGCTGACCCCGTCCGGCGGTCTGCTCGTCGGCACGGACCTGGGCGCGGTCTACCGCGCGCCGGGCCGCAGCCGGTGGCGCGCGATCGGCGAGCTCCCGGCGGTCTCGGTCGACCAGATCACGCTCGGCCCGGACGGCCGCGTCTACGCGGCCACCCACGGGCGCGGCATCTACGCGATCGACCTGCGCGACCTCGGCCGCGGCTGAGGCTCCCGCACGCCCGCGCGGTCCCCGTCCCCGCCTTTCGCGGACGGGGACCGCGCCGTTTCCGGTAGCGTCGAGTCATCCTGTCGCCTGCCCCGGGAGGCTCCCGTGCCGCAGATCCTCGTCGACCACTCCGCCGAACTCGCCTTCGACCGCCAGGCCTTCGCCAAGGAGCTGCACCCGCTCATCGCCGAGGTGATCGACGCCAGGATCTCCGAGTGCAAGACGGTCTTCCGTCCGGCTCCCGAGTCCTTCGTGGGCGACGGTTCGGCCGGGCACCCCGTGGTCCTCCTGGAGATCAAGCTCCTCTCCGGCCGCAGCGCCGATCTCCGCGCCGACCTCTCCGCCCGCGTGCTGGCCCTGTTGCAGGCTCACGTCTCGGTCCCGGCCTCCCTGGCGGTCGAGATCACCGAGCTCGACCGGGCCACCTACCGCTCGGTCCACCCGGTGGGGGCGTAGCAGTCCGCCGCCCGCGGGCCACCCGCGCGCCGCACCCGAAAGGAGAACCGGACCCTTGACCGCATACGAGCTGCGCCCGGTCGGGCACGTCGAGTCCGTGCTGACCGACCGGTCCGGGGCGCCGCGGCAGCCCGACGAGGGGGCGCCGGACGCCTGGCTGGTCTTCGACGAGGCGTACGCCGCCGCCCTGGACGGGCTGGCGCCGGGCAGGGACGTGCTGCTGCTCACCTGGCTCGACCGCGCGGACCGCGACACGCTCGCGGTGCGCCCGCGCGGGGACGCCACACGGGCGATCGCGGGCGTCTTCGCCACCCGCGCGCCCGACCGGCCCAACCCGATCGGTCTGCACGACGTCCACATCCTCGCCGTCGACGGCACGCGCGTTCATGTCCGCAACCTCGAGGCCGTCGACGGGACGCCGATCCTGGACGTCAAGCCGGTGCTCACCAGGGACCGCTGAGCCGTCCGCGCAGGGAATGTCCGCGCAGCCGGAATTTATCTGAGTAGTCAGATGTTGTGAGGGTCGGAAGCGCGGAGAATCCGCCGCTCATGACATGGAAGGCGCAGCTCATGGCCAAGATCGCCGTTCTCGGAGCCAGGGGTGCCATCGGGTCCCGGATCGTCACCGAGGCACTGTCCCGGGGTCACCAGGTCACCGCCGTGGTCCGGGACCCCGCCGTCTACAGCGCGGTGGAGGGCGTCACCGCCGTCCGCGCCGGGGACGCGCTGGACCCGGCCTCCGTGGCGAGCGTCGCCGCGGGCCAGGACGTGCTGGTCAGCGCGATCGGCGGCGGCGACGGCCCGGGGCACGCCGCGCTCATCGAGCCCGCCGCGCAGTCGCTCGTCCAGGGCCTGCGCGGCCTGGGTGCCGACGCTCCGCGGCTGATCGCGGTCGGTGGGGCCGGCAGCCTGGAGACCGCGCCCGGTGTGAAGGTCTGGGACGCGCCGGGTCTGCCCGACTGGCTGCTGCAGATCATACACGCCCACGGCGACGCGCAGGCGTACTACAACACCGTCGACGACGTCACCTGGACCGTGCTGAGCCCGGCCGGGCTCATCCAGCCCGGTGAGCGCACCGGCGCGTACCGTACCGGGACGGAGCAGCTGGTCGTCGACGCCGACGGCGAGAGCCGCATCAGCACCGAGGACTACGCCGTCGCCCTCGTCGACGAGATCGAGCGGCCCGCGAACCTCGGCCGCCGCTTCACCGTCGGCCGGTAGCCGCCGTCCCGAGTCGCCCCGGAGGGTAGTCGGCGACGAACGGGCGGTAACGTTTGCACGATCCCCTGGGGAAGGAGCCGCACGATGACCGCTGCCAGCATCAGCATCCAGACCGCCGCCGACGCCGTCGCCGACGAACGTGTCCAGGCGTTCGGGGTGCTGCTGACGGCGGCCGCACGGTTGGAGCGATTGCTCGGGGCGGCCATGGAACGCGAGAGCGGCATCTCGCACGCGATGTTCGAGGTGTTGCTCCGGCTCGCCGCCGCGCCCGAGGGCGCGACCATGGGGGATCTCTCCCGTGACGCCGTGCTCACCAGCGGCGGGGCGACCCGCCTGGTCGACCGGATGGTCGAGGCGGGCCTGGTGCTGCGCGAGCGGTCCCGGACGGACCGCAGGATCCAGATCGTCACCATCACGCCGCTCGGCGAGCGCAAGCTCGCCGAGGCGGCCCGGCGGCACGCCGCCGCGATCGACGAGCACGTCTTCCAGGTGCTCAAGCCGGAACAGCTCGCCGCGACCCTCGCAGGCCTGGACGAGCTCGGCCACCACGCCCAGGAGGCGCTGCCCCCGTTGGGGTGAGCGGCCGATCGGCGCGAGCGAGGCCCGCCGGCCTGCAGGGTCACGGCGAGGGCCGGGTCCCAGCGGGCCGGGCCGAGCCCTAGGCTGACGGTCATGTTCCGCTTCGCTCGCGCTCTCGCCCTGCTGTGCTCCGTCTCGGCTCTCGCCCTCGCCGCCGGCTGCTCCGGCTCGTCGGGCCCGACCCCGGCGGAGGCGAGCGCGTCCGCGCAGGCGGCGCAGCGCGAGGCCGCGAACGCCGTGCGGGCAGCGCAGTTGACCGCCGAGACGCGCCGCCTCGGCGAGTACCACCTCGTGGGCCGCCAGCTCGACCAGGCGCTCGCCAAGGACGGCATCAGCGCTTCCGGCCGCCTCGATGCGGCCTTTCCCGCCTCGTCGACCGGCTGCCTGGTCGGGTACCGGCTCTTCCTCCAGGGCGACACGCGGACGACCTTCGCGCGGGCCCTGCGTGACGACCTCGCCGCGGACGGCTGGAAGCCCGCTCCGCCGGTGTCCGACGGTTTCGAGCTCACCTGGCACAACTGGCAGGCATGGATCGACTCCACCAGGCTCCCCGATCCCGCGTGGACCGACGTCCCGTTCTCCGGCCCCGGGCAGGTCCTTGAGCTCCGGGCGCAGAGCGAGGACCCGGACTGCCAGTGACCGCCTGCCGCGGGGCGGCGGCGGTCAACTGCGGCGTGGCGGGGCGTCAGCCGCGGCTCTCGGCCGGGAGCGGCGCGCCGGGCGTGACCGGCTCCGTCGCGGGCTCGGTCGCCACGGGCTCGGTCGCCGGCTCCGCGGCGCCCTGCTCCTCCGTCGTGGGCGGCGCCTCGCGCTGCTCGCGGCGGGTGACCAGGTAGAGGGCGCTGACAGCCAGCAGTGCGGCGGCCGCGTAGGCGATGTCGCGGTAGAAGACCGCGGTGATCAGGGCCGAGCCGGTCGCCATCCCGAGGGCCTGGCCGCACGTCGTCAGGAAGATGTCCGCGCCGGACACGCGGCCCAGCAGATCCTTGGGCGTGCTGAGCTGAATCGCCGTCATGGAGCCGACGATGATGCACGGCAGGGCGAAGCCCATGCACAGGGAGCCGACCAGGACGACCGCCGTCAACGGCGCCGCGAAGGCGAGCGCCCCGGCGCCGCAGAGGGCGAGGCCGAGGGCGGTGAGCCGGCCGGGCCCGAGCGGCTTGATCAGTGCGCCGACCAGCAGTCCGCCGAGGATGCCGGAGACGCCCATCGCGGTCACCAGGACGCCCATCCAGGTCGGGGCGCGGTGCAGGCCGACGGTCACCACCGCGAAGCCCAGGGTCTCGAACATGCCCGCCACGAACAGTCCGACGAAAAGCGTGGTGCTGAGCTGGCGCAGCGACGGAGTCCGCAGCAGGAACCTGAAGCCGGCGGTGGTCTGCGCGAGGCGGCTGACGCGGTCGGACTCCGGACGCGGGTCGTCCACCCTGACGAACGCCCAGCACAGCAGGCCCGCCGCGAACGAGGCGGCGTCGATCGCGGCCACCGCGCCGCCGCCGAAGGCGGTCAGCAGACCGATGCCCAGGGCGGGCGTGATCAGCCGTTGGCCCTGCGTCAGCGCCTGCGACAGCCCGTTGGCGGCGCCGAGCTGTTCCGGCTCCACCATGGCGGGCAGCAGCGCCGTCATCGCGGAGTCGGTGAGCGAGACGGCCAGGCCGTTGACGAACATGACGGCGTATATCAGCCAGACGTCGGCGGGGCCGTGCACCTGGGTGAGGGCGAGCACCGCCAGACCGGTCACGGCGTTGGTCGCCATCAGCAGCGGCTTGCGCCGCGTCCGGTCCACGAGGTACCCGGTGACGGGGGAGAGCAGCGTCCCCAGGATCAGGCTGAGCATGCACAGGCCCGCCTGGGCGGTCGACCCGGTGAGCTCCTTGACCCAGACCCCGGACGCGAGCCAGAGGGCGTAGTCGCCGATGGTGCTGAGCGTGTTGCCGAGGAAGTACAGGCGCATGCGGGGTTGCGCGAGCAGGGTGCGCACGGGGGTCCTCTCGAATAGGCGCATCATGGGCATGACAGGTTCCCTCGCCGCGAAGCGCGGGTGGGTGCTGACGGGTGCCGGCGGTGCGAACGACCGGCTCAGACGTCGGCCGGTCGCTCCGGCGCGAGGTCGAAGGGGACGTTCGAGACGACGACCTCGAACGGCACCGTGCCCTCCGGCCTGGCGGCCGGATCCTCGACGCGGTCCTGGTAGCGGAGCAGGATGGCGACGATCTCCTCCTTGACCTGCGCCATCTCCTCAGGGGTCACGAAGAGCAGGGCCTGTCCCTCGCCGGCGGCGCGGCGGACGGCCTCGGGGTACTGGTCGCGCGTCGCGTGGTATCGGCGCCGCCGCTCGTCCCAGCGCTCGCTGAAAACCTCGGCGAGCGCGCGGGCCGCCTGCGCGACGTTGGGGTCCTCGTCGTTCTCGTCGATGCTCATCCCGGCACCGTCCAGCCGCCACGGCCGCTCGCGGCCGACGCCGCCCTCGGCCTGGGCGACGTAGCCGTGCGAGGCGAGCGTCCGCAGGTGATACGAGGCGTTCGAGGCGTTTCCGCCGATGATCTCGGCGGCCTCGGTCGCGGTGAGCGTCCCGCGCACGGCCAGCGCCTCCAGCAGGGCGATCCGCGCGGGGTGCGCAAGGGCCCGCAGGCTCCGCGGATCGCGGACGGACCGGAGGGGAGGCGTCGGCTCGGTGCGGCTCATGGGATGAGCGTAGCGAGCCGACGAGGCAATGGAAAGAGTTCTTTCGAAAGAAGTCTTTCCATTGCCCCGTCGCGGTCAGCCCAAGACGAAGCAGCCGCGCGTCTCCAGGGCGGCCAGGAGCTCGGGAGCGGGTTCGACGCCCGTCCAGCGCAGGTCGAGCTTCTCCAGCGCGGACAGCTCGGCGATCCAGTCCGGCAGGGCGGCCAGGGGGTTGCCCCGCAGGTCGAGGCTGCGCAGCCGGGGGAGCGTCCGCAGGGCTTCCGGTACGGCGCCCAGGCGGTTGTCCCGCAGCTCCAGCACGCGCAGCTCCCGCAGCCCGCTCACGGAGTCCGGCAGCGCGGTCAGCACGTTGCCGCGCAGGTGCAGCTCCCGCAGCCGCCCCAGTGCGCCGACGGAGTCGGGGAGCGCCGTCAGCCCGCAGTCCTGCGCGCGCAGTTCGACGAGCGCGGCCATCCGGCCGACCCCCTCCGGCAACGCGGTCAGCGGGTTCTCGCCGACGTTGAGAT
Organism: Streptacidiphilus neutrinimicus; assembly: GCF_000787815.1. Taxonomy (GTDB): domain Bacteria; phylum Actinomycetota; class Actinomycetes; order Streptomycetales; family Streptomycetaceae; genus Streptacidiphilus; species Streptacidiphilus neutrinimicus. Next base: position 9,509 of record NZ_BBPO01000093.1, read on the forward strand.
ACCGCAGCGCGGTGAGCCTGCCGAGCGACTCCGGCAGTGTGGTCAGCCGGTTGTCGTGCAGGTAGAGGCAGTCCGACAGCCCGCCGAGCGCGCCCAGCTCCTCGGGCAGGGACGTGAGGGCGTTGTGCCCGAGGTCCAGTGTCCGCAGCCGCCGCAGCGCGGCGATCCGCGCCGGGAGCGAGACGATCCCCGTGTCCGCGAGGATCAGCACCTGCACGTCGGGATCGGCCCACACCTCCTCCGGCACCTCGTCGAGCCGTTGCCGCCAGAGATTGATCGTCCTGCGCATGGGCCCTGATGGTAGGGGGCGGCAGCGGCCTGGAACCGGCACAGGGCGCAGTTCACCACCACGTCTGTAGCGGGGTCGCGCCGTTCGGGCTGTCCGTCCAGCAGCTGTCCCAGGACACGCTGCTGAGCGCGGGGAACGGGAACGGAAAAGCCGAGGCCCCGGAACGGGAACCGTTCCGGGGCCTCGGCTTCGAGCGGAAGCTCAGTGCGTCGCGCTGCGTGCCTCCGCGCGCTTGGCGCGGACGTCGCCGACCTTGCGGCGGATGACCATGAGCGGGGCCATCAGCGCCAGGGTGACCTGGAGCGAGGCGCCGATCTGCAGCAGGGTCGCGCCCCCCGGCAGGCCCGTCGCCCAGGCGGCGAGGCAGCCCATGGACACGACGATCCACACGAGCGTGGCGGTGGCCAGCTTGCCCTGTGGCTTCGGGTACTCGACCTGGCTGACCATCAGCGCGGACACGGCGACGATGCCGACCGCGCCCAGCACGAACGGCGGGTTCAGCAGCACGATGGAGATCACCGTCAGCGCGCCCATCGGCGAGGGCATGCCCTGGAAGACGCCCGGACGGGCGGCCGTGCAGGAGAACCGCGCCAGGCGTAGCACCACGGCCAGCAGCACCATGATGGCGATGCCCGCGCTGACGCGCTGGTGCGCGCCGCCGGCGGTCATGCCCCAGACCACGACGAAGTAGGCCGGCGCGATGCCGAAGCTGATCAGGTCCGCCAGGTTGTCCAGCTCGGCGCCCAGCGCGGACGAGCGCAGCTTGCGCGCGACCAGCCCGTCGAACAGGTCGCACATCGAGCCGATCAGCAGCAGCGTCACCGCCGCGGCCGCGCTGCGGCGGTCGCCGCTGGTCGCCACACCGGTGAGGTGCGGGATGAGGACGCCCGTCGTGGTGCAGTAGATCGCAAGGAAGCCGCAGACGGCGTTGCCCAGCGTGAACAGGTCGGCCGTCGAGAGGTGCTGCGGCGACAGCGGGCGACGCAGCTCGCGGTCGCGGGCCCAGCGCAGCCGGCGGGCGACGCGCTCGATCTCCTCGTCGTCCTCGTCGTGGTGCGAGTAGGCCTCGGGGTCAGTCACGGTCAAGGCGAGTCACCCCTGCCGTCGTCTTCTGTCCCACCTCGACGCCGGGCTGGACGCCCGCGGGGAGGTAGGTGTCCACGCGCGAGCCGAAGCGGATCAGGCCGACCCGCTCGCCCCGCTGCACCTTGGTGCCGCTGGTGACGTAGGGGACGATGCGGCGGGCCACCGCGCCCGCGATCTGCACCATCTCGATGTCGCCGAGTTCGGTGTCGAAGTGCCAGACGACGCGCTCGTTGCGGTCGCTGTCCTTGTTGAACGCCGGCACGTAGCCGCCGGGGACGTGCTCGACGGAGCGCACCACGCCGTCCAGCGGGGCGCGGTTGACGTGCACGTTGAGCGGGCTCATGAAGATCGCCACGCGGGTGCGGCCGTCCGGCCAGGCGTCGATGCTCTGCACCACGCCGTCGGCCGGGGAGATCACCCGGCCGGCGCCGAGCTCGCGCTCGGGGTCACGGAAGAACCAGAGCATGCCCGCGCTCAGCGCGGAGGCCGGAACCGCCGCCAGCGCCCATCTGCCGTTGCGCCGGGTGAGGGCGGTGCATGCGGCGGCCGTGAGCACGGTCGGGACGAGCCAAGGGGACGCTCCGCGGGCCAGTGTCACGCGCGGCCGGGGGGCGTCGGTCGGATGGGACGGACGAAGGGGCATCGAAGACCTTTGTCGCGACCGACAAGGTCGCGGTGTCGAGGGGTTCGGGGACGGCTTCGGCCTTGATGACACTTGGCCGTCCGAGGGGATGCTATCGGCAGCGGGTGGTGCCGAAGCAAGCTCCGGGAACCCTAGTGGGGTGCTCCCGCGTTTCTCTCGGCTTTCACTTGCTCCGCCAAGGTAAGCCGCTTGAGCGGCCAGGTCCAAGGGTTGTAGGCGAACGGTGACAAACCCCTCAGATCTTTGGCCAGTTCATCGGCCTTTCTCGGCCTCCTCGTGTCGCCAAGTAAGTTGGCTCATACAAGGAAACGGGGGCGTGGACCATGTGATCCACGCCCCCGCGCTGCCGAAGTGCGCCATGCTCCCCAGCCTGCGCTCCCGGCAAGTCTGGACTACTCGGCGAGCTTGTACTCCTCCAACAGGCGGCGACCCACGATCATCTTCTGGATCTCCGCAGTACCTTCACCGATGAGCAGCATCGGGGCCTCGCGGTAGAGGCGCTCGATCTCGTACTCCTTGGAGAAGCCGTAGCCGCCGTGGATCCGGAAGGAGTCCTCGACGACCTCCTTGCAGTACTCGGAGGCCAGGTACTTGGCCATGCCGGCCTCGAGGTCGTTGCGCTGGCCGGAGTCCTTCTTGCGCGCGGCCATCACCATCATCTGGTGCGCGGCCTCGACCTTGGTCGCCATCTCCGCCAGCTTGAACTGGATGGCCTGGTGCTCGGCGATCTTCTTGCCGAAGGTCTGGCGCTGCTGGGCGTAGCGGATGCCCAGCTCGAAGGCGCGCTGCGCGACGCCGCAGCCGCGGGCGGCGACGTTGACGCGGCCGACCTCGACGCCGTCCATCATCTGGTAGAAGCCGCGGCCAGGGACGCCGCCCAGGATGCGGTCGGCGGGCAGCCGGACGTCCTCGAGCACCAGCTCGGTGGTGTCGACGCCCTTGTAGCCCATCTTCTCGATCTTGCCCGGGACGGTCAGGCCCTTGACCGTCTCGTTCGGACCGAAGCCCGGCGTCTTCTCGATCAGGAAGGTGGTGAGGTTCTTGTACGGCGAGGCGTGGCCCTCGTCCGTCTTGACCAGGCAGGCGATCACGGAGGAGGTGCCGCCGTTGGTCAGCCACATCTTCTGGCCGTTGAGGACGTAGAACTCGCCGCTCTCGTCCTTGCTCGCCTTGGTGGAGATGGCGGAGACGTCGGAGCCGAGGCCCGGCTCGGACATCGAGAAGGCGCCGCGGATCTCGCCGGTTGCCATGCGCGGGAGGAAGTAGTCCTTCTGCTCCTGCGTGCCGTGGGCGTTGATCATGTAGGCCACGATGAAGTGGGTGTTGATGATGCCGGACACCGACATCCAGCCGCGGGCGATCTCCTCCACGGTCAGGGCGTAGGTGAGCAGCGACTCGCCGAGGCCGCCGTACTCCTCCGGGATCATCAGGCCGAAGATCCCCATCTCCTTGAGGCCCTCGACGATGTCGGTGGGGTACTCGTCGCGGTGCTCCAGCTCGGTGGCGACCGGGATGATCTCCTTGTCGACAAAGCTGCGAACGGTCGCGAGGATCTCCTGCTGGATCTCGTTGAGACCTTCGGTCTGGGCGAGGCGTCCCATGGGTCGTGTCCTTCTCTTCTGTCCGGGCGCTCCACGGGCGTGGCATACACCGTGGAGCGCCCGAGCACTGTGGGGAGGGTTACGGCTGCTCGCGCAGCTCGGGGCGACCGGGCTGGTCGCCGCCGCGCTCCTTGAGGTACTGCTCGGTGGGGACCATCACCTTGCGGCGGAAGACGCAGACCAGCGTCCCGTCCTGGTTGTAGCCCTTGGTCTCGACGTAGACGATGCCGCGGTCGGGCTTGGAGGTCATCTTCTTGTCGAGGACCTCGGTCTGGCCGTAGATGGTGTCGCCGTGGAACGTCGGCGCGACGTGCTTGAGCGACTCGATCTCCAGGTTGGCCAGCGCCTTGCCGGAGACGTCCTCCACGCTCATGCCGAGCAGCAGCGAGTAGATGTAGTTGCCCACCACGACGTTCTTGCCCTGCACGGTGGTGGTCGCGTAGTTCGCGTCCATGTGCAGCGGGTGGTGGTTCATCGTGAGCAGGCAGAAGAGGTGGTCGTCGTACTCGGTGACGGTCTTTCCTGGCCAGTGCTTGTAGACCGCGCCGACCTCGAACTCCTCGTAGGTGCGTCCGAACTGCATTTCGTTACCTCAGCTCTCGGCCGCTTTTCAGGATTCGGGCAGTTCGAACTTGGTGGTGCGCTGCATGCCGGCGGCGCGGCCCTTGCCCGCGATGACCAGGGCCATCTTGCGGGAGGCCTCGTCGATCATCTCGTCGCCGAGCATCGCGGAGCCCTTCTTGCCGCCCGCCTCGCTGGTGCACCAGTCGTAGGCGTCCAGGATCAGCTCGGCGTGGTCGTAGTCCTCCTGGGAGGGGGAGTAGACCTCGTTGGCGGCCTCGACCTGGCCGGGGTGCAGCACCCACTTGCCGTCGAAGCCGAGCGCGGCGCTGCGGCCGGCGACCTCGCGGTAGCCGTCGACGTTCTTGATCTGCAGGTAGGGGCCGTCGATGGCCTGCAGGTCGTTTGCGCGGGCGGCCATCAGGATGCGCATCAGGATGTAGTGGTAGGCGTCGGCCGGGTAGCCGGGCGGCTGCTCGCCGACGACCAGGGACTTCATGTTGATGGAGGCCATGAAGTCGGCCGGGCCGAAGATGATGGTCTCCAGGCGCGGGCTCGCCTCGGCGATCGCGTCGACGTTGATCAGACCCTTGGCGTTCTCGATCTGCGCCTCGATGCCGATCTTGCCGACCTCGAAGCCCATGGTCTTCTCGATCTGCGTCAGCAGCAGGTCCAGCGCGACGATCTGCTGGGCGTCCTGGACCTTGGGCAGCATGATGCAGTCCAGGTTCTGGCCCGCGCCCTCGACGACGGTCACGACGTCACGGTAGGTCCAGTGCGTGGTCCAGTCGTTGACGCGGACCACGCGGGTCTTGCCGGTCCAGTCGCCGTTGTTCAGGAACTCGACGATGGTGTGGCGGGCCCCCTCCTTGGCCAGCGGCGCGCAGGCGTCCTCCAGGTCCAGGAAGACCTGGTCGGCGGGAAGGCCCTGGGCCTTCTCCAGGAAGCGCGGGTTGGAACCCGGGACAGCCAGGCAGGAACGGCGCGGACGCAAGCGGTTCACAGTGCTCATGAGGCGAGGGTCTCTTCCTTGATGTCCGTGGTGATGAAGATCGGGTCCAGGCCGTGGGCCAGTCGGATCTCGTCGACGATACGGCCGATGATCGCGGTGATCCCGAAGTCCTTCGGAGTGAACACCGCTGCCACGCCCTGGGCAAGCAGGGCCTGCTCGTCCGCGGCGGGGATGATCCCGCCGACGACGACCGGAACGTCCAGGGCGCCCGCGCGCCGCAGCCGGTGCAGCACGTCCGGCACCAGCTCGGCGTGCGCGCCGGAGAGGATCGACAGTCCGACGCAGTGCACGTCCTCGGCGATGGCCGCCGCCGCGATCTGCTCGGGCGTCAGCCGGATGCCCTGGTAGACGACCTCGAAGCCGGCGTCGCGGGCCCGGACGGCGATCTGCTCGGCGCCGTTGGAGTGGCCGTCCAGGCCGGGCTTGCCGACCAGCAGCCGCAGCTTGCCGCTGCCGAGCTCCTCGGCCGTGCGGGCCACGGCCTCACGCACTTCTCGCAGCTCGGAGCCGGTCTCCGGGTCGATCACGCCGGTGATCGGCGCGCCGCCGACCCCCGTGGGAGCGCGGTACTCGCCGAAGACGTCGCGCAGCGCCTGGGACCACTCGCCGGTGGTGACGCCCGCGCGGACGCACTTCAGCGTGGCGGTCATCAGGTTGGCGTCGGTGGCGGCCTGCGCCTTGAGCTCGGCCAGCGCCGCCTGCGCCGCGGCCTCGTCGCGCCGGGCCAGCCAGTCGGCGAAGGCCTCGGTGACGGCGCGCTCGGCGTCCCCGTCCACGACCATGATGGCGGTGTCCAGGTCGGCCGTGAGCGGGCTCGGCTCGGTGGTCTCGTAGCAGTTGACGCCGACGACCTTGTCCTCGCCCGACTCGATCCTGCCGCGCCGCTCGGCGTGCGACGCCACCAGTGCGGCCTTGAGGTACCCGGACTCGACGGCGGCGACCGCGCCGCCCATCTCCTGCACCTTGGCGATCTCCGCCTCGGCGCCCTCGATCAGCTCGGCGACCTTGCCCTCGACCACCACGCTGCCGGTGAACAGGTCCCCGTACTCCAGCAGGTCCGACTCGAAGGCCAGGACCTGCTGGATGCGCAGCGACCACTGCTGGTCCCAGGGCCGGGGCAGGCCCAGCGCCTCGTTCCAGGCCGGCAGCTGGACGGCGCGCGCCCGCGCGTCCTTGGACAGCGTCACCGCGAGCATCTCCAGCACGATGCGCTGGACGTTGTTCTCCGGCTGCGCCTCGGTGAGGCCGAGGGAGTTCACCTGGACGCCGTAACGGAAGCGCCGCTGCTTGGGGTCGGTGACGCCGTAACGCTCCAGCGTCACCTTCTCCCACAGCTGCGAGAAGGCCCGCAGTTTGCACATCTCCTCGACGAAGCGGACGCCCGCGTTGACGAAGAAGGAGATCCGGCCGACGACCTCGCCCATCTGGTTCGGCTTGACCTGGCCGCTGTCGCGGACCGCGTCGAGCACGGCGATCGCCGTGCACATCGCGAAGGCCAGCTCCTGCACCGGCGTGGCCCCGGCCTCCTGCAGGTGGTAGCTGCAGATGTTGATCGGGTTCCACTTGGGGATGTTGGCGACCGTGTACGCGATCACGTCGGTGGTCAGCCGGATGGAGGGCCCGGGCGGGAAGACGTGCGTCCCGCGCGAGAGGTACTCCTTGATGATGTCGTTCTGGGTGGTCCCGGTCAGCTTGGCGATGTCCGCACCCTGCTCCTCGGCGACCACCTGGTACATCGCCAGCAGCCACATGGCCGTGGCGTTGATGGTCATCGAGGTGTTGGTGCGCTCCAGCGGGATGCCCTCGAAGAGGGTCCGCATGTCGCCCACATGGCTGACCGGGACTCCGACCCGCCCGACCTCGCCGCGGGCGAGGACGTGGTCGGGGTTGTAGCCGGTCTGCGTCGGCAGGTCGAAGGCGACGGAGAGGCCCGTCTGACCCTTCGCCAGGTTCTTCCGGTACAGCTCGTTCGAGGCGGCCGCGGAGGAGTGCCCCGCGTAGGTCCTCATCAGCCAGGGCCGGTCCCGATGGACAGTCATCTTCGTGTGCTCTCCGCCTACTCGACTACTCGGCTACTCGACTACTCGCCGCGGAAGCGGTTGATAGCCGTCAGGTGCTTCGCGCGCAGCTCGTGGTCGGTGACGCCGAGGCCCTCCTCGGGCGCCAGGCACAGCACGCCGACCTTGCCCTGGTGCTTGTTGTGGTGCACGTCCAGCGAGGCCTGACCGGTCTCGGCGAGGGTGTAGGTCTTCGACAGCGTCGGGTGGATCTTGCCCTTGGCGATCAGGCGGTTGGCCTCCCAGGCCTCGCGGTAGTTCGCGAAGTGCGAGCCGACGATGCGCTTGAGCGACATCCACAGGTAGCGGTTGTCGTACTGGTGCATGTAGCCGGAGGTGGAGGCGCAGGTCACCACGGTGCCGCCCTTGCGGGTGACGTAGACCGAGGCGCCGAACGTCTCGCGGCCCGGGTGTTCGAAGACGATGTCCACGTCCTCACCGCCCGTCAGCTCGCGGATCCTGCCGCCGAAGCGCTTCCACTCGCGCGGGTCCTGGTTGTGCTCGTCCTTCCAGAACTTGTATCCCTCGGCGGAGCGGTCGATGATCGCCTCGGCGCCCATCTCCTCGCAGATCTTCGCCTTCGCGGGGCTGGAGACCACGCAGATCGGGTTGGCGCCGCCGGCCAGCGCGTACTGGGTGGCGTAGGAGCCGAGGCCGCCGCTGGCGCCCCAGATCAGCACGTTGTCGCCCTGCTTCATGCCGGCGCCGTTGCGGGAGACCAGCTGGCGGTAGGCGGTGGAGTTGACCAGGCCCGGCGACGCCGCCTCCTCCCAGGTGAGGTGCTTGGGCTTGGGCATCAGCTGGTTGGACTTGACCAGCGCGACCTCGGCGAGACCGCCGTAGTTGGTCTCGAAGCCCCAGATGCGCTGCTCGGGGTCCAGCATCGTGTCGTTGTGGCCGTCGGCGCTCTCCAGCTCGACGCTGAGACAGTGGGCGACCACCTGGTCGCCAGGCTTCCAGGCGTGCACGCCCGGCCCGGTCCGCAGCACGACACCGGCCAGGTCGGAGCCCAGGACGTGGTACGGCTGGTCGTGGCGGGCGGCTTCGGGGCTGAGGCGGCCATAGCGCTCCAGGAAGGAGAAGGTGGAGACCGGCTCGTAGATGGAGCTCCACACGGTGTTGTAGTTGACCGCGCTGGCCATCACGGCGACCAGGGCCTCGCCCGGGCCGAGCTCCGGCAGGGCGATCTCGTCCAGGTGCAGGGACTTGCGCGGGTCCTTGTCACGGCTCTCAAGGCCGGCGAACATCTCCTGCTCGTCCTTGTGGAGCGTGATCGCGCGGTAGGACTCCGGGAGCTCCAGCGCCGCGTATTCGGCGGCGGTGGTCTCCGGGTTCTGGATCGCGGCGAGGATTTCCTTCATGGCTGCCATGGCTGCCTCCGGCGGCGGCGTACCTGCGTGAGGGGTGCAGGGTGCGTCAGTGGGACGGGGGGCGGTCTTCGGTGTTGCCGGGAGCGGACGCCGGCTACGTCAGTCGCGGTACTGCGTCGAGCTGGTGCGTCAAGCGGTTGCTTCGAGCTTGGGGCCAGCGCAGGGGTGGCGCGCGGGCCGTAGGTCGAGGCGCGCCGGGTGGGGAGCCGCGGCGCCGCGACCAGTGGGTAACAACGTACTGGCACCCTGTGCCACTCGTAAAGACACTGCGTGCCACCAATTGCATCCAGTGTCACGTGAGCGTCATCACCTTGCAACACGACACAGCAGCCCCCCGCCGGGCGAGCGGGGGGCTGCTGTGGATGGCGCCTATGTGGCCGGTTTGACCTGCGGTTATGCCTCGTTCTGGCCGGTCAGGGCGGCGCGGATGCCGGCCATGACCTCGTCCAGCGGCGCGTCCGTGCGGGCCACGGTGATGACATAGTCGCCCCCGTTGGTGGCACCGGGTGTCAGCTGGAGTGCCGGGCGGTCGCCTCGACGGGTGGAGAGGTCGCCCCAGAAGGTCCGCCGGATCGCCTCGAAGGCGTGGTCCAGCTGGGCCTCCACCTCGCCCCGGCCCCCGGCGCGCAGCCAGCGGCGCAGCACGTGGTTGTGGGCCGCGACGACGGCCGCCGCCGAGACCTCCGCCAGCATCGCGTCGTCGCCCTGGTCGGTGTCGAAACGACCGAGCAGGTAGCGGGTGAACAGCCGCTCGTAGCGGGCGACCACGGCGATCTCGCGCTCGCGCAGCGTCGGCACCTGGCGGATCAGCCGGTAGCGGGCCACCGAGACCGAGGGGGTGGCCGCGTACATCCGCAGCACCTCCTTGATGCCCCGGCAGACCACGTCCAGCGGATGCTCGCTCGGGTCGGCGCTGGCCAGCAGGTCGGCGACGCGGACCAGCGTGTCGTCGTGGTCCGGGAAGATCGCCTCCTCCTTGGACCGGAAGTACCGGAAGAAGGTGCGGCGGGCCACGCCCGCCGCCGCGGCGATCTGGTCGACCGTCGTCTCCTCGTACCCCTGGGAGGCGAACAGCTCCATGGCCGCGGCGGCCAGCTCCTGGCGCATCAGCTGGCGCTGGGCCGTCGCCCGGCGGCCGGGGCCGCCGTTCGTGCCGGCCGTCCCCGCGTCGCTCGCGGCGCCGTCCAGGCCCGCCTGCTCCAGCAGCTGCTCTTCCGTGGTCATGACCGGAAGGCTACCTGGCCTCATCGACGCGCGTGGTCGCGGAAGCCGCGGCCGGTCTTGCGGCCGAGGCAGCCCGCGGTCACCAGGTGCTCCAGCAGCGGCGCGGGCGCGAGGCCCGGCTCGCGGAACTCGGCGTGCAGCACCTTCTCGATCGTCAGCGAGACGTCCAGGCCGACCACGTCCAGCAGCTCGAACGGTCCCATCGGGTAGCCGCAGCCGAGCTTCATGGCGGTGTCGACGTCGTCGACCGAGGCGTAGTGCTCCTCGATCATCCGGACGGCGTCGTTCAGGTACGGGAAGAGCAGCGCGTTCACGATGAAGCCGGCCCGGTCGCCGCACTCCACCGGGTGCTTGCGGACCTTGCCGCACAGGTCGAGCACGGTCGCGGTGACGTCCTCGGCGGTCAGCACGGTGGAGACCACCTCGACCAGCTTCATGGCCGGGGCCGGGTTGAAGAAGTGCATGCCGATGACGTCCTGCGGACGGCTGGTGGCCGTCGCGCACTGGATCACCGGGAGCGAGGAGGTGGTCGTCGCCAGCACCGCGCCCGGCTTGCAGATCTTGTCGAGGGCGGCGAACAGCTCGCGCTTGACGTTCAGGTCCTCGGCGACGGCCTCCATCGCCAGGTCGACGCTGTGCAGGTCCTCGTAGCTGCCGCTCGGGGCGACCCGGGCCAGCGCCGCGTCGCGGTCCTGCTCGGACAGCCGGCCCTTGGCGACCATGCGGTCCAGCGACTTCTGGATCGCCGCCTTGGCCCGGTCCGCCTTCTCCTGGCTGCGGGCGACGATCGTGACGTCGTAGCCGGCCTTGGCGAAGACCTCGGCGATGCCGGTGGCCATCGTGCCGGAGCCGCAGACGCCGACGCTGCGCACCTCGCGCCCGGCGACGCGCGGCTCGGCGGTGGCGCCCGCGTCGGCGACGACCTCGGAGGAGCCGGGGGCGGCGTAGCTGTAGAAGCCGCGGCCGGTCTTGCGGCCCAGCAGCCCGGCGGAGGCCAGCTGGCCCAGGATCGGGGCGGGCGCGTGCAGACGGTCGTGCGACTGCGCGTACATCGCCTCCAGCACGGTCTTGGCGGTGTCGATGCCGATCAGGTCGAGCAGGGCCAGCGGGCCCATCGGCAGCCCGCAGCCGAAGCGCATCGCGGCGTCGATGTCCTCGCGGCTGGCGTAGTGCGACTCGAACATCGCGGCGGCCTGGTTGAGGTAGGCGAAGAGCAGGCCGTTGACGATGAAGCCGGCCCGGTCCCCGGCCGCCACCGGCGACTTGCCGAGCGAGCGGGCGAACTCGGCCGCGTCGTCCGCCGCCTGCGGGCTGGTCAGCACCGTGCGGACCACCTCGACCAGCTGCATCACCGGCGCGGGGTTGAAGAAGTGCAGGCCCAGGATCCGCTCAGGGCGGCCGGTCGCGGCCGCGATGCGGGTGACGGACAGCGCGGTGGTGCCGGTCGCCAGGACGGTCTCCGGCGGGCAGATCTTGTCCAGCTCGGCGAAGAGCTCGCGCTTGAGCTCCAACTGCTCCGGGACCTCCTCGATCACCAGCTGCGCCTCGGCGGCGGCCGCCAGCTCGTCGGTCACCCGGATGCGGGCGAGCAGCGCGGTGCGCTCCTCCTCGGTGAGCCGGCCGCGTCGCACCGAGTGCGCGGTGGCCTCCTCGATCCGGGCGCGGGCCGCGTGCGCGTCGGCGGCGGTGGCCTCGATGCCGATCACCTGACGGCCGCTGCGCGCGGTGATCTCGGCGATTCCGGCGCCCATGGTGCCGAGGCCGACGACGGCGACGGTGGGGAAGGGACTGGTCATGGCGTGACTCCTGGGAAGCAGGGAGTACGCCGCGGTCGTTCCGCTCCGACGCGGCGGCGAAAAAAGAGGTGGAGAGATGCCACGGCGCGACTGAGGACCGTGGTGAAAGAGATCTGAGAGATCAACGGACGCCGAGGGCGCAGGCTCAGCGTCGTGAAGGACCCGAAGGCCCTGTCCTGCCCGAACGCTCCGTCGCGGCGGCTCCCAACGCCGACGGAGGTGGTCCAGCAACGATACCCCGCTTACCGCCCGGTAGGAAGAGCACGCCGAGGGAGAGGGCGAACTGGAGCGCCGTCCCCAGCGGCATCGCCAACCACACGCCTCGCACCCCCATGGCCGTGCCCAGCGCCCAGGCGAGCGGGATCTGCGCGGCCGCGCCGAGCACGGTGATCCGCAGCATGGCGGCGGCCCGTCCTGTCGCCAGCAGCACCCCGCCGAGGGCGACGACTCCCGCCAGCACGGGCAGGTATCCGGCCAGGTAGCGGAAGAGCACCACGCCCGCCTGCTGGACCGCCGCGTCCCGAGTGAACACGCGCAGCAGCGGCTCCGGCGCGGCCAGCAGCACCACGTCGGCGACGAGCGCGGCGGCCCAGGCCAGCCGGAGTGCCTGACGCCGGACCGACGCCACGGCGTCCGGAGTGCGGCCGAGCCGGATCGACGCGGCCTGGCGGACGGCGTAGAAGGCCATCGTCGCGACCAGCATGACCTTCGTGCCGATCCCGTACGCGGCGAGCGGGACCGCGCCGAAGCGGGCCGTCAGGGCGACCATGGCCAGGCCGATCAGCATTCGCGCGACGAAGTCCGCGGAGGTCGGCAGCCCCACCCGGAGGATGCGGCGGGCGGCCTGACCGGGCCCCGGGAGGGTGGCCGCCGGCTCGGCGTCGCGCAGCAGGCGGCGTGCCCGCCGGAGGCTGACGAGCAGCGGCGCGACGCGGGAGGCGACCAGCGCGAGCGCGGCCCCGGAGACGCTGAGGCGGGGCGCGCCGAACAGGCCGTAGATCAGCACCGGGTCGAGCGCGAGCAGGGTGGCGTTGGCGAGCAGGGCCATCCGCATCGGGGTGCGGGTGTCGCCGAGGCCCGGGTGCTCCGCCGCCGCCTGGAATTCCTCTCCGCCCCGGCGAGCTTCTTCCACGAGTCCGGCAGGCCCCTGCGCGCTGCGGAGGTCCCCGACCGCTACCGACGCGGCATGCTGGTCATGGCCCGCGCCCAGAGCAAGGCCGAACGCGACTGGCTCACAAGCGAGTTGGCCGAGCTTGAGGGCTGAGCCCGCCCGGCTGGCCGGCCCGGCTGCGTCAGCGGCGGACCTGTGCGTGCTCCGTCGCCGCGCGGGCGAAGGCTTCGACGAAGGGGTGGGGGCGGGTGCCGTCGCCCGCGAGTTCGGGTTGGAAGAGGGTGGCCAGGAAGAAGGGGTGGGTCGCCTGCGGGAGTTCGACGATGCGCGGGTCACCTGCGGCGTCGTGGCCGCTGAGGACGAGGTCGTGCGCCGAGAGGCGGGCGGGGAAGTCCGGGTGCAGCCCGTAGCTGCAGTGGTAGCGCTCGACACTGCTCTCCGCGCCGAGGAGCCGCTCCGCGAGGGAGCCGGGGAGCAGCGTGATGGGGAGCTCGTGGCCGACGAGGCTGCAGGCCAGCGGGGCGATCAGCGGGTGTTCGGCGTCGGGGTCGTTCTCGGCGTGAGCGGCCTCGGCCAGACCGCAGACGTCCCGGGCGAACTCCAGCAGGGCGTGCTGGAAGCCCGCGCACGTGCCGAGGAAGGGGATGCCGTTCTCGCGGGCGGCGCGCGCGGCGTGGAGCGCGCCCGCCTCGGAGCGGTAGGGGCTCCCGGGCAGCAGCCAGACCCCGTCGAAGCCGCGGAGCGCCTCGGGTGAGTCGATCTCGTCCGTCCCGGTCCAGTACAGGTCGAGCGCGAGGGCGTCACGGTCCAGCAGGGCGGCGGCGAGCTGCGGAACGCGCTGGTGGGAGCGGACCTCGGGGGAGCGGTCGCCGACCAGGGCGATGCGGGGAGCAGCGGTGTTCGTCGTCATGCGTCCATCCTGGGCGGAGGCCGTCGTTCAGGTCCAACGATGATCAGCGGTCTGCCCATCAGCGATACTGATGGGCGTGGATCCACAGCAGCTGCGCACCTTCGTCAGCGTCGTCCGGCTGGCCTCCTTCTCCGCCGCCGCGCGCGAGCTCGGCTACACGCAGTCGGCGGTGTCACAGCAGATCGCCGCACTGGAGCAGGAGTTGCGCGCCCCGCTGCTGGAACGCCGCCCGGTCGCCCCGACGGAGGCCGGCGCGCGGCTGCTGGAGCACGCGCCCGGCATCCTGCTCCGCCTCGACGCGGCCCGCGCGGACGTCGCCCGGGTGGGCGGCTCCGCGCGCGGACTGCTGCGGGTCGCGGTCACCGCTCTGGCCGCGCCGCGGCCGCTGGCGCGGGCCCTGGCGGCCACCCGACTCGCCTATCCCCGCGCTGAGTTGACGGTGTCGCTGGTCGGCAGGACGTCAGCCGTCACCGCCGTGGCGGCGGGCGAGGCCGAGCTGGCCGTCGTCGACGGTGTGGCCGCCGCGAGCGACCCGCTCGCCCTCCCGGCGGCCGCGCCGGTCTCCGCCCTGCGGGTGGCCGAGCAGCCGCTCGCGGTCCTGCTCCCGGCCGGTCACCCGCTGTCGGGGCGACGCCGGATCCGGCTCGCCTCCCTCCAGGACGCCTTCTGGCTCGACGCCCCGGACGCGTCCGTCCCGCTGACGGAGCTGCGCGCGGCGACGGGCTCGGACGCGTTCCCGCCCTCGATGGCCCTGGTCGGCCCCTCGGCGGACGCCGTCACGGAGTGCGTGGCGGCGGGATTGGGGCTGGCGGTGGTTCCGGCGGGCGGGGCGAGCGCGCCGGGGGAGGGGGTCGTCGCCGTCCCGCTGGCGGACGCGGGGCTGTTGCACCGGACCGAGGCGGTGTGGAGCGGGAGTCGGGCCGAAGTGGTCGACCATCTCGTCGCAGGGCTCGCCGACGCGCGGGCCGAGCCGCTCTGAGCGGCGGAGGAACTGCCGCGGGCTTCCTGCGGAAGACCGCGC
>NZ_BBPO01000092.1 GCF_000787815.1 Streptacidiphilus neutrinimicus
CCGCCGTACCGGGAACGTCCGCGGGAGCGGGGCTACCAGGAACGCGGCTACGAGGAGCGCGGCTACGAGGAGCGCCGCCCCCAGCCCGCGCGTCGGCCGGAGCCGGCGCGTCGGCCCGAGCCCGCGCGCCGCGCACCGGAGCGGGAGCGTGAGCCCGACTACGACCGCGCGCCGGAGCGCAGGCCGGAGCGTGCTCCGCGACCGCGCCGCCGGATGCGCATCCCCGGCATGGGCTGCCTGAAGGTGCTGATCTTCCTGGTCGTGGTCGGCTTCCTGGTGTGGCAGTTCTCGCCGCTGCACGGCTGGATCGACCACGTCGTCAACGTCGTCCACGGCTGGTGGAACCAGGCCGCGCACTGGTGGCACCAGCTCACCAGCACCGCGAACCAGGTCGACAAGGTGCGCAAGTCCATTCCGAACATCCCCTCGGGCGGGAACTGACCCAAAGCAGCGGAACGGGTCGCGGGATTGACGATTTGTCGACTCCCAGCGGCCCGTCCACCACCCGCTGTCCCCCAAACGGCTCCAGGCCGCGTACTTTGGTCGCTGGCGCGGCCATGCGTCCCCGGACCTCGCCCGGGGCCCCGCCCTGACAACCAGCCCCAGATCGCGCACGGAGCAGCCTTGGCACGCAAGATCGGTAGCCGCTACACCGCGCACTCGGTGATCGGCCGCGGCTCGGCCGGGACCGTGTGGCTCGGGGAGGGCCCGGAGGGCCCGGTCGCGATCAAGATCCTGCGCGAGGACCTCGCGTCCGACCAGGTCCTGGTCGGCCGGTTCGTCCAGGAGCGCACCGTCCTCACCAGCCTCGACCACCCCCGCGTCGTCGGGGTCCGCGACCTGGTCGTCGACGGGGACGACCTCGCCCTGGTCATGGAGCTGGTCCACGGCAGTGACCTGCGCTCCCGTCTCGACCGCGAGGGCCCGTTCACGCCGCAGGCCGCCGTCTCCGTCGTCGCCGACGTCGCCGAGGGCCTCGCCGCCGCCCACGCGCAGGGCGTCATCCACCGGGACGTGAAGCCCGAGAACATCCTGCTCGACCAGGGTTCCAGCCCCGGTCCCGGCGGCGCGCCGCGCGCCAAGCTCTCCGACTTCGGCATCGCGCGGCTCGTCGACGCCCCGCGACGCACCCGCGCCACCCGCATCATCGGCACGCCCGACTACCTGGCCCCCGAGATCATCGAGGGCCTGGAGCCGCGCGCCGCCGTCGACATCTACGCCCTCGCCACCGTCCTCTACGAGCTGCTCGCCGGGTTCACCCCGTTCGGAGGCGGCCACACCGGCGCGGTGCTGCGCCGCCACGTCACCGAGACGGTCCCCTCGCTGCCCGGGCTGCCGGAGCCGCTGTGGAAGGTGCTGGCCCAGTGTCTCGCCAAGGCGCCCGCCTCCCGGCTGCGCGCCGCCGAACTCGCCACCGGCCTGCGCGAGCTGCTGCCCGGCCTCGCCGGGCTGCCGGCGCTGCACATCGCCCACCCCGACGCCCCGGCGGTCACCCCGCTGCCCGGCTACGACGCCGAGGACGAGACGGCGGAGGACGAGGAGACCGCGACGCCGCGCCGACGCCGCGGCTCGGCGGTCCCGCTGGTCCCGGGCAGCGCGCCCGACTCCAGCCGGGAGACCCACACCAACCTGCGCCGCCCCCGCCCGGAGGAGCTGACCGGCCTGGCCGAGGCCTCCCGCGCCCAGCGCGCCGCCACGGCGGGGCGGCGGCCCGGCTCCTCCCCGCTGGGCGCGCAGCGCAACGGAGCGGGCGGGGCCACGGCGCGCCGCCGTCGGCTCGTCCTGGCCGGCGCGGCCGCGGTCGTGCTGGCCATCGTCTGCGTCGGCGGCTACGCGGCGTTCTCCGGCCCCGACACGACGCGCCACCACCACGACAACCCCGGCGACGCCGTGTGGCCCACCGCGTCGAGCACCCGCGCGGCCGGGCTGCCCAAGGCGCCCGTCGCGGGCGCGACGGACTCGGTCCCGGCCTCCGGCGACCCGTACCTGCCGGTCTGGGCGGCCTGGACCGACGCCCCCGCCGTGCCCGCGCCGCTGGTCAGCGGCGTCCGCGCGGTCCGGATGGACGGCACGGCCTTCGTCTTCGGCACCGACGCGACCGGTGCGATCCGCTACCTGACGCGGACCGGCGGCTCGTTCGGCCCGTGGGGCAAGCTCACCGGGATACACGTCAGCGGCGAGCCGGCGCCCGTCGTACTGCCCGGCGGCGTGCTGCGGCTCTTCGCCACCGGCACCGACGGCCTGATCTACCAGCGCGACTACAGCGGCGGCACGTGGACCCCGTGGAGCCAGCTGGACGGCCACACCCGGGTCGACTCCCCGCCGGCCGCGGCCGCCACCGGCGACCGCGTCGACCTCGTCGCCCGGATCGGCGGAGACCTCGCGACCACCTCCTACGTCGGCGGCGCGTGGACGGCCTGGGCCGCGGTCTCGACGGTGGGCCAGGTCGCCGGAGAACCGGCGCTGGCCGCCGAGAACGGCGGCAAGGTCGACGCCTTCGTCGCCGCCTCGGCGGGAGCGGTCCAGCACACCCAGCTCGCCGACGGCCTCTGGCACACGTACCGCGCCGTGACCGGGGTCAGCGGCCAGGCGCGCCCGGAGGCGGTCCAGCTCGGCACGGGTGAGGTCTACGTCTTCTCCACCGGCCCGGCGTACGCGGCGAGCGCGTCCGGCGCGACGTGGATCCAGGGCACGCTGCCCTCCGGACCGGCCTCCTCCTACGCCCCGGGCGCCTACGCGGACGGCGGCGGCATCACGCTGTTCCGCGTCACGCCGTCGGGGGGCCTGCAGTACACGCACGGGAAGTAGCGCCGCGCCCCTGCGGCACCAGTTGCTTCCCGCCCTGCATTAGGCTTGGCGTGTGGCAGCCATTGATCCTTCCGAAGAGCTCAAGTCGCTCGAGTCGACCATGCAGTCGATCGAGGCAGTCGTCGACCTGGACAGGCTCCGGTCCGACATCGCGGTCTTCGAGGAGCAGGCCGCCGCACCCGACCTGTGGGACGACGTCGACAGCGCCCAGAAGGTCACCTCGCGGCTCTCCTACCTCCAGGGCGAGCTGCGCAAGATCGAGTCCCTGCACGCCCGCATCGACGACCTCGGGGTCCTGTTCGAGCTGGCCGAGGCCGAGGGCGACGCCGACGCGCGGACCGAGGCCGAGGCCGAGCTGGAGTCGGTGCGCAAGTCCGTGCAGGAGATGGAGGTCCGCACCCTCCTGTCCGGCGAGTACGACTCCCGCGAGGCGCTGGTCAACATCCGCGCCGAGGCGGGGGGCATCGACGCCGCCGACTTCGCCGAGCAGCTGATGCGCATGTACCTGCGCTGGGCCGAGCGCCACGGCTACCCGACCGAGGTCTACGACACCTCCTACGCGGAGGAGGCGGGCATCAAGTCCGCGACCTTCGCCGTGAAGGCCCCCTACGCCTACGGCACGCTCTCCGTCGAGCAGGGCACGCACCGCCTGGTGCGCATCTCGCCGTTCGACAACCAGGGCCGTCGCCAGACGTCCTTCGCGGGCGTCGAGGTGCTGCCGGTCGTCGAGTCCAGCGACCACGTGGACATCGACGAGAAGGAGCTGCGCGTCGACGTGTACCGCTCCTCAGGCCCGGGCGGCCAGGGCGTCAACACGACCGACTCGGCGGTGCGCATCACCCACCTGCCGACCGGCATCGTCGTCTCCTGCCAGAACGAGCGCTCGCAGATCCAGAACAAGGCCTCGGCGATGAACGTCCTGCAGGCCAAGCTGCTGGAGCGCCGCCGCCAGGAGGAGCGCGCCGCGATGGACGCGCTCAAGGACGGCGGCAGCTCCTGGGGCAACCAGATGCGCTCCTACGTGCTGCACCCGTACCAGATGGTCAAGGACCTGCGTACCGAGCACGAGGTGAGCAACCCTCAGGCGGTGCTCGACGGCGATCTGGACGGCTTCATCGAGGCGGGGATCCGCTGGCGCAAGAACCAGGAGAAGGCCGACGCGTAAGCGCGTGTGAACGCTTCGTAGCATCAGTGAGGGCCCGGTGGTCGCAAGTTGACCGCCGGGCCCTCGCCGCACCATGCTGACGCCCGAAACCTGAGTGGGGGACAGAACGGAAGGGGCGGGTGTGGCACGCGGACACCGCAGAACGAGCAGCCGCATACGCATTGCCGGCGCCGCGCTGGCGCTGGTCGGCGCCGGCCTGACGATCACCGGGGTGGCCAACGCCAGCATCGTCGACGGGCCGAACGACAACTCGACGGTCCCGGGCACCGCGTACGACAGCGGCACCCCGGGCGTCAGCGTGAGCGTCGGCCTGCTCGGCGGCGACAACGGGAACGGCGGCAACAGCGGCGGGGCCAACGGCGGCGGCAACGGCAACGGTGGGGACAACGGCGGCTCCGGAATCGCCACCCCCTCGGACAGCGCCTCCGGCGCACCGAGCACCGGCGCCTCCGTCGCGCCCTCGACCTCGGCGGCCACGGCCACGGCTTCGGCCGGCGCGGGCGGCAGCGCCTCCGCGTCCGCCTCGCCGGGCAGCGTGGGAGGCGCGAGCGGCGGCGGGGAGGGCGGCATGACGCAGGCCCCGAGCCGGACGCAACTCGCCGAGACCGGGAGCTCCGACAGCACTCCACTGATCCTCGCGGGCGGACTCACCTTCGTACTCGGCGGAGCTGTGTTCCGCTTCGGGCCACGCGCCGCGAGCAGCCGTAGGCACTGAGTCACCCTGGGTGACGAAGAAGGGCCGGGACCGATCGGATGATCGGTCCCGGCCCTTCTTCGTGCGGCTGGTACCTGACGGCTACGTGCTCACCCGCCTCAGGCGAACGCGTGCCGCGCTATCACCACGCAGGCGATCAGCGCTGCCAGCAGCGCGATCAGCGTCGCGGGGGACAGGGAAGCGAAGAACCCCTGCTGCTGCATCATGCGCGCCCGGCTGGCCCGGCACGTGGGGCAGCGCCCCTCGCTCACGGGACCCGAGCAGTTGGCGCACACCAGGCGGTCGAGCGTCATCGCGATCTCCTCCTCTGATGTGCACAACGCAGAACCCAACGAAGTGGGTTCCCTCCACTGTGCCACGTCACGCGCGATCCGGTTGCCCCTTGTCATGGTTTGTCCACTACTGTCCGTGAACTCCCCCACGATTCCAAGGCCGAACCTGCGGGGCTGCGTCCGCTTCGCGTAGGGTCAGCCCAGCCCTGTCCGCCTACACTGGCCCACCGTGATGCAGCCGTGATCAGATTCGACAACGTCTCCAAGACCTATCCCAAGCAGAACCGTCCGGCGCTGGACAACGTCTCGCTGGAGATCGAGAAGGGTGAGTTCGTCTTCCTGGTCGGATCCTCCGGCTCCGGCAAGTCGACGTTCCTGCGCCTGATCCTCCGCGAGGAGCGCCCGAGCACGGGCGAGGTCCACGTCCTCGGCAAGGACCTGGCCAAGCTCTCCAACTGGAAGGTGCCGCACATGCGTCGCCAGTTGGGGACGGTCTTCCAGGACTTCCGCCTGCTGCCCAACAAGACCGTCGGCCAGAACGTGGCCTTCGCGCTCGAGGTGATCGGCAAGCCCCGCGGGACCATCAAGAAGGTGGTGCCCGAGGTGCTCGAGCTGGTCGGCCTCGCCGGCAAGCAGGACCGCATGCCGGGAGAGCTGTCCGGTGGTGAGCAGCAACGTGTGGCCATCGCCCGCGCGTTCGTGAACCGCCCGATGCTCCTGATCGCGGACGAGCCCACCGGTAACCTCGACCCGCAGAACTCCGTCGGCATCATGAAGCTGCTGGACCGGATCAACCGGACCGGCACCACGGTGCTGATGGCCACCCACGACCAGGCCATCGTCGACCAGATGCGCAAGCGCGTCATCGAGTTGGACCAGGGTCACCTGGTCCGCGACCAGTCCCGCGGCGTCTACGGCTACCAGCACTGAGTTAGGACACATCAATGCGAGCCCAATTCGTCATGGCGGAGATCTGGATCGGTCTCCGCCGAAATCTGACGATGACCATCGCCGTGATCGTGAGCGTCGCCCTGTCGCTCTCCCTGGTCGGTGCGGCCATGTTGCTGAACTCCCAGGTGAACCAGATGAAGGGTTACTGGGGCGACAAGGTCGAGGTGTCGATCTACTTCTGCAACAAGAACAACCAGAAGAACACCAAGGACACCCCCAACTGCGCCTCGGGTGAGGCCACCCAGGCGCAGATCGACGCGGTGCACGGCCAGCTGGACAAGAACCCGCTGGTGCAGAAGGTCTACACGGAGACGCCGGACCAGGCGGTCGTCAACTTCAAGAAGCAGTTCCCCGACTCGCCCCTGGCTCCGTACGTCACCGCCGACTCCTTCAACAACTCCCTGCGGGTCAAGCTGACCAACCCCTCGCTGTACCAGGAGGTGGCCAGTCAGGTCGAAGGACAGCCGGGCGTGGCCAAGGTCGACGACCAGAGCGCCGTGCTGAAGCCGCTGTTCAACCTCATGAACACGGCACAGTGGGTGGCTCTGGCCATCATGGTGATCATGTTCGGCGTGACGCTGCTGCTGATCGTCAACACCGTCCGCGTCTCGGCGTTCAGTCGTAAGCGCGAGACGGGCATCATGCGACTCGTCGGCGCGTCCAACTTCTACGTGCAGATGCCGTTCATCGCGGAGGCGGCCTTCGCCGCCGTCGTGGGCGCGGTGCTGGCCTCCGGCATGATCGCCGTGGGCAAGTACGTGCTGATCGACATGGTGCTGAGGAAGCAGATCACGCTGATCAGCTTCATCGGCTGGGGTCCGGTGATTCAGGTGATGCCGCTGCTGGTGGTCATCGGCGTCGGCATGTCCTCGCTGGCGGCCGTTCTCACCCTCCAGAAATACCTGAAGGTCTGACGATCCGACGCTGATCCGATCCGACCAGGACACAAGCCCCGGAAGCGGTACTGCTTCCGGGGCTTTTCCTCGGGCGGGGGCTGGTGTGACGGCCTGTCGGCTCTAGACTGTTCTGCCATGTCACCCTCGCGCCCCGTCATTCGCGTCCAGCTGGCGCTGGCGCTGGTGTTCGCGGCGGTCTGCGCGATCGGCGCCGGAACCGGCGCCTGGGGCACCGAAGGTGGCCCCGTCACCTCGGCCGTGCCGCGGCACGGCGACGTCGGCGACGCGGTCCGCGACCGCTGGACGGCCGACTACACCGCCCAGCAGTTCGCCGCCTACAGCGAGGAGCTCGACGGCCACTACGTCGGCGTCGGGCTCTGGTTGGCGCGTTCGTCGCAGGGCGTCGTCACGGTCACCCGGACCCTGCCGGACAGCCCCGCGGCCCTGGCCCACCTCCAGGCCGGGGACCGGCTGACCGCTGTCGACGGCACGCGGGTCGCCGGCCGACCGGTCACCCAGGTCGTGGCGCTCCTGCGCGGCGGGGCGGGCGGGCAGGTCGGCTCCGCGGTCACGCTGCTGCTCCAACGCGGAACGCGGCAGTGGACGGTGGAGCTGCACCGGGCGGTGCTCGACGAGGACGACGTCCGCGTCGACCACCCCGAGGGCGGGGTGACCAGGATCAGCATGGACGCCTTCACGGTCGGCTCCTCCGAGCAGGTGCAGGCCGCCGTCCACCAGGCGCGGCTGCACACGGCCGGCGGCCTGCGCGGCATCCTGCTCGACCTGCGCGGCAACTCCGGCGGCCTGGTCGCCGAGGCGGTCGCGACCGCCTCCGTCTTCCTCAACGGCGGCCCGGTGTCCCGCTACCAGTCGGCCTCGGGCGGCCCGGAGCAGACGCTCACGGCCGCGCCGGGCGGCGACACGACGACGCCGCTGGTGATCCTCGTCGACGGCGGCACCATGAGCGCGGCGGAGCTCCTCACGGGCGCGCTGCGGGACCGGGGGCGCGCCGTGGTCGTCGGGCAGCCGACGTTCGGCAAGGGCGCGGTGCAGGAGCCGCAGACGCTGACGGACGGCGTGGTCCAGGAGCACACCGTCGGCCACTACCTGACCCCCTCCGGCGTCTCGCCCGAGGGGCAGGGCATCCAGCCGGACGTCGTGGTCCCGGCGGCGGCGAGCCCGCAGGCGGCCGAGGACACCGCGCTGACCGTGCTCGACGATCTCGACGACGCGAACGGG
Source organism: Streptacidiphilus neutrinimicus (assembly GCF_000787815.1). GTDB lineage: Bacteria > Actinomycetota > Actinomycetes > Streptomycetales > Streptomycetaceae > Streptacidiphilus > Streptacidiphilus neutrinimicus. The sequence goes on from NZ_BBPO01000092.1 coordinate 8,047, forward strand.
CCGTAGCGCGCGCCCGGGTGCGGCCTGCCGGGATAAGGCCGTGCCGAAGGCCCGGCCGAAGTGCGAGAATGTCCGGCACTATGGCGAAGAAGAAAGACGACCCGCGCAACAAGCTCATCGCCTCCAACAAGAAGGCGCGGCACGACTACAACATCATCGACGAGTACGAGTGCGGCATGGTCCTCATGGGCACCGAGGTGAAGTCCCTGCGTCAAGGGCGGGCCTCGCTCGTCGACGGCTTCGCCGAGGTGAGCGGCGGCGAGGTCTGGCTGCACAACGTGCACATCATGGAGTACGCGCAGGGCACGTGGACCAACCACGCGGCCCGGCGCAAGCGCAAGCTGCTGCTGCACCGGTACGAGATCCACAAGCTGGAGCAGAAGCTGAAGGAGACGGGCTTCACCCTGGTCCCGCTCTCCCTCTACTTCAAGGACGGCCGCGCGAAGGTCAACCTCGCGCTGGCCCAGGGCAAGAAGCTCCACGACAAGCGGCAGACGCTGCGCGAGAAGCAGGACACCCGTGAGACGGCCCGCGCGCTGGCGGCCGCACGGCGTCGTCAGGGTTAATGAACTGGACCGTGGTGTTGCGGTAGCCGTACCATGGGCATTGCTCCAGGCGGTCCCCACCGCCCGGGAGCGGCCTCGCGAGAGGTCTTGACAACTGAAGAGCACACCCACATGGGGGTGATCGGTTTCGACTGGGGATGTCGAGCCAGAGGAAGCGAGCCGAGGAACGCGGCAATGATCTCGTTAACCACGTGTCGCAAAAAAATAATCGCCAATTCTAAGCGCGATCACTTCGCCCTCGCCGCCTGAGCGAGCATCGAAGTTGTCAGACCGGGCGCGTCCCCGTCCCGGATCCTGGCATAATCTAGGGGACTCCACCGTTCGACCCGGTCACGGGGTCGTGCGGAAAATCTAACAGTGGCTGGGCCCGTCGGGAGCTTGTCTGCGTGACTCCCGGGGCCGAGAAAAGCACAGCAGACTGCGCTCGGAGAAGCTCTGGTTCCGCACCACAGGACGCGGGTTCGATTCCCGCCACCTCCACACCACGCATCTCGAAAGACGATGCGACCCATGTGTAGGAAAAGCCGCCCGTCTTTCGACGGGCGGCTTTTCTGCGTTTCGGACCGTCTCGTTCAGGCCGCGCGGGTCAGCGCCCGGCGGGCCTCGTGGAGGGCGAGGGGCCAGTCGAAGCCCGGGGTGTCGTCCTGGCCCGGGGCGGTCGTGCTCTCCGGCACGACGATGCGGGCGCCGGCCGTGTGCAGGGTCTCCAGGGAGCGGGCGTACTGCGGGTGTGCGGCGAGCGCGGAGTTGACGCAGGGGAGAGCGACGGTGGGGATGCCGCGGCCGAGGGCCTCGGCCGCGTAGCCCACCACGAAGGTGTCGGTGAGGCCGAGCGCCCAGCGGTTGATCGTGTTGAAGGTCGCCGGGGCCAGCAGGACGACGTCGGCCGTGGGCCAGACGTCCTCCTGGCCGGGCAGCTTGTAGTGCGCGCGGACGGGGGCGCCGGTCAGCGCCTCCAGTCCGGCGAGGTACGGGTGCAGCCACCCGGCGGCGGTGGGGGTGAGCCCGAGGCACACCCGCCAGCCTTCGGCCTGGGCCTGCTCGACGGCCGAGGTGATGGTGAGCACGGGTTGCGCGCCGGTACCGAGGAGATAGAGGACGGGTTGATCGCCTGTCATGGCCCTCACCCAACAGGGGAACGGGTGCATCGTGCAAGCGGGTCGGCGCTCCGGCCGGTCAGGCCACCGGCGCGTCGAAGTCGATCGGGTAGCGGAACTGCCAGGCGCGGCTCTCGGGCTTCGCCAGCTTGAACATCGTCGGCAGCAGCGCGTCCCGGATCACCCGTGCGACCGGGCCCGCGGCCTTGCGGGAGTTGGTGCGGGCGGTCTCCTTGATGATCCGCTCCACCCGCGGGCGACGCAGGTCCTCGTAGCGGGCGAGCGCCTGCGGCAGCGGCAGGTCGCGCAGGCAGCGGGCGAGCTGGACCGCGCTCTCGGCGGCCAGCGAGGCGCCCTGGCCGGAGCTGGAGGAGGGCGCGTGTGCGGCGTCGCCGGTGAGGACCATCCGGCCGCGGCTCCAGATGACCCGGCTCGTCTTCGTCGGGAGCGGCATGTTCTCCGCGCTGCCGGCGAAGAGCATCGTCTCCGGCTCGGTGGCGGCGAGCATCCGGGCCGCCGGGGTGTTGTCGTCCGCGCACATCTGCCGCAGGTGCTCCAGCCAGTACGCCGCGCCGAGCTCGCGCTGCTGGTTGACCGACAGCGGCTGCGGCACGGGCAGGTTGATGAACCAGATGCCGGTTCCGTCCGGGAAGACCTGCCAGGCGAAGAAACAGCGCTTGCCGAAGGTCATGTGCATCCAGCCCTCGGTGGCCGGGACGTCGGTGACGGTGACCATGGCGCCGAAACCGGCGGTGCCGGCGAACTGCGGGGACGGGGCGGCCGGGTCGATCAGGCGGCGGACCGTGGAGCGCAGGCCGTCGGCACCGATCAGCACGTCGGCGGTGGCGGTGGTGCCGTCCTCGAAGCGCGCGGTGACGCCGTCGGCGTCCTCGCTCGCGTCGACGATGCGCTTGCCGTAGACGGTGGCGATGCCGCGCTCCTCGGCGGCCCGGCGCAGGGCGCCGAACAGCTCGGCGCGCATCACGAAGCGGGTCGGGTCGATGCCGGGCAGCGTGCCGAACCGGGCCAGCGTCTTGCCGTTCCAGCTGTGCAGCACCAGGCCGTTGGTCGGCGTGCTGACGGCGCGGACCGCGTCGCCGACGCCGATCGCGTCGAAGGCCTGGACGCCGTTGGGCGACAGACCCATGCCGCCGCCGACGTTCTCGGCGGGGCCGTCGTATGCCTCGAAGATCGTCGCCTTGATGCCCGCCTGCTCGAGAGCCATCGCGGTGACGGGGCCGGCGATACCACCGCCGACGACCAGTGCGGAGCGAACCTTGCCAGTCTTGGTGTCCATGGATTTATAGTTGCATTGAAACTAGTTGCTTGTCAACTACTGGCATGGCGAGTAGCGCCGCCGCCCGGCGGACCTAGGCTGGAACCCATGGCGTCCCCCAAGCTCAACGATCGCGCGCTCAATCGGGCATTGATGTCGCGTCAGCTGCTTCTCGCACGTGAGGAGCGCTCCGCACTGGAGGTCGTCCGGCATCTGGTCGGGATGCAGTCGCAGATCCCGCTCAACCCCTACACGGCCCTGTGGTCCCGGCTGTCCGGCTTCGATCCGGCCGAGGCCTCCGCCCTCCTCGCCGGGCGGGAGACCGTCCGGCTGTCGACGCTGCGCGGGACGATTCATCTCCACGACGCGGACGACGCGCTGCTGCTGCGCGCCTTCTGCCAGGGCGTGCACGAGGCCACCCCCTTCGGCGAACGGGCCGTCTTCCGCAGGCAGCTCTCCGGGATCGAGCCGGAGGAGCTGTGGGCGGCCGGGCGCGCGCTGCTGGAGGAGGCCCCGCGGACGACCGGGGAGCTCGGGAAGGCGCTGGCCGAGCGGTTCCCCGGGTACGAGCCGAGCGCGCTGAGCACCGCCGTCCGCTACAAGCTCTCCCTGGTGCAGGTCACCCCGCGCGGGGAGTGGGGGCGCAGCCGGACGCCGACGCTGACCACCGTCGAGGCGTGGCTGGGCCGTCCGCAGCGCACGCCCGACGCGGCCGCGGTCGAGGCGCTCGTGCCGCGCTATCTCGCCGCGTTCGGCCCCGCGAGCGTGCGGGACATGCAGGCCTGGTGCGGGGTGACCCGGCTCGGGGAGGTCTTCGAGCGGCTGCGGCCCGGCCTCGTCGTCCTCGCCGACGCGACGACCGGCCGCGAGCTGTTCGACCTGCCCGACGCGCCGCGGCCCGACCCGGAGACGCCCGCCCCGCCGCGCTTCCTGCCGGACTACGACAACGTGCTCATGGGGCACGAGAACCGCGCCCGGGTGCTGGGCGACGAGGCCAGGGTGCGGCTGTCCGCCAACAGGAACGGCTACCGGCCCGCGCTCCTGGTCGACGGCCGGGTCGCGGGGGCGTGGTCCCTCGCCACGCGCGGGCGCGCCGGCGATCCGGCGGTCCTGGACGTCGAGCTGTTCGAGGGCGGCGCCGCGAAGGCACCGGCCGAGGTGCGGGCCCGGATCGAGGCGGAGGCCGCCGACCTGCTGACTTTCCTCACGCCGGAGGCGTCCACGGGCGAGGTGCGCCTGCACTGAGAGCGGGTACAGGGCGTAGGATCAACAGTTCCCTTTTTCGGAAGGGAACCGCACCAGCCCATGATGGACCAGAGGGGAACTCTTGGCCTCGCCCACTCGCCCGTCCGCCGAGCCGGCCCAGTCGAGCGACCACAGAGCCGATCCGGCGCCGACCGACCACGCGACCCTGCTCGCCAGGGAGATCGCGGTGGAGCAGGCGCATCTCGACACCGTCTACCGGCGCCTCGGCGAGAAGCTCGCCGAGGCGGAGTTCCTGCTCGACGACGCCAACCGCAAGTTCCTGGCCGGCACGCCCGGCGCGCTGGCCGAGCGCGACGCGCAGGTCTACCAGGCCGGACGGCACCTCCAGCGGCTGACCAACGAGTTCGAGGACTTCCTCTTCGGCCGGATCGACCTGCAGCAGCCGGACCGGCCCGAGGAGGACGGCTTCCCCTCGCAGACCCCGCTCGACCCGGCGGACCCGAACATCGCCGAGACGCTGCACGTCGGCCGGATGGGCGTGCTCGACGCCGAGTACGGCCCGCTCGTCGTCGACTGGCGCGCGCCCGCCGCCGCGCCGTTCTACCGGGCCACCCCGCGGCAGCCGGGACGGGTCGTGCGCCGCCGTGTCATCCGCTCGCGCGGCCGCAGGGTGCTGGGCGTCGAGGACGACCTGCTCCGCCCCGACCTCGATCCGCGCCTCGACGGTGAGCCGCTCGCCGTCGTCGGCGACGGCGCGCTGATGGCGACGCTGGGCCGGGCCCGCGGTCACTCGATGCGCGACATCGTCTCCTCCATCCAGCAGGAGCAGGACGAGGTGATCCGGGCCCAGGCCGCCGGGGCGACGCTGGTCACCGGCGGTCCCGGCACCGGCAAGACCGCCGTGGCCCTGCACCGCGCGGCCTACCTGCTCTACCACGACCGCCGCCGCTACGCGGGAGGCATCCTCGTGGTCAGCCCGACCCCGCTGCTCGTCTCCTACACCGAGGGCGTGCTGCCGGCGCTGGGCGAGGAGGGGCAGGTCGCCATCCGCGCCATCGGCGGCCTGCTCGACGGCGAGGACGCCGACCGCTACGACACCCCCGAGACCGCCCGGCTCAAGGGCTCCTCGCGGATGCTGCCGCTGCTGCGCCGCGCCGCCCGGGCCGGCCTCGACGGGCCGGACACGCCGTCCGAGCTGCGCGTCGTCGCCCTGGGCGAGGTGCTCAGGCTCGACGCGGACGCGCTGCGCAACCTGCGCCGCACCGTTCTCGGCGGCAACACGCCCGTCAACCTGCTGCGCCCGCGCGCCCGGCGGGCGCTGCTCGACGCGCTGTGGACGCGGCTGCTGCGCGGCCGCCCGGCGCCCGCCGACCGCTACGAGCGGGAGGAGCTCCAGCGCCAGCGCGAGAGCTTCGACGAGTACGTGGGTGACGAGGACGCCTTCCTCGACTTCCTGGACGCCTGGTGGCCCGCGGTCACCCCGCGCCGGGTGCTCGCCGTCCTGGCCGACCAGCGGCGGCTCGGCGGCCTCGCCCGCGGCGCCTTCGGCCGCGCCGAGCTGCGGCTGCTCTCCGACTCCTGGAAGCACCTGGACCGCCACGGGCGCGGCGGCGTCTCCGTCGCCGACGTCGCGCTGCTGGACGAGCTGAACACGCTGCTGGGCGAGCCCTACAAGCCGCGGGTGCGCCAGGTCGATCCGACGGACCTGCTGACCGGCCTGGACGAGGTCACCGTCTACGGCGACCGCCAGCGCCGCGAGCAGGAGCAGCGCGCCGCCGCGGCCGCCGAGCGCCGCGACTACGCGCACGTCATCGTGGACGAGGCGCAGGACCTGACGCCGATGCAGTGGCGCATGGTGGGCCGCCGCGCCCGCAACGCCACCTGGACCATCGTCGGCGACCCGGCGCAGTCCTCGTGGATCGACCCGGCCGAGGCGCAGGCCGCGATGGACGAGACGCTGGCCGGGAAGCCGCGCCGCCGGTTCACGCTGACCACCAACTACCGCAACCCGGCCGAGATCGCCGAGGTCGCCTCGCGCATCCTGACCCAGGCCGCGCCCGGGACGGAGCCGCCGGTCGCGGTGCGCTCCACGGGCGTGGAGCCGCGCTTCGCCGCGGTCGCGGCCGAGGACGGCTTCGGCGAGGCGGCCCGCGCGGAGGTGCGGCGGCTGCTGGACGAGGTCGAGGGCACGGTCGGCATCGTCGTGCCGATGGACCGGCGCGAGGAGGCGCGGGCCTGGATCGCCGGCCTCGGCGAGCGCGCCGTCGCGCTCGGCAGCCTGGAGGCCAAGGGCCTGGAGTACGACGCAACGGTCGTGGCCGACCCGTCCGGGATCGCGGGGGAGTCGGAGGCCGGCCTGCGGGTCCTGTACGTGGCGCTGACCCGCGCCACGCAGCGGCTGACCGTGCTCAGCGGACCGCTGGACCTGCCGGACTCGGCGGGCGTCCCCGCGCTGCTGCGCGGCTGAGGCCGTCTGACAGGGGGTCATGCGGAAGGGGCTCCCCACCGGCGCGGTGGGGAGCCCCTTCTGATGGTCCGTTCAGTGCGACACCGACCCGCCATGCTCGCCTCGCGGCAAGTGGTCCCTCTGAGGGACGAAGGTTGGGCCCGGGGGCTTGGATCGAGCCGGTGTCGCACAGCCAGAGTAACAAACGCCTCCCGGAACGCATTCCCCTGCGCCGAAGAACCCGCTCCGTGGAACTGTATTTCCGCCTACTGACAAGTAGGTGCGACCATCGGAGCGACTCCATATGTTGTAGCGGTTCAGGAAGAAGGCAGCGTCGATGACGGCCGTTCCCAGTGTCTCCAACTCGATCACGGTGCGCCTGGAGGTCCCGGCCCGCGGCAACGCCGTGAGCCAGATCACCACCTCGGTGGAGTCCTCCGGCGGCACGGTGACCGGCCTCGACGTCACCGCTTCCGGCCTGGAGTCGCTGCGCATCGACGTCACCATCGCCGCCGCCTCCGTCGCCCACGCCGAGGAGATCGTCGAGAAGCTGCGCACGATCGAGGGCATCACCATCGGCAAGGTCTCCGACCGCACCTTCCTGATGCACCTCGGCGGCAAGATCGAGATGTCCTCGAAGCTGCCGATCCGCAATCGTGACGACCTGTCGATGATCTACACGCCCGGCGTCGCCCGGGTCTGCATGGCCATCGCCGAGAACCCCGACGACGCCCGCCGCCTCACCATCAAGCGCAACAGCGTCGCGGTCGTCACCGACGGCTCCGCCGTGCTCGGGCTGGGCAACATCGGCCCCAAGGCCGCGCTGCCGGTCATGGAGGGCAAGGCGGCCCTGTTCAAGCGGTTCGCCGGAATCGACGCCTGGCCGATCTGCCTGGACACCCAGGACAGCGACGAGATCGTCGCCATCGTCAAGGCCATCGCCCCCGGCTTCGCGGGCATCAACCTGGAGGACATCTCCGCGCCGCGCTGCTTCGAGATCGAGGCCCGCCTGCGCGAGGCCCTCGACATCCCGGTCTTCCACGACGACCAGCACGGCACCGCGATCGTCGTGCTCGCCGCGCTGACCAACGCGCTCCAGGTGGTCGGAAAGCACATCGGCGACGTCCGCGTCGTGATGTCCGGCGCGGGCGCGGCCGGCACCGCGATCCTGAAGCTGCTGATGGCCGCGGGCGTGCAGCACGCGACCGTCGCGGACGTGCGCGGCGTGGTCCACCTCGGCCGCGACGACCTCAACGACTCGCTGCGCTGGATCGCCGAGAACACCAACCGCAGCAACCGCACCGGCTCGCTCAAGGAGGCCGTGCGCGGCGCCGACGTCTTCATCGGCGTCTCCGCGCCGAACGTGCTGGACGGCGAGGACATCGCCGCCATGGCCGAGGACGCGATCGTCTTCGCCCTGGCCAACCCGGACCCGGAGGTCGACCCGGCCGTGGCCCGGCAGACCGCCGCCGTGGTGGCCACCGGCCGCAGCGACTTCCCGAACCAGATCAACAACGTGCTGGTCTTCCCCGGCGTCTTCCGCGGCCTGCTGGACGCGCAGAGCCGGACCGTCAACACCGAGATGATGCTGGCCGCGGCGCGTGCGCTGGCCGCGACGGTGGGCGCCGAGGAGCGCAACGCCAACTACATCATCCCCTCCGTGTTCCACGCCGACGTGGCCAAGACCGTCGCGGCGGCGGTCCGCGACGCGGCGATCGCGGCGGGCACCGGCCAGGCGCCGAGCAGCGGTGCCGGCGAGACCGGGACCTTCCCGATCGTGTCCGGCTGAGTCCGGCAGGCGCAGCGTTCACGAAGCGTTCACCTCTCCCCGGGTGGACCAGCGCTCGACCCGGGGCTGACCTGCGTTTGGGGCCACCGGACCGCAACCGATACGGTGTGCCCCGGCGCGTCGTTTACGACACTTCCGGAAACGTCCGCCTAGAGTGACCGGCGGGAGTCCCATGAGCGCACGCGGGAGCGTGGCGCTGTTCGTGTGACTCTCGCGGGTGCCGGATTCGCTTTCCCGGCGGTAGTGGGGGCAGGATTCGTGCTCAGGCACACCCCATCGCCTGTCGGGACGCCATCGCAGCCTTCGCAGGCTGCTCGATGGCTCGGCTCGGCAGCCGAGGCGGCGGTCCTCCGGGGCAGCCGAGGATCGCAACGCGACAGACCACAATGGAGTACACATGAACCGCAGTGAGCTGGTGGCCGCTCTCTCCGAGCGCGCCGAGGTGACCCGCAAGGACGCCGACGCCGTCCTGGCGGCCTTCGCCGACATCGTCGGCGACGTCGTGGCCAAGGGCGACGAGAAGGTCACCATCCCCGGCTTCCTGACCTTCGAGCGCACCCACCGTGCCGCTCGTACCGCCCGCAACCCGCAGACCGGCGACCCGATCCAGATCCCGGCCGGCTACAGCGTGAAGGTCTCCGCGGGCTCGAAGCTGAAGGATGCCGCCAAGGGCAAGTGAGCCCTGGCGCCGGAGCCCCGACCACCAGGGGCTCCGACCCGTGTCGCCGAGCCGGCCACCCCGCGTCCGCGGGGTGGCCGGCTCGCGCCGTTCGGGCGCTGGTTGACTGTCCCCATGCACCAGGAGGGGGCCCGCATGTCATCCGAGGAGATCGCGCCGATCGAGCGCTTCCTGTCCACGTTCGCCCGCCGCCAGGCCGCCCGGACGGAGGACTTCCCCGGCGGGTTCGCGGTCCGCAACGGCGCGTACACGCGCTCGCACGACAACAACCAGCTGATCGTCGACGCCGCGACCGAGCCCGCGCTGCTGGCGGCCCGTGCGGACGCGCTGCTGGACGGCCTGGAGCACCGCAGGATCACCGTCCTCCCGGACGCCGTCGCGCGGGCCTGTGCGCCCGCGCTGGCCGCCGCCGGGTACGACCACGCCCCCGAGCTGCTCATGGTCCATCGCGGCCCGCGCCCCGCGCCCGCGGTGCCCGCGGAGCCGGTGACCCTGGACGACCTGCGCGAGCCGCTGACGCGCCAGCTGCGCGGCTGGATGCCCCAGGCGGACGAGGAGACGATCGACCACCTGGTCTCCCGCCGCGCGGCACGCCCCGGCGGCGCGCCCGAGGTCCTCTTCCTCGCCGCCCGCGCCGAGGACGGCGCCGTCGCCGCCTGGGCCGACCTCTACCAGGACCGGGCCGCAGGCATCGCCCAGATGGAGGACCTGGTCACCGCCGACGAGCACCTGCGCGCGGGCCACGCCACGACCGTCCTCACCACCGCGCTGCACCGCGCGGCGGACGCGAGGATCTTCTTCCTCATCGCGGAACCGGACGACTGGCCCCGGCAGTGGTACGCCCGGAGCGGCTTCGCGCCGGTCGGGTACATCCACGTGTTCACACGCCGGGCCTGACCACCGGCAAACGGGACCGGCGCCGCTCTGCGCCCGGAGTCATCCGTGCAGAGCGGCGCCGGGGTGGTCGCCTACAACCGGTCGGGCGGTCCGTGACGGACGGACCGGGTCAGGCCGCCGGCTCCGGGAGCTCGATCTGGGCGCCCAGGGCCCGGAGCTTGTCCATGAAGTTCTCGTAGCCGCGGTTGATCAGGGCGATGCCGTGGACGCGCGAGGTGCCCTGCGCCGCCAGCGCGGCGATCAGGTAGGAGAAGCCGCCGCGCAGGTCCGGGATGACCAGCTCGGCGCCCTGGAGCTTGGAGGGGCCGGAGACGACCGCGGAGTGCAGGAAGTTGCGGCGGCCGAAGCGGCACGGCGTGCCGCCCAGGCACTCGCGGTAGAGCTGGATGTGCGCGCCCATCTGGTTCAGCGCCGAGGTGAAGCCGAGGCGGGACTCGTAGACCGTCTCGTGGACGATGGACAGGCCCGAGGCCTGCGTCAGGGCGACGACCAGCGGCTGCTGCCAGTCGGTCTGGAAGCCCGGGTGGACGTCCGTCTCCAGGGCGATGGCCTTGAGCTCGCCGCCCGGATGCCAGAAGCGGATGCCCTCGTCGTCGACCGCGAAGGCGCCGCCGACCTTCCGGAAGGTGTTGAGGAAGGTCATCATCTCCAGCTGCCGCGCGCCGCGTACGTAGATGTCGCCGTGCGTCGCCAGCGCCGCGCAGGCCCAGGACGCCGCCTCCAGGCGGTCCGGGAGCGCGCGGTGGTTGTAGCCGCCGAGGCGGTCCACGCCGGTGATGAGGATGGTGCGGTCGGTGCCCATGGAGATGATCGCGCCCATCTTCTGCAGCACGCAGATCAGGTCCACGATCTCCGGCTCGATGGCCGCGTTGCGCAGCTCGGTGACGCCCTCCGCCAGCACGGCGGTCAGCAGGACCTGCTCCGTCGCGCCCACGGACGGATACGGCAGCTCGATCTTGCAGCCGCGCAGCCGCTGCGGGGCGCTCAGCTCGGTGCCCTGCGGGTGCTTCTCGATGACCGCGCCGAACTGGCGCAGCACGTCGAAGTGGAAGTCGACCGGTCGGCCGCCGATGTCGCAGCCGCCGAGGCCCGGGATGAACGCGTGGCCGAGGCGGTGCAGCAGCGGACCGCAGAACAGGATCGGGATGCGGGAGCTGCCCGCGTGCGCGTCGATGTCGGCGACGTTCGCGCGCTCGACGGAGGTCGGGTCGAGCACCAGCTCGCCCTCCTCCTCGCCGACGCGCACGGTCACGCCGTGCAGCTGCAGCAGGCCGCGCACGACCTTGACGTCGCGGATGTCCGGAACGTTGCGCAGCCGGCTCGGCTCGTGACCCAGCAGGGCCGCCACCATGGCCTTGGGCACGAGGTTCTTCGCGCCGCGGACGCGGATCTCGCCCTCCAGCGGCGTTCCGCCGTGGACGATCAGGACATCGTCGGTCATGTTCTCGCGATCCTGGGGGGTCTGGGGAGTCGGATGGTCGAAAAGTGCGCAAGGGTGCACGCACCCTGAGAGATGGTAGTGGTCCCGCCCGCGGTTCCTTTCCGCCCCGGTGACCCTCCGCCCCTGGCTGGACGGCGGATGCGGGGTGAAGCGCTGTGGGGAAGGTCACGGGCCGCTGCGCGGACGCGCGCGTTCGAATGCCGTCCGCGGGCCTGGTGCGGGATCATGTCTGGCATGACGGTGCCCGTCTCGCTCACCGGACGTCTGCTCGTGGCCACCCCGGCCATGACCGATCCCAACTTCGACCGTGCGGTGGTCCTGCTGCTGGACCACGACGCGGAGGGTTCGCTCGGCGTCGTGCTGAACCGGCCGACGCCGGTCGAGGTCGGCGCGGTGCTGGAGTCCTGGGCCGATCTCGCGGGCGAGCCGTCGGTGATCTTCCAGGGCGGCCCGGTCGGTCTGGACTCCGCGCTGGCGCTGGCCGTCGTCCCCGGGGAGCAGGGCGAGGACGAGGTGCTGGGCTGGCGCCGGGTGCACGGGGCGATCGGCCTGGTGGACCTGGAGGCGCCGCCGGAGCTGCTGGTCGGGGAGCTCGGCGCGCTGCGGGTCTTCGCCGGCTACGCGGGCTGGGCGCCGGGCCAGCTGGAGGACGAGGTGGTCCAGGGTGCCTGGTTCGTGGTCGACTCCGAGCCCGGCGACGTCTCCGCCCCGGCTCCGGAGCGGCTGTGGCGCGCCGTGCTGCGCCGCCAGCGGGGCGAGCTGGCGCTGGTGGCGACGTACGCGGACGACCCGAGCCTGAACTGACCTCGGCCACGTCGTCGCGCCGACCTCGGCAGCGACCGGAATCACGTCGGAGGGCTGGACCGTTCCGGAACGGCCCGAACTAGACTTGGCGGCCATGAGCACCCTTGAGCCCGAGCGCGCGACCGGTACCGGCACCCTGATCGAGGCGGTCCCGCAGACCTCCCACGGCGACGGCGATCACGAGCGGTTCGCGCACTACGCCGACAAGAACAAGATCATGGAGAGCGCGCTGAGCGGCACGCCCGTGGTCGCGCTCTGCGGCAAGGTCTGGGTGCCCAGCCGCGACCCGAAGAAGTACCCGGTCTGCCCCCTGTGCAAGGAGATCTGGGAGGGCATGGACAACAAGGGCAAGGACAAGGGCAAGGACAAGTAGTCCTCTCGCCCTTCCTGCTCCGCCCCGCTCCGCGGGAGACGTGACGACGGGTGCAATGGTCTAGTCCTTCGGGGCGAGGGCGGGGCAGGATGAGGTCATGGACCTCATTCCCGCGCCGCTGTCCCTCGCCCAGGCCGCCGGATCCGGCGGCTACGACCTGACCGCCGCCACCGCGCTCACCGGCGGCGCGGGCGCCGAGCCCGTCGCCGCCTGGCTCCGCGCGGAGCTCGGCGCGGCCACGGGCCTGCCGCTGCTGCCCGGCCCCGCCGGCATCGCCCTCGCCGTGGACGAGACCCTCGCCGCGGAGGGCTACCGGCTCGTCGTGGACGCCGACGGCGTCCGGCTGACCGGCGGCAGTCCTGCCGGGCTGTTCTGGGGCGCGCAGACGCTGCGCCAGTTGCTCGGCCCGCAGGCCTACCGCCGCGGCGCGCTCCCTTTGGACGGCTGGTCGCTGCCCCACCTCGTCGTCGAGGACGCGCCCCGCTTCGGCTGGCGCGGCCTGCTGCTGGACGTCGCCCGGCACTTCCTGCCCAAGGCGGACGTGCTGCGCTACGTCGACCTGATGGCCGCGCACAAGCTCAACGTGCTGCACCTGCACCTGACCGACGACCAGGGCTGGCGCGTCGAGATCCGCCGCTACCCCCGGCTCACCGAGGTCGGTTCCTGGCGCGAGCGCTCCATGGTCGGCTTCCGCGACGGCGAGCGCCGCGACGACCGCCCCCACGGCGGCTACTACACCCAGGACGACCTGCGCGAGATCGTCGCCTACGCCGCCGCCCGGCACATCACCGTCGTCCCCGAGATCGACATCCCCGGCCACTCGCAGGCGGCGATCGCCGCCTATCCCGAGCTCGGGAACCACGACGTCGTCGACACGACCGCGCTGCGGACCTTCACCGACTGGGGCATCAACCCGAACGTGCTGAACGTCGAGGACGGCACGCTGCGGTTCTACGAGCACGTCCTGGAGGAGGTGCTGGAGCTCTTCCCCTCCACCTTCGTCCACCTCGGCGGCGACGAGTGCCCCAAGCAGCAGTGGCGCGCGAGCGCGGCCGCGCAGGCACGGATCAAGGAGCTGGGCCTCGCCGACGAGGACGAGCTGCAGAGCTGGTTCATCCGCCACTTCGACCGCTGGCTCGCGGAGCGCGGCCGTCGGCTGATCGGGTGGGACGAGATTCTGGAAGGCGGTCTGGCGGCAGGGGCGGCGGTTTCGTCCTGGCGGGGCTACGAGGGCGGAATCGCCGCCGCGCGGGCGGGACATGACGTGGTGATGTGTCCCGAGCAGCACGTGTATCTGGACCACCGGGAGTCAGCGCGGGCGGACGAGCCCATCCCCGTCGGCTACGTGCGGACCCTGGAGGACGTCTACCGCTACGAGCCGCTCCCGCCGGAGCTGCGTCAGGACGCGGCGGCGGCAGGGCACGTGATCGGCACTCAGGCCAACCTCTGGACGGAGTTCATGGACGACGCCCGCAGCGTGGACTACCACGCGTTCCCGCGCGTGGCCGCGTTCGCGGAGGTGGCCTGGTCGGACCTGCCCCGCGAGCCGGAGGCTCGCGACTGGGAGGGTTTCGCCGACCGCATGGCCACCCACTACGCCCGCCTCGACGCCATGGGCGTCGAGTACCGCCACCCCGACGGTCCCCGCCCCTGGCAGACCCGCCCCGGCGTCCTGGGACGCCCCCATGACGGACGACCCTGACCTTCTTCGCAAAAGGGGCAGTTGCCCCCATGGGGCCGGGCAAGGCCCCCGCCGGGGCTTTCACACACCGTGTGCAATCGTTGTCCTTCCACGCCACACCAGGAGGGTGCGCGGCAGGTGCGTTTCCACGTACCGTACGGCCAGGAGGGTGGCGGCGTGAGCGGCCCGAGCACGGTGGGACACGAGTGAACCAGACGATCATGCTCCCGGCCTCGTTGGACGAGGCCGTCAGCGCCATGGCGGAGTCGCCGGGCGCGGTGCCGGTCGCGGGCGGGACCGACCTGATGGGTGCGGTCAACGCCGGGCTGCTGCGCCCGATGGCGCTGCTCGGACTGGGGCGCGTCGCCGAGCTCAGAGGCTGGCAGTACCAGGACGGCGCGGCCCTCCTCGGCGCGGGGCTGACCCACGCCCGCATGGCACGCCCTGACTTCGCGGCGCTGATCCCCGCGCTCGCCGAGGCTGCGGCGACCGTCGGGCCGCCGCAGGTGCGCAACGTCGGGACGCTCGGCGGCAACATCGTCAGCGCGCACCCGGCCGGGGACACCCTGCCGGTGCTCGCCGCGCTCGAGGCCACGGTGACGCTGGTCGGTCCGGAGGGTGGACGCGAGGTGGCGGTCAGTCACCTGCTGACCGGTTTGGACCCCTTGCGTTCGGGTGAGTTGCTCGCATATGTCCGAGTTCCGCTGCTGCACGCGCCCCAGGTCTTCCTCAAGTCCGGTGGCCGCACCGGCCCCTCCCGCGCCGTCGCCTCCGTCGCGCTGGTGCTGGACCCCGCCCGCAGGGCCGTGCGCTGCGCGGTCGGCGCCGTCGCGCCCGTCCCGCTGCGGCCGTTGGAGGCCGAACAGTGGGTCGCCGGCTGCATCGACTGGGACGGGGAGCGTACCGTCGACCCGGGTGTGGCGCAGGCGTTCGGCGAGTACGTCGCCTCCGCGTGCGTACCCGAGCCCGCGGCCGAGGTCGCGGCTGCTAGAACGGATGCCGCTCCCACCACGGCACGGCTTCGGCGTACCGTGTCCGTACTGGCCCGCCGCGCACTCGGGAGGGCGCTGAAGTGACGGACTTTCTGACTTCCCCCATGGGGTTCGGCGCGGACGACTCGCCGCGTGCCTCGTACACGCTGCGGGTCAACGGCGTGGACCGGCCCGTCGTGGACGCGTGGGTCGGCGAGAGCCTGCTGTACGTGCTGCGCGAGCGGCTCGGCCTCGCGGGCGCGAAGGGCGGCTGCGAGCAGGGCGAGTGCGGCGCCTGCTCGGTCCAGGTGGACGGCCAGCTGTCAGCCGCCTGCCTGGTGCCGGCCGCGCTCGCGGCGGGCGTCGAGATCCGTACCGTCGAGGGCCTGGCCGAGGAGGGCGTGCCCTCCGACGTGCAGCAGGCGCTGGCCGAGAGCGGCGCGGTCCAGTGCGGCTACTGCGCGCCCGGTCTCGCGATGGCCGTGCACGACCTACTGGAACGCAACCACCACCCCAGCGAGCTGGAGGCCCGTCAGGCGCTCTGCGGCAACCTGTGCCGCTGCACCGGCTACCGAGGCGCCCTCGCCGCCGTCCAGGCCGTCGCCGCCGCGCGCGCGGACGAGGACGAGTCGCCGGGGGAGGACGTCGTCACGACGCCGTACTTCGGCGACGGTCCGGTGGACGGCCTCATCGAGGCCACCTCACCGGTCGAGGAGCTGGTCCCGATGGCCGGGCCCTCCGTCCCGGCCCAGGCCCACCACGTCGACGGCTACGAGCAGGCCGACGGCTACGAGTACGACGGGTTCGAGGGCGACGACCAGGCCGGGGACGACGACGGCTACGACGTGGAGGCGGAGCTGCCCGTCTACGTCGACGTGCCGCCGCAGCACGGCGGTTACGAGAACTACGGGACGCCGGGCTACGGCGCCCAGGAGCCGGGCTACCCGCAGCAGGAGAGCTATCCCCAGCAGGGCTACGCCACCGGCACCTACGGCCAGTCCTACGAGCAGCCCTACACCGACGGCCCCTACCCGGGCGGCCCGTTCGGCGGGCGCTTCCCGAGCCAGTCCGACGGCCCCGCCTCGGGCCAGGCCACCGGGGACGCGGTCGGCACACTGCTGATGTCGGAGCCGGGCGGCTCCCAGGCGCGACCGGTCGTGGACGCCGCGCAAGGGGAGTACCACCCGTCGGCGGACTACGCGACGGACGACCACGCGACCGGCGAGTTCCGCACCGCGGACCTCCGGACCGGGGAGTTCCACACCGGCGCGTACGCGACAGGACAGTTCGAGACGGGACAGTTCGCGACCGGGCAGTTCGCGACGGGGCAGTTCGACACCGCACAGTTCGCGACCGGGCAGTTCGCGGCGGGCGACTACGCGGCCGAGGGCTACCCCGGCGAGCAGACGACCCCGACCGTCCCCGAGCAGGGCGGTCCGGCCGGGCCGGCGGCGGGGCAGACCGGCGAGCTGCGCCTCGGCTCTGGGCTGGGCGCCGGTCTCGGCGCGGGCATGCGGGCCCAGGCCGCCGCG
>NZ_BBPO01000091.1 GCF_000787815.1 Streptacidiphilus neutrinimicus
TGTAAGCCCCAGGTACCGGACAGTTCATCGCATATCGGTGGGGGCACCGCGCACACTGGAACCTGACAGTGCGCGCGGTGCCCCCATCCATGACACCGCCCGAGCTGCTCAGCGGTGTCTCTGTTCCCTGCCCCACCCACAAGACAAGGGCGTCCTCGTGGCCATCAGCGTCTTCGACCTCTTCTCCATCGGCATCGGCCCCTCCTCCTCGCACACGGTCGGCCCGATGCGGGCGGCGCGCATGTTCGCGCACCGGCTGAAGGCCGAGGGCCAGCTGTCCGACGTCGCCTCGCTGCGGGCCGAGCTCTTCGGCTCCCTCGGCGCGACCGGCCACGGCCACGGCACGCCGAAGGCGGTCATGCTCGGCCTGGAGGGCAAGTCGCCGCGCACGGTCGACGTGGAGCAGGCAGACCTGGACGTCGAGCAGATCAAGGCCACCAAGCGGATCGCGCTGCTGGGCACCCACGAGATCGCCTTCGACCCCGACAGCGAGCTGGTCCTGCACCGCCGCCGCTCGCTGCCGTACCACGCGAACGGCATGACGCTCAGCGCCTACGACGCGGCGGGCGTCGCGCTGCTGGAGAAGACCTACTACTCGGTCGGCGGCGGCTTCGTCGTCGACGAGGACGCGATCGGCGCGGACCGCGTCAAGCTCGACGACACCGTGCTGAAGTACCCCTTCCGCACCGGCGCGGACCTGCTCCGCCTCACCTCCGAGACGGGCCTGTCGATCTCCTCGCTGATGCTGGAGAACGAGAAGGCCTGGCGCAGCGAGGCCGAGATCCGCACCGGCCTGCTGGAGATCTGGGCCGTGATGCAGGAGTGCGTGCGCAACGGCATGAACCACGAGGGCATCCTCCCCGGCGGCCTCAAGGTCCGCCGCCGGGCTGCCTCGGCGGCGCGGGCGCTGCGGGTGGAGGGCATCGGCCCGGCCAACGCGATGGAGTGGGTGACCCTCTACGCCATGGCCGTCAACGAGGAGAACGCGGCCGGCGGCCGCGTGGTGACCGCCCCGACCAACGGCGCGGCGGGCATCATCCCGGCGGTCCTGCACTACTACCTGAACTTCATCCCCGGCGCGGACGAGGACGGCATCGTCCGCTTCCTGCTCGCCGCGGGCGCGGTCGGCATGCTCTTCAAGGAGAACGCCTCCATCTCCGGCGCCGAGGTCGGCTGCCAGGGCGAGGTCGGCTCCGCCTGCTCCATGGCCGCGGGCGGCCTCGCCGAGGTCCTCGGCGGCACCCCGGAGCAGGTCGAGAACGCCGCCGAGATCGGCATCGAGCACAACCTCGGCCTCACCTGCGACCCGGTCGGCGGCCTGGTCCAGATCCCGTGCATCGAGCGCAACGGCATGGCGGCCGTCAAGGCCGTCACCGCCGCCCGCATGGCCCTGCGCGGCGACGGCCGCCACCACGTCTCCCTCGACAAGGCCATCAAGACGATGAAGGAGACGGGCGCCGACATGAAGATCAAGTACAAGGAGACCTCCCGCGGCGGCCTCGCGGTCAACGTCATCGAATGCTGACCGCCTGGAGTGGCCCGCGTCCCCGACGGCGGAGGCGCGCCACTCTGTAACACCGAGTACGCCCGACATCTCCTTGGAGTCCTTCCGAGCCGACCAGGACGCCACAGCCGCGCAGGAGACGGACGATCCGTATGCCCGCCGAGCAGGAGCGGGGCCTGCTCGACACGGACATCATGATCCTGCGCCGCTGGGTGGACCCGAACGGGCTCCCGGCCGAGACGGCCGTCAGCGCGATCACCCTGGCGGAGCTGTCCGCCGGACCCCACGAGGTCCGGCGGAACGAGGAACAGGACCTGTACGACGAGTGCGCGGAACGAGCCCGCCGACTCGACGTCCTGCAGCGCGCCGAGAACGAGTTCGACCCCATCCCCTGCGACGCCGAGGCCGCGCGCATCTGCGGCCGCGTCTGCGCGGCCGTCGTCAGCGCCGGCCGGAAGCCGCGAAGGCGTGTGGCGGACATGATGATCGCCGCCGTCGCCGTCGCCGAGGGCCTCCCCCTGTTCACCACCGACCCCGAGGACTTCCCAGGCCTGGAGGCCCTCCTGAGCGTCGTCCCGGTCACCCGCCCCGCAGTTCCGAGGGGCACCTAGCGCGTCCAGGCGATCGGCCCGGAGCACGTGTCGGACGGCTGGCCTAGGCTGCCGGCATGAACGACTCCGCGTGGGCGACCATCGCCGAACTCAACCAGTGGCTCACCAGGGACAGCGAACTGCCGGAGCAGACGCAGAAGATCCTGCAGATTCTGAAGATCTCCGAGGAGGCCGGGGAGGTCGCGGAGGCGGTGATCGGGGCGACCGGGCAGAACCCGCGGAAGGGGTTCTCGCACAGCTGGACGGATGTGGAGAGGGAGCTGTGCGACGTGATCATCACCTCGATGGTGGCGCTGACCCGGCTCAACTCCGGGGCGGAGGAGGTGTTCGCGGAGCATCTGCGGCAGGTGCGAGCGCGCGCGCTCGGGCCGTCGTGATGACGACGGAGGGCTCGCAGCCGTAGCGCAGCGCGGTGGCGAGGGCGCGAACCGCGGCGCGGTCGCGGGAGACGCGGAGGGCGCCGTGGCGCGGGAGGCAGAGCTCCGCCGCGGCCCAGGAGGGCAGCAGGTCCGCGCCGCCGGCGACGAGGACGCGCAGCGCGAGACCGCGAGCGCGGTCCTGAACGAGGGCGCCGGGGGTGAGCAGGAACTCGACCGCCGCGAGGGCAGCCTCGGAGGCGGCGAGGCTGGGGCGCACGTCGCGCAGGTAGGCGCGGACCTCGGCGAGCGAGCGCGGGACGCCGGTCGCGCCGAGGCGTTCGGCGACCAGGGCGTACTCCTCGAAATAGCGGTCCTGCTGAGGGCGCGTCAGCGGGGTTCGCGCGTAACGCTGGTAGCCGGCGAGGAAGCAGGCCGTCTCGGCGACGTGCACCCAGCGCAGCAGGTCCGGGTCGGCGGCGTCGTAGGGACGGCCGTCCTGGGCGATGCCGCGGACGCGGTCGTGGACCCGGCGCACGCGCTCGATCGCGGCCTCGGCCTCGGCCGTGGAGCCGTAGCTGGTGACGGTGACGAAGCCAGCGGTGCGGTTCAGGCGGTCGATCGGGTCCTCGCGGTAGCGCGAGTGCTGGTCGACCCCGGCCATGGCGAGCGGATGGAGCGACTGGAGCATCAGCGCGGCGACGCCGCCGGTGAACATGCCGGGCATGTCCCCGTGGACCAGCCAGACGACGCTGTCCGGCCCGAACAGGCCCGGATCACCGGCGGGGCGGTCGTAGCGCGTGGGGTCGAGGCCCGCGCCGTGGACGGTGGCGTAGACCTGGCGCTGGATGCGCCGACGGAGGAGTTCGCGAGATCGCACGCTTCCGTACTACCTGAATGATCCAAGGTTCGCCAGGTGGCAGGCAAGGGAAAGATAAGTGAACGGTCGGATCGACCTTGTGATGCACGGCACCCCGCACCACAATCATAGCATTTGTCCGACTTGTCGCTTTGCTCATAGCGTGCGCCACATGCCATAGTCGGTTCCGGAACGCCTCCGACCCGAGCGCGTCCGACGCCGGCGCGGCAACACCCCCCTGGCCGCGCAGCAAGCCCAATGCAGGGGCCCCATGATCGAACGCGATCCCGGGGCCCCGCATTGCCTTTTTCACATGGCCCCTCGCCCCCCGCGGGCTACGCCACCGCGGGCCGCACCCTGAGCTCGAACCAGACCGACTTGCCCCGCGACAGCACGTCCACGCCCCAGCGGTCCGCGAGTTGGTCCACCAGGCAGAGCCCGCGACCGGCCTCGTCCTCCGGGTCGCCCTTGATCAGACAGGGCAACGCCCGCGACGGGTCCCTCAGTTCGACCCTGATCCGCCCCGATCCGCGCAGCAGGCGCAGCACGAAGGTGCGCCCGCCGGTGTGCCGAACCGCGTTCGCGACCAGCTCCGCGACCAGCTGCTCCGCCACCTCACCATGGCCGCCCAGCCCCCAGGACTCCAGGGCGGACAAGGTGAGCCGACGGGCGTGCGCGGTGACGCCCGGGGCGGCGACTAAAGGAGTGCCGTCGCCCTCGGGCGAGAGCAGCCGGGCCAGGCTCTGGAGCTCCTCGTCCAGCTCGCCCAACCCGATGATGTCGACCAGCCCCGGCCGCTCGTCGATCACCCTCTGCTCCCGTACCACTTCGCCCTGTACTGCCATGACCCCATGATGGCGCGTCAGACGGCCCTGCGGGAGCGCATTGGCCAAAAAATCATCGATTGCTTCGGGCATATGCCAAATTGCTGTGCCCGCACCCGGTCCAGCAACAGCAGGAGCCGGAGCTCAGCCCCTGATCAGTTGAACTTGGCCTTGCCCGGGCCCTGTTCGACGAAGCTGCGCATGCCGGTCTCGCGGTCCTCGGTCGCGAACAGACCTGCGAAGAGAGTGCGTTCGATCGTCAGACCCGTGTCCAGGTCGGTCTCCAGACCGCGGTCCACGGCCTCCTTGGCCGCGCGCAGGGCATATGCCGGGCCGGCGGCCAGCTTCGCGGCCCACCCGTGGGCGGTCGCGTAGACCTCCTCCGCCGGGACGACGTAGTCGGCCAGGCCGATCCGCAGTGCCTCGTCCGCGTCGACCATGCGACCGGTGAAGATCAGGTCCTTGGCCTTGGCCGGCCCGACCAGTCGGGAGAGACGCTGGGTGCCGCCCGCGCCCGGGATGAGGCCGAGCAGGATCTCCGGCTGACCGAACTTGGCGTTGTCCGCGGCCACCCGAATGTCCGCACAGAGCGCCAGCTCGCAGCCGCCGCCCAGGGCGTAGCCGGTGACGGCCGCGACGACCGGCTTGGGGATCCGCGCCACCGCGTCGAAGGAGCCCTGCAGCGCCGGGCCGCGCTCCACCATGTCGGTGTAGCCCATGCGCTGCATCTCCTTGATGTCGGCGCCGGCCGCGAAGACCTTCTCGCCGCCCCAGATGACGACGGCGCGCACGTCGGCGCGGGCGCTGGCCTCCTCGGCCACCTCCTTGAGCTGGTCCTGCATCGCGATGTCGAGCGCGTTCATCTTCGGCCGGTCGAGCCGGATCACGCCGACGCCGTCCGCGTCGACCTCGAACGTCACGAAGCGGTCCATCTAAGTGCCTCCCTGGCGGGACGTGGGCGCGCCTGCGCAGGCGCAGAGTGAACCGATGTTAACGCGACCGGGCCACCGCGTACGCGGTGGCCCGGCTCACATCATGGCGCGCTGCGGTGCAGGCTGCGGGTCAGTTGGAGGTCCAGGCCGACCAGTCCATGTTCCAGCCGTTCAGGCCGTTGTCCGGCTGGACGATCTTGTCCGGGGAGTTGACCACCTGGACCACGTCGCCGATGAGCGAGTGGCCGTAGAACCACGCCGCCGGCATGTTCGGGTCGCCGCCGCCCTGCTGGTCCTGCAGGCCCACGCAGCCGTGGCTGGTGTTGGCGCTGCCGAAGGTCGAGGCCGGACGCCAGTAGTTGCCGTGCACGAAGGTGCCGGAGGTGGTGAGCCGCATCGCGTGCGGGACGTCCTTGATGTCGTAGGCGTTGCCGAGACCGACCGTCTGCGAGTTCATGTCGATGGTCGGGTACTTCTCGGTGATCACCATCTTGCCGTCGTAGGTCGTGTGCTGCGGGTCGCCGAGGCTGGCCGGCAGCTTCCGCAGCACCGAGTTGGGGCCGTTGTAGACGGTGAGCGTGTGCGCGTTGTTGTCGGCGACGCTGACCTGGTAGCGGCCGATGGTGAAGCTGACGTCCTTGTTCTGCTTGCCGTACCCGAGCTGGCCGGTCCGGACGCCGTCGAGATGCAGGTGCAGGGTGACCTTGGTGCCCGGGGCCCAGTACTGCTGCGGACGGAAGTCCAGCCGGCTGTTGCCGAACCAGTGGCCCTCGACGTCCACGGACGGGTCGGCGGTCACGGTGACCGCCTTCAGCACGGAGGCCTTGTACTGGTCGGCCACCACGGAGGTGAAGTTGAGCGAGACCTCCATGCCGACGCCGTAGGTGGCGCCCGGGTCGACGTTGAACTCGGCGATGTTGGTCGACGCGGGCGTCAGCGTGGTGAAGGTGGACCGCTCGGTGACGTTCTTGCCGGAGGAGTCGGCGGCGGTGGCCACGACGCTGTACCGGGTGCCGGTGTGCAGGGCTCCGGCCGGGGACCAGCTGCTGCCGTCGCCGGATATCGCGCCGTCGACCGTGCTGCCGTCGTTGCCGGTCACGGCTATCTGCGTCAGCTTGCCCTGCGCCACGCTGACCTTCAGGGTGCCGCTGGTGTCGACGCCGGTCGAGCCGTCCTTCGGCAGGATGGTGACGTCGGCGGCGGAGTTGGCCACCGCGGTCGCGCTAGCGCCGCCGCCCGCGCCGCCGGAGTGCCCGGTTGTCGCCCCGGCCCCGCCGCATGCGCTGGCCGTGAGTATCGCGGCGCCCGTCGTGATCCCGAGCAGCACCCGTCGAACCTTGCTGTGCGCGAACAACGTCTCTCCCCTCCCGGAGTGTCCCCGAATGTCCCTGATCGGGGCCTCCGTGAGCATAACCCGACTGCCTGAG
Organism: Streptacidiphilus neutrinimicus; assembly: GCF_000787815.1. GTDB lineage: Bacteria > Actinomycetota > Actinomycetes > Streptomycetales > Streptomycetaceae > Streptacidiphilus > Streptacidiphilus neutrinimicus. The sequence continues at coordinate 6,514 of NZ_BBPO01000091.1, forward strand.
AGCTCCCGGAGAACTTGACGCTTCGGCCCCGAAGGAAGGTTGCACGGCGGGGTAACGCGACTGCGGACGCGTCGCGCGGCTAACGCGCCGCGCTTCCCGCGGTCCACTCCGCCCAGGAGAGGTTCCAGCCGCTCATGCCGTTGTCCGGGGCCACCTCGTCGCCGTCCGAGCCGACGACGCGGACGACGTCGCCGATCATGGAGTGGGCGAAGAACCAGCCCGCGGCGGTGGTGGTGCTCCCGCCGCCCGCCACGTCATAAAGACCGATGCAGCCGTGGCTGGTGTTCTGCCGGCCGAACACGGAGGCCGGGCGCCAGTAGACGCCGTGGACGAAGGTGCCGGAGTCGGTGAGCCGTTGGGCGTGGGGAACCGCCGGGATGTCGTACTCGCTGCCGAGGCCGACCGTGTGGGAGTCCATGCGGGTCACCTTGTCCCGCTCGGAGATGACCATGACGCCCTCGTAGGTTTCGTGCCCGGGGGCGCCCGCGGAGATGTCGAGGGTGCGCAGGGTCTGCCCGCCGCGGACCACGGTGAGCGTGTCGGCGTCGGTGTCCGCGGTGCTGATCTGGCTGCGGCCGATGGTGAAGCCGATCGACTTGGCCTGCGTGCCGTAGACGCCCGGCGCGGCCTCGACGTGCTTGAGGTCGAGCGCCAGCGTGACCTTGGTGCCGGGCGTCCAGTAGTGCTGGGGGCGGAAGTCGATCCGCTGGTCGCCGAACCAGTGCGGGGCGACGGGAACGGGCGGCTGGGCCGTCACGCTGATCCCCGCCTGGACCGCGGCACGGTTCCTGATCGCGCGGTTGAAGCGGATCTCCACGATGAAGCCGACCCCGACGGTGCTGCGGTTCACCGGGTTGTAGAAGCCGATGAAGGTGTTCTTCGGCACGAAGGTGGTGAACGAGGCGTGCTTGGCCGCCTGCAGGCCGTCCTTGTCGACCGCCAGCGCGTCGAGGGTGTACGTGGTCTCCGGCAGCAGCCTGCCCGAGGGGGACCAGCTGCTGCCGTCGGGAGTGATCGCACCGGGGACCTCGTCACCGTCGGCGTCCTTGAGGTGCACCTCGGTGAGGCGGCCGTCGCGGACCCGGGCGAAGACGCCGCCCTGCCCGGGGACCTCGGACGCGCCGTCGCCGGGGGTCAGCGTGACCTGCGCGGCGGACACGCGCGCCGCGTCCGAGCTGGACCTGGAGGAGCCCGAGCAGCCGGCCAGCAGCAGGGTGGGGATCAGGGCGGCCAGCGCCGCCCGCTTCAGTCGTCCCGCCCAGACACCCACGGCCGCACCACACTCCTCGATCGCACCGCTCCTTGTGGATCAACGAGGACGGAAGGGGGACGACACGGGCGACCACGCCAGGCATTCGGGTCAGATCAGCGCTGTTGATGGTGCAACCACCGGCGGGGAGGGGAACTTATCCGTAAACCGGCGGATCGGGACGTCCGCCGGAACGGGGAGGTGCTGTCGATGGCGTTGCCCACGGAGCTGCGTCCGCCTCGCGAGGAACCGGAGCCGGGAGACGAACCGCAGGACAGGGCTGCCGCCCGTGTCCTGCCCGGCAGTTGGCAGCCGCTCGGGGCGCGCTTCCATGGGGGCCCCGACGGACGGCCGGGCACCAACTTCGCCGTGTGGGCGGGCGGCGCCGAGGGGGTCGAACTCTGCCTCTTCGACGAGGAGGGCGAGGAGACCAGGCTGCCGCTGCGCGAGCAGACGTTCCAGGTCTGGCACGGCCACGTGCCCGGCGTCGGTCCCGGCACCCGCTACGGCTTCCGCGTGCACGGCCGCTGGGACCCGTGGACGGGCGCCCGCTGGAACCCGGCCAAGCTGCTGCTCGATCCCTACGCCCGCGCCGTGGACGGGCCGTTCCGGCTGCACGACGCCGTCTACGGCCATGTCCGGGCCTGGCCGGAGGGCGACGTCGCGGACACCGTCCGGGACAACCGCGACTCGGCCCGCTACACGCCCAGGTCCGTGGTCGTGCACGACACCGAGGACTGGTCCGACGACCGACGGCCGAAGACGCCCTGGGCGGACACCGTCCTGTACGAGCTGCACGTGCGCGGCTTCACGCGGACCATGCCGGGCGTGCCCCCCGAGCTGCGCGGCACCTACGCGGGCCTCGGCCACCCCGCCGCCGTCGAGTACCTGACCCGGCTCGGCGTGACCGCCGTCGAGCTGCTGCCGGTGCACCAGTTCGCCGACGAGGAGCACCTGGTGCGCCGGGGTCTGCGCAACTACTGGGGCTACAACAGCATCGGCTACTTCGCCCCGCACGGCGGCTACTCGGCGAGCGGGACGCGCGGCGGCCAGGTCGGTGAGTTCAAGCGGATGGTCCAGGCGCTGCACCGGGCCGGGATCGAGGTCGTCCTCGACGTCGTCTACAACCACACCGCCGAGGGCGGCGAGGGCGGACCGACCTGGTCGTTCCGCGGGCTGGACAACGCCGGCTACTACCGGCTCCAGCCCCACAACCGGCGTGCCTACGCCGACTTCACGGGCTGCGGCAACACCCTGGACGCCACCGCGCCGCAGGCGCTGCGGCTGATCACCGACTCGCTGCGGTACTGGGTCACCGAGATGGGCGTGGACGGCTTCCGCTTCGACCTGGCAAGCGTGCTCGCGCGCGGCGCGTTCGACGTCGACATGCGGGCGCCGTTCCTCTCCGCCGTCTTCCAGGACCCGGTGCTCAGCCGGGTCAAGCTGATCGCCGAGCCGTGGGACGTGGCGCTCGGCGGCTACCAGGTCGGCAACTTCCCGCCGCTGTGGACCGAGTGGAACGACCGATACCGCGACACGGTCCGCGACTTCTGGCGCGGCGCGCGGCCCGACGTGCGCGAGCTCGGCTACCGGCTGGCCGGCTCCTCCGACCTCTACCAGCGGGCCGGCAGACGGCCGTTCGCCTCTGTCAACTACGTGACCTCCCACGACGGCTTCACCCTGCGCGACCTGGTCTCCTACAACGGCAAGCACAACGAGGCCAACGGCGAGGACAACCGCGACGGGACCGACGACAACCGCTCCTGGAACCACGGCGCCGAGGGTCCGACGGACTCGCCCTCCGTCAACGCCCTGCGACGCCGCCAGCTGCGGAACCTGATGTCCACCCTGCTGCTCTCGACGGGCGTGCCGATGCTGCTGGCCGGCGACGAGTTCGGGCGCAGCCAGGGCGGCAACAACAACGCCTACTGCCAGGACAACGAGACGGGCTGGCTCGACTGGTCGCTGCTGGAGCACGACGAGTGGCGGCAACTGCTCGCGCTCACGACCCGGCTGATCCGGCTGCGCCGGGAACACCCGGTGCTGCGGCAGCGTGCCTTCTTCTCCGGCCGCCCCGCCCACCCGGGCGGACTGCCGGACCTCACCTGGTTCCGGCCGGACGGCGCGGAGATGACCGAGGCGGACTGGTACGAGCCCGGCGCGACCCTGGGGATGCTGCTCGCGGGCGACGACCTGACCGAGCGCGACGCCCGCGGTGGGACCTCGCCCGACGACAGCTTCCTGCTGATCCTGCACGGACACCACCGCGGCATCCGGTTCACCCTCCCCGGCCCGCCGTGGGCGCGCTGCTACGAGACGGTGGTGGACACCTGCGCGGAACAGCAGGCCGCCGCGGACGGTCGGCACGTCCCGGCCGGGGAGTCGCTGACCGTGCCGGGCCGCTCCCTGCTGCTGCTGCGCGTCTGCGATCGGGACGGCGGGTGAGCGCCCCCGAGCGCGGGCCCCGGTCCGTAACCGCCGGCTCCCCCGGGTCGGGGGCGGCGCCTGCGTGCTGCCCGGGCGCCGAGCCCACCACGGTCACCGCGTGCCGGCTGGAGGACTGGCCGTCGAAGGAGTCCCTGAGGTTCTGGCCCTTGACGTCGTCGAGGGCCATGTCGCCGGTGAAGGTGCAGAGGGGATGCCCCTGCGCGGTCAGCTGCAGGGTGCCGTCGGACCGGGTGACGGTACTGAGGGTGATCCCGCCGATCGCGGCCGGAACGGCGGTGACCGTGACCGGCTTCCACACGGCCGTGCACCGGTCCGCGCAGAGGATCCTGACCGTGGCGTCCCGGTCGTTGGCGTCTTCCCGTACGCCACCGACCGGCCCGGATCTCCGTTCGAGGGCGACTCGCGCGATCGGGTTGAACCGAACGTGCCGGGGGCGCGTACTGGAGGTGTGGACTCCGCACCGACCTCGGACGCGGCCTTCGTCTCCGCGCTGTACGCGCGCTACGGACGGTCGGTGCTGGGGCATGTGCTGCGCCTGGTCGGCGGCGACTACCAGCGCGCGGAGGACCTGACCCAGGAGACCTTCCTGCGTGCCTGGCAGCACCGGGACGCCCTGGACCTGGACCGTGCCGCGCCGTGGCTGCACACCGTCGCCCACAACCTGACGGTCTCCGCCTACCGGCGGGCCCGCGCCAGACCGGCCGAGGCGCCCCTACCGGAGGACGACCGGGGCGGCCCCGCCGACGACGGCGAGGCGGAGCTGGACCGGATGCTGGAACGCTGGCAACTGCTGGAGGCCATGCGGGGCCTGCGACCCGAGCACCGCGAGGTGCTGATCGAGGTCTACTACCTGCGTCGCAGTGTGGCGGAGACGGCCGAGCACCTGGGCATTCCGCCGGGCACGGTCAAGTCCCGCTGCTACTACGGGCTGCGGGCACTGCGCAACGTTCTGGAGGAGAGAGGAGTGACTTCCCGATGACGACATGCCGGGAGAGCGTCCAGCTCGGCGCCTACCTGCTCGGGGCCCTCGATCCCGAGGAACGGGCCGCGCTGGAGGCGCACATCTCCGGATGCGCGGACTGCCAGGCCGAGCTCGTGGCCATGGCCCCGTTGCCGGGGCTGCTGCGGCACACGCCGTTCGAGGAGCTGGACGAGACGGCGGCGACCGCGCAGAGCCTCCCCGCGCCGCACGTCCCGCCCGCTCCGGACGCCGTCCCCGCGCCCCCCGCGGGGACGACCGCGGCGGACCGGGGATGGTTCCCTGAATGGGCCACGGGCCAGGAGCCCGGGCCCGGCACGAGCCGGGGCCCCAGACCGGAGACGGCCTCGGGACCGGAGGCCGAGCCCGTCCGGCCCGTGGGCCACGCACGGCCCCGCCCGCGGCGTCGGGTGCTCGTGTCCGCGGGGCTGGCGCTCGCCGGAGCCGCGGCGGCCGTGGGCGTGTGGGTGTACGTCGGGGGCGCGAACTCGACGTCGCCCACCCCGTCGAGCGCCGCCACGACCGTGAGCGCCGTGGACGCGCGGACCCACGTCACCGCCTCGGCCGCGCTGACCCCGGAGAACTGGGGCACGCAGGTCCAGCTCAAGCTGGGCAACCTGCCCCAGGGCATCACCTGTCACCTGGTCGTCCACGCCCGCGACGGGCGCACCGAGACGGCCGGGACCTGGGGATCGGGTTACAGCACGGCCACGATCGTGCCGACCTCGACCTCCATCGGGTCGTCGGACATCGCGACCATGGACGTCGTCGACGGAGGGGGGACGGTCCTGGTCCAACTGCCCGGCTGAGCCCCGGCCGGTAAGGGGCGGAAATTGGGGTGAGGGCTGTCAGTCTCTGCGTCTACAGTCCGAAAGGTGTCGACGCAGCAGGATTCCCGCCCCGCCCCGCAAGCCCCCGACGAGAGCCCACCCCAGACCCCACCGCAGCCACGACCGCACTCCGCGACCCGGTCGCTGCTGCGGCTGTGGCCGTACGTCCGGCCGATCCGGTGGTTCCTGACCGCCTCCACGGTCTCGGCGCTGCTCGCCTCGCTCTCGGCGCTGGTCATCCCGCTGGTGCTGAAGGACATCGTCGACGGCCCGGTGGCCCACCGGGACACCGCCGGGCTGTGGCAGCAGGGCGTGCTGCTGCTCGTGCTCGGCCTGCTGGAGGCTGGCCTGTTCGGCCTGCGCCGCTGGTTCGTCGCGCGGCCGCTGGCCGGCGTCGAGCGGCGGATGCGCGCGGACCTCTACGCCAAGCTGCAGCGGCTGCCCGTCTCCTTCCACGACCGCTGGGCCTCGGGGCAGCTGCTGTCGCGGGCGACCTCGGACATGTACACCATCCGGCTGTTCCTGGCCTTCCCGCTGGTCTTCCTGATCGTCAACTCGATGGTCTTCCTGACCGGGATCGGCATCATGTTCACGCTGGACTGGCAGCTGGCGCTGATCACGGTCCTGCCGGCCGCGCCGTTGATCGTCCTCTGCTCCTACTTCGAGCGCCGGTACTCGGCCGCGGCCCGGCTCTCCCAGGACCAGAACGGCGACCTGGCCACCGTGCTCGAGGAGTCGGTGCTGGGCATCCGCATCCTCAAGTCCTTCGGGCGGCACCGCACGATGGCCGCCCGCTACCGGGCGCAGGCCGAGCTGCTGCGCGAGACGGAGCTGAAGAAGGCCCGGCTGCTGGCCAACCTGTGGGCGGTCATCGTCGGCCTGCCCGAGCTCGCGCTCGGCGCCTCGCTGGCGGTCGGCGTCGTCCAGGTCGCCCACGGCAGCACCACGGCGGGCACGCTCGTCGGCTTCCTCTCCACGGCGCTGTCCCTGCGCTGGCCGGTCGAGTCGCTCGGCTGGCTGCTGGCCTACAGCAACGAGGCCGCCACCGCGACGGATCGTTTCTACGAGGTCATGGACGCCCGCCCGGCCGACGCCGAGGACGGGCCGGTCCGCGAGGGCACGGCCGTGGCCGTGGCCGCGGGGTCGACCACCGCGTCGGCGGCCCCGGCCCGCGACGGCATCCGCCTGACGGACGTCCGCTTCCGCTACCCGGACGCCCCGGCGGGCTCGCCCGACCTCCTCCGGGGCCTCGACCTGCACGTCCGCTCCGGCGAGACGATGGCCCTGGTGGGCCTCACCGGCAGCGGCAAGACCACGCTGACCGCGTTGCTCCCCCGCCTCTACGAGATCGACGGCGGCCGGATCACCCTGGACGGCACGGACATCCGCGAGATCCCGCGCGCCCGGCTGCGCGAGCTGGTCTCCATGGCCTTCGAGGACCCGACCCTCTTCTCCGCCTCCGTCAGCGAGAACGTGCTGATGGGCGCACCGGAGGCGTCCGAGGAGGCACTCGAGCGGGCGCTGGACGTGGCACAGGCACAGTTCGTCCGCGCCCTGCCGGAGGGCACGGCCACCCAGGTGGGCGAGCAGGGCCTGAGCCTGTCCGGCGGTCAGCGCCAGCGGCTCGCGCTGGCCCGCGCGGTGGTCGGCGCGCCGGAGTTCCTGGTGCTGGACGACCCTCTCTCCGCGCTGGACGTGCACACCGAGGCGCTGGTCGAGCAGGCGCTGCGTCAGGTGCTGGCCGAGACGACGGCGCTGGTCGTCGCGCACCGCCCGAGCACGGTGCTGCTGGCGGACCGGGTGGCGCTGCTGGCCGAGGGCCGGATCGCGGCCGTCGGCACCCATCACGAACTGCTGGAGTCGAACCCGGAGTACCGGGAGCTGATGTCGGGCGAACGAACCGGTGGGGGAGCCGGCACGGCGTCCGGCGAAGGAACCGAGGACGGGAGCCTGGTGCGATGAGCGTCACCGAGACGGACCTCACCGAGACGGAACAGGGCGAGCTCCTGGAGGAGTCACGCCTCCAGGAGCCCGCCCTCCCCGAAGAGGACCGGGCCCCGGCGGCCGGCCCCGGCGACGGCGAGGACATCCCCGTCCCGCCGGGCGCGCCGCGGGCGCTGCTGCGCTCGCTGCTCGCCCCGCACAAGGCACGCGTCGTGCTGGCGATGCTGATGATCACCGTCCAGCAGGCGGCGCTGCAGGTCGGCCCGCTGCTGGTCTCCTACGCGATCGACCGCGGCATCCCGGCCCTGCGGTCCCACGACTGGGGTCCGCTGATCGCGGTGACGGCGGGCTACCTGGGCTGCGCGGCGGTGGCCACGCTGCTGCAGCGCAGCTTCATCCGGCTGTCCGGCGTGATCAACCAGGCCATCCTGCTGGAGATGCGCAAGCGGATCTTCCGCCACGCGCAGGCCCTGTCGCTCGACTTCCACGAGCGGTACACCTCCGGCCGGATCATCTCCCGGGCCACCAGCGACGTCGACACGGTGCGCGAGCTGCTCAACGAGGGCCTGCAGGAGCTGCTGTCGGTCATCCTGTCCGTGGTCTACATCGCCGTGCTGCTGGTCGTCATGGACTGGCGTCTCGGCCTGGCCTCGCTCGCCTCGGTCGTGCCGATCTACCTGTTCACCCGCGGCTACCGGCGCCGCTCGCAGGCGATCTACCGGCGGTCGCGCACGGCGGTGGCCCAGGTCATCGTCCGGTTCACCGAGACGATGAACGGCATCCGCCCGGTCCAGGCGTTCCGTCGCGAGGCCGCCAACGAGGAGGCGTTCGCCGTCTCCAACGGCGAGTACACCGACGCCAACGCGCAGGGCCTGCTGTCGATGGCGCAGTTCGTCGCGTCCTCCCGGGCCACGGCGAACATCTGGATCACCGGTGTGGTGGTCTGGGGCGCGGTCCTGGTCACCCAGGGCAGCCTGCAGCTGGGCGTACTGGCGGCGTTCGTGCTCTACCTCCGGCGCCTGTTCGACCCGGTCGACCAGGTGGCGATGTTCCTGAACAGCTATCAGTCGGCCTCCGCCGCGCTGGAGAAGATCGCCGGTCTGCTCGCCCACGAGCCGTCGGTGCCGGAGCCGGGCGAGCCCGTCACGCTGCCCGCCAAGACGCAGGACGCCATCCCGGGCCGCGCGGTCGACTTCGACGGCGTCGCCTTCGCCTACCGCACCGGCAAGCAGGTCCTGCCCCGCTTCGACCTGCGCATCCCGGCCGGGCAGAGCGTCGCCGTGGTCGGCGCGACGGGCGCGGGCAAGTCCACCCTGGCCAAGCTCCTCGCTCGCTTCTACGACCCGACCGAGGGCCGGGTCGCCCTCGACGGCGTGGACCTGCGCGAGTTGTCCACGCCCGACCTGCGCCGCGGCGTGGTGATGGTGACGCAGGAGTCGTTCCTCTTCTCGGGCACGGTCGCGGAGAACATCGCCATCGGCCGTCCCGACGCCACCCGCGAGGAGGTCGAGGAGGCGGCACGGGCCATCGGCGCGTACGAGTTCATCGCCGCCCTCCCGGAGGGCTTCGACACCGACGTCCGCAAGCGCGGCGGCCGCATCTCCGCCGGCCAGCGCCAGCTGGTCGCCTTCGCCCGCGCCCTGCTGGCGGACCCGGCGGTGCTGATCCTCGACGAGGCGACGTCCTCCCTGGACGTCCCCGGCGAGCAGGCGGTCCAGCGCGCCATGACCACGGTCCTCGCGGGCCGCACGGCGGTCATCATCGCCCACCGCCTCTCCACCGTGGAGATCGCCGACCGCGTCCTGGTCATGGACCAGGGCCTGGTCGTCGAGGACGGCACCCCCGCCGACCTCATCTCCGGCACCGGCCGCTTCGCCCGCCTCCACGCGGCGTGGCGGGACAGCCTGGTGTGACGCACGGAGGGGGTGGCGCCCGCCGTCCCGGTGAGCGCCGCCCCCTCAGGCTCAGCCCCGGGTGATGCGCAGCGCCCGGTCTCGGTCGGGGTCGGGCCGAAGATCGTGGTGCTGAGTGTCGTCGGGGTGGAGTCCCCGCGCAGGGTGGCCGTCCCGTTCCCGGCCGTGCCGGGGTTCTGCGGGGGCAGCGGGCCGAAGACGCACAGCGAGGCGACGGCGGCGAGCACGGACGGGGTGGTGCGCAGGCGCATGGCGAAGTCCCGCTCTTGCGTCATGGGTCGACGCCTTGCGGCCGCGCACGGACAGGAGCGCACACGCCGATGAGGGCCGCCCGACTCGAAGCAGGCGAAAGCGGCCCTCGTGGCTGCGAGGAGACGAACGAGCGCGCCGCGTCAGCTGACGCGGCGACAACCCGTCGTGGTGGCGGGGCCACGGTCGACATGGCGTCGGCTCACCAGCACAGTCACGGTCCTGACTCCAGGGCCGTCGGCGAGACGGCACGAGAGGGTGACCATCGTCCGAGACGGACGTCGGCGGGGCTGCGCCCCCTGGGGGGTTACCTCAGGACGCCGTCCGAGAAGCCCGTCGTCTCGGCCGGGACGGTGACGAGGCCGAGTTCGGCCTCGGCGGCGAGGAGGCGGTGGTTGGGAAGGACGCGGACGGTGTAGCCGAACGGGCCGGTGCGGCTGAGCTCCAGCGGGCCCTCGTAGCGCCAGCGGCCGTCGACGTCGGCGCGGTCGGCCGGCTTGAGGGAGACGGTGGAGACGTCCGAGATCACGTCGGTGTCGTCCACCCGGCCGGAGACCGCCTGGACGTCCACATCCGACGGGTCCAGCCCGTCGAGGTGGACCTGCACCCGCAGGGTGAGGGTCGAGCCGAGCTCGGGCGCGTCCGCGCCGCCCGCCGCCTCGACGTGTTCGACGCGGACCTGCGCCCAGCGGGCGCGGATCCGGGACTTCCACGCCGCCAGCTCCCGCGCGCCCTCGAACGGCTCGCCGTTCGCTCCCACCGCCGCCAGCGCCCGGCGCGACTCGGCCGCGGGGGTGTAGAGGCGCTCGACGTACTCACGGACCATCCGGCCGGCCAACACCTTCGGGCCGAGGGTGACCAGCGTGTGGCGGACCATCTGGATCCAGCGGCGGGGCAGCTCACTGGCGTCCCGTTCGTAGAAGCGCGGCGCGACCTGGTACTCGATCAGGTCGTAGAGCGCGCCGGACTCGATCTCGTCGCGCCGGTCCTCGTCGACCTCGCCGTCAGCGGTGGGGATCGCCCAGCCGTTGGCGCCGTCGAACCACTCGTCCCACCAGCCGTCGAGGACGGAGAGGTTGAGCGCGCCGTTGAGCGCGGCCTTCATCCCCGACGTGCCGCACGCCTCCAGCGGACGCAGCGGGTTGTTGAGCCAGACGTCGCAGCCCGGGTAGAGCTTCGCGGCCATGTCCATGTCGTAGTCGGGCAGGAACACGATGCGGTGGCGCACGTCGTGGTCGTCGGCGAAGGCGACCAGCTTCTGGATCAGCGCCTTGCCGCCGTCGTCGGCGGGGTGGGCCTTGCCCGCGACGACGATCTGGATCGGGCGTGTCGGGTGCAGCAGAAGCGAGCGCAGCCGCTGCTGGTCACGGAGCATCAGGGTGAGGCGCTTGTAGGAGGGCACGCGCCGGGCGAAGCCGATCGTGAGCACGTCCGGGTCGAGCACGTCACCCGTCCAGCCCAGCTCGGCGTCGCCGGTTCCGCGCTGGCGCCACGAGGCGCGCAGCCGGGCGCGGGCCTCGGTGACGAGCTGGGCGCGCAGGCGGCGGCGCAGCTCCCAGATGTCGGCGTCGGCGATGGCGTCGATGCCGTCCCAGCGGCGGGACTCGCCGAGCACCATGGCGTCCTCGATCCGCTCGGGGCCGATCTCGCGCGCGGCGAGCCGGACCACCTCCGGGTCGATCCAGGTGGGCGCGTGGACGCCGTTGGTGATCGAGGTGATCGGCACCTCGGCGGCGTCGAATCCCGGCCACAGGCCGTTGAACATGCCCCGGCTGACCTGCCCGTGCAGCTCGCTGACGCCGTTGGCGCGCTGGGCCAGGCGCAGACCCATGGCGGCCATGTTGAACAGCGACGGGTCGCCGCCCGGCCAGCTCTCCGCGCCGAGCGCGAGCACCCGGTCGACGGGGACGCCGGACAGACCCTCCGTCACACCGGTGACGCCACCGGCCCCGGCCGCCCCACCGGCGCCGGTGGCGAAGTGGCGCTGCACGAGCTGGCGCTCGAAGCGGTCGATCCCCGCGGGAACGGGCGTGTGGGTGGTGAACAGGGTTCCGGCCCGGACGGCCTCCAGGGCCGCGTCGAAGTCGAGCCCGGCGCCGCCCTCGTCCTCCGGACGGGTGAGTTCGCGGATCCGCTCGAGCCCGAGGAAGCCGGCGTGTCCCTCGTTGGTGTGGAAGACCTCGGGCTCGGCGTGTCCGGAGAGCCGGCAGAAGGTGCGCACCGCGCGCACGCCGCCGATGCCGAGCAGCATCTCCTGGAGCAGCCGGTGCTCGCTGCCGCCGCCGTAGAGACGGTCGGTCACGTCGCGGGCGCGGGCGTCGTTCTCCTCGATGTCGGAGTCGAGCATGAGCAGCGGCACCCGGCCGACCTGGGCCTTCCAGATCTGCGCGTGCAGCGCGCGCCCGCCCGGCAGGGCGAGGGCGACGACGCTGGGGCTGCCGTCCGGCTCGCGGAGCAGGCTGACGGCCAGTTCGTTCGGGTCGAGCAGGGGGTAGCGCTCCTGCTGCCAGCCGTCGCGGGAGAGCGACTGGCGGAAATAGCCGTGGCGGTACAAAAGGCCGACGCCGATGATGGGGACACCGAGGTCGCTGGCGGCCTTGAGGTGGTCCCCGGCCAGGATGCCGAGGCCGCCGGAGTACTGGGGCAGTGCGGCGGTGATGCCGAACTCGGGGGAGAAGTAGGCGATGGCGGCGGGCAGCTCCCGGCCGCGCTGCTGCTGGTACCAGCGCGGGCCGGCGAGATAGTCGCGCAGATCCTCTTCGGCGTCGTGGAGCCGGCGCAGGAACCGCCGGTCGCCGGCGAGAGCCGCCAGCCGCTGTCCGGAGACGGCGCCGAGCAGGCGGACGGGATCGCAGCCGACCCCCTCCCAGACCTCGGGGTCGACCGATCGGAACAGCTCACGCGTCTCCGGATGCCAGGACCAGCGCAGGTTGAGCGCCAACTCACCAAGGGCCTGGAGCGGTTCGGGCAGGACGGTGCGGACCGTGAAACGTCGGATTGCCTTCACCCAGCCGAAGATAGCCGCGCCGTCAGGCCAGCGCCGAGCGACAGGGAGGCGCACTGCCGCCGTTCGGCGCATTGGTGCGATCGGCGGCGCACCCGTTCACTCTTGCGGGGGTACCGCGCACGCGGGCGCACGCCGGAGTGCGGTAGCGCACGATCGTAGGAATTCACGACTCCGACACACGGCCGTCCAACCAGCCATGGCCAACTGCCTTGATCCATGGCCGAAATCTGTCGCTACCCGCGCGTAGCACCCGCGTTCGGTGCGAGGATCGGAGCAGGTCGCTACGGGCGCGCCGACCTGCGTGGCGCCGATGCGGAACCGGCGGTTCTGCGTGTCCACGGGTCGCGCGCGATCGTTGTCAACACGACGGCGTTCGACAGGTGGCAGGTTGCCTGGCGGTGAGGCCGGGGAAGGCTCTCTGGGTCGCTCCCCGACGCTCTCCGTCGGTCGCCGCGCCGCCACAGAACACCGTGCTTCGCCGCGCTCCCCCGTGCTTCGCCACTCTCCGTTCGGCCCTCACTCAGCGTCACCATTACTTAGCGTCACACCCTTTCGGCTTCACCCGTTCTGGTTCACCGTCGGCACCTCGACGCCCGTCGACACCCCTTTTGTCCTGACTTCTGCTGGACTCGACTCCTGCCGCAATCTCGCTTTACCTCAGCTTTACCCCTACGACGCTTGCGGCATCCCAGCACCAACGGCACCACCCGCACCAGCTGCAGCACCGCACCGCCCCCGCCCCGCCCCCGTGCACCGCCGCCCTGCGTGATGCCCGCACGAAAGGACGACCAGCTCCAGATGATCGGCCGTATTCCCGTACTGGATGTCAGCCCCTCGGTGGATTGCGGACGGCGACCGGCCAAGTCCGTGGTCGGCGAGGTCTTCGAGGTCACCGCGACGCTCTTCCGCGAGGGCCACGACCTGATCGGCGCCAATGTCGTGCTGCGCGACCCGCGCGGCCGCAGCGGCCCCTGGACGCCCATGCGCGAACTCGCCCCCGGCACCGACCGCTGGGGCGCGGAGATCACCGCCACCTCCCCCGGCCGGTGGACCTACACGGTCGAGGCCTGGGCCGATCCCGTCGCCACCTGGGAGCACGCCGCCCGCATCAAGATCGAGGCCGGGATCGACACCGGCCTGATGCTGGAGGAGGGCGCGCTGCTGCTGGACCGAGCCGCCGCCGGCGTGCGGAAGAAGGACGGCAAGGCCCACGTCACGGCCGCCGCCGAGCTGCTGCGCGAGTCCGAGCTGCCGCCCATGGAGCGGCTGGAGGCCGCGCTCGGCCCCGAGCTGCGCGACACGCTGGCCCGGCACCCGCTGCGCGAGCTGGTCACCGCCTCCCGCCCGCTGCCGCTCCAGGTCGACCGGCCGCGCGCGCTGTACGGCTCCTGGTACGAGTTCTTCCCGCGCTCCGAGGGCGCCGTGGTCGACCCGACGGGCCGTCACGCCCCCGTCTCCGGCACGCTGCGCACCGCCGCCGAGCGGCTTCCCGCCGTCGCCGCCATGGGCTTCGACGTCGTCTACCTGCCGCCCGTTCACCCGATCGGACGCGCCTTCCGCAAGGGCCCGAACAACAGCCTGGAGGCCGGCCCCCACGACGTCGGCTCCCCGTGGGCGATCGGCTCGCCCGAGGGCGGCCACGAGGCGATCCACCCGGATCTCGGCACCATGGCCGACTTCGACGCCTTCACCGCCCGCGCCGCCGAGCTCGGCCTGGAGGTCGCGCTCGACTTCGCCCTGCAGTGCTCCCCCGACCACCCGTGGGTCGAGAAGCACCCGGAGTGGTTCACCCAGCGCGCCGACGGCACCGTCGCCTACGCCGAGAACCCGCCCAAGAAGTACCAGGACATCTACCCGGTCAACTTCGACCGGGACTTCGACGGCCTGGTCACCGAGACCGTCTCGCTGCTGCGGCACTGGATGTCCCACGGGGTGCGGATCTTCCGCGTCGACAACCCGCACACCAAGCCCGTGGTCTTCTGGGAGAAGGTCCTCGGCGAGATCGCCAAGAGCGACCCGGACGTGCTCTTCCTGGCCGAGGCGTTCACCCGCCCGGCGATGATGCACACCCTCGCCAAGGTCGGCTTCCACCAGTCCTACACCTACTTCACCTGGCGCACCACCAAGCAGGAGCTGACGGAGTACCTGACCGAGCTCTCCGGGGACGCGGCCGCCTACATGCGGCCCAACCTGTTCACCAACACCCCGGACATCCTGCACGCCTACCTCCAGCACGGCGGTCGGCCCGCGTTCGCGATCCGCGCGGTCCTCGCCGCCACCCTCGCCCCCAGCTGGGGCGTCTACGCCGGCTTCGAGCTCTACGAGGGCGCCTCCGTGAAGCCCGGCTCCGAGGAGTACCTCGACTCGGAGAAGTACCAGCTCCGTCCGCGCGACTGGTCGCGCACGGACACGCTCGCGCCGCTGCTGACCACCCTCAACCGGCTGCGCCGCGCGCACCCCGCCCTGCAGGAGCTGCGCAACCTGCGGTTCCACCCCACCGACAACGACCAGCTCCTCGCCTACAGCAAGACCCGCGGCGAGGACACCGTGCTGACCGTCGTCACCCTCGACCCGCACCACCCGCAGGAGGGCACCCTCAGCCTGGACCCGGAGGCCCTCGGCGGCTCCGGGGACGGCGAGTGGGAGGTCCTCGACGAGCTGAGCGGCGCCGTCTGGCGGTGGGGACGCCACAACTACGTCCGGCTGGACCCCCACACCCTGCCGGCACACATCCTCACGGTCCGGAGGGCCGCTCAGTGATCGTCAACGAACCCGTCCCCGACACATTCGCCGACACCCCACAGCGCGACCGCGACCCGGAGTGGTTCAAGCGCGCCGTCTTCTACGAGGTCCTGGTCCGATCCTTCCAGGACACCAACGGCGACGGCATCGGCGACCTGAGGGGGCTCACCGCCAAGCTCGACTACCTGCAGTGGCTCGGCGTGGACTGCCTCTGGCTGCCCCCGTTCTTCGCCTCGCCGCTGCGCGACGGCGGCTACGACGTGGCCGACTACACCGCGGTCCTGCCCGAGTTCGGGGACCTGGCGGACTTCGTGGAGTTCGTGGACGCCGCCCACCAGCGCGGCATGCGGATCATCATCGATGTCGTCATGAACCACACCAGCGACCAGCACCCGTGGTTCCAGGCCTCCCGCACCGACCCGGACGGCCCGTACGGCGACTACTACATGTGGGCCGACAACGACAAGCTCTACCAGGACGCCCGCGTCATCTTCGTCGACACCGAGACCTCCAACTGGACCTACGACCCGGTCCGCAAGCAGTACTTCTGGCACCGGTTCTTCTCCCACCAGCCCGACCTCAACTACGAGAACCCGCAGGTCCAGGAGGAGATGCTGGCCGCGCTGCGGTTCTGGCTCGACCTCGGCATCGACGGCTTCCGGCTCGACGCCGTGCCCTACCTCTACGCCGAGGACGGCACGAACTGCGAGAACCTCCCGGCGACGCACGAGTTCCTCAAGCGCGTGCGCGCGGAGATCGACGCCGAGTACCCGGACACGGTGCTGCTGGCCGAGGCCAACCAGTGGCCCGAGGACGTGGTCGACTACTTCGGCGACTTCTCCTCCGGCGGCGACGAGTGCCACATGGCCTTCCACTTCCCCGTCATGCCCCGGATCTTCATGTCGGTGCGGCGGGAGAACCGCTACCCCGTCTCCGAGATCCTCGCCAAGACGCCGGCCATCCCCTCCGGCTGCCAGTGGGGCATCTTCCTGCGCAACCACGACGAGCTGACCCTGGAGATGGTCACCGACGAGGAGCGCGACTACATGTACGCGGAGTACGCCAAGGAACCGCGGATGCGCGCCAACGTGGGCATCCGCAGGCGGCTGGCCCCGCTCCTGGACAACGACCGCAACCAGATCGAGCTCTTCACCGCGCTGCTGCTCTCCCTGCCCGGCTCCCCCGTGCTCTACTACGGCGACGAGATCGGCATGGGCGACAACATCTGGCTCGGCGACCGCGACGGCGTCCGCACGCCGATGCAGTGGACGCCGGACCGCAACGCCGGCTTCTCCACGGCCGACCCCGGCCGGCTCTCGCTGCCGGCGATCATGGACCCGGTCTACGGCTACCAGGTCACCAACGTCGAGGCGCAGATGGCGAACCCCAGCTCGCTGCTGCACTGGACCCGCCGGATGATCGAGATCCGCAAGCTCAACCCGGCCTTCGGGCTGGGCTCCTACGCGGAGCTGCCCTCCAGCAACCCGGCCGTCCTCGCCTACCTCCGGTCCTACGGGGACGACCTGGTGATGTGCGTCAACAACTTCTCGCGCTTCGCCCAGCCGACCGAGCTGGACCTGCGTGAGTTCGAGGGCATGCACCCGGTCGAGCTGATCGGCGGGGTGCGATTCCCCGCCATCGGCCAACTGCCGTACCTGCTCACGCTCGCGGGGCACGGCTTCTACTGGTTCCGGCTGCGCCCGGGCGACATGCCCGTGCCCGTGCACGGCCCCCGAACGAACGTGCGCACCTGAGAGGTCGCCCCGACCTACCAACCCGACGCTCATCCCCCGTCCTGCGCAACGCCGTCCTCCACCGGGCGTGCCGACGATGCCACGTCCGTCCGTTTCCGGAAAAATGGTTCAACCGGTGATGACCGCCCTCATCACCGGTCGTACCGGCTTTTCCGGGGAAAGGGAGACATGTCCGACACCTCCCGCCCGCGTGCCGTGACCACGCCGGTCCCGCCCACTCCCGCGGCCGGCTACCGCCCCCTCGTCGAGGCCACCCTGCCGATGCTGCGCGACTGGCTGCCGCGTCGGCGCTGGTTCGCCGGCAAGGGCCATCCGATCTCCGGCATCACCCCACTCGCCGTCACCGCGCTGCCCGGCCCGACCGGCCTGGCCCGCGGCACCGGCACACTGCTGCACCTGCTCCTGCGCGTGGAGCAGCGCCAGCCCGGCGGCGGCTCCCCCCTCGTCGACGTCTACCAGCTGCTGCTCGGCGCCCACCCCGACGGGCTGCCCGGCCTGCACGGCGCGGCCGTCCCGCCGGACGCCGTGATCGGCCGGATCACCAGCGGCCCGCACGACGGGTTGGTGACCTACGACGCAGCCTACGACCCGGCACTGACACGTCGGCTGCTCGCCCTGATGACCTCGCCGCAGCGGCTCGGCCCGCTGCGCTTCTCCACCCTGGGCGGGCGGCTGCCGGCCGCCGCGCCCGGCCGGGTCAGCACCGCCGAGCAGTCCAACACCTCGATCATCTACGACGGCGGCAGCCCCGCCGAGGCGGCGATCCTCAAGCTGTTCCGCCGGGTCTCCCCCGGCCTCAACCCGGATCTGGAGCTGTCGCTCGCCCTCGGCCGGGCCGGCAGCAGCCGCATCCCCGCGCCGCTCGCGTGGTTCGAGGCGGAGTTGCCGGACTCCCCCCAGGAGGCCCCGGCGACGCTCGGCGTGCTCACCCACTTCCTGCGCGAGGCCGAGGACGGCTGGGAGCTGGCGCTCCGCCAGATCCACCAGCTCGACGCCGATCCGGCCCGGGTGGGCAACTTCGCCGCAGAGTCGTTTCTCCTCGGCCGGGCCACCGCCGACGTGCACCTCGCGCTGGCGCGCAGCATGCCGGTGACCGTGCTGCGCCGCGCCGAGGTGGAGGCGATGGCCGAGACCATGGCGCTGCGGCTGGACGCGGCCTGCCTCGCGGTCCCCGCGCTCGGCCAGCACCGCGACGCGCTGCGGCGGATCTTCCGCGACCTCGCCTTCGCCGCCCGGAACGGCCTGCGGCTGCGGGCCCAGCGGGTCCACGGCGACCTGCACCTGGGTCAGGTACTGCGCAGCGCACGCGGCTGGGTGCTGCTCGACTTCGAGGGCGAACCGGCCAAGACCCTGGACGAGCGGCGCCTTCCGCAGCCCGCGGTCCGGGACGTGGCCGGGATACTGCGCTCCTTCGACTACGCGGCCGCGCACGCCCGCCTGACGGACCCGGCCGTGGCCGCGGCCTGGGCGGCCCGCAACCGCGAGGCCTTCTGCGCGGGCTACGCGGCGACCGGCGCCGAGGACCCCACCCTCGACCCGGTGCTGCTGCGGGCCTTCGAGACGGACAAGGCGATCTACGAGGTGGTGTACGAGGCCCGCCACCGCCCCGACTGGGTCGCCATCCCCCTGGCCGCCTGCGCCCGCCTGGCCACCACACCCGCCAC
>NZ_BBPO01000090.1 GCF_000787815.1 Streptacidiphilus neutrinimicus
GGCCGGTGGCGCCCGTCTGCCCGGCCGCCTTCGCCTCCGCGGCCGCGCGGGCCTGGGCCTGTTCGCCGTTGGGCCCGCCCTGGCGGCGACGCGGGGCCTGCTGGCCTGCGTCGGACCCGGCGCCCACCGCGGGCATCACCGACGTCGAGCCCGCGTCCCGTCCGCCGCCGGCACCGCCGGCCGCACCGGGGGCGTTCTGCGCCCGCCCCGCGGCTCCCGCCGCTCCCGTGGGGTTAGTCACCCTGGTCCTCCCGCATTCCGCGCCAGGGCTGTCGGCCCTGGTGTGTCGTCACGCCTCGTACTCAACGCTCGTTCGCCTGATCGTCAAGGCGCAGGCAGCCGGCTGCCAGCATCCTGGCACGGGCTCCGGCAATGTGCACCGGAGCCCGTGGCAGGAGTGGAAGCGGCGTCGGCTACTCGGCCGTCGGCTCCGCGGCACCGACGGTGCCCTCGGAGGCGCTGTCGACGACACCGTCCACGGCGTCGTCCTCGGCCTCGTCCGCCTCGTCCTCCACGGCGCCTTCGGCATTGCGCGCGATGCCGACGACCGCGTCCTTCTTGCTCAGGTTGATCAGTTGGACGCCCATCGTGTCACGCCCGGTTTCACGGACCCCGGCGACCCGCGTGCGGATCACCCCGCCGCTGAGCGTGATCGCCAGGATCTCGTCGGACTCCTCGACGACCAGCGCGCCCACCAGCGAGCCACGGTCCTCGACGATCTTCGCCGCCTTGATGCCCAGGCCACCACGCCCCTGGACGCGGTACTCCTCCACCTTGGTGCGCTTGGCGTAGCCGCCGTCGGTGGCCGTGAACACGAACGTACCCGGACGGATCACGTTCATCGAGAGCAGTTCGTCGTCCTCGCGGAAACTCATGCCCTTCACACCGGAGGTGGCGCGGCCCATGGGTCGCAGCGCCTCGTCGGTGGCGGTGAAGCGGATGGCCTGCGCCTTCTTGGAGATCAGCAGCAGGTCGTCCTCGGCGGAGACCAACTCGGCGCCGATCAGCTCGTCGTCGCTGCCCTCCTCGTCCTGACGCAGGTTGATCGCGATCAGGCCGCCGGAGCGCGGCGAGTCGTAGTCCTTCAGCGAGGTCTTCTTCACCAGGCCCGAGCGGGTCGCCAGCACCAGGTACGGAGCGGCCTCGTACGTGCGCACCGCCATGACCTGCGCGATCTGCTCGTCCGGCTGGAAGGCCAGCAGGTTGGCCACGTGCTGGCCGCGGGCGTCGCGCCCGGCGTCCGGGAGCTCGTAGCCCTTGGCGCGGTAGACCCGGCCCTTGTTGGTGAAGAACAGGATCCAGTTGTGCGTGGTCGTCACGAAGAAGTGGTCGACGATGTCGTCCTGCTTCAGCTGCGCGCCGCGCACGCCCTTGCCGCCGCGCTTCTGCGAGCGGTACAGGTCGGAGCGGGTGCGCTTGACGTAGCCGCCGCGGGTGATGGTGACGACGATGTCCTCTTCGGCGATCAGGTCCTCGACCGACATGTCGCCGTCGTAGGGGATCAGCGTCGAGCGCCGGTCGTCGCCGTACTTGTCGACGATCGCGGTGAGCTCCTCGGAGATGATCTCCCGCTGCTTGGCCGGCGAGTCCAGGATCTCGTTGTACTCGCGGATCTTGGCCATCAGCTCGTCGTACTCGGCCGTGATCTTCTGGCGCTCCAGAGCGGCCAGACGGCGCAGCTGCATCTCCAGGATCGCGTTGGCCTGGACCTCGTCGATCGTCAGCAGCGACATCAGGCCGTTGCGGGCGACCTCGACCGTGTCGGAGCGGCGAATCGTCGCGATGACCTCGTCGATCGCGTCCAGGGCCTTGAGCAGACCGCGCAGGATGTGCGCGCGCTCCTCGGCCTTGCGCAGCCGGAACCGGGTGCGGCGGACGATGACGTCGACCTGGTGGTTGACCCAGTGCCGGATGAAGGCGTCGACCGAAAGCGTGCGCGGCACGCCGTCGACCAGGGCCAGCATGTTGGCGCCGAAGTTGGTCTGCAGGTCGGTGTGCTTGTACAGGTTGTTCAGCACGACCTTGGCGACCGCGTCGCGCTTGAGCACGACCACCAGGCGGGTGCCGGTCCGGGACGAGGACTCGTCGCGCACGTCGGCGATGCCGCCGATGCGGGCGTCCTTGACCAGGTCGGCGATCTTCAGGGCCAGGTTGTCCGGGTTGACCTGGTAGGGCAGCTCGGTGATCACCAGGCACTGGCGGCCGTGGATCTCCTCGACCTCGACCACCGCGCGCATCGTGATCGACCCGCGGCCGGTCCGGTAGGCCTCCTCGATGCCGCGGCGGCCCACGATCAGCGCGCCGGTCGGGAAGTCCGGGCCCTTGATCCGCTCGATCAGGGCCTCGAGCAGCTCCTCGTTGGAGGCCTCCGGATTGGCCAGGTACCAGAGCGCGCCCGAGGCGACCTCGCGCAGGTTGTGCGGCGGGATGTTGGTCGCCATGCCGACCGCGATGCCCGTGGCGCCGTTGACCAGCAGGTTGGGGATGCGGGCCGGCAGGACGTTCGGCTCCTGGGAGCGGCCGTCGTAGTTGGGCGAGAAGTCGACGGTCTCCTCGTCGATGTCCCGCATCATCTCCATGGCCAGCGGCATCATGCGGCACTCGGTGTACCGCATGGCGGCGGCCGGGTCGTTGCCCGGAGAGCCGAAGTTGCCGTTGCCGTCCACCAGCGGCATCCGCATCGACCACGGCTGGGCGAGACGCACCAGGGTGTCGTAGATCGAGGTGTCGCCGTGCGGGTGGTAGTTACCCATGACGTCACCGACGACGCGGGCGCACTTGTAGTAGCCCTTGTCGGGCCGGTAGCCGCCGTCGTACATCGCGTACAGCACGCGGCGGTGGACGGGCTTGAGGCCGTCGCGGACCTCGGGCAGGGCACGCGAGACGATGACGCTCATCGCGTAGTCGAGGTACGAGCGCTGCATCTCCGTCTCGAGCTCGACCTGCTCGATCCGGGTGCCCCCGCCGTTCTCCTCCGCCGGGATGTCCTCCGGCTGCTCGCCCTCGGGGCGGTTGTCGTCGACCACGGGTGGTCAGTTTCCTTTCACTGCGGAACGCTTCGGCTGCCGGAGAGACTCAGACGTCGAGGAAGCGGACGTCCTTGGCATTGCGCTGGATGAAGGAGCGGCGGGCCTCGACGTCCTCGCCCATGAGGATCGAGAACAGGTCGTCGGCGCGGGCGGCGTCCTCCAGGGTGACCTGGGACAGCAGGCGCACGTCCCGGTCCATGGTGGTGACCCGCAGCTCCTCGGCGTTCATCTCGCCCAGACCCTTGAAGCGCTGGATCGCGTCGTCCTTGGGCAGCTTGCGGCCGGACTGGCGCCCCGCCTCCAGCGCGGCGTCGCGCTCGCGGTCGGAGTAGACGTACTCGATGTCGTCCCGGCCCCACTTGATCTTGTACAGCGGCGGGCGGGCCAGGAAGACGTGGCCGCCCTCGATCAGCGGGCGCATGAAGCGGAACAGCAGCGTCAGCAGCAGCGTGGAGATGTGCTGGCCGTCGACGTCGGCGTCCGCCATCAGGATGATTTTGTGATAGCGCAGCTTGGCCAGGTCGAAGTCGTCGTGGACACCGGTGCCGAAGGCCGAGATCAGCGCCTGCACCTCGGTGTTCTGCAGCACCTTGTCGATGCGCGCCTTCTCGACGTTGAGGATCTTGCCGCGGATCGGCAGGATCGCCTGGACCCGCGGGTCACGCCCCTGCTTGGCCGAGCCGCCGGCCGAGTCGCCCTCGACGATGAAGATCTCGCACTCGGTCGGGTCCTTGGACTGGCAGTCCGACAGCTTGCCCGGCAGCGACGCCGTCTCCAGCAGGCCCTTGCGGCGCGTCAGGTCGCGCACCTTGCGGGCCGCGACACGGGCCGTGGCGGCGGTGATGCCCTTGCGGATGATGTCCGCGGCCTCGTTCGGGTTGCGGTCCAGCCAGTCGTTGAAGTGCTCGTGGACGACCTTCTGCACGAAGGTCTTGGCCTCGGTGTTGCCCAGCTTGGTCTTGGTCTGGCCCTCGAACTGCGGCTCGCCCAGCTTGACCGAGATGATCGCGGTCAGACCCTCGCGGATGTCCTCACCGGTGAGGTTGTCGTCCTTCTCGCGCAGCAGCTTCTTGTCGCGCGCGTACCGGTTGACCAGACCCGTGAGCGCGGCCCGGAAGCCCTCCTCGTGGGTGCCGCCCTCGTGGGTGTGAATGGTGTTGGCGAACGAGTAGACGCCCTCGTTGTACGAGGTGTTCCACTGCATGGCGATCTCGACGGAGATCGTCTTGTCCTTGTCCTCCGCCTCGAAGTCGATGACGGTCGGGTGGACCACCTCGCCCTTGCGGGAGTTGAGGTACGTGACGAAGTCGGAGATGCCGCCCTCGTAGTGGTACCGCACCGCGTTGGGCTTGCCCTCGTCGTCGGTGTGGTCCGGGCGCTCGTCCGTCAGCGAGATGGTCAGGCCCTTGTTGAGGAAGGCCATCTCCTGGAAGCGCCGCGAGAGCGTGTCGAAGGAGTACTCGGTGGTCTCGAAGATCTCCGGGTCGGCCCAGAAGGTGACCGTGGTGCCCGTCTCCGAGGTCTCCTCGTGCTGGGCCAGCGGGGCCACCGGCACGCCGCTCTTGTACTCCTGCGACCAGCGGAAGCCGTCGGTCTTCACCTCGACCGCGAGGCGGGTCGACAGGGCGTTCACGACGGAGACGCCGACGCCGTGCAGACCGCCGGAGACGGCGTAGCCGCCGCCGCCGAACTTTCCGCCGGCGTGCAGCACGGTCAGCACGACCTCGACGGCCGGCTTGCCGGTCGTCTTCTCCACGCCGACCGGGATGCCACGGCCGTTGTCGACGACGCGGACCGCGCCGTCGGGCAGGATCGTCACCTCGATCGTGTCGGCGTGACCGGCGAGGGCCTCGTCGACGGAGTTGTCGACGATCTCGTAGACGAGGTGGTGCAGACCGCGCTCGCCGGTGGAGCCGATGTACATACCCGGGCGCTTGCGGACGGCCTCGAGCCCCTCCAGCACCTGGATGGCACTGGCGTCGTACGACTTCTCGTTCTTGCCGTTCTCGTCTGGGGACTGGTTGGGGTTGCCGGACTCGGCCACGAAACGCCCTCTCTGGCACAGCGCGGGCCGTCCCGGCCCCAGAGGGCGAGCCGGAGGCGGCCACGGCGTTACGACTCTCCACCACGAGCGTCTCCGCTCGTGGCGGTGTTTGGCTTCCAGTCTACCGGTACGACTGACAGAGACGGGGCTTTGCCGCCCTCTGAACGGCCCGTGCCGGACGTCAACGTGCGCCCGACATGTCCCCACACCCGCGAGGGGGGCGTAGAGCGCTTAGACGGCCGTTTCGCCGTTCCGCGTTAACCCCAGGTGTCGCCGGGGCCCTTGCTGCCCGGCGCGCGCAGCCTGCCGCGATAGCGCGCAGGCCCCGTGGCGGGCCCCTGGACCTTGATGAAACGGACCGTTCCATCCCCCAGCCCGCCGTTCAGCGTCCGGAGCAACTGCGGTGCCATCAAACGAAGTTGAGTCGCCCACGCGGTCGAGCTGCAGCGGACCGTCAGCATCCGCTCGTCCTCGTCGAAGTGCTCCGGCTCACAGTGCGCGGCGATGTCGCGCCCCACGATCTCGGGCCAGCGGCCCATCACGCCGCCCACCGCGGCGGGCGCCTCCCAGCCGCGCTCGGCGATCAGTCGGCTGATCGCGTTCCCCAGCGGTTGGGGATCGCGGCCGTCCGCACGCGCGCCCGATCTCAGGCCCGTCCTCCGCGCCTGCTTCTTCTGCGCGGTCGCCTCACCACGCAGCCGGGCCTGCTCCTTCGCGGCCCGAAGCGCGACACGCGCGAGATCGACACCGCTGAGCTCAGGAGTCTCCTCGGACAACGCGGCGCCTCACCTCTCGCTCCGGAGGGCGTGCACACCCTGTGGACAAGCCTCCAGCGTACGCGCCCCGGCCCCCTCCCGGACGCGGGTCGGACCCTCCCCGGGCCTAGGTCGACCGGGCGGGCAGTCGCGGGTCAGACGCGGGTCAGACGCGAGTGACCTCGCCGTCCAGCACCGAGTACCGGGCGCCCTTCAGCGCCTCCGGCACGTCCTCCGGCACCGCCGCCGTGACCAGCACCTGCTCGCCCGTCGCCACCCGCTCCGCCAGCCGCTCGCGACGCCGCGCGTCCAGCTCCGCGAACACGTCGTCAAGGATCAGCACCGGCCCGCCCTCCCCCAGCCTTCGGCCGGGGGCACCCCCAAGCCCGCCACCGCCCTTGTTCGAAGGCCCTTCGGGCCCCCCGAATTCATCCATGCGCAGCAGGTCGTAGGAGGCCAGGCGCAGCGCCAGCGCGTACGACCAGCACTCGCCGTGCGAGGCGTACCCCTTGGCGGGCAGATCCCCCAGGCGCAGACCCAGCTCGTCGCGGTGCGGGCCCACCAGGGTCAGCCCCCGCTCCAGCTCCTGCCTGCGCGCGGCCCCCAACGCGGCCAGCAACGCCGCGTACAGCGCCTCGCGGCCGCCCGACAGCGGCACGCCCTCACCCATCGAGGAGCGGTACTCGAGCACCGTCCCGCCGCCGCTCGGCGCCAGCTCCTCGTACGCGCCGGCCACCAGCGGCTGCAGCGCGGCCACCAGGTCCAGCCGCTGCGCCAGCAGCTCCGCGCCCGCCCGCGCCAGATGGTCGTCCCACACGTCCAGGGTGGACAGGTCCATCCCGCGCGAGGACCTCCGCGCCATCGCCGCCGACTTCAGCAGCGCGTTGCGCTGCTTCAGCACCCGCTCGTAGTCCTGCCGCACCCCCGCCAGGCGCGGCGCGCGCAGCGTCAGCAGCTCGTCCAGGAAGCGTCGGCGCTCACCCGGATCGCCCTTGACCAGCGCCAGGTCCTCGGGCGCGAAGAGCACCGTCCGCAGCAGGCCCAGCACGTCGCGCGGCCGGACGTTGTCGCTGCGGTTGATCCGCGCCCGGTTCGCCCGGCCCGGGTTCAGCTCCAGCTCGATCAGCGTCTGCCGCTCGTCGCGCACCACCAGGCCCCGCACGACGGCCCGCTGCGCCCCCTGCCGCACCAGCGGCGCGTCCCCGGCGACCCGGTGGCTCCCCAGCGTCGCCAGATAGCCGACGGCCTCGACCAGGTTGGTCTTGCCCTGGCCGTTGGGGCCGGTGAACGCGGTGACGCCCGGCTCGAGGGGGACCTCGACCCGGGCGTAACAGCGGAAGTCGGCCAGCGACAGATGCGCGACGTGCACAGCTTCCTTCGCAGGTTGTGGATAACTCCTGTGGAGTTTCCTCTACTTGGCTAGTTGCTCTCGACCGCGTGGCCGCCGAACTCGTTGCGCAGCGCGGCGATCATCTTCATCTGCGGCGAGTCGTCCTGCCGCGAGGAGAAGCGGGCGAACAGCGAGGCGGTGATCGCCGGCAGCGGCACCGCGTGGTCGATCGCGGCCTCGACCGTCCAGCGGCCCTCGCCCGAGTCCGCGGCGTAGCCCTTCAGCTTGCCCAGGTGCTCGTCCTTGTCGAGGGCGTCCACGGCCAGGTCCAGCAGCCAGGAGCGGATGACCGTGCCCTCGCGCCAGGAGCGGAAGATCTCGCGGACGTTCTCCACGCTGTCCACGGCCTCCAGCAGCTCCCAGCCCTCGGCGTAGGCCTGCATCATGGCGTACTCGATGCCGTTGTGGACCATCTTGGCGAAGTGGCCCGCGCCGACCTTGCCGGCCCGCACGGAGCCGAAGTCGCCCTCGGGCTTCAGCGCGTCGAAGATCGGCTGCACCTTGGCGATGTCCTCCTCGGAGCCGCCGTACATCAGCGCGTAGCCGTTCTGCAGACCCCAGACGCCGCCGGAGACACCGCAGTCGACGAAGCCGATACCCTTCTCGGCCAGGTCCGCGGCGTGCTTCTCGTCGTCCGTCCAGCGGGAGTTGCCGCCGTCGACGACGACGTCGCCCGGCTCCAGCAGCTCGGCCAGCTCGTCAACGGTCGACTGCGTCGGACCGCCGGCCGGGACCATCACCCACACCACGCGCGGCGCGGCGAGGGAGCCGACCAGCTCCTTCAGGCTCGCGACGTCGGACAGGGCGGGGTCGCGGTCGAAGCCGACCACGGTGTGGCCTGCGCGGCGGATGCGCTCGCGCATGTTGCCGCCCATCTTGCCGAGACCGATGAGTCCGAGCTGCATGATCAGTCCTTCGTTCCGTTTCGACTGTCCGCGGCCCCGTTGCCGCACCAATGCACGAGCCTATCCCCGCAGGGACCCCCAAGGGCGCGAGGCCGTGCACATGTGCACGGCCTCGCGCCCCCGGGTGGTGCGACCGAGCCTCAGCCCGAGAGACGGACGGGCATGATCAGGTACTTGTACGACTCGTCCGCCTCGGACTCCTGGGAGGCCTTGCCGCTCAGCAGCGCCGGCTTGGTCGCCGTCGTGAAGCTGAGCTGGGCGACCGGGGAGTCGATGGCCGACAGGCCGTCCAGCAGGTAGGCCGGGTTGAAGGCGATCGAGATGTCGTCGCCCTCGAGGTCCGCGTCGATCCGCTCCACAGCCTGTGCGTCGTCGCCGGAGCCGGCCTCCAGGGTGACCACGCCCTGCTCGAAGCTGAGGCGCACCGGGGTGTTCCGCTCGGCGACCAAGGAGACGCGCTTGACGGCGTCGACGAAGGCCTGGGTGGGCACCGTGCCGATCGCGGAGAACTCCGTCGGGAAGAGGGCCCGGAACTTCGGGAACTCGCCCTCCAGCAGGCGCGTGGTGGTGCGGCGGCCCGCGCCCTCGAAGCCGATGAGGCCCTCGCCCTTGCCGCTGCCGGCCAGTGCGATGGAGACGTTGTCGCCCGCGCTGAGCGACTTCGCCGTGTCGAGCAGGGTCTTGGCCGGGACCAGGGCCACGGCCGACAGGCCGGGCTGCTCCGGCTTCCACAGCAGCTCGCGGACGGCGAAGCGGTAGCGGTCCGTCGCGGCCAGGGTGACCCGGTCGTCCTCGATCTCGACGCGGACGCCGGTCAGCACCGGGAGCGTGTCGTCACGCCCGGCGGCGACGGCCACCTGGGCCACGGCCGCGGCGAACGCGTCGCCCGGGACCACGCCGGAGGCGGTGGGCATCTGCGGCAGGGCCGGGTACTCGTCCACAGGCAGGGTGGGGAGTGTGAACCGCGAGCTGCCGCAGACGACGAGCACCCGCACGCCGTCGGTGGAGATCTCCACCGGCCTGTTGGGAAGCGCGCGGGAGATGTCGGCCAGCAGACGACCGGAGACCAGGACCGTGCCCGCCTCCTCGACGTCCGCCTCGGTCGCCACCCGCGCGGAGACCTCGTAGTCGAAGCCGGACAGGCTCAGACGGCCCTCTGCGCCGTCGCTCTCGGCCGTCAGCAGCAGACCCGCGAGAACGGGCACCGGGGGCCTTGCCGGGAGGCTGCGAGCGGCCCAGGCCACCGCCTCCGCGAGGACGTCACGCTCGACCCGGAACTTCACCGGTAACCGCCTCCTGGGTGGATGTCGCTTGGTGTTCAGCTAGCTGTTCATCTGGGGCACGCATGGAGGCCCACGGGACCGGGCACGCTCCTGCTGCTGAGGAACAGTCTGACGCATAGCACGGACAGCCGAGGCAGAAGGCCCCGAAGAGGCATCGAACGCGTGTCCCGGTCACCTTCTCCACAGATCTCGGCCCCACCCGCTTTTGGATCAAGAACGAGCTATATCTAGTGGGTAGTAGTAGTAGGCCTTGTGGAAACCGTGGATAACCCCTTCCTGCGCTGGTCGGGGGCCATTTTTTGTCCACATCGCCTGGGGACGCCCACGGTGGAAAAACTAGGCGCCCTGTGGATGCAGCACCCCTTGTGCACAGGCCGGTTGGGTTGTCCCCAGGTTGTCCACCACTCCGTCCCCAGGTTTTCCCCCGGTTTCCCACAGCCCCTCTGGCAACATCACGTGACCCAATTCGCTCGGGCTGGTGAAAAGGCCTCCCGTGTTGCCGTTCTGTGGACATTCTTGTGGAGAAGCGGCCGGGTTCTGGGGATAACCCGCCCCTTCCTGGGGACAGCGCGTGGATAACTGTGGCGCCGTGTTGACGGGCCGCAGGTTCTCCACAGGTTGTGGAGAACGTCTGCCCACAGTTCCACAGGCACCTGAGCTGGGACGATCCTTCCAGACCGCTCGGCCCTGTGGACGGGTTCTGGATAACTCGGTTCTCCCCAGCATGTGGACAGGGCGTTGGGCCGGATCTGTGGGTGAACGCCGGAGGGGCGCCCCCACCGGGGGCGCCCCTCCACACGTCGGTCCGCTCGAGCGTCAGCTCTTGATGCGGTTGGTCAGCTCGGTCACCTGGTTGTAGATGGCCCGGCGCTCCGCCATCATCGTGCGGATCTTGCGGTCCGCGTGCATGACGGTGGTGTGGTCGCGGCCGCCGAAGGCAGCACCGATCTTCGGCAGCGACAGGTCGGTCAGCTCCCGGCACAGGTACATGGCGATCTGGCGTGCCGTCACCAGCACCCGGCTGCGGGAGGAGCCGCAGAGGTCGTCCACGCTCAGACCGAAGTAGGCGGCCGTCTGCTGCATGATGACGCCTACGGTGATCTCCGGCCCGTCCTCCTCGCCGCCCGGGATCAGGTCCTTGAGGACGATCTCCGCCAGCTGCAGGTCGACCGGCGCCCGGTTGAGGCTGGCGAAGGCGGTGACGCGGATCAGCGCGCCCTCCAACTCGCGGATGTTGCGCGAGATCCGCGAGGCGATGAACTCCAGCACCTCGGCGGGAGCGTTCAGTTGCTCCTGGATCGCCTTCTTGCGCAGGATCGCGATGCGCGTCTCCAGCTCGGGCGGCTGGACGTCGGTGGTCAGGCCCCACTCGAAGCGGTTCCGCAGCCGGTCCTCCAGCGTGACCAGCTGCCGGGGCGGCCGGTCGGAGGAGATCACGATCTGCTTGTTGGCGTTGTGCAGGGTGTTGAAGGTGTGGAAGAACTCCTCCTGGGTCGACTCCTTGTTCTGCAGGAACTGGATGTCGTCGACCAACAGGATGTCCATGTCCCGGTAGCGCTGCCGGAAGCCGTCGCCCTTGTCGTCGCGGATCGAGTTGATGAACTCGTTGGTGAACTCCTCGGAGCTCACGTACCGCACCCGGGTGCCCGGGTAGAGGCTGCGGGCGTAGTGGCCGATGGCGTGCAGCAGGTGGGTCTTGCCCAGCCCGGACTCCCCGTAGATGAAGAGCGGGTTGTAGGCCTTGGCCGGGCTCTCGGCCACGGCGACCGCGGCCGCGTGGGCGAAGCGGTTGCTGGAGCCGATGACGAAGGTGTCGAAGAGGTACTTGGGGTTCAGCCGGGCGGCCGGCTCGTCCTTGCCGCCGCCGGCAGGCAGCGGGCTGCTGCCGCTGGAGCCGGTGCCGGGGCGCGGCAGCGGCGGGGAGGCCGGGACGGCGGGCAGCTGCTCGCCCTGGGGCGCGGGCTCGGCGGAGGCGTTGTCCGGGAGGGCCGGCAGGGCCGGGTTGCGGTCCCCGGGCTCCTGCGACGCGGGCGGCGGCAGCTGGACGGGCAGCTGCGGCACGGCCCACTCGTCGCGGTAGGCGGGCTGCTGCGAGGTCGGCTCGGGCTGCGGCGCCGGACCGGTGGCGTAGGGCTCGGCCGCGGGATACGTCTCGCCGGGGGCGTGGGGCTCGCCGGAGGGGTACGGCTCGGCGAAGGGCTGCGCGTAGCCGTAGCCGTGCTGGGCGGGCGCGTGCGGGGGCTGCGCGTGCTGGGACGGGGACGCGTGCTGGGGGCCCGGCTGGTACGTCGGCTGCCCCGGCTGCTGGAAGGACGGGTTCGGCTGGGCCGGTGGCGCCGGCTGGGGAGCCGGGGCGAGGCTGCCGGCGCTGGCGTCGACGACGACGGCGATCAGCACCTGGCGCTGGAACTCCTGCCCGAGCAGCTCGGTGATCTGCTGGACCAGCCGGCCCTCCAGCACGCCCTTGGCGTACTCGTTGGGCGCGGCGAGCAGTGCGGTGTGGGCCATCATCCCCATCGGGTGGGTCCGCTGGAGCCACTTCTTGTCCATGGACTCGACGGCCGGGTCGTTCGCCAGTCGCTCGACGACTCGCCCCCACGCGGAAGCGAGATCGTTTGTTGGGTCAGCCACTGGTGCACGCCTTCACTGGGGGCAGGAGTTCCATGGAAAAGTCTGTCAACGGTAGGCGGCCGAAGCGTCCTCGTTCAAGTTGTTGTCCACAGGGTGTGGGAAACGTGTGACGGCCGCCTCCGCAGGCCCAGCGGGGCCTGCGGCGCAGGCCTGACGAGGAGCTGGTTTGACCCGTCGGTGCCGTTCCGCGTACCGTAACGAGGTCGAGTTGTCGATGGCCGCTGCCGCATGCCCGCGGAGTCTCCGCAAAGAGGCGCGCAGCTCTGGGCGTCGTGGATCACCGTATCGAACGGGTTATGGGGATCGCGCGGACGCACGGTGACGGCCAAGTGACGGTCCGGCCGCCCCTTCGATTGACCTGGAGTTCTCCCGTGAGCAAGCGCACCTTCCAGCCGAACAACCGCCGTCGCGCGAAGACCCACGGCTTCCGCCTGCGGATGCGTACGCGTGCCGGCCGTGCCATCCTCGCGGCGCGCCGCGAAAAGGGCCGCGCGCGCCTGTCCGCCTGACCTGCACACCCTGAAGCAGAGGTTGTCAGGTCGTGCTGCCCTCCGAATCTCGGCTGAGGCGGCGCGAGGATTTCGCGACCGCGGTGCGGCGGGGCCGGAGAGCCGGCCGCCCGCTGCTCGTCGTGCACCTGTACGTCGGTGGCGCGACTGCGGAGCCTGCAGACCCGCACGGCGCCGGGGGGAACTTTCTCCCGGCGCGTGCGGGTTTTGTTGTCAGTAAGGCCGTCGGTGTGGCCGTGGTCCGGAACCGCGTCAAGCGGAGGCTGCGGCATCTGATGGCCGAGCGTATCGGCAGCCTGCCCGCAGGTAGCCTGATAGTGGTACGCGCACAGCCCTCGGCCGCCGAGGCGCAGTACGCGGACCTGGCACGCGATCTCGACTCCGCGCTGCGCAAATTGAGCGCCTCATCGCCGACGGGAGCAGGGCAGTGACGTACCTGCTGTGGGTGATGGTCGGCTTGGTCGGCCTCTTCGCAGGCAAGTACCCGCTGTTGGGGCTGATCAAGCTCTACCAGTGGACCATCAGCCCCATGCTGGGACCGGTGTGTCGATACCACCCGTCCTGCTCGCGTTATGGCTTCGAGGCCATCAAGGTCCACGGTGCGATCAAGGGCACCGTACTCACCGCCTGGCGGATCCTGCGGTGCAACCCCTGGAGCCCAGGCGGCTTCGATTACGTCCCGGAACGAAAGCACCCGGTTTGGTACCGGCGTCTTCGCAAGCCGGTGCCTTCGACCAATGCCCAAGGAGTCTGACCGGTGCATTTCTACGACACGATCCTGAGTCCTCTGTATTACGTGGTCTCCGCGATCATCAGTGCCTTCCACGGCATGTTCAGCCAGGTGTTCGATCCGAACAGCGGCTGGGCCTGGGGCCTCTCGATCGTGCTCCTGGTGCTCGTCGTCCGCGCGGCGATGATCCCGATCTTCACCAAGCAGATCAAGTCCATGCGGACGATGCAGGCTCTGCAGCCGAAGATGAAGGTCATCCAGGAGAAGTACAAGAACGACCGGCAGCGCCAGTCCGAAGAGATGATGAAGCTCTATCGGGAGGCCGGCACCAACCCCGCCGCGAGCTGCCTCCCGATGCTCATCCAGATCCCGATCGGTGGCGCGCTCTACGGTGTGCTCCGGCTGATCTCCCAGGGCCACCAGGTCGGCGTGCTCACCGTGACCCAGGTCCACAGCGCGCAGCAGGCGCACATCTTCGGCGCGCCCATCTCGGGGACGTTCTACTCGACCCACAGCACGAGCGTCCGGATCGTCACCGCGATCTTCATCCTGCTGATGTGTGTCACGCAGTTCATGACCACGCGGCAGATCATGACGAAGAACGTCGACCTCACGGTCAAGACGCCGTACATGCAGCAGCAGAAGATGATGATGTACTTCCTGCCGCTGATCTACGTCTTCACCGGCCCGGCCATGCCGATCGGTGTCCTGATCTACATGTTCACCACCAACATCTGGACCCTCGGCCAGCAGCTGGTGATCATCCGCAACAACCCGACCCCGGGTTCGGTGGCCTGGAAGGAGCGCCAGGCGCGCCTCAAGGCGGCCGGCAAGCTCAACGCCGACGGCACCGAGATCAAGGGCATCGCCGCGCTGGTCAAGGGCGGCTCCGACAAGCCGGTCGAGGACGCCGAGCCGGAGCAGGCGCCGGTGCGCCAGCAGCCGAAGCGCCAGACCAAGGCGCAGCGCGCCTCGTCCGGCGGCGGTCAGCAGGGCGCCAAGGGCCAGCAGGGCGGTTCCAAGCAGCAGGGCGGCGGCACCAAGACCGCCCCGGCTCGCGGCCGGGCCACTACCGGCGGTGGTACCGGCGGTGGCAACCGCCAGGGCGGCGGTCAGTCGCCCAAGAAGAAGTCCTGAGCTCCATCCCTCCATCTGTCTCCATCTGATTCACCGAAGGAGTCGATCCCGTGACGGACGGCACCGTGGCCCCCGAGGGCACGTCCAAGAGCGAGCTGCTGGCCAACCTGGAGCAGGAGGGCGAGATCGCGGCCGACTACCTGGAGGCGCTTCTCGACATCGCCGACCTGGACGGCGACATCGACATGGACGTCGAGGGCGATCGCGCCTCGGTCTCGATCGTCGGTGAGGGCACGGGCGCGACGCGCTCGCTGCAGCGCCTGGTCGGGCACGACGGCGAGGTGCTGGAGGCCCTGCAGGAGCTGACCCGTCTGGCCGTGCACCGGGAGACCGGGGAGCGCAGCCGGTTGATGCTGGACATTGCCGGGTTCCGGGCGGGCAAGCGCGCGGAGCTGGCCGAGCTGGGCGCCCAGGCGGCCAAGGACGTCAAGGAGAGCGGCGAGCCGGTCCGGCTGCGGGCGATGACGCCGTTCGAGCGCAAGGTGGTCCACGACGCGGTGGCGGCCGCGGGGCTGCGCAGCGAGTCGGAGGGCGAGGAGCCCCAGCGCCGGGTGGTCGTCCTGCCCGCCTGAGCGGGCTGAGCGGGTTCGTCCGGCCCCGTTCGCGGTACGCGTGTCGCGTGTCCGCGGGCGGGGCCGTTGCAAGTTCAGCGGCTTTCGACAGAGGGAGTGGTGCGGCGTGGTCGAGGACCAGCCGGAGGAGTTTTCGACGGAGCTCGGGGAGACCCCGGCTGTCGCCGCGCAGCTCTTCGGCGACCGGCTGCCGCAGGCCGTGCGCTACGCGGAGCTGCTCGCGGACGCGGGCGTCCAGCGCGGCCTGATCGGTCCGCGTGAGGTGCCGCGCCTGTGGGAGCGGCACATCCTCAACTGCGCGGTGCTGGGTGAGGCGCTGCCGGAGAAGCCGTCCCCGCTGTCGCTCTGCGACGTGGGCTCGGGGGCGGGCCTGCCGGGGATCCCGGTGGCGCTCGCGCGTCCCGACGTGGAGATCACCCTGCTGGAGCCGCTGCTGCGGCGGACGAACTTCCTGGAGGAGGTCGTCCGGGAGCTGCGGCTGGCGAACGTGACGGTGGTGCGCGGCCGCGCCGAGGAGATGGTCGGCAAGCTCCAGGTGGACGTGGTGACCGCGCGCGCGGTGGCGCCGCTGGACCGCCTGGCCGGCTGGGGGCTGCCGCTGCTGCGCCCCTACGGCGAGATGCTGGCGCTCAAGGGCGAGTCGGCGGAGCAGGAGGTGGCCGAGCACCGGGCCGCCCTGCAGAAGCTGGGCGCGCAGGAGTGGTCGGTGGAGACGGTCGGGGCTTCGGTCGTCTCGACACCGACGCACGTGGTGCGGGTGCGCGCGGGCGAGAGCCCGGGCGGCGTGAAGGCCGCGGCGCGGCGTGCCAAGGCGGCCCGCGTCTCGCGGGCCCGGCGGAACCGGCACTGACCATCGCCCCGGGCGCACCGGCTCCCCTTTTTCAAGATCGCTAACTGTCACACGTGAAACAGTTAGCGATCTTGGTTTTTTGGGGGTCTCGATACGTCGGAGTGTCGAACCGTCAGATTTGCCTTAAAAAGGGCATCGTGGTGCTCGTGAAACATCGCTCCTTGCTCTCCGGCATCCTCAGCCGAAGCCGTGAGGCCGCTCTGCGCACCCGTCCCGCCCGTCATTCGAGTGAAGATGTCGGGACCAGGGATCCTGTTCGTCCCCAACTCCCTCCCCTGCCCCGCAGACTGCGCGAAAATGCTGAGGACAGCCCGGAGAGTGAGGGGGGCGGACCCATGTCTGTCGAACGTCCCGTAGCTGAGCTTCCTGCCGTCGCCGAGCCCGTACCGGGCCCGCGGCTGCCCGTTCCGGAGCACGGCGGGGTCCCGCCCGTTGTCCAACCGGCACCGGCGCATGAAACACTGACCGACATGCAGGACTCCGACACTCCGCCGCTCGCCGACGACACCCCGATCGCGCGCGCCGCGCAGGCCGCCGTCACCGCGATGGCGCGGGTCGGGGACCCTCTGCCGCGTCCCGCGCAGACCCGTGTGGTCGTGGTCGCGAACCAGAAGGGCGGCGTCGGCAAGACCACCACCACGGTCAACCTCGCCGCCTCGCTCGCGCTGCACGGTGCCCGCGTCCTGGTCATCGACCTCGACCCGCAGGGCAACGCCTCCACCGCGCTGGGCATCGACCACCACGCCGAGGTGCCCTCCATCTACGACGTGCTCGTCGAGGGCAAGCCGCTGGCCGACGTGGTGCAGCCGGTGATCGACGTCGAGGGCCTGTTCTGCTGCCCCGCCACCATCGATCTGGCCGGTGCGGAGATCGAGCTCGTCTCGCTGGTCGCACGTGAGAGCCGGCTGCAGCGCGCCATCGCCGCCTACGAGCAGCCGCTGGACTACATCCTCATCGACTGCCCGCCCTCGCTGGGTCTGCTGACGGTCAACGCGATGGTCGCCGGGCGCGAGGTGCTGATCCCGATCCAGTGCGAGTACTACGCGCTGGAGGGCCTCGGGCAGCTGCTGCGCAACGTCGACCTGGTGCGGGCGCACCTCAACCCGGCGCTGCACGTCTCCACGATCCTGCTCACCATGTACGATGCGCGCACCCGGCTCGCCTCCCAGGTCGCCGAGGAGGTGCGCAACCACTTCACCACGGAGGTGCTGCGCACCAGCATCCCGCGTTCGGTCCGGGTCTCCGAGGCGCCCAGCTACGGGCAGACGGTGCTGACCTACGACCCGGGCTCCAGCGGGGCGCTCTCCTACCTGGAGGCTGCCCGGGAGATCGCGCTCCGCGGCGCGGAGGCGGATGCCGCTGCCGAGGTCAGCTACGCCGTCGGCGGGCCGTCGGGCGTCTACGCCCAGCGGCCCCACGGCCTCGAGCAGCACATGGACCAGCAGCACAGCACGATGGAGGGGAACCGGTGAGCGAGCGTCGTAGGGGTCTTGGTCGTGGTCTGGGGGCGCTGATCCCGGCCGCGGCCTCGCCGGTCGGTCCGCAGGGCGCTCCCGGCGCCGGCGTGGGGACCGCGGCCAACCCCGAGCGCGGCATCGCGGCGGTCAAGGTCGCCGGGCTGAACGGTGCGGGCGGTGCCGCCTCGCTGCCGTCCGTGGCGGTCGAGGACGCCCCGTCGGGTGCGGGGTCGGAGCTGAAGCCCGTCGAGGGCGCGTACTTCGCGGAACTGCCGCTCCAGTCGATCACGCCGAACCCGCGCCAGCCGCGTGAGGTCTTCGACGACGAGGCGCTGGCCGAGCTGGTCACCTCCATCAAGGAGGTGGGCCTGCTCCAGCCGATCGTGGTCCGCCAGGTCGGCCCGGAGCGCTACGAGCTCATCATGGGTGAGCGTCGTCTGCGCGCCAGCAAGGAGGCCGGCCTCGACGCCATTCCGGCGATCGTCCGTGCCACCGACGACGAGAAGATGCTTCTCGACGCGCTGCTGGAGAACCTGCACCGCGCCCAGCTGAACCCGCTCGAAGAGGCGGCCGCCTACGAGCAGCTGATGTACGACTTCTCCTGCTCCCAGGGCGAGCTGGCCGATCGGATCGGCCGTTCCCGCGGTCACGTCAGCAACACGGTGCGGCTGCTGAAGCTCTCTCCGTTCATGCAGCGCCGACTTGCCGCCGGGGAGTTCTCCGCCGGCCACGCCCGTGTCCTGCTCGGCGTGGAGGACGAGGAGCAGCGCGAGAAGCTGGCGGCCCGGATCTCGCCCGAGGGCCTCTCGGTCAGGAACCTGGAGGAGATCGCGACTCTGCTCTCCCACGACGGCCGGGCCAGGAAGGCCCCGACGCCCCGGGCCGGCCGTCGGATCTCGCCTGCCTTCGCCACTCTGGCCAACCGGCTGTCGGACCGCTTCGACACGCGGGTCAAGGTCGAGATGGGCAAGGACCGCGGGAAGATCGTCGTGGAGTTCGCGTCGGTCGAGGACTTGGACCGCATCCTCGGTTCCTTCGCCCCCGGTGAGGGCGAGCGGCTGCGTCAGGGTCTGGTCGGCGACGGCGGCGAGGCCGAGCCGATCGACGAGTGAGTTCGAGGCCGTAGACGTCGAGGCCCCCGCGTTCGCGAACGCGGGGGCCTTTCCATGTCCCGGGCTCCGCGTGTTCTCGCGCGGGGGCGCTTATCGTGGAGGCATGGGACGCCGGTTGGTACCGCTGACGCTTGACTCGCTCGCCGATCTCCCGCTGCCCTGCAGAGCCTGTGTCTTCTGGGAGCTGGACCCGGTCAGCGGAGAGGCCGCCATCAAGGACGGGCGGCCGGAGTTGGAGAAGGAGTCCTGGATCTCCGGGGTGCTGCTGGAGTGGGGCTCGTGCGGTCGCATCGCCTATGTCGACGACGTGCCGGTGGGCTTCGTGCTCTACGCGCCGCCCGCCTACGTGCCGCGCTCGCTCGCGTTCCCGACGAGCCCGATCTCGCCGGACGCCGTGCAGTTGATGACATCTCGGGTGCTGCCGGGCTATCAGGGACAGGGCATCGGGCGGACCTTGGTGCAGACGGTGGCCAAGGATCTGGTGCGCCGCGGCTTCAAGGCGATCGAGGCGTTCGGCGACGCGAAGGCGGAGGACGCGCACTGCGTGCTGCCGGCGGACCATCTGCTGGCGGTGGGCTTCAAGACGGTCCGCCCGCACCACCGCTATCCGCGGCTGCGGCTGGAGGTGCGGTCGGCGCTGTCCTGGAAGGGCGAGATGGAGGTCGCCTTGGAGCGGCTGCTGGGCGCCGTACAGAAGGAGCCGTCGCTCCGGCCGCTCTGACGCGGGATGCCCGGGAAGCCGTGGCGCGGGCCGTGAAGCAGATCAAGATCGTCAACTGCTTCACGTGAAGCAGTTGACGATCTTCATGCGTGGGTCAGCGGAAGCCGCAGCACGCCCGTCGGGGAGTCGTCCTCCGGCGGCAGGTAGAGCCGCTGGACGGCCACCGAGATCGCCTCGACCGCCTGGGCGCGGACCTCCGGGGAGTGCAGCCGCGCCGCGTCGCCGGG
Source organism: Streptacidiphilus neutrinimicus (assembly GCF_000787815.1). Lineage (GTDB taxonomy): Bacteria > Actinomycetota > Actinomycetes > Streptomycetales > Streptomycetaceae > Streptacidiphilus > Streptacidiphilus neutrinimicus. The sequence goes on from NZ_BBPO01000090.1 coordinate 19,353, forward strand.
GTGGGTGAGGTAGCCGAGCTCCAACCGGACGCAGGGCATCGTGGTCGCGCGCAGCATGGTCCAGGTGCGGGCGTGGCTGCGCAGGTCGCCCAGGCCGCAGCGGGCGACGAGTTCGCGTTGGGCCAGCCCCGCGAACTGCTTGCCGGTGTGGGACCAGCGGCCGCGGCTGTCGTCGCCGTAGTAGTAGCTGGCGACGCCGCCGACGGTGGGGTTGGTGTGGCCCTCCACGTGGAGCGAGATCATCAGGTCCGCGCCGGTGCGGTTGGCGAAGCGGATGCGCTCCGCCTCGTCGGGCGAGGAGTCGGCGGTGCGGGTGAGATAGGTGCGCACACCCAGCGCCGTCAGTCGGCCTTCCAGACGGTTGGTGACGTCCCAGACCAGCTCGGCCTCGGCGATGCCGCCGGCCCGCAGGCCGAGATCGATGCCGCCGTGGCCCGGGTCGATCACGACCACCTTGCCGGAGAGCGCCGGGCCGGAGTGCCGCAGCATCTCCGTCTCCCGCATCACGTGCGGGGCGCCGCCGACGACGGTCCGGGAGAGGCGCTCCAGCACCACGTAGGTGGTGGGGCCGAGGGTGCAGTCCGGGTAGAGGCCCATGTTCCGCTGGAACTCCCCGACTGCCTGCGCGGTGGCCGGGCCGTAGATGCCGTCCACCCGGCCGGGTGTGAAGCCCATGTCGAGCAGGCGCTGCTGGAGCTGGGCGACGTCGTCGCCGATCTGCATGCTGCTGGGAATGTAGCTGAGCACCCGGTCGCCGAGCCGCCAGCGGGCCTCGTTGAGGTGGCGATAGGTCTCCGGTCCGACCACGCCGTCCGCGGTGAGGCCGCGCTGCTGCTGGAAGTGGCGCACCGCGGCGTCCACCGCCGGGTCGAACAGGGCCTCGGCGGAGGGGATGTGACGGCCCGGCCGGATGGCCGGGGGCTCGGGCAGCAGCCCGAGCAGGACGAGCTTGAACCGGATCTCGGCGACGGCGGGGCCGGTGTCCCCGAGCTTCCAGGAGTACACGTGGGGCAGGCGCTGCTGGGACATAGCCAAGATCGTACGCTTCGGGCCCCTGGTTTCCGATGAAACCAGGGGCCCGAAGAGAGGATCAGCGCGTGCGATGACCCGATCAGCCGATGAAGGCGGCCAGATCGCGCAGCAGGGCGCTCTTCGGCTTGGCGCCGACGATGGTCTTCACGACCTCGCCGTTCTGGTAGACGTTCATCGTCGGGATCGAGAGCACGCCGTACTTGGCCGGGGTGTCCGGGTTCGCGTCGATGTCGATCTTGGCGATGGTGAGCTTGTCCGCGTACTCGGTCGCGAGCTCCTCCAGGATCGGGGCGACCTGGCGGCACGGGCCGCACCAGGTGGCCCAGAAGTCCACCAGGACGGGCTTGTCGCTCTTGAGGACCTCGGCCTCGAAGGTTGCGTCGGTGACGGTGATGGTGGCGCCGGCCACGGGATCTCCTCGGGTTGGTGGTGCGGGGTGGCGGGGTGGCTCTTGTCGGCGGCGGTGCCGGTCGGACCGGGATCAGACCGCGGCGGTCTCGACCTCGGTCGCGGCGTGCGCCTGGGCGGCCAGGAAGCGCTCGGCGTCCAGCGCGGCGGAGCAGCCGGTGCCGGCGGCGGTGATGGCCTGGCGGTAGGTGTGGTCGACGACGTCGCCCGCGCCGAAGACGCCGGACACGTTAGTGCGGGTGGACGGGGCGTCCACGCGCAGGTAGCCCTCGTCGTCCAGCTCCAGCTGGCCCTTGAACAGCTCCGTGCGCGGGTCGTGGCCGACCGCGATGAACAGGCCTGTGACGGCCAGCTCGCGGGTTTCGCCGTTGCGGGTGTCCTTGAGGGTGACCGAGCTCAGCTTGCCGTTCTCGCTGTGCAGGTCGGCCACCTCGCTGTTCCAGGCGAAGGTGATCTTCGGGTCGTTGAACGCGCGCTCCTGCATGGTCTTGCTGGCGCGCAGCTCCTCGCGACGATGGATCACGGTCACCGAGTTGGCGAAGCGCGAGAGGAAGGTCGCCTCCTCCATCGCGGTGTCGCCGCCGCCGACGACGGCGATGTCCTGGTTGCGGAAGAAGAAGCCGTCACAGGTGGCGCACCACGAGACGCCGCGGCCGGACAGCTCGTCCTCGTGCTCCAGGCCCAGCTTGCGGTGCTGCGAGCCGGTGGCGACGATGACGGCCTTGGCCTTGTGAATGGTGCCCTCGGAGTCGGTCACCAGCTTGATGTCGCCGCTCAGGTCGACCGCGACGACGTCGTCCGGGACCAGCTCGGCGCCGAAGCGCTCCGCCTGGCTGCGCATGTTGTCCATGAGCTCCGGGCCCATGACGCCGTCGCGGAAGCCGGGGAAGTTCTCGACCTCGGTGGTGTTCATCAGGGCGCCGCCGGAGGAGACGGAGCCTTCGAAGACCAGGGGCTTCAACGAGGCACGTGCGGTGTACAGCGCGGCCGTGTACCCGGCCGGGCCTGAGCCGATGATGATCACGTTGCGAACGTCGCTCACTGGGTCTCCTGAATGCTTAACGCCGGGCTGCCGTGGCCGGTCGGGGCTTTCCACCCCGCTCAACGGTTTCCCTAGTGTCTCGCATTCCCGGAGGGCTCGGGTGCGCGCCGCCGACGGACGGACGTCAGCCGCGCGGCACCGTCTGGTGCAGCATGACCAGCGGAGCCGAGCAGGAGTTCTGCACGAGGTAGACGTCCCAGGTGTGCGCCGGGTCGGTCTGGTCGGGGTAGAGCAGCGCGAAGACCTGGACGTCGAGGTACTGACCGAGCCCCTCGACGGCCGGCGGCTGGGTCTGCTTGGTGGCGGCCAGGACGCAGGCCGGGGCGGTGGGCTGCGCCGGGGCCGCCGGGCTGGCCGCGCTGTTCTGAGGGCCTCCGTCGGGCGTCACCAGGGCGCCGACCCCCGCCGGGGACGTGGCCGCGGACGGCGTCCCGGACGGCGTCCCGGCGGCCGAGGCCGCCGCGGACGGGGCGGTCCCGACCGCATGGCCGGCGGCGTGGAGGCGGGCGGAATCGCTCGCCAGCCGCTGCACCTCGGTGGCGAGGTTCGTCTGGGTGAAGTCGTAGGGGGACGCGGCGAGGGACTTGGGGCTGGGCAAGCCGGCCGGGGAATCGCCGGACGCGGCCGTGCTGCTGCTGCCGCTGTCCAGGTCGCCGCCGCGCGAGACGGCGAGGCCGATGCCGCCGGCCGCGAGGAAGAGCGCAAGGGTGGCCAGCACCCGCCGGACCCGCGTCGAGCGGGGCGAGCGGTTGGCCGGGCGGTTGTCCCCGGGGCGATCCCCGGCGGGCCGCCGCTGGGAGCGGCCGCGACCGGCGCCGCCGTCCTCGGCGGTCTCCGTCTCGCCGGTGTCGGTCTCGCCGGTACCCGAGGCATCCACCGAGGCGCCCCGCGCGGCCTCCTGCGGGGCCTCCAGGGGGGCGTCGCCCGCGCGCGCCGCCGCGAGGGCGGCGTCGATGCGCGCGGCCACGTCGTCGGGCATCGGGCCGGGTGCGGGCTCGTCGCCGAGCAGGGCGGACAGCTCGACGAGCGCGTCGTAGGTCTCTCGGCACTCCGCGCACGTGGCAAGGTGGGCGGTCAGCTCGGCGCTCTGCTCGTCGGTGAGCAGCTCCTCGGCGTGCTCCGCGAGGAGCTCGACGTCGGGGTGAGCCGGGTTCAGCGTGGAGTCGCTCATGCCTTCAGCTCACCTCCTGCGGCTCGTGCGGTCTCTGCCCTCTCCGGCGATGGGACGTGCGAGGCGGCCGTTGGGTTCCCCTCGCATGGTCGACCAAGATCATCAACTGCTTCACGTGTGACATTTGATGATCTTGGTCCGGGCGGCTCCCCGGCGTCGCCGGAACTGCCGCCCGCCCGCAGATGGTTCAGGTGCGGCAGCAACTTGGCCCGCGCCCGCGCGCAGCGGCTCTTGATCGTGCCGGACGGGACCTCCAGCAGCGCGGCGGCCTCCGCCACGGAGTAGCCCTCCATGTCGACCAGGACCAGAGCGGCCCGCTGCTCCCCGGGCAGCGTCGCCAGCGCGGCGGCCAGCTCGCGGCGCAGTTCGCCGCGCTCGGCGGAGACGTCCGCACCCTCGTCGTGACCGGCCGCGGCCTCGAGGGCCGTCTCGTCCTCGACCAGGCGGGTGCGGCGGGTGGCGCTGCGACGGGCCCGGTCCAGGCAGGCGTTGACGACGATCCGGTGCAGCCAGGTGGTGACCGCCGAGCGGCCCTGGAAGGTGCGAGCCGCCCGGAAGGCGGAGACGAACGCGTCCTGCAGGGCGTCGGCGGCCTCCTCGCGGTCCCCGAGGGTGCGCAGGGCTATCGCCCACAGGCGGTCCCGGTGGCGGCGCACCAGCTCGCCGAAGGCGTCAGGATCGCCCTCCACATGGCGACGCAGCAGCTCTGCGTCCTCGACCGGATCGGTCACCTGACCCTCCACCCCCCTCGATCTCACGGCTGGTCCGCGCGGAAGTCGAGGTCAAGCCTGCCATCTCGGAGGTGTCCGCGTCAGCCCAGGACCTGGATCTCCGAGATACCGCCGCGGTAGCCGCCCGAGGACGGGTCGGCCGGCAACGAGGTGATGTGGATCAGGATGTAGCGGGTGCGCACCGGCTTGGCCAGCACCCCGCTGTCCAGCGCGGTGCCGGGCAGCAGGGCGCTGTTGCTGATCCGCTGGGTGAACGCGCTCAGGTCCGTCGGCTCCGCGGCTGCGTCGGCGGCCGCGGCCAGGATCTCCTGGGTCTGGCCCCCAGTGGGGAACGTCACCTTCACCTCGGAGACGCTCTGGACGCTGCCCAGATCGACGACGATGCCGCTGCCGTCCTTGTAGTCCGACAGGTTCCCGAAGTTCGGCTGGCCGAGGAAGTACTTGGTGATCCAGGAGGTGCCGGGCTTGTTGTCGATCGCCAGCGGTGCGTCCTCGGGCTTCATCGGCGAGTTGAACGGTGAGAACTCCGCGTCGGAGGAGATCGGCAGGACCTTCAGCGTGCGCCCGGCGTTGCCCTGACCGGACTGCTGTCCGCCGCTGCCCCCGTGGCCCTGACCCTGGCCTTGGCCCTGGCCGCCCTGGCTCAGTTGCGTGTTGGTGCTGCCGCTGTTGTCGTGGGTCATCAGCGCCTCCGCCGTGCCCCAACTGCCGAGTGCGATCGCGCTCAGCACCACCAGGGAGACCGCCCACTTGAGTGCCTTGCCCGAGCGGCCCGGCAGGGCGGGCTGCGGCGCGGGCGGGGTGTGCGGCCGCTGCGGCGGACCGGCCGGCCTCCCAGCCGAGGTGGCCGGGCCGGACCGGTGGGCGGTGTCCCGGACGTTCGGGTACGTGGGCAGGACCAGGGGCTCGGGTTCGGGCTGGCGCACCTTGGGCAGCTCGGAGACGGCCTTGGCGAGCTCCTCCGGCGTCGTGATCGGCGTCAGCTTGCCGCCGGGCGGCGAGCACAGCGTCCGCGCGGTCAGGTCCGACAGGCCCCGGTGCACCCCGGCCTTGACCCGCTCCGCCGGAACGGTGCCGAGGTCGCGCGGGAGGCCGCGCAGGCCGTGCGCGCCCTCGGGGTAGGGCCAACGGTGGGTCAGCGCGGCGAAGAGCAGCGCGCCGATCGCGCGCGTGTCGCGCCGCGCGGCCTCCGTCCGGTCCTCGGCCTCCATGCCGCGCAGCGCGGCGTTCACGGCCATGCCGTCGATCCGGTACGAGCCGCTGTCGGTGCGCAGCACGCAGGCCGGGGTGAGCCGCAGGTGCGCGAGTCCGCGGCGGTGCGCGGCGTTGAGCGCGTCGGCGAGCTGGCGCACCAACTGGTACGCCTCGTAGGCCTCCAGCGGCTCGGAGAGCAGCATGGTGTCCAGGCCCGTCGCGTCCGGCAGCCACTCGCGGACGACGTAGACGACGTCGCCGTCCTCGACGGCGTCCAGCACCTGCACGAAGCGCGGGTCGCCTAGCAGCGCGGCCTGCCGGGCGGCGGCCAGCACGCTCTTGGCGCGCGGGTGCGCGGCGGCGATCAGGTGGATGCCGACGGCCCGGCGCAGCTTCTCGTCGACGGCCCGCCAGGAGCTGAAGACCTCGTTGCTGGTGGTGCACTCCTCCAGCCGGTAGCGCCGGGCGATCCGGTCCCCGCTGTGCCGAACCGGCGCGGGGACTGACGCCTCCTCGGGTGCGGTGTCCTGGGGGGTCTCGTCGGCGGACCCCTCGGCGGTCTCCGGGGCGGGCTGCGCGTCGTCCCTGCGCGTGTCCCTGCGCGCGTCCGTGCGCGCGCCGGCGAGTTGCGCGTCGGCCGGTTGCGCGTCGGTTGCGCGCGCGGCCCCGGGCCGCGCCTTCGCCG
>NZ_BBPO01000089.1 GCF_000787815.1 Streptacidiphilus neutrinimicus
GCGTCCCCGGCAGGAGCGGCAGGAGCGGCGGGAGCGGAAGACGCGGGCGAACCGGCAGATGCCGGAGCGGGGTTGACGCCGACCGGAGGCGCGGACGGCATCGAGGCGTGAGGCGCGCCCGGCGTCGGCGACGTACCGAGCGGCATACCGCTCATCTGGGGCGGGCCGGACGGGGGCGCGTAGCCGGGCTGCTGTGCACCCGGTTCACCCCCGGGCGGTGTCGGGCTTGCGGCGTAGCCACCCTGATGGGGGGTCGGCGGCGGACCTTGCGCGCCCACCTGGGGCGCGTTCTGCATGTACCAGGCGGGAGGCGTGTAGTCAGGCGCGTCCGACCACTCCTCGTCCTCGTCCGGCGCCTGGTCGCCGACGTAGACGTCGTCGCGATCGCTGGTCACAGTAGCTCGCCTCTCGTTCGCCTCGGGGACTCTCAGACTAGCCGCCCCTCGTGACCGCCCGGGACCCCCGTCCGGCGCAGTCTGCGGCGTGCACGACCAGCGTGCGCGGCTCGGGCTCGCGTCAGAACTCTTGCGTGCCGGGGCCTTCCCGGCCCCTGGCCGACGCGGCCCGGCAACCCCCTCGGACGGGGGCGACGCGGGCCCCCGACGGAGACTCAGTCCACGCGCCGCGCCTGGCCGAGGACCTGGGCCTCGGCGGCCGTCGGGCCGCCCTGGACGAAGGTGCGCGTGCGGCGGTCGGTCCACAACGTGACGCCGTCACCGAGGTTGGGAAGGGCTGCCGCCTCCTGGCCGGGCAGGTCGAGGACGCGGGCGATCTGCGTCGCCTCCTGCGGCGCGACGCGCTGGACGCCGACGAGGTCCGCCTGGGACAGCAACCGGTCCGCGCCGTCCGCCAGATAGGGCAGCAGGGTCAGCATCGCCTGCCAGGGCGCGCCCGACAGCCGGGTGCGCGACGGACGCGGGCCCGCGTCGCGGATGACCAGGACGGGACCGGCGACCGAGGCGCCCTGCGGGCCGAGCCGGCCGATGGGGTGCACGGTCATGCAGGGCTGGCCCCCGCCTGCCGCCTGGGCCACGGGGCTCCAAGCCGGACCGCGCCCGGTCTCGACGGCGACGCGGGCGCCGGTCGCCGCCGCGCGCAGCGCGATGAGCTGGGCCGTCCAGACGCCGCCGACCAGTACCACGTGGTAGGGGCGCGGCCGGAACAGGCCGAGCACGGCCGGGCTGCCGTCGCCCTCGACGCCCACGACGACGCCGTCCCCGCCAACGGGGAGGGCGACCGCGCCGAGCTGGTCGACGGTCAGCACGTGCTGCTCGCGGCGCGGGCCGGGCAGGCCGAACCCGGCGAGGGCGCGTCCCAGCAGGCCGCCGCTGGCGCCCTGGTCGGCGGGCGCGGCGTTGCGGGGCGTGGAGATGGCCATCAGCGAGTCCCCCCGAGCGGAAGCGTCGCGAGGACGCCCGGTACCTGTTCCATGTCCAGCCCCACCAGCGAGATCCCGGCGCTGCGCGCGCGGGTCTCCAACTGCCGCCCAGTCGCCGTGAGTTCACTCTCACCGCGGACGGTGACGCGGACGTGGCCCTGCAGCGCGACCGCGCCGGCGCCGGCCGGGCGCAGCGTCAGCGAGAAGCAACTGCCCAGCGCGGGGGTGCCGGTGAGCAGGTCCACCAGTTGGGCCGTGCTCTGCACGCCGAGCGAGGGCCAGCGGCCGATCCAGTAGCTGCGGTGCCAGCGGTCGTCGCACTTCCAGGCCCTGGCGGTCTCCGCGCTGCGGCGCGGCGCGGTCTGGCCACCGGCCGGATTGCCCGCGCCGCCCCGGCCGTTGGTGACCGCGACCGGGTTGGGGCAGGTGGCCGTGCCGATCGCCGCGGTGACCTGGCTCGCGTCCAGGACGGTGGCGCGCAGGCCCGCCTCGGTCAGGCGGGAGGCGAGCTGGTCGACGGCGCGCTGCAGCGCCTTGCGAGCGCCGGTCTCGCCGCCGCCGCGCGCGGCGACCGCGCTGCGGCACAGCTCCGGGTCCAGCCTGACGGCGACCCAGGTCAGCCGCAGGCCGGGTGTCGTGGAGCCGGCCGGGAGCTCGCGGTAGGCGCGGGCGGCCAGCGCCGTCTCCGGCAGGTGCGGGGCGGGCGCGGGCTGCGCGTACGTCAGCAGCTGTACCGAGTCGAGCTTCACGTCGTCCGCGCGCAGCCCGTCGGCGAGCATCGCCAGCGGGAGCGGGAACGCGGCCGCGTTCGGGCGCAGCGGCTTGTCCGGGGCCTCGACCTGGATGAGCGCGCTGATGAAGGTGCCGTCGCCGACCATGCCGATCTCGCGGCGTTCGCGGCGACCCACGCCGCCGTCGGCCTCGACGCTGTGCGCGACCACGCGCAGCGCGGGCTCGCACTCCAGCACGGGCGCCAGCGCCGGGTCCACGTCCGGCCCCTGCGGGGCCAGGGCCGCGCGGCGGGCGCGGCGACGGAAGGCCGCACGCGCGCCGAGCATGTCGACCAGCGTGAGGCCGCCGAAGCGCGGCAGTACCGGGACCAGCAGCAGCACGCCGACCACCGCGCCGACGACGAGCGCGATCCGGCCGTGCGCCCAACCAAGGAGCAGTGCGCCGGCGATGGCCTCGACGAGGATCACGTGGGTCAACCGCACCGGTCCGAGCCGTCCCGGACGCGGCCTGACCCGCGGTGTGGCCGTGCCTCCGGTGTTCGCGGCGGGCCGTGCGTCGCGCACGGCGCGGTCGGGACCGGACGGCGTCGCGGCGGGTGTCCGCTGCGCGCGGCGCGAAGCGGTCTGACTGGGCATCCCCCGAGCACCCCTTCGAGTCGTCAGCTGTGTCGCGTTGAACTGTGTCGCGTGAACTGTCTCGCCGACCTCGACCGGATCGGTCGTGTCGGAGACACGACCCGACACGTTCGGTCGGCGAATGCAGCTTTCCGGAAAAGCCGGCCGAAGCCAAACCTGACGCCGAGGCACTGGGGTCCGGTTGGCTGATCGCAACACGGTACCCGTACCGTACGTAGCGCACGCGGGGCGGTGCCGGGTCAGGTCCGTGCCCGGAAGCAGCCCGAGGACGTCCGAGGACGGGGGAGAGCAAAGGGATGGCTTCACGCCGGGATGAACTCAGCGCCTACACCTTCGCGCGCAAGCGCACGGTGGCGGCGTTCCTGCGGCCGACGGGTGGCGGCAGCGTGGAGGACGCGCCCCGCGCGGTCCGCGCGGTCCTGCCAAGTCTGGTGCTGGGCGCGATCGCTGTTGCGGCCTTCGGTGCCTACGGCATGCTGCGGCCTTCGGCGCCCAAGGGGTGGGACCAGGCGAACGACGTCATCGTCGACAAGCAGACCACCACCCGTTACGTGATGCTGAACGGCGTGCTGCATCCGGTGCTGAACATGTCCTCGGCCCGGTTGCTGCTGAGTGCCAACTCCGGGGTGGAGTACATCGACGACTCCGCGCTCAACTCGCCCTCGGTGGCGCGCGGTGCGACGGTCGGCATCCCGTACGCCCCGGACAGCCTGCCCCCGGCGGCGGACGCGGGGACGGCCAAGACCTGGGCGGCGTGCGACCGTTCGGGCGCGGACACGGCGAGCGTGGGCCAACGGCTCTTCGTGCTCGGCGGCAGCCAGGCCGGTGCGGTCTCCGGCGGCCGTCTCCCAGCCGACAAGGCGCTGTACGTGCAGACCCCGGACGGCAACAGCTACCTGGTGGACTCCAGCGGCGCGTACCACCAGCTCGTCGCCGACAAGGCGGACCCGGGCGGCCAGTTGCTGGCCAAGGCGGCCTTCGGCCCCTCCGACGGCGTGCCGCAGCAGGTGACGGCGCAGTGGCTGAAGACGCTGTCGGCGGGCAGCCCGATCTCGCTGCCGTACAGCCTGCTCAGCGGTTTCGGCCACCCCTACACGGGCTCCGACCTGGCGGGGAACCAGTACAGGATCGGCGACCTGCTCCGGGTCACCGACAACGGCACGACGCTGCACTACGTGCTGATGAAGGACGGCCCGCACCGCATCTCGGACTTCGCCCGCCGACTGGTCGAGGCGATGCACGGCAGCTCGGCCGAGTACGACGCCAACCAGTTCAAGCTGCTCGACTCAAACCTGGTCTCGCCCTTCGCCTCGGACGCCAACTGGCCCAAGCAGGAGGTCACCCAGGCCAACCTCAACGTCTCGAGCGGCCAGATGGCGGCGTGCGCCGTCTACAGCGGCCAGATGGGCCAGAGCGCACCGCAGTTGGGAGTCTGGCTGGGCCAGGACTACCCGGTGACGGGCGCGCAGGCGTCCGGCACCGCGGGCGTGTACGTGACGCCGGGCACCGGCCTGCTGCTGCAGGCCGTCAGCGGCGGCGCGGGCGGCGGCGGAAAGGTGTACCTGCTCACCGACACCGGCCTGCGCTACCCCCTGCAGATGAACAGTGACGGCAACGGCGGTGGCGCGAACGGCCAGAGCGGCGCGGCCGGCGGCTCCGACCAGACCGGCGGCGCGGGCGCGGCGGGCGCCGCCGGGCAGACAGGCGCGGCCGGCTCGAGCCAGAACGACACCCCTGCCGCCCGGTTGGGCTACGGCCGGGTCAACCCCTCGCCGGTGCCGCTGGGCTGGGCAGAGCTGGTGCCGACCGGCCCGGAGCTGACCAAGGACGCGGCCGAGCAGCAGCAGGGTTCCTGACGGTCCGTCGGCACCGTTTCGGTGACGGACCCGTGACGGCGTTCTGACGGGAATGTCCACAGGTCGGTGTTGGGCCCGTCGGACGGGAGGACTAGAGTTCTACGGGACATCACCGCTCGGGTGATGCCGGTCGGGGGATTCGAGCACGACGCCCGGCCGCCATCGGTCTGTCTCATGGGGGACGGTGCACATGTCGGGTCAGTTCAGGACTACCGCCGACGAGATGCGGGCCTTCTCGGCGCGCATCTCCGAGGTCAACGCTCAGATCCAGCAGGAGCTGAGCCGTCTGAACAACGTGGTCAGCGGGATCACCAGCGGCTGGCAGGGTTCGGCGGCCTCGTCGTACCAGCAGCTCCAGCAGAAGTGGAACGAGGACGCCACCAAGCTCAACCGCGTGCTGGGCGAGATCAAGGACGCGATCGACAACACCTCGCAGCAGTACACGCAGACGGAGCAGGAGCAGCACTCCGGCCTGAGCCGGATCACCTCGGCCCTCGGCTGACGCCGGGCCCGCTTCACCGTCGAACGTTCCAGGCTGAACTGCCCCAAGAGGAGAGATTATGGCTAACCCGGGCCACATCATGGTCAACTTCGGAACGGTCTCCCAGGCCGCTTCCGACGTCCGCCAGACCGCATCCAACGTCCAGTCCCAGCTGGACGACCTGCGCGCCGGTGTGCAGCGCATCGCCCAGTCGTGGGAGGGCTCCGCCAAGGAGGGCTACGACGCCCGCCAGCGCGAGTGGGACTCCGCCGCGGCCGACCTGCACTCCGTGCTGGTCCAGATCGCCGGCGCCCTCGACAGCGCCGCGCAGAACTACCAGGCCACCGAGAGCCGCAACGCCGGTCTCTGGTCCTGAGTCACCACGCGGGAACTTCTGACGCTGCGCCGGTCCGCTGTCCGCGGATCGGCGCAGCGCTGTCCGGACCGACATCTCATCGGGGGGAAGTGCAGCAGTGAACAGGCTCCACCGCGGGGCGCTGGCCGTCGCCGCAGGCGCCCTCGCGTGCACCGCCGCGCCCTTGCTTCCCGTGCGCGCGGCCGCCACCGCTGCCGTGACGGCCGGGGGCAGCGCCACGCTCGCGTCGGACGGGCAGTGCCACTTTCCCGCGGACTCGATCCCCGGGGAGCCCTGGGCGCTCCAGCGCATCCTGCTGTCGCAGTTGCACGCCAGGTACGACGGCAGGGGCGTCACCGTCGCGGTGATCGACTCCGGTGTGGACGACAAGAACCCGCAGCTCCAGGGCGCGGTCAAGGCCGGGCAGGACTTTCTCAAGGGCCAGTCCGGCGTCACCGGCGACTCCACGACCGACCGGGTCGGCCACGGCACCATGGTGGCCGGCGTCATCGCGGCCCGCCCCGACCCGCAGAACAAGACCGGCTTCGAGGGCATCGCACCCGCCGCCACGATCCTGGCCATCCGCCAGAACGACGGCCAGGGCAACGCCACCGAGGACAGCCTGGCCGCCGCGATCGACTACGCGGTCAGCCAGAAGGTCGAGGTGATCAACATCTCGCAGGACCTGACGGACAAGCAGGGCCAGCCCTACCAGGGCATCACCTCGACCAGCAAGCTCTACCAGGCGGTCAAGCGGGCCCTGGCCGCCGACGTGGTCGTCGTCGCCGCAGCGGGCAACGAGGGTCTGGACAAGCCCACCTACCCCGCCGCCATCCCCGGCGTGATCGGCGTCGGCGCGTCCGACCGCAACGACGAGCGCGCCGACGGCTTCTCCGAGACGGGCAGGTCCGTCTCGGTCGCAGCCCCCGGCGTGGACATCGTCTCCACGGTCCCCGGTGGCGGCCAGTGCGTCGACAACGGCACGAGCTTCGCAGCGCCCTACGTCGCGGGCGTCGCGGCGCTGCTGCGCGAGGAGTACCCCAAGTGGTCGCAGGCCGAGATCGCGGCCCGCATCGAGCAGACCGCGATCCGCACGGACCCGGGCTGGAACGCATACGTCGGCTGGGGCGTCGTCGACCCGGTCGCGGCGGTCACCGACCCGTCCCCGGCCGAGCAGTCCCCCGTCCCCAGCCCCGTCGGCGGCGCCTCCGCGGCGCCGGTCCACGCCCGCCCCTTCGAGCTCGGCGAGACCGCCCAACAGCGGGACGAGCGCACCGGCCTGTTCGCCGTGGGCCTGGGCGCGGTCGGCCTCGTCCTGATCACCGGCACCGCCACCGTCATCCGCGACACCCGCCGCAAGCGCGCCCTCTAGGGGCTCCTGCGATGCGGGACGGCGCTCGCTCTGACGATGCCCACCCGCCGTCTGGGATGCCAGCGGCAACGACGGCGGGTGGCAGCCGCGGACGGCCGAGCCGCCTCCTGGAGCGCGGACCACGTCCCGTTCGACACTGCCCTCGCCCGCCGTGCTTCTCTCGGGGAGCGTGCCTGACAGGGAGATCCGCGGGAGCAGAAAACTGGGCCCCCGTGCTCGAGTGCACGGGGGCCCAGGATGCAGCAGACGGGGGTCAGGCCTCGAGGGCCTCCTTCTCGTCCTCGGGGATGGTGATGATCCAGCGGGTCTCCGGGCGGGGGCGGAGGTAGAAGACCCAGTACAGGGCCGCCGCGGCGGTGATGCCGCCGGTGAGCCAGAGGGCGGTGAAGCTCTGCTGGGTGACCACGTAGATCAGGACCAGGATCAGCGCGACCGGGACGGCCGGCCACAGCGGCATGCGGTACGCCTTGGCGTGCTTGTGCGCGCCGCGGCGCGCGCCCAGTGCGGCGACGGCGACGCAGCCGTAGAGAAGGGCGACCGAGACTCCGGTGACCGCGCTCAGGGTGTCCAGGTTGACGAAGCACAGCACCGCTCCGGGGACGCCCACCGCGAGGGTCGAGATCCACGGGGAGCCGTAGCGCTTGCTCAGGCTGGTGAAGGCGCGGTTGACCGGCTCGGGCCAGGCCTTGTCGCGGGCGGAGGCGTACAGCACGCGGGAGTTCTGGATGACCATGACGATCGCCGCGTTGATGATCGCCAGGGCGATCGCCAGACTGACGAAGGTGCCGACGGCCGAGTTGCTCCACTGGGTGACCATGCTGGAGATGTCGCCGCCCGCCAGGGCGTCCAGGCTCGGGGCGCCGACGGTGATCGCGATGACCGGGATCAGGATGACCGCGGAGCCGATGCCCAGGGTCCACAGGACGGTGCGCGGCACGGTGCGGTGCGGGCGCTCCATCTCCTCGGCCAGGTAGACCGCGGTGGAGAAGCCCTGGGTGATGAAGAGCGCCGCGGCCAGCCCCGCGATGAGGGTGCCGAAGGTGACGGGGCTGATGCCGCCGTGCGCGCCGGGCAGCTCGGGGTGGATCAGGACGGAGGCGGAGCGGTTGCTGTGCGCGAAGCCGAGGACGGCGACCAGGCTGGCGGCGACGACCTCCAGGACCAGGAAGATGCCGGTGATCCAGGCGTTGGCCCGCAGGTCCAGCAGGCCCATGACGGTCGCCGCGATCATGACGATCGCGCCCATCAGCTTCGGGTCGACGTGGACGATGGGCGCGAGGTACTGCGCGGTGCCGAGCGCGATCACCGGCGGCACGATCATGACGACCAGCAGTGCCTGGATGAAGGCGAGCCAGCCGGTGAACCGGCCGACGGTGTGGCCGGCCATCGCGTACTCGCCGCCGGCGCTGGGGACCAGGGTGCCGAGCTCGGAGTAGCACCAGGCGACGCCGATGCAGAGCACGATGGCGATGGCCAGCGCGAGCGCGGTGCCGGTGCCGAGGGCGGCGAAGGACGCCGGGACGATCACGAAGAGCGAGGACGCCGGCGTCAGACACGACAGTGTCAGCAGCGTGCCGCCGACGACGCCGATGGAACGCTTCAGCTTCTGCGGCTCCGCGGCCTCGATGGAGGGCGCGGAGGCCGTCGTGCCGTCCTCAGGACGGCGCAGGGTGTCGGTCATGGGCGTTCCGTTCCGGCTCGCACAACAGAGGGTGTCGCTGGGGGAGCGCTATCGCCTCCTGGCGTTCTCGCTGCTGCTCGTGTCAGTCGCTCCCGGCTCAGTCATGGAACCCTGCCGTTAACGGCGCGTCAAGGCTGCTTTTGCTTCGGATTCCGTTGCCGGATACGCCTAGCACAACTGATCTGAAGTCGTGTCAGTGAGTTGTCCTATATGTCCTCCGTCGCACAATCCCTTTGCTTCAAAGATCGATGTGCAATACAGCCTTCATATCCTTGCCATGCAGTTTTTATGATCATGGCTTTGCGCCCGACGGCTCGACCAACGACAGCGGGGCCGCCGAGTGACCAAGCACTCAGCGGCCCCGCGGCCTGCTTCGGATTGAGCGGTCTGCGGACGAAACCGTCCGCATAACGATCCGGTACGTGGAAACTATTGCGGCGGCAGCCACCCCGTCTGGACCGTGAAGGAACCCCGGCGGCGGGTGACGAGGACGCCTCGGCCCGGCGGCAGGATCTGCGGGCGGACGTTGCCGAGCAGCACGCCCTCGTCGCGGTCGCCGGACAGGACGATGCCCTGCGCGCCCAGCTCCTTGAGCCGCTGCATGACCGGCTCGAACAGCGCGCGCCCGGCACCGCCGGAACGGCGGGCGATGATGATGTGCAGGCCGACGTCCTTGGCGAACGGCAGGACCTCCAGCAGCTGCTGCAGCGGGTTGCCGGTGGAGGTCGCGACCAGGTCGTAGTCGTCGATGACCAGGAACAGCTCCGGGCCGCTCCACCAGCTGCGGTCGCGCAGCTGCTCCTGGGTGACGTCCTTGCCCGGGATGCGGCGCTCCATCGAGCCCCGCACGTCGCCGAGGAAGGCCTGCAGCGCCGGCTGCGCCGCCGCGTACTCCAGCAGGTGCGGGCTGGTGACGGTGCCCAGCAGCGAACGGCGGTAGTCGCCGATCACGACGAGGGCCTGCTCCGGGGTGTACCGCTCGGTGATGCCCTTGAGCAGCAGACGCAGCAGCGCCGTCTTACCGGTCTCGCCGTCACCGAAGATGATGAAGTGCGGGTCGGTGTCGAAGTTGAGGTACACCGGCGCCAGCGCGTTCTCGTCCACACCGATCGCGATGCCGAGCTCGGGCGTCTCGAACGGCTTGGGCAGGTGCTCGACCGGCAGCAGCTCCGGCAGCATGCGGACCTGCGGGGCCCGCGGCCCCTGCCAGTTCTCGCCGGCGGCCTGCACCATCGCGGCGACCGCGTCGGAGAGGTCCTCGATCTCGCTGGAGCCGTCCAGGCGCGGCAGACCGGCCAGGAAGTGCAGCTTGTCGGCGGTGAGACCGCGGCCCGGCGCGCCCGCGGGGACGTTCTGGGCCACCTTGCGGTCGATCTCGGACTCCATCGAGTCACCGAGCTTGAGCTCGACGCGCGTCTGGAGCAGGTCCTTCAGCGCCGGACGCACCTCGCCGTAGCGGTTGGCGGTGATCAGCACGTGCACGCCGTAGGCCAGACCACGCTGGACGATGTCGGCGACGACCGGCTCCAGCGCCTCGAACTCCTGCCGGAAGCTCAGCCAGCCGTCGACGACCAGGAAGACGTCGCCGTGCGGCTCGTCCGGCAGCATGCCCTGCTTGCGGCGGCTGCGGAAGGTCGCGACCGAGTCGATCTGCTGGGCCCGGAACAGCTCCTCGCGGCGGTTGAGCACCGCGCTGACCTCGGAGATCATGCGGCGCACCTTGTCGCCGTCCAGACGCCCCGCGACCCCGCCGACGTGCGGCAGGCCCTGCATGCCGATCAGGCCGCCACCACCGAAGTCGAGGCAGTAGAACTGCACCTCCGAGGCGGTGTGCGTCATCGCGAACGAGGTCATCGCGGTGCGCAGCAGCGTCGACTTGCCCGTCAGCGGACCGCCGACGACCAGACCGTGACCGGCGGCGCCGGAGAAGTCCAGGTACATCAGGTCGCGGCGCTGCTCGAAGGGCTTGTCGACCAGACCGATCGGGACGACCAGGCGGCCCGGCGCGGTGTAGTCCGGCGCGTGCAGGCCGCGCTCGGCGCTGACCGCGAGACGGCCGTAGAGCTGGTCGACGGAGGGCGCCTCCTTCAGCGGCGGCAGCCACACCTCGTGCGCCGGCGGGCCTTGGCCCTCCAGGCGGTCGACGATCACGTCGAGCACGGTGTCCACCAGCGCGTCGTCCTGCCGGGGCGGCTGGACGACGACCGGCGCCTCCTCCTGCGGCTGCGGCGGCAGCGCCACCGGCGAGCCGGTGAAGAGCACCGGCCGTGCGCGACGCACCCCGCCCGAGGACTGCTGCGCGCCGCCCGACCGGTAGGGGCCGGACACGTAGGCGGCCTTGAACTGCGCCATCACGTCGGTGCCGAACTTCAGGTAGCCGACACCCGGCACCGGCGGCAGGTGGTAGGCGTCCGGCACGCCCAGCGCCGCGCGCGACTCGGCGGCCGAGAAGGTGCGCAGACCGATGCGGTAGGAGAGGTAGGTGTCCAGACCGCGCAGCTTGCCCTCCTCCAGACGCTGCGAGGCGAGCAGCAGGTGCACACCCAGGGACCGGCCGATGCGGCCGATCTGGATGAACATGTCGATGAAGTCGGGCTTGGCCGTCAGCAGCTCGCTGAACTCGTCGATGATCAGCAGCAGCGAGGGCAGCGGGTCCAGCGGCGCACCGGCCGCGCGCGCCCGCTCGTAGTCGTGGATGTTGGCGAAGTTGCCCGCCGCGCGCAGCAGCTCCTGGCGGCGGTTCAGCTCGCCGGTGATCGAGTCGCGCATGCGGTCGACCAGGGTGAGCTCCTCCGCCAGGTTGGTGATGATCGCGGAGGTGTGCGGCATGTCCGCCATGCCGGCGAAGGTCGCACCACCCTTGAAGTCGGCGAGGACGAAGTTCAGCGTCTCCGAGGAGTGCGTCAGCGCCAGGCCAAGCACCAGCGTGCGCAGCAGCTCCGACTTGCCGGAACCGGTCGCGCCGACGCACAGGCCGTGCGGGCCCATGCCCTCGAGCGCCGCCTCCTTCAGGTCCAGGATCACCGGCTCGCCGCCCGCGCCCAGACCGATCGGGACGCGCAGCCGCTCGTGCACCGGACGCGGACGCCAGGTGCGGGCGGTGTCCACCGAGGCGGCGTCGCCGACGCCCATCAGGTCGGTGAAGTCCAGGTTCGCCAGCAGCGGCTCGTCGTCGCCGCCCTGCGAGATGCGCAGCGGCGCGAGCTGACGGGCCAGCGCCTCCGCCTGCCAGGCGGAGACGGTGTCCGGCACGCCGCTGTAGGAGGCGCCGGACGCCGAGCGCAGCGTCATCTCCTTCGGCGTCACGCTGATCGCCAGCTGGCCGCGCAGCTCGTCCGTCTCGCCGAGCACGACCTCGACGACGGTCACGCCCTGCAGGCCCTCGCCACTGGCCAGCACCGAGTCGGCGCCGATCTGGGCGCCGTCCAGGATCACCACGACGTGCGGCTGGTCCGGCACGGGCTGCGCGTCACGGTGGAACCGGGCGCGGCCCGCGAGCTCGTCGTCGAGCAGCTCCTCCAGCTCGTCGAGCGAGGTGCAGATCATGCGCAGCGAGCCGGCGCCGTCGGTCTCCCGCTGGTGCTGGGTGTGCGGGAGCCACTTGGTCCACTCCCACTCCGGCAGCGCGCCGGGCGCGCACGCGATGCCGACGACCAGGTCGTCCGGCGACTGAAGCGTGGTCAGTTGCGAGAGTACGGCGCGCAGCTGACCGTAGACGGTGTCCGGGTCGCCGGAGACCGTCAGGTGGTAGAAGGCGCGCAGCGAGACCGCCAGCGGCAGGTCCGGCAGGGTGCTGTGGCTCTTGATGAACGACTTCATCGCGTCGGCCGTCAGCGGCTCCAGCTCGTCGACCGGCGCGGTCTGCGGGGGGACGATCCGCGAGGCCAGCTGCTGCGGCCCGGTGCCGACGCGCACCTGCGCGAAGTCGCTGTCCATCGGCCGCCGCTCCCACAGCCGGCGTCCCTCGGCCACGACCGACCAGAGCTGGTCCGGCTGCGGGTGCGTGTACAGCTGCGCGTCCCGCTGGAGCTGTGCCACCTTGCGCACCTGACGGCGCAGCTGGCCAAGGTACTTCAGGTAGTCGGCGCGCTCGTCGTCGACGCCACCGCCGCCCTTGCGCTGCTGGTTCACCTGGGCGACGGCCATGGCCACGGTCGAGGCGACCATCATGCCGCCCATGACCTTCATCATGGTCTGCATGCCGGGCATGAAGAAGAACGCGGCGGATCCGGCCGTCGCCAGCATCGGCAGCAGCGACTGCCACCAGGAGCCCCCGTCGTCGCGGGGCAGCTCCGGCGGCGGCTCCAGATGGAGCTCCTCGTTCGGAACCGCCGGCGGGTAAGCCCGCGGCGGTCGCTTGACGGTCACCACGCTCAACTCGGCACCAGCCTCGTTCTTTAGTCCCCCGGTGACCGAAGGGGCGTTGTCTGCCGCCCCCGTGGCACCGCTGTCCGCAAGCGGCGATCCTATCGGGAACCGGTCATGGCTCGATCACGGGGAAGAAGAGATCGAACGCGACCAGAAGCGAAAGCAGTTCCCGCAGGTCGTCCGCCCCGGCGCCGGACGCCGTCACCGAGCCGTCCGCCAGCTCTCCTACTTCCTGGCCGTGGTCGAACACGGCGGCTTCACCCGCGCGGCGGACGCGCTGCATCTCGCCCAGCCGTCCCTCTCCCAGGCGATCCGCCCGCTGGAGCGCGAGCCCGGCGCGAAGCTCTTCCAGCGCGCGGGCCGTGGCGTCGTCCTGACCTCGGCGGGCGAGGCGCTGGTCGCGCCCGCGCGGCGGGTGGCGCTGGAGCTGGTCGCCGCGCGTGAGGCGGTCGCCTCGGTGGTGGGCCTCGTCGCCGGACGGGTGGACCTCGTCGTCCAACCCGCGGCCGCTGATGCGCCGGGCGAACTGACGGCACGTTTCCGGCGGCGCCACCCCCCGTCACCGTCCGCCTCATCGAGCCCCGCCGACCGCCCTACCTGACCCGCGACCTGCGCGCGGGCGACGCCCAGCTGGGCCTCTGCTGCCTGCCGGTGACCGAGACCCAAGGACTCGTCGTCGACCCGCTGCGGGAGCCGGAGCTGGTCGCCGTCCTCCCGCCCGGCACCGCCGCCCCGGCGGCGCTGAGCGTCGCGGAGCTGGCCAGGCTCCCGCTGGTGGTCGGCAGGCCGGGCGCCGCGTGGCGGCGGCTGACGGACGGTCTCTTCGCGGACGCGGGCGTCGTTCCGGCCGCTGCGGTGGAGTCGGCCCACCGTGGCCGTCGGCCCGCTGGTCACCGAGGGCGGCCTCGCAGCCGTGATGCCCGCGGCCTTGGCCCCGGCGGACGCGGTGATCGCGCCGCTCGACCCCCCGGTCCACCGCACGCTCGCCCTGCTGCGCCGTCCCGGAGCGCTGCCCCCGGCGGCGGAGGCGTTCCTGCGGTCGGCTCAATCCCCGTGACCCGCAAGGCGCGAGGAACCGCTGGATCGGGCGATGTCCCGCACCGTATAAGGTGAACCGCTGTCAGCCACGGTATGGGGGAGGCCACCACGTGAGCACCAGCGCCACGACCGGGTTCTGCCGGGTCACCGTCGTCGCGCCGGACAGTCGGATCGACGTCGCTCTGCCCGAGGACGTCCCGCTCGCAGACATCTACCCGGAGGTGCTCCGGCTCTCCGGACAGACCCAGGCCGAGGGTGCGCCCACCGGGTTCCATCTCGTCCGCCGCGACGGAACCGTTCTGGACAGCAGCCTGCCGTTGCAGGCCCAGCAGGTCCGGGACGGGGACCTGCTGAGCCTGCGTCCGTTCGCCGAGTCGCTCGCGCCCGCCGTCTACGACGACGTCGCGGACGCCATCGCGTCCGGGGTCGCGGAGGACCGCAGCCAGTGGGGGCCCACGCTGATGCGAGGCGCGGGCCTCATCGGCGGCGCGGTCGTCCTGCTCCTGCTCGCCTTCGCGCTGTGGTTCTCCGACCTCCAGCACGACATGCACTCGCTGCCGGGCCTGATCGCCGGCCTCGCCTCGGTGGTGCTGATCGCGCTCGCCGGCGCCCGTGCCCGCGTCTACGAGGACCGGGGCGCAGCCCTGGCGCTCGGCATGGCCGCGCTGCCGCTGGCCATGCTCGGCGGCACGGGCATCGTCGCCCCCGCACAGGGGGAGGGGCCGGGCCGCATCCAGTTCCTCGTCGGCTGCATCGCGGTGCTGCTCGCCGCGACCATGCTGGCGGCGCTGCTGCCGAACGGCGACGCGCCGTTCGTCGCCGCCGCGCTGGTCTCCGGCGTCGGCACGCTCGCGACGCTGGTCGGCGTCCTCACCGACGCCTCGGCCCGCGAGGTCGCCGCGGGCGCGGCGGTCGTCGCGGTCGGACTGGTGGGCTTCCTGCCCTCCCTCTCCTCCCGCTTCGCGCGGCTGCCGGTCGGCTTCCACGCTCCCCAGCAGCAGCGTCCCTCCGGGAGCGGCGGGGAGAGCGAGAGCCGTCCGGCCCTCGACCTGACCCGCATCGCCGCGCAGGCCCGCCGCGGCCACGAGCTGCTCGTCGGCATGGTCGGCGGCTGCGCCGCCGTCGTGCTGGGCAGCAGCGTCGTGCTGGCCTTCACCTACAACACCTGGACGGAGGTGCTCGCGCTGACCCTCGGCGTCTCGACGATGCTGCGGGCCCGCCTGTTCACCCACACCTCCCAGGTGATGTGCCTGCTGGTCGCGGGCCTGGGCAGCCTGGCGCTGCTGGTGGTCGGCCTGGCGCTGCACATGCCGCTGTTCATCTTCACGAACATGCGGGACACCTCGGCCGTCGACATCCGCACCCTGGTCATGGCGGTCAGCATCGCCGCTGGCGCGGCGATCCTGGTCTCCATCGCCCTGGTCGTCCCCAGGAAGGGCGTCTCCCCCTTCTGGGGCCGCATCCTCGACCTGGTCGACGGCCTCACCCTCGCCGCCCTCGTCCCGATCGCCCTCGCGGTCCTGGACGTCTACGGCACCGTCCGGGGCTTGACTTCCTGACTGGTAGGCTTGACCGCTGGATCGTGGGTGCATCATGCATGCCGCGTTCCGCCGCCGAGTACGTCAGACCCTGTGATGAAGACCAGGGGCGCTCGGCACCATGATCGTGAAGGAGTGGGCGTGGCCCTCGACCAGAGCATCAAGAAGCAGATCATCGCCGAGTACGGTCAGAAGGAGGGCGACACCGGCTCTCCCGAGGTCCAGATCGCGCTGCTGTCCCGCCGCATCGCGGACCTGACGGAGCACCTCAAGTTCCACAAGCACGACCACCACTCCCGCCGTGGTCTGCTGCTCCTGGTCGGCCAGCGTCGTCGCCTGCTGCAGTACCTGGCCAAGACCGACATCGAGCGCTTCCGTACCCTGGTGGACCGCCTCGGCATCCGCCGCGGTGCCGCGGGCGCCGCTCGCTAGTCGACCCACTCGGGGGCGGCTTCTCCCAGGGGATCTGGGGGAGCCGCCCTTCGGTGTATCGCAACCACCCCGGAACGGGCGTGGTTGAGCCTTGGGCACGCGTGGGAAAGAGACCGTGCGTAAGGTGTGAAAGACAAAGGGTGCGCGTCCCTACGATGGGGGCGGCACCGGACGCGGAGCGTCCACACGCATCCGAGCCAGCGCCACCAGGCGCCGGTCCTCGGTAGTGGCCGCCGGAGGAGCAGCGCGTAGGTACGCGTGCCCCGACCGGCAGCTTCGATCGAAGACCGGCCGGGTCCAGGCCGTAGGACTCAGGACACGCGCGGGGGCGCTCCACCTAGAGGACGAAAGAAGGAGATCTTCCGGGTGGAAGACAACACCATGCACGAGGCCGTGGCCGTCATCGACAACGGCAGCTTCGGCACCCGAACCATCCGCTTCGAGACCGGCCGCCTTGCCAAGCAGGCCGCCGGCTCCGCGGTCGCCTACCTCGACGACGACACCATGGTCCTCTCCGCGACCAGTGCGTCGAAGCAGCCGAAGGAGCACTTCGACTTCTTCCCGCTGACCGTCGACGTCGAGGAGCGGATGTACGCCGCCGGGCGTATCCCCGGCAGCTTCTTCCGCCGCGAGGGCCGTCCCTCCGAGGACGCGATCCTCACCTGCCGTCTGATCGACCGCCCGCTGCGCCCGTCCTTCGTCAAGGGCCTGCGCAACGAGATCCAGGTCGTCGTGACGGTCATGGCGCTCAACCCCGACCACCTGTACGACGTGGTCGCCATCAACGCCGCCTCCGCCTCCACGCAGCTGGCGGGCCTGCCCTTCTCCGGCCCGATCGGCGGCGTCCGCGTCGCGCTGATCCGCGGCCAGTGGGTCGCCTTCCCGACGCACAAGGAGCTCGAGGAGGCCGTCTTTGACATGGTCGTGGCCGGCCGGGCCCTGCCGGACGGCGACGTCGCGATCATGATGGTCGAGGCCGAGGCCACCGACAAGACGATCGAGCTGGTCAAGGGCGGCGCCGTGGCGCCGACCGAGGAGGTCGTGGCCGAGGGCCTCGAGGCCGCCAAGCCGTTCATCAAGGAGCTGTGCCGGGCGCAGGCCGAGCTGGCCGCGCACTCGGCCAAGCCGACCACCGAGTTCCCGGTCTTCCTCGACTACCAGGACGACGTCCTGGCGGCGCTCACCGCCGCGGTCAAGGACGAGCTGGCCCAGGCGCTGACCATCGCCGGCAAGCAGGCCCGCGAGGCCGAGCTGGACCGCGTGAAGGACCTGGCCGTCGAGAAGCTCCTGCCGGAGTTCGAGGGCCGCGAGAAGGAGATCTCCGCCGCGTACCGCGCCCTGACGAAGAAGCTGGTCCGCCAGCGCATCGTCAAGGAGAAGGTCCGCATCGACGGCCGTGGCGTCACGGACATCCGTACGCTCGCCGCCGAGGTCGAGGTCGTCCCGCGCGTCCACGGCTCGGCGCTGTTCGAGCGCGGCGAGACCCAGATCCTGGGTGTCACCACGCTGAACATGCTCCGGATGGAGCAGCAGCTCGACACGCTCTCCCCCGAGACGCGCAAGCGCTACATGCACAACTACAACTTCCCGCCGTACTCGGTCGGTGAGACGGGCCGCGTGGGCTCCCCGAAGCGCCGCGAGATCGGTCACGGCGCGCTCGCCGAGCGTGCGCTGATCCCGGTCCTGCCGACGCGCGAGGAGTTCCCCTACGCGATCCGCCAGGTCTCCGAGGCGCTGGGCTCCAACGGCTCGACCTCGATGGGCTCGGTCTGCGCCTCGACCATGTCGCTGCTGAACGCCGGTGTGCCGCTGAAGGCCGCCGTCGCCGGTGTCGCCATGGGTCTGATCTCGCAGGAGATCGACGGTGAGACGCACTACGTCGCGCTGACCGACATCCTCGGCGCCGAGGACGCGTTCGGCGACATGGACTTCAAGGTCGCCGGAACCAAGACCTTCGTCACGGCCCTCCAGCTGGACACGAAGCTCGACGGCATCCCGGCCTCCGTCCTGGGCGCGGCCCTGAAGCAGGCGCACGACGCGCGTCTGCACATCCTCGACGTGATGAACGAGGCGATCGACGTTCCGGACGAGATGTCCCCGAACGCGCCGCGCATCATCACGATCAAGATCCCGGTGGACAAGATCGGTGAGGTCATCGGCCCCAAGGGCAAGATGATCAACCAGATCCAGGAGGACACCGGCGCCGAGATCACCATCGAGGACGACGGCACGATCTACATCGGCGCCTCCGACGGCCCGGCGGCCGAGGCGGCCCGCAACACGATCAACCAGATCGCCAACCCGACCATGCCGGAGGTCGGCGAGCGCTACCTGGGCACCGTGGTGAAGACCACGACGTTCGGCGCGTTCGTCTCCCTCATGCCGGGCAAGGACGGCCTGCTGCACATCTCGCAGATCCGCAAGCTCGCCGGTGGCAAGCGCGTGGAGAACGTCGAGGACGTGCTGCCGGTCGGCACCAAGGTCCAGGTCGAGATCGCGGAGATCGACCCGCGCGGCAAGCTCTCGCTGATCCCGGTCATCGAGGGCGAGGAGGCGGCCGAGGCCGCCGCCACCGACGCCGAGAAGTAAGCAGCAGCTTGCTCACTGCGGCCCGGCTCCACCGTCACGGTGGGGCCGGGCCGCAGGCCCGTTAGCGCAACAATCCCAAGGACACCTCAGTGCCGCAGCCCACTGCCCAGGACCAGCGTCCCGGAACGACCAAGACCCTGCTCAAGGGCATCGACGGCGCTGGGACGGTCCGTCGCACCGTGCTCCCCGGCGGCCTGCGGGTGGTGACCGAGACCCTGCCGACCGTCCGCTCCGCCGCCTTCGGCATCTGGGTCGGCGTCGGCTCGCGCGACGAGACGCCGGTGCTGAACGGCGCCACGCACTACCTGGAGCACCTGCTCTTCAAGGGCACCAAGACGCGCTCCGCGCTCGACATCTCCTCCGCGCTCGACGCGGTCGGCGGCGAGATGAACGCGTTCACCGCCAAGGAGTACACCTGCTACTACGCGCGGGTGCTCGACCGCGACCTGCCGCTGGCCGTCGACGTCGTCAGCGACATGCTGACCTCCTCGCTGGTGCGGCAGGAGGACATCGACACCGAGCGCGACGTCGTGCTCGAAGAGATCGCGATGACCGAGGACGACCCGAGTGACGTCGTCCACGACCTCTTCGCCAAGACGCTGTACGGCGAGTCCCCGCTGGGGCGGCCGGTCCTCGGCACCGTCGACACGATCAACGCGCTGACCCGCGACCAGGTCCACGGCTTCTACCGCCGGCGCTACAAGCCCGAGCACCTCGTGGTCGCAGCCGCCGGCAACGTCGACCACGCCAAGGTCGTCCGCCAGGTGCAGCGCTGCTTCGAGCAGGCCGGCGCGCTCGGCCGTGAGGACGTCCTGCCCGCCGCGCCCCGCAACGGCAGTCGTGCGCTGAAGACCGCCGGAAAGGTCGACATCCTCGACCGGGCCACCGAGCAGGCGCACCTCGTCCTCGGCATGCCGGCCCTCGCGCGCACCGACGACCGGCGCTGGGCGCTCGGCGTGCTGAACTCCGCCCTGGGCGGCGGCATGAGCTCGCGTCTCTTCCAGGAGGTCCGCGAGAAGCGCGGGCTGGCGTACTCCGTCTACTCGTACACCTCCTCCTACGCGGACTCCGGGCTCTTCGGCATCTACGCCGGCTGTCAGCCCAAGCGGGTCGAGGAGGTCCTCAAGATCTGCCGCGAGGAGCTGGAGAAGGTCGCGGCGAACGGCATCACCGAGGAGGAGCTGAAGCGCGCCGTCGGTCAGATGTCCGGCTCGACCGTGCTCGGCATGGAGGACACCGGCTCGCTGATGTCCCGCGTCGGCAAGGCGGAGCTCGCCTACGGGACGCACCTCTCCGTCGACGAGTTGCTCGGCAAGATCGCCGCGGTGACCCTGGACGACGTCCGGACCGTGGCCACGGAGGTGCTCGGAGCCCTGCGTCCCTCCCTTGCTGTGATAGGACCGGTGGCAGGGAAGCGCGCCGAGCGCCTCGCCCAGGCCATGGCCTGACCTGAGACCGAAGAGCTGACCTGAGACCGAAGAGCGCTGAGACCGAAGAGCTAGGAGCCACTGCAATGAGCACGCCGCTGCGGGTCGCCGTGATCGGGGCTAAGGGCCGGATCGGCGCTGAGGCCGTCCGCGCCGTCGAAGCCGCCGAGGACATGGAGCTGGTCGCCGCGATCGGACGCGGCGACAAGCTGGAGACGCTGGTCGAGTCCGGCGCTCAGGTCGCCGTCGAGCTGACCCACCCGGACGCGGTGATGCGCAACCTGGAGTTCTGCACCGCGCAGGGCATCCACTCCGTCGTCGGCACGACCGGGTGGAACGAGGAGCGCCTGGCGCGGCTGGGGGAGTGGCTGGCGGCCTCGCCGGGCACCGGCGTGCTGATCGCCCCGAACTTCTCCATCGGCGCGATCCTCACCATGCGCTTCGCCCAGCAGGCGGCCCGTTTCTTCGAGTCCGTCGAGGTCGTCGAGCTGCACCACACCAAGAAGGCCGACGCGCCCAGCGGCACCGCGACCCGCACCGCCCAGCTGATCGCCGCCGCCCGCGCCGAGGCCGGCCTGCCGCCGCAGGAGGACCCGACCACGCACGGCCTCCCGGGCGCGCGCGGCGCGGACGTGGACGGCGTCCCCGTCCACGCGATCCGCCTGCGCGGCCTGCTGGCGCACCAGGAGGTGCTGTTCGGCGGTGTCGGCGAGACGTTGACCATCCGTCACGACTCGATGCACCACAGCTCGTTCATGCCGGGCATCCTGCTCGGCGTGCGCAACGTCGTGGACGCGCCCGGACTGACGTTCGGTCTTGAGAACTACCTTTTTGCTGAAGGCGAGTGACGTAGCCGTGGTTGCCCGGGTGATGTACTTCGTCGTCACGATCGCGCTGCTGCTCGGTCTGGCGGTGGTGGCCGCGACCGGCGGTCAGCTGATGGCCACCGGCAACGGGGCCGGGATCGGCATCGGCGTCTGCGCCGAGGTGCTGGTCGGCATCGCGCTCTGGTTCGTCTGGAAGACCTACCGCTTCGGCCGGGACAGCCAGCGGCTCTCCCGGATCCTGGAGGCCGAGAACGGTCTGCCGGTCGACGAGCTCAAGCGGACCCCGGGCGGCAGCATCGACCGCGACTCCGCCGACGAGGTCTTCGCCAAGCGCAAGGCCGAGACGGAGGTCGCGCCGGAGGACTGGCGCAGCTGGTTCCGGCTCGCCGTCGCCTACGCCGACGCCCGCGACACGCCGCGGGCCCGCAAGGCGATGGAGCGCGCGATCAGACTGCAGCGCGAGCACGGCGCGGGCGCGGCAGCGCACTCGCACTGAGCGGCCGTGCGGGCGCGGGCGCGGCGTAGCGGAGCTCCTGCACCAGCGCGCCGCCGAACCGCAGCTCGTCGCGGGCGCCGTCCGGTCGCCAGCCGTGGCGCTCGTAGAAGCGGCGGGCCTGCACGTTCCGCTCCAGGACCCACAGGCTCAGGGAGTGCATGCCGTCCTCGGCCAGCCGGTGCGTCGCGGCGTGCAGCAGGGCGGATCCCGCGCCGGTGAACCAGGCGTCCGGGTGGACGTACAGGGCGTGCACCTCGCCGAACCCGTCGCGCTCGCCGCGTGCCGACTCGACGCTCGGGCGCTCGGCCCCGGCGATGGCGAAGCCGACGAGCCGGCCCATCCGCTCGGCGGCCAGGTAGTGCCGCCCGGCGGGCAGGTCGCGCAGGTACTCGCCCAGGCGCGCGGGCGCGGCCGTCGCGTCCAGCTCGTCAAGATAGGCGGGCGGAATCACCCCCGCGTACGCCGCCCGCCACGCGTCGACGCGGACCCGCACCAGGTCCCCGGCGTCCGCCTCCACCGCCTCACGGACCGTCAGCTGCACCATGCTTCCCCCTTAGGTGGCCGCACTGTAGCCGAAATGTCCCTTACTCTGTTCGGCGGTCGTCCGGGTACCGCCAGTACCAGCACCGACGGGCTCTCCCCGGGGACGAAAGCGGTGCGCCAGAGTCGACCCATGATCGAAAGGAACCTCCCCTTGTCCGACGAGACCCCGACCCCAGAGCCCACGTTCCGTGACGACGTCACGGTGGAGCTGGTGCGCAGCAGCGCTCAGGACGCAGACGTGCTCTTCGCCGCGCGGGTCTCGACGGCCGGCGAGCAGTCGCTGGAAGAGCTGCAGAAGGACCCGGAGCGCTCGAAGGGCCTGATCAACTTCCTGATGCGGGACCGTCACGGCACCCCGTTCGAGCACAACTCGATGACCTTCTTCGTCAGCGCGCCGATCTTCGTCTTCCGTGAGTTCCACCGGCACCGCGCGGGCTGGTCCTACAACGAGGAGAGCGGCCGCTACCGCGAGCTGCAGCCGGTCTTCTACGTGCCCGCCGCCGACCGCAAGCTCGTCCAGCAGGGCCGTCCGGGCAAGTACGAGTTCTTCGAGGGCACCGCGGAGCAGCACAAGGCCGTCACCGAGGCCATGGAGGACGCCTACCGGCAGTCCTACGACCGCTACCAGGAGATGCTCGCCGCAGGTGTGGCGCGCGAGGTCGCGCGCGCGGTGCTGCCGGTGGGCCTGTTCTCCTCGATGTACGCGACCTGCAACGCGCGCTCCCTGATGCACTTCCTCTCGCTGCGCACCAAGGACGAGCGGGCCAAGGTGCCGAGCTTCCCGCAGCGGGAGATCGAGATGGTCGCCGAGAAGATGGAGCGCCAGTGGGCCGAGCTGATGCCGCTCACCTACGAGGCCTTCAACACGCACGGACGCGTCGCGCCGTAGCCGATCGGCCGGTAACGCCGGTGCGGTGACGGGCCGTTCGGCCGTTCGAGATGATTTCCCTTATGTCCCATTTGCGGGATATCCCATGGTTCCTTAGTCTCAAAGACACGAGCCCCGGTGCCGCTTGAACCCCCGAGCAGGCGGCACCGGGCTCCTTGCCTGTCAGGCGGTACGGTTGTCCTTCAGCTGGACCGTCTGTGCTCGCCCCTGCCCGCAACGAGTAGCGTTGGACTCATGGCTCCGACCTCCACCCCCGAGACCCCCTTCGGCCGGGCGCTGACCGCGATGGTGACCCCGTTCACCGCCGACGGCACCCTTGACCTCGAAGGCGCCCAGCGGCTGGCCGTGCACCTGGTCGACGCAGGCAACGACGGCCTCGTCGTCAACGGCACCACCGGTGAGTCCCCGACCACCACGGACGCCGAGAAAGAGGCCCTGGTCCGGGCGGTCCTGGAGGCGGTCGGCGACCGCGCCCACGTCGTCGCCGGAGTCGGCACCAACGACACCCACCACACGCTCGAGCTCGCCCGCCAGGCGGAGCGCGCCGGAGCCCACGGCCTGCTGGTCGTGACGCCGTACTACAACAAGCCCCCGCAGGAGGGCCTCTACCGGCACTTCACCGCCGTCGCCGACGCGACCGGCCTGCCGGTCATGCTCTACGACATCCCGGGCCGCTCCGGTGTGCCGATCTCCACCGAGACCATCGTCCGACTGGGCGAGCACCCGCGCATCGTCGCCAACAAGGACGCCAAGGGCGACCTCGCCGCCGCGAGCTGGGGCATCGCCCGCTCCGGCCTGGCCTGGTACTCCGGCGACGACATGCTGAACCTGCCGCTGCTCTCGGTCGGAGCCGTGGGCTTCGTCAGCGTCGTCGCCCACGTCGTCACGCCCGACCTGCGCGCCCTGGTCGACGCCTTCGTCGCCGGCGACATCGCCAAGGCCACCGAGATACACCAGCGCCTGCTCCCGGTCTTCACCGGCATGTTCCGCACCCAGGGCGTCATCACCACCAAGGCCGCCCTGAACCTCCAGGGTCTCCCCGCCGGGCCGCTGCGCCTGCCGCTGGTCGAGGCCACCGAGGCGGAGATCGACCAACTGAGGAGGGATCTCGCCGAGGGCGGGGTACACCTCTGACAACACAGACGTCCACGTCCTGGTCTCGGCGGTCCCAGGCTTCGGAGCGCCGAGCTTCGGAAGGCCGAGCTTCGGAGAGCCGAGCCGGAGACGTGATGCAGGACCTGCAGTACCCAATCACCACAAGTGACGACGCCGCGCGGACCAGAGCCAGGAAGCTCCGACGGGTACGCGCGGAAAGGAGAACCTTTTGAGTCATCCGCACCCTGATCTGGGCGCACCGCCGAAGCTCGCCCCGAACGCGCTGCGCATCACCCCGCTCGGCGGCCTCGGTGAGATCGGTCGCAACATGACCGTCTTCGAGTTCGGCGGCCGCCTGCTGATCGTCGACTGCGGCGTGCTCTTCCCCGAGGAGGAGCAGCCCGGTGTCGACCTGATCCTGCCGGACTTCACGTCCATCCGGGATCGCCTGAACGACATCGACGGCATCGTGCTCACCCACGGCCACGAGGACCACATCGGCGCGGTGCCCTACCTGCTGCGCGAGAAGCCGGACCTCCCGCTGATCGGCTCCAAGCTGACCCTCGCCCTGATCGAGGCCAAGCTCGCAGAGCACCGCATCCGGCCGTACACGCTGGAGGTCAAGGAGGGCCAGCGCGAGCGCATCGGCTCCTTCGACTGCGAGTTCATCGCGGTCAACCACTCCATCCCCGACGCGCTCGCGGTCGCCATCCGCACGCCCGCCGGCCTCGTGGTCGCCACCGGCGACTTCAAGATGGACCAGGTCCCGCTGGACCGCCGCCTGACCGACCTGCCGACCTTCGCCCGCCTGGGCGAGGAGGGCATCGACCTGCTCCTGGTCGACTCGACCAACGCCGAGGTCCCCGGCTTCATCGCGCCCGAGCGCGAGATCGGCCCGGTGCTCCAGCAGGTCTTCGACCGTGCCGACAAGCGCATCATCGTCGCCAGCTTCGCCTCGCACGTGCACCGCATCCAGCAGGTGCTGGACACGGCGCACGAGTTCGGGCGGAAGGTGGCCTTCGTCGGCCGCTCGATGGTCCGCAACATGGGCATCGCCCGTGACCTCGGCTACCTGAAGGTGCCGGGCGGCCTCGTCGTCGACGTGAAGACGCTGGACGACCTGCCGGACGAGGACGTCGTCCTCATCTGCACCGGCTCCCAGGGCGAGCCCATGGCCGCGCTCTCGCGCATGGCCAACCGGGACCACCAGATCCGCATCGTCGAGGGCGACACCGTCATCCTCGCCTCCTCGCTGATCCCCGGTAACGAGAACGCGGTCTACCGCGTGATCAACGGGCTGACCCGGTGGGGCGCGAACGTCGTGCACAAGGGCAACGCCAAGGTGCACGTCTCCGGCCACGCCTCCGCCGGCGAGCTGCTGTACTTCTTCAACATCTGCAAGCCGCGGAACCTCATGCCCGTGCACGGTGAGTGGCGGCACCTGCGCGCCGTCTCCGAGCTGGGTCAGAAGACCGGCATCCGCAAGGACCGCATCGTCATCGCTGAGGACGGCGTCGCTGTCGACCTCGTCAACGGTGTCGCGCGCATCGCCGGCAAGGTGCAGGCGGGCTACGTCTACGTCGACGGCCTGTCGGTCGGCGAGGTCGGCGAGGGTTCGCTGAAGGACCGTCGCATCCTGGGAGACGAGGGCATCATCACCGCGTTCCTGGTCGTGGACTCCTCGACGGGCAAGGTGCTGAGCGGCCCCAACATCCAGGCCCGCGGCTCCGGCATCGAGGACGACGCCTTCGGCCCCGCGGTGGAGAAGATCCAGGAGGCCCTGTCGCGCTCCGCCCAGGACGGCGTCCTGGAGACCCGCCAGATCCAGCAGCTGGTGCGCCGCACGCTGGGCAAGTGGGTCTCGGACACCTACCGTCGCCGCCCGATGATCCTGCCGATGGTCGTCGAGGTCTGACGCCCTGTCCGGTATTCGCCCGAACGGGTGAGGGGCCCTGTAGGTCGATTTGACTCGACCTACAGGGCCCCGTACTGTTTACCGAGTTGCCCCGGTGACCGGCCCGATGAGGACGGAACGGGAAGACAAAATCCACTGAAA
>NZ_BBPO01000088.1 GCF_000787815.1 Streptacidiphilus neutrinimicus
GGCGCTCACGGCAGGGCGGCCGGTGCTCGACGAGGAGCCGACGAGCGTCGTCCGGGCCGAGCCAGGCCTGGAGGACTACCGCATGGGGGCGGTGATCGCGGTCCCGCTCTCCGCCCGGGGCACGGTGCTCGGTGTGGCGTCGTTCTACCGGTCCCTCGACGCCGGGCCGTTCCGCAGGGACGATCTGACGCTGGCCGAGGAGCTGGCGCACCGGGCGGCCGTCTGCCTCGACAACGCCCGCCGCTACACGCGGGAGCACTCGCTCGCCCTCACCCTGCAGCGCAACCTGCTGCCCCGGGCACTGCCCGAACTGCCCGCGATCGAGGTCGCGCACCGCTACCTGCCGGCCCAGGCGGGCGTGGGCGGGGACTGGTTCGACGTGATCCCGCTGTCGGGGGCGCGCGTCGCCCTGGTCGTGGGCGACGTGGTGGGGCACGGCATCCATGCCGCGGCGACGATGGGGCGGCTGCGCACCGCGGTGCGCAACTTCTCCGCTCTCGACCTGCCGCCGGAGGAGCTGCTCGGCCATCTGGACGCACTCGTCGACGCCATGGACCAGGAGGAGGGCGAGCTCGGCGGCTTCGGCATCATCGGCGCGACCTGTCTCTACGTCATCTACGACCCCGTCACCCACCACTGCACCCTGGCCAGCGCGGGCCATCCCTCTCCTGCGCTTCTGCTGCCGGACGGCACGGTCGGCTTCCCCGAGGTGCCGGCGGGGCCGCCGCTCGGCCTCGGCAGCACGCCGTTCGAGGCGGTCGAGTTCGCGCTGCCGGAGGGCAGCGAGATCGTCCTCTACACGGACGGCCTGATCGAGGACCGGGACCGGGACATCGACGTGGGCCTCGCCCGGCTCGCGGACGCGCTCGCGACCGCGCGAGCGGGTCGGGACCGCACGCCGGAGGCGCTGTGCACGGCCGTGGTGTCGGCGCTGTTACCGGAGCGGCCGCGCGACGACGTGGCGCTGCTGATCGCCCGGACGCGGGGCGTGAGCGGCGCGATGGTCGCGCGCTGGCCGGTGCCGCTGGAGCCGGCGGCCGTCGCCGGGCTGCGCGCGCAGGTGCGCGCGCGGCTGACCGACTGGGGGCTGGGCGAGCTCGCGGGAACGGTCGAACTCATGGTCAGCGAGCTGGTGACGAACGCGATCCGGCACGCCACCGGGCCCGTGGAGCTCCGCCTGCTGCGCGACCGGGGCCTGATCTGCGAGGTGGCCGACGGGAGCAGTGTCTCTCCCCGGATGCGTCGGGCACGTTCCGAGGACGAAGGGGGACGCGGCCTCTTCCTGGTCGCCCAGCTCGCCGAACGCTGGGGAACCCGCTTCACCAGCGGCGGCGGCAAGGTCATCTGGGCCGAGCTCAAGACCGGTGGCAAGTCGGCCAGGCCTGCCGCGCCACGGCCGCGGGCGGCCGGGTGACCTCCGAACGTCACGCCGGGCGAACCGGGTGTATAGGGTGAGGCATGGCAGAAATGATCTCCACGCAGGGTCCTGACCAGCCGTACCGTCCGAGCGGTCCCGCGGGAGCCGTGCGCGGCTCCGCCGCGTTCGCCTGGGCCGTCCGGCCCGAGGCGCCGGACGGCTCCGAGATCACTGCGGTCCGCCGCGTCAACCTGGCGGCCTTCCCCACCCCGAACGAGGCCGATCTCGTCGACGCGCTCCGGCAGGACCCAGGGGCTTGGACGCCGGGCTTCTCGGTGGTGGCCACCGCACCGGACGGAGAGGTCGTCGGCCACGCCCTGCTGACCCGGTGTCATGTGTCGGGCGCCCAGGCACTGGCCCTCGCCCCTGTCGCGGTCCTCCCGGCCTGGCAGCGGCGCGGAGCGGGCACGGCGATGATCCACGCGCTGCTGGACGCCGCCCACGCGGCCGGCGAACAGCTGGTGCTGGTGCTCGGCCACCCGGCCTACTACCCGCGCTTCGGCTTCGTCCCGGCCTCCGGCTACGGCATCAAGCCGCCGTTCGAGGTGCCGGACGAGGCGATGCTCGCCCTGGCCCTTGACCCGGGCCGCCCGGTCCCGGGCGGCGCGATCCGCTACGCACCCGCCTTCGGCGACTGACGGACCGCCGGACGGGCAGACCGCGGACCGAGTGCCGCCGACTGCCGCCCGGGGGCCGCCGACCGGCGACCGCCCGGGGGGGTCAGCTGTTGGGGGACTCGGCGTCGTCGGCGCTGCCGGTGGACTGGGCGGGGATCTGCGCCTTCGGGGTCACTGTCCCATCGGCGGCGGCGCCACCGACCGTGGCGGCTCCCGCCTCTCCCCTGGCCGGCTCCGCGCCCGCGCCCGCACCCGCACCCGCGCCCGCGGCAGGTCCGCTGCTCGCCGGGGGTACGGCCGCCACGGCTCCCGTGGCCGCCGTGACTGCTGAACTCCCGGCCGAAGCGGCCGCGTCCGCCGGATGCGCCGCGTTCGCCGTGCTCGGGGTGTCGCTCAGCGGGTGGGTGATGCTGCTGGTGTCGAGGAAGAGCGCGCTGAACGCCGCCGCGACGGCCACGAAGGCGGCAGGAGCATTGGTGTGACCGCTGCCGTGGACGACGAGCGCGAGCGCCGTCAGCAGCAGCGCGGCGCAGCCGACGACCGTCTGAATCCCCCAGAAGGCGTCCGTCCCTACGTTCCCGAGGCCCCCGCCCGAGCCGCCCGAGGCACCCGAGCCTCCTGGGGCGGCCGGTTCCGGGGCGACAGACGCGGGGGCGGCCGACGCGGACTTCCCGGCCGACGCGGCCTTCTTCGAGCCGCCGGGGTTGATCGCGGCGCCGAGCAGAGCCGCCGCGAGCGCACTGGACACCTGGCCGACCGAGGAGAGGTCGACCTTGCCCCCCTGCCAGGCGACGATCGTCATGATGACCATCAGGCCCAGATAGGCGACGGCCAGCGCGGCTCGGGCGAGCGTACGGGGCTTGGACACCAGGTCGACGAACATGCGTCAACCATGGTGCGGGACGTCCGGCCGCCACAATGCCTCATGGCATAACGATTTGACGGACCGTCGTCCGCTTGTGCTACGCGTCCGCCTGCGGGGTAGCCGACTCGATGATGTCGGCGCTGTCGCCCTCGAAGTCGAAGTGGTCCAGGGTGACCCCGTAACGTCTCGCCATCTCGTAGAGGTCGTGCGACTCCGTGACCACGACCTCCTCGCCGATCGGGTTGTTGAGCGCGTCGTGGGCCTGGGCGACGACATGGCGGGGCCCGATCTCGGTCTTGACCCAGACTCGGACCGATGTCCCGGATTGTCCCGTCATGATCCAATTATCCGTCCGCGCACACGGAAGCGCCAGCCCGACACGCGCAGTAGTCGAGGACTCAACGGTGTCCCCCGATCCGCGCCGCCATCCACGCCAGCGCCTCCTCGGCGGCGTCCGAGAGGACGGAGACGTGGCCCTGCCCCGGCCGCTCCCACCACTCCGCTCCAGGACAGCGACCCGCCAGCCAGGCGCCGTGAGCCGCCGGGACCATCCGATCGGCGGCGCCGTGGACCACCAGGGTCGGCGCGCCGATCCGGGCAGGATCGCAACCCCAGGGGCGGACGTAGGCGAGATCGTCGTCGACCATGCCGCCGACGCCGTTGGCCGTCGCCCGTTGGACCACGCCCATGAACCACGCCCACGGACCGGCGGAGAGCGCGGTGTGATCTTCCGGAGTGAAGATCTCGGGATCGAAATCTCCCTTGACGAGCAGGCTCTCCAGCTCCTCCGGGCCGACGAGGGCGGCCCGGAGCTCCGCCACGCCGCTGGGGTGCATGCCGGCGAACCAGTCGCCGCCCTCCTGCGCGAAGGCGTCGAGCGGGGCGAGCCCCGAAATGCTCACCACCGCGCTGACACGGTCGGGGAGCAGCGCGCCGCAGGCCAGGGCATGCGGACCGCCCCCGGAATGGCCCAGCACGGCGAAGCGCCCGACACCGAGCGCGTCCGCGACGACTGCGGCCTCCGCCGCCACCGAGGCGACGTCGCGCCCCTCGTGCCGGGTCGACCCACCGTAGCCGGGGCGGTCGTAGGCGATCCAACGCAGCCCGAGCCGCTCGGCGGCTGCGAAGAGCGGCTCCGGGGGCTCCCCGACATTGGGGGTGCCGTGATGCCAGAACACGACCGGGCGAGGCGCACCGTCGGCGGCCTCGCCGGTGTCGTAGACGTGCAGAGTGCGTCCGTCGCCCAGGGCGACGTCCCTTTCGGCCACCGTCGTCATGGGGGGAATCTAGCCACTCCCACCGACAACGGACCCGCGGTTCACGATTCAGCCGACCGCCGCGCCGGCCTCGACCAGCTTGGCGTAGGGGGCGTGCTTGCGCACGGCCTCGATGCTCTTCTCGCAGGCCTCACGCGACTCGAAGACCTCGCTCAGGGCGATGACCTCGCCCGTCGCCGCCTTCAGCGTGAACCGGTACTCCTGCGGCTTGTCCATGTGGACCTCGAACTTGCCGGGCATGCCCGCGCTCCTTCGTCCGTGTGTCTTCTGACCCTGACGTCGGTCACGCAGAGTTGCGAACCGACTACAGCTGAAGCTAGCGCCGATCGCCCGCCTCGGCATCCGGAGGCGCATTCGGGCGTTCCCGGGCGCTCCCGGGCGCCGCCTTCCCGGGTGCCTCCGGACGCACCCGGGAAGGCGGCACGAACAGAGCGCTCAGCTCCCGACGGGCAGCTGCAGCACCCCCGTCCCGCGCTTGACCAGCTCACCGGCGATGATCAGGCGCTGGATCTCCGAGGTGCCCTCCCAGATCCGGTCGACGCGCAGCTCCCGGTAGAGACGCTCGACGGGGTAGCTGCGGTCGTAGCCGCGACCGCCGAAGATCTGCACGCAGCGGTCGATGACCCGGCCGGACGCCTCGCTGGCCGAGAGCTTGGCGATGGCGGCCTTGGCGTGCAGGGTCTTGCGGTCGGTGTCCGGCTGGTCCGCCTCCCACGCCACCTGGTGGGTGTAGGCGCGGTGCACCGCGATGTCGGCGGCACTGTCCGCCATCATGCCCTGGACCAGCTGGAACGAGGCGATCGACTGCCCGAACTGCTCCCGT
Organism: Streptacidiphilus neutrinimicus; assembly: GCF_000787815.1. Classification (GTDB taxonomy): domain Bacteria; phylum Actinomycetota; class Actinomycetes; order Streptomycetales; family Streptomycetaceae; genus Streptacidiphilus; species Streptacidiphilus neutrinimicus. Next base: position 5,000 of record NZ_BBPO01000088.1, read on the forward strand.
TGCACGGCCCAGTCCCGGGCCAGCTCCAGACCGCGCTCGGCCGCGCCGATGGTCCGGGCCGCGATCATCAGCCGCTCCTCGGTGAACCAGGAGCGGGTGATGTCGTAGCCGTTGCCGAGGCCGCCGAGTACGGCGTTCTCGGGGACCAAAACGTCGGTGAAGGTGAACTCGGGGTGCTCGTACACGAAGGTGTGCATGAACCGCGGCACCCGGGTCATCTCGATTCCCGGGGTGTCCTTGTCCACCAGGAACAGCGTCGGCGCCTTCTCCTCGCCCGCCGCGGCCAGCAGGATCATGAAGTCGGCGTGGTCGCCCACCGTGACGAACCACTTCTCGCCGTTGATGAGCCAGCCGCCGTCGGTGCGCGTCGCGGTGGTGGCGAGGTTCTGCGGGTCGGATCCGGCGCCCGGCTCGGTGACGGCGTAGCAGTCGCGCCGCTGCCCCTTGATGACCGGCACCAGGTAGCGCTCGCGCTGCTCCTCGGTGCAGAAGCGCAGGGCGTTGGCGGGGCGCCAGACCATGTCCCACAGCGCGCCGGTGAGCCGGCCCAGCTCCTCCTGGACGACGGCCTGCTCCAGGATGGCGAGTCCGGCGCCGCCCCACTCGGCGGGCATGTTGACGGCCTGCAGGCCGGCCTCCAGGACGGCGTCGCGCACGGCGTCGTGCACCTCACGCGGGAGGCCGTTGTTCTCCTCACAGCTCTGCTCGTACTTGGCGATGAAGTCCGTCAGCTCCCGGGCCTTGGCCTTGAGGGCGGCCTGACGGGGGGTGAGGCGGAAGTCCATGGTGCTCCTCGGCGAAACGCGAAACGGTGTGGGACAGCGGGTTGGCGGGGCTTCGGTACTGGCCTTCGGTACTGCCTTCGGTACTGCCTTCGGTACTGGCCTTCGGTGCGCGGCTTCAGTGCGCGCTCCCCGTGCGCGGTTTCGGCACCGGGCTTCAGTGCGTCGGCAGTTGGAGCGCACGCGTGCCGCGCTTGATGAGCTCGTTGGCGATGATCAGGCGCTGGATCTCCGAGGTGCCCTCCCAGATCCGGTCCACCCGAAGCTCGCGGTACATCCGCTCGACGGGGTAGCCACGGTCGTACCCGCGACCGCCGAAGATCTGGACGCAGCGGTCGACGACGCGTCCCGCGGCCTCGCTGGCGGCGAGCTTGGCCGTGGACGCCTTGGCGTGCAGGGTCTTGCGGTCGGTGTCCGGCTGGTCCGCCTCCCACGCCACCTGGTGGGTGTAGGCGCGATGCACCGCGATCTCGGCGGCGCAGTCCGCGAGCATGCCCTGGACCAGCTGGAACGAGGCGATCGACTGCCCGAACTGCTCGCGTCGTACCGCCCAGTCCCGGGCCAGTTCCAGCGCGCGCTCGGCCGCGCCGACCGTCCGGGCCGCGATCATCAACCGCTCGTCGGTGAACCACTCCTTGGTCAGTTCGTAGCCCTGGCCGACCTCGCCGAGCACGTCCTCGTCGGCGACGAAGACGTCGGTGAGGACGAACTCCGGGTGCCCGTTGACGGCGGTGTGCATGAAGTGCGGGACGCGGGACATCGTCACGCCCGGCGCCTGCTTGTCGACGAAGAACAGCGTGGCCGCCCGCTCCGGGCCCGCGTCGGCCTGGACGACGAGGAAGTCGGCGATGTCGCCGCAGGTGACGAACCACTTCTCGCCGTTGAGCAGCCAGCCTCCCTCGGTGCGGGTGGCGGTGGTGGTGCCCGAGGACGGATCGGATCCGGCGCCGGGCTCGGTGACCGCGAACGCGTCGAACTTCTCCGCGCGGATAATCGGCAGCAGGTACGTCTCGCGCTGCGCCTCCGTGCCGTGGACGAGCACGTTGGCGGGCCGCCAGGGAATGTCCCACAGGCAGTTGGTGACCTTGCCGAACTCCTCCTCGACGATCACCTGGTCCAGCAAGGAGAGGCCGGGCCCGCCGAACTCGACCGGCATGTTGATGGCGTAGACACCCGCGTCCATGGCGGCGCGGGTCAGCTCCCGGACCGTCTCGGCCGGCAGCGGGCCGCCTGCCTGCTCGGACTGGTCCTCGTAGCGCATCAGCAGCCGCGCGTAGTCGGCGGCGCGGCGCTTCAGGTCGGCCTGCTCGGGGGTGTAGCGGAAGTCCATGGGCGGTTCTCCTGCGTGAGCTGGGCGGGCGGGGTTGGAGGAACGGAGGGAGGAACGGCGTCAAGCAACGGAGATTTTCGAATCAGGCGAGGACGGCGCGGGAGTCGAGGGCGAGGGCGCCGCGTGGGGTCACCAGCAGCGGATTGACCTCCAGTTCGGCGATCTCGGGGTGGGCGGCCGCCACGGCGGTGATCGCGGCGACGGCCCGCGCGGCCGCCGCCACGTCGACGGCCGGACGGCCGCGGACGCCGTCGAGCAGCACCGCGCTGCGCAGTCCGCGCAGCAGCCGCTCGGCGTGTTCGGCGGTGACGGGGGCGAGTGCGAAGGCGACGTCACCGAGTGCCTCGGTGAGCACTCCTCCCAGGCCGACCATCGCGACCGGGCCGAAGCGCGGATCGCAGTTCACGCCGACGATGAGCTCGACCCCGTCACTCAGGTCGGCCATGGCCTCCACGGAGTAGGCGGGCGCCCCGAGGCGGGCGTGCATCTCGCGGTGGGCGGCGAGCAGCGCGTCCTCGTCGGCCAGGCGCAGCGCGACACCGCCGGCGTCGGACTTGTGCAGCAGATGCAGGGCCTTGAGGACGTAGGGGCCGGAGAACTGCCGCGCCGCGGCTGTCAGTTCCGCTTCAGAACAGATCTCGCGGGCGGGCGGGAAGGGGACCCCGGCGGCCGCCAGGAGGCGTCGGGTGGCGTGGTAGTCGGGGTCGGCGAGCGGCTCGGCCGCGGGCGGCAAGGGATGCACTCCCCCGCGGTCGGAGGCTCTCGGGGCGAGGGCGACGAGGGCGCGGGCGGCGTCCTCGACCGCCTCGTGGACCGGGACGCCGACGGCCGCCAGGACCCGGCAGCTCGCCGATTCCGGATACATCGACTGCAGCACCAGCGGCTTGCCGGCCAACGGAGCCAACGCCGCTATCGCCTCGGCCGCCGCGAGTTCGGCCCGCCCCAGAGCACCGCCCGTGCCACCGCCCCCACCGACCCCGCCGCCGTCACCGCCGCCGACCTGGCCACCGACCCCGCCGCCGTTGCCGCCACCGGGCTCACCGTCGACGTCACCGCCGCTGTCGCCCCCCAGGCCGCCCTCACCGGAGGCATAGCCGCCGAAGTAGCCCGTCAGGAGCACCGCGTCGACCTCGTCCGAGGCCAACAGTGCCCGCACGGTGTGCGCGTAGGACATCGGATCCCGCTCGCCCATGCCGGCCAGGTCGACGGGGTTCCCGACGGCGGACTGCTTCCACAGCAGTCCCGTCAACTCCCCTTGCAGCGGCGCGGACAGCTCGGGCACGGACAGCCCGGCGGCCTCGACCGCGTCCGCCGCGACGGCGCCGTGGCCGCCGCCGTCGGTGAAGACCGCGACGCGGCGGCCGCGGGCGCGCCGTCCCGCGTCCAGAGCGCCGAGCACACAGGCGAGTTCGCGGGGTGTGCGAGTCAGCTCGACGCCCGCGTCCCGGCACGCGGCGAGCACCACGTCGCTGGAGGTGGTGAGGGCGCCCGTGTGCGACTTGGCGCTGCGCGCGGCGGCGTCGCCCCGGCCGGCGGTCAGCAGCACGACGGGCTTGCCCGCCCGTGCGGCCGCTTCGGCGAAGGCGCGTCCGTCGCCGAAGTCCTCGGCGTAGACGGCGATGGCACGGGTGCCCTCATGCCGGGCGCAGTCCCGGACCAGGTCGACCAGCGTCACGTCGGCCTGGTTACCCAGGGAGACGAAGCGGGAGAAGCCCAGGCCCCGTGGTTCGAGCCGCAACTGCAGCTCCAGCGCCAAGTTGCCGCTCTGGCTGAGCAACGCGATGCCGCCGGAGGCGAACCGGTCGGACGCGAGGTAGAGCTCGGTGGTGTTGTCCGCGATGCCGAGGCAGTTGGGGCCCACCAGCAGCGCTCCGGCCGCCCGGACCTTCTCGGCGACGGCGCGCTGCCGGGCCAGGCCGTCCGCGCCCGTCTCGGCGAATCCGGCCGTGATGGCGACGATCGCGCGGGCTCCGCAGGCGAGCGCCTCGTCCACGGCCTCCTCGAAGCCCGTCGCCGGGACGCTCACCACGACCAGCTCGACCGGCTCACCGATCGCGCCCAGGCTGGCGGCGGCCTTCCGGCCGAGCACCGTGCCGCCGCGCCGGTTGACCAGGTGCAGCGGGCGTCGCCCGTTGGCGCGCAGGGCCTGGACGGCGATGGCGTGACCGTACTTGGCCGGGTCGTCGCTGGCGCCCAGCACCGCGACCGAGGAGGGCGCGAAGAGGGCGGTCAGGTCACGTCGCATCCGGTCACCGCTCCAGTCGCAGCGCGGTGTTGGGGCAGGCGTCGACGGCGGCCCGGGCGGCGGCCTCCTGATCGTCGGTCAGGTCGACGACCAGGAGGCGGGCGTAACCCCACTCGTCGAGGTCGATCAGACCGGGGGCTGGCGGCAGGCACTCTCCGTACCCCTGGCAGCGGGTGGAGTCGATGCGGAGTTTCATGGCGGGTTCCCTCTTCGGTGAGCGGTGGAACGGGAGAAGGAAAGGTTGAGCGGGAGAAGGAAAGAGGACGGGAGGAGGCTGGGAGGTCACCCGACGCCGGCGGACGCGCACGGCCGCGCCAGATTCGCCACGGCGCTGGCCGCGGCGGTGGCAACGGGCATCGGGACGGGGACGCGCAGGCGGCGACCGGCCTCCGGCGGCGTGGCGGCGCAGGCCTGACAGGGCGCGCGCCGATGGTCGTCGACGAGCTCTGGAAAGCCGGAGACCAGCGTGCTGGCCAGGCGTGCGGCGGCGTCCAGCAGCGCGCAGGCGCCGCGTCCGGGCAGGCCCTGCGCCCAACGGGCCAGATTGGCGAGGCCGTCGGCGTCGCAGCGGCCCTCGGCCAGGGCAGCGAGAGTGTCCCGCAGCGCCCGGGTGCCGGAGACGCAGACGCCGCACTGGCGGCTGCTCTCGGCCGTCAGGTGGTCGACGGCGTCGGCGGCCACCGAAACCGGGCACTCATCCGGACCGAGGAAGCGGATCGCGCCGCAGCCGAGGCCAGTGCCCGCCTCCGCGAGGCGGGACCGCTCCAGCGGCAGGTCCAGTACGGTCAGCGGAAGCAGCCCGCCGAAGAGCCCACCCATCAATACGGCCGACGGCTCGTCCCTCCTGTGCGTAGCGCAGAGTTGACGCAGCGTCGTGTCATAGCGGCGCTCGGTCAAAACCGGCGCGCCCCGGCCCCCCGACAGGGTCAGCAGAACCGTCTGCGCGGCACCGCTTCGCCCGGTCGACGCGGCGAGCAGCGCCGTCCGCGCCAGCGTCTCGACGTTCGCCACCAAAGTCGGCGCACCGCCGACGCCGCGCTCGAAGACACGCGGCGGCTTGGCCGTCGGCAGAGCCGGGCCGCCGTCGATGCGGCGCACCACCGCGCTTTCCTCCCCCGCGACATAAGCGGGTTCGGTGCGCACGACCTCCACGGCCAGCCCCGGCTCGCGCTCGGCGAGCGCCGCGCGGACACTGCGCTCGGCGGCGTGGTCGGACAGGTAGACGTAGGCACGGTCGGCCCCGGTGATCCGGGCCGCCCGGAGAAGGCCGTCCAGGACCAGGTGCGGACGGGCGCGCAGCAGCCAGCGGTCCTTGACCGAGCCGGGCTCCCCCTCCTCGCCGTTGGCGACGACGACGGGCGTTCCCGCGCCGTCGCGGACGGCACGGAGCTTGACCGCCGTCGGGAAGCCCGCGCCACCGTGGCCGCGCAGGCCGGCGGCCTCGACGCGGGCGAGCAACTCCTCGGGCTCGACCTGCGTGCGGTACCCGCCCCGGGCCAGGTAGGAGGCGAGGTCCTCGACCCGGTCCGGGCTCGGGCCCAGCACGGGCGCGGGGCCGCCGGACGGCGTGTGGATCACGGTCACGGTCATCGCCAACCTGTCTCTGGGTCGTGGGCGGCCGGGACCGGTCTCGCCTGCAGGTGGCGTAGCCGGTCGACGGCGCGGGTGAGCAGGGCCCGGTCGGCGGCGGCCTGGTCGTAGGCGGGGCCGGGCAGGCCGATCAGCATCTGGTGGTGGGCGAGCACGACCTCGCCTGCGACGAGTGCCGCCTCGACGTCGCCCGGGCCGGGCGGCCCTTCCCCGAGCGCGCCACCGGTCCCGAGCATGCCGCCGGCCCCGAGCGCGCCACCGGCCGCGACCTCGGCGACCAGCTCCGCGACTTCGTGCAGGTAGCCGAGCCAGCTGCGCCGGCTCCCGTGCAGGATCAGGCGCTCCACCCGCCGCCGTTCCGCCTCGATGCCATCGGCTCGACCGCTCCGACCGCGCAGCAGCGCCACCGCGTGGGGCAGCTCGCGCTCGGGCTCGGGGGTGAGTCCGAGCCAGGCGTTCCTGCGGGTTGCGTGCATGCCTGCCTCCGCGGTGGGACGGGGTGCGATGCCGAGGGGTCCGGCGGGCGCCGGACCGCGTGAGTGGAGCGTGAGTGGGGTGAGAGAAGTGCCGTGTCCGGGAGAAGGGGCGGCTCCTGGGATGGGACATCAGGAGCGCCGGCGTCGGCCGGGCGGCGTGTTCGCCACGGTACTGATCAACCAGTTAGTCAGCAAGTATTGACACCGAGGACGTGAAGGCGCAACCTTGCCGCACCGCTCGCTGAGCAGCCAGTCAGTCTCTGCCCCACCCAGGCCCCGCGCGATGAGCAGGAGCGCCATGCAGTCCGAACTGACCCGATCCGGTCCCCCTCACGCAGAGCCCGCCCCAGCGGCCCCCGACGGGGGTGCCGCCCCCGCCACGGCCCTGGCCGCCCGCTACTACACCGATCCCGCCGTCGCGACGGCCGAGACCGACCGCGTCTTCGCCCGCTCCTGGCAGCTGGTCTGCCACGAGTCGGACCTGCCGGGCCCGGGCGCCCGACTCTCCGCCTGGGCGGCCGGACGCGAGGTGCTGGTGGTCCGCACGGAGGACGGCGGCATCAAGGCCCACCTCAACGTCTGCCGCCACCGCGGCACCCGGCTGGTCTCCACTCCGGAGCCCTCCGGCAAGGCGATCCGCTGCCCGTACCACGGTTGGACCTACCGGCTCGACGGGAGCCTGGTCGGCGCGCCGGAGGCCCGGCAGATCCCCTGCCTCGACAAGGCGCAGCTCGGACTGTTCCCGGTGGCGGCCGAGTCCTTCCTCGGCTTCGTCTTCGTCAACGTCGACGGCCGTGCCAAGCCGCTGGCAGAGCAGTGCGCCGGGCTGAGCGACGCCGTCGGCCGCTACCTCGGCCCGGACCTGGTCCCGGTCGGCAAGTACCGGATCCACGACCGAGACAGCTTCGAGGTGCAGCAGGCCAACTGGAAAGTGGCCGTGGACAACTACCTCGAGGGCTACCACGTCCCGGTCGCCCACCCGGGCCTGATGCGACTGTTCGACTACCAGAACTACGTGGCCAGCGAGCTGCGCGAGTCCTACGCTCTGTTCCAGGTGCCGCTCCGGGACAAGCCCTCGTCGAACGTCGTCGAACGGCTCTACCAGAGGGTGACGTCCCCCATGCCGGGTCTGACCGAAGCCGACCGGCGGGTCTGGCGCTACGCGGTGATCTACCCCAACACCCTTCTCGACTTCTATCCTGACCATGTGCTCGCCTGGACCGCCATCCCCACCGCGCCCGACCGCGTGGCCGTGGGCGGCGCCTGGTACACCAAGCCCGGTGCCGGAGTCCGCACCGCCCTCGCCCGGCGCCTCAACATCCACATCGGCTGGATCACCAACGACGAGGACGCAGAACTGGTGGCGCGTGTCCAACACGGCCTCGGCACGCCGGGGTTCGAGCCCGGTCCGCTCTCGCGACGGGAATCGGCAGTAGGTTGGTTCGCCGAGCGGATCCGCGCCGACCTGGACGGCGTCGACGGCCCGGCCGCCCCGAACACCGACCCTCAGGAGTCCGCGTGAGCGCCGCGACCCGTCCCGTTCCGGCAACCGCGGCGGGTCGCCGCGCCAGCCACGAGGAGCGCACGGAGCACACGCGCCGGGTCATCCTGCTCGCGGCCTGCGAGACGATCGCCGAGGTCGGCTTCGAGAAGGTCCGGATGCGCATGGTGGCGGAGCGGGCCGGGGTCTCCTCAGCCCTGCTGCACTACCACTTCGAGAACCGCGAGAAGCTCTTCCTGGAAGCGCTGACCTTCTCCTACGAGCACGCGGGCGTCGAGGGCTACGCCGCCGAGCCGCCGGCGGAGCTGCCGCATACCTGGCGGCTGGGCCGCGTCATCGACGCCTGCCTGCCGATCGACACGGAGCTGCGCCGCGACTTCCTGCTCTGGCAGGAGCTGCACCTGCGCGCCGTTCGGGACGCGGACTCCCTCGGCGTGGCCCGGGACCTGTACGGCAACCTGCGCGACTGGATCGCCGGCGTCGTCCGCGACGGCCAGGCCGCGGGCGAGTTCGGCCCCTGCGACGTCGGCCGGCTCGCGGACCTGGTGATCGCGCTGACCAACGGCTACGGCACCCGGATCCTGATCGGCTCCTCCGCGACGGACGTCGCCGACGCCCGCGACCAGATCTGGTCCCTGGTCGCCCCGCAGCTCGGCGTCACCGCCCCCTTCCCGCTCTGACGTCCAACGGCAACTCCAGCCACCACAGCTGACGGCAGAACCCCTCACATCAGGCACCGTCCACCCGTACCGGCGTGGACGCCCCGGGTGCAGTCTCCCCTGATCAGAGCCGGGGCTGCAGCACACCCTCACCCCCTCGGTCACCTCCAACCGGCTCGCCCCGCCGGTCCACCCACCTGGAGAGGACACAGATGTCCGACCACCTCCCCCCGCTCTCCTCCAGACCCCGGTCCTCGCACGGACCCCAGCTCTCGCACGGACCCCAGCTGTCCCGCAGGTCCCTGCTCCGCGCGGGCGGCCTCGGCGCGCTCGGCCTGGGCCTCACCGGCTGCGGCTTCAGCCAGCCCGCGACCGCGACCCCCGCCCAGACCGACAAGCCCATCGAGATGAAGGTCGACGGACCGCTCGTCTACTTCAACTGGGCCGACTACATCGATCCCTCGGTGTTCTCCGGGTTCCAGAAGGAGTACGGGGTCAAGATCGTCCAGTCCAACTTCGACTCGATGCCGGGCATGGTCGCCAAGCTGGACGCCGGGAACAAGTACGACGTCATCTTCCCCTCCGCCAAGTACGCGCAGCGGCTGGCCCAGGCGGGGCGGCTGCGTGCCATCGACCACACGAAGCTGCGCAACGCCGAGCTGGTCTTCGGCAGCTACCCCTACTTCGAGGACCCCTGGTACGACCCGAGGTCCGCGCACACCGTGCCGTTCACGATGTACAAGACCGGCATCGGCTGGCGCCGCGACAAGCTCGGGGCGCTGACCGGCTCCTGGCAGGACCTGTGGGACGCGCAGTCCAGCGGCACGACCTTCCTCCTCGACGACGAGGACGAGGTGCTCGGCATGGCCGCGCTCAAGCTCGGCCTGGACCCGAACACGACCGCGCAGGGCGATCTCGACAGGATGACCTCGCTGCTGCAGACGCTCCGCCCCCACCTGCGCGGCTTCTCCAGCGACGACTACAACAACCTGCTCGACGGAACGGCCACCATGACGCAGGCCTGGAGCGGCGACATGGTCAGCGTCCTCAATCAGGCGAAGGACGCGACGCTCTACGGCTTCGAGGTGGCCAAGGAGGGATCGCCGATCAACTCCGACTGCTTCGCGATACCGGCGAACGCCGAGCATCCGGGCACGGCGATGCTCTTCATCGACTACCTGCTGCGGCCCGAGAACGCCATCAAGACCATCCAGTACCTCGGCTACCCGATGCCGGTCCACGGCACGGAGTCCGCCTACGCCGCGCTGGTCAAGCAGTTGCCGCAGTGCATGATCGAGCCGGGCGACCTCAAGCCCTCCCTCTACTTCCGCAATCCGAGCACGGCCGGCGCCCAGGCGCGCGACACCGCCTGGACCGACGTGAAGGCGGGCTGAGATGGCACTGCGCACGCCCGTCCGCACCGGCGACCCGACCGGCGGCCCCGCCGCCCGGCGGGAGAGGCGGGAGCGGCGGCCACGCCCCTCCGCCACCGGCGCCCGGATCTGGACCTGGCTCACCCTGCCGGGCACCGTTTGGATGTCGGTGTTCTTCGTCGCCTCCCTGCTGCTGGTGGCCGCGATCTCCTTCGGCACCACCGACGAGCTCGGCGATCCGAGGTTCGGCACCAACCTGGGCAACCTCAGGGCGCTCGCCGACCCGGCCTATCGCGACGTCATGGTCCGCTCGCTCGGCTACGCGCTGCTGACGTCGGTGATATGTCTCCTTGTCGCCTATCCGGTCGCCTACGCCGTGGCCCTGCACGCGGGTCGGTTCAAGAACGCGCTGATCGCCGCCATCGTCGTGCCGTTCTTCGCCAACTACCTGGTGCGGATGTACGGGTGGTCGGTGCTGCTCTCCGACGACGGGCCGGTGCTGCGGGTGCTGCGCGCGGTCGGGTTGGCCGGGGCCCACACCAAGATCCTCAACACCGGGTTCGGCGTCATCGCCGGTCTGGTCTACGGCTTCGTGGTCTTCATGATCATCCCGCTGTACGCCGCCATGGAACGCATGGACACCTCGCTGATCGAGGCCGGACGCGACCTGTACGGCGGGCCGCTGCGCACCTTCCTGTTCGTCACCGTCCCCGCCACCCGGCAGGGGGCGGGGGCCGGCGTGGTGCTGGTCTTCCTCCCGGCGATGGGCGACTTCGTCAGCGCGCAGTTCATGGGCGGACCGAACCAGATCATGATCGGCAACCTGATCCAGGACAAGTTCTTCGAGGGCCAGGACTGGCCCCTCGGCTCGGCGCTGACGATGGCACTGATGGCCGTGCTGCTGATCGCGATGTTCGGCTACCTGCGGCGCGCCCGCAAGGACGAGGCGGAGGCCAGCCGATGAACCCGACAGCCCCCGCTCCCCTGCGCGTTCCGCGCGGTCCTCGTCTTCCTCGTCTTCCTCGTCTTCCTCGTCTTCCTCGTCTTCCTCATCTTCCTCATCTTCCGCGCGGACGTCGCGGACCGCGCCGCAAGCCGGTCTTCGCGATCGCCGTCACCGTCGTCTTCTTCGTCCTGCTCTACCTGCCGATCGCCATGGTGGTGCTCTTCTCCTTCAACGCGCAGAAGTCGCTGACCGTCTTCAAGGGCTTCTCGCTGCGCTGGTACGAGGCGTTCTTCCACGACAACGTGCTGCTCGGCTCGCTCGGGATGAGCCTCGAGGTCTCCCTGGTGGCCATGGCCGGCTCGGTCGTGCTGGGCGTGGCGCTGGCCCTGGGCCTGGTCCGCAACAAGGGCCGGCTCGGGACCTACGCCGGGCTGATCATGATGGTCCCGCTGATCACCCCGGAGATCGTCACCGGCGTCGCCTCGCTGCTGCTCTTCAAGGGCCTCGGCATCACCCTGAACACCGGCACGGTGATGATCGCCGAAATCACCTTCTCCATCTCCTACGTCACCGTCATCCTGCGCTCCCGCGTCGCCGCGCTGAACCCGGAGGTGGAGGAGGCGGCGATGGACCTCGGCGCCACGCGCTGGCAGGCGCTGCGCCTGGTCACCCTGCCCGCGCTGCTGCCTGCCATCCTGGCCAGCGCCGTGCTGATCTTCGCGCTCGTCTTCGACGACTTCGTGCTCGCCTACTTCACCACCGGCGTCGACCCGCAGCCGCTCGCCGTCCGCATCTACTCCGCGATCCGCTTCGGCGTCGAGCCCACCATCAACGCCGTCGGGACGCTGATGCTGGCCGGCTCGATCACCCTCATCGGCCTCGCCCTGGCCATCCCGCGCCTCTTCGGCCGCCGCGGCGGCCTCGACCTCATTTCAGGGGAGTGACACCCATGACGCCGACCGCCGCGACCCCCGCCGTCTCCGCCGACACCACCGACGACACCGTCCCCGCCGTCCGACTCGACCACGTCAGCAAGGAGTTCAACGGCTCCCACGCGGTGCGCGACCTCGACCTGGAGATCGCGCCCGGTGAGTTCTTCTCCCTGCTCGGCCCCTCGGGCTGCGGCAAGACCACCACCCTGCGGATGATCGGCGGCTTCGCCGACCCGACCGAGGGGGCGGTGCTGCTCTCCGGCGAGGACGTCACCGCGCTGCCGCCGAACAGGCGCAACGTCAACACCGTCTTCCAGAGCTACGCCCTCTTCGACCACCTCAGCGTCGCCGACAACATCGCCTTCGGCCTCAAGCGCAAGGGCGTGCCGAAGCCCGAGATCGGCGAGCGGGTCGGCGCGATGATCGACCTGGTGCAGCTCGGCGGGATGGCCGAGCGCAAGCCGCGGACGCTCTCCGGCGGGCAGCGCCAGCGCGTGGCGCTGGCGCGGGCGCTGGTCAACCGGCCGGCCGTGCTGCTGCTCGACGAGCCGCTGGCCGCGCTCGACCTGAAGCTGCGGCGGCAGATGCAGGTGGAGCTCAAGCAGATCCAGCGCGAGGTCGGGATCACCTTCGTGTTCGTCACCCACGACCAGGACGAGGCGCTCACCATGTCCGACCGCGTCGCCGTCATGAACGGCGGCCGGGTGGAGCAGTGCGGCACGCCCGAGGACGTCTACGAACGGCCCGAGAGCCGGTTCGTGGCCGCCTTCATGGGCACCTCCAACCTGGTCAGCGGCGTCTACCGGGACGGCGCGGTGCAGTTGGAGGGCGGCCCGGCGCTGCCCGTGGGGCCGCGGCCCGGCGTGGGCGAGGGCAGCGTCGTGGACCTGTCGATCCGGCCGGAGAAGATCTGGCTCTCCGACTTCGAGCCCGGCATGCCCGTCGTCAACGGCGTCATCCGGGAGACGGTCTACTCCGGCCCCACCACGACCTACCTGATCGAGCTCGCGCCGGGCGTCACCGTCGCGGCGCTGGAGCAGAACACCGCCCGCGCCCGCATGGAGGACCGCTGGGAGGGCGGCGAGACCGTCGAACTCGGCTACGACCCGGACCACTGCCTGGTCCTGGGCCACTGAGCCCCGCAGACCCCCGTCCGCCGGCCCCGCCCGCGCGCCGTCCGCATCCGCGGCGCGCGCCGGGCCGCCCGCCGCCACCCACCAGCCACCAGCTCGCGAAGCCGCCCCGCGCCCCGCGCCTGTGCCCCGCCCCACTCCCCGCCGGAGGCCGAAGACGCGCGCCGCGCCGTCGGCCGATCCTTGGGTCCCCCGCCGGCCTCCGGCCGGGTCGACGACCGCAGGACGAGCCCGCAGCCGCTGAGAGAGGAACCGCATGAACCACGACGTCATCGTGCTCGGCGCCGGCCTGGCCGGGCTGAGCGCGGCCCGCGATCTGGCCGCCGCCGGGGTGGACGTCCTCGTCGTCGAGGCCCGCGACCGGGTCGGCGGACGGGTCGAGCAGCAGCAGCTGCCCGACGGCCGTCTGGTCCAGCTGGGCGGGGAGGTCGTCGGGCGCGCCCACAGCGCCTATCTGGGCCTGGTCGCCGAGTTGGGCCTGACGCTGATCCCGAGCTACGTCGCCGAACCGGGCCTGATCGCCCGGGCCACGCCGGAAGGCGTGTCGGCGGGCGATCCCCCGCACTGGTTCGGCGCCGACGACGAGGACGAACACCGTACGGCCACCGCCGAGTTCGTCGCCCTGGCCAAGACCGTCGACCCGGACGACCCGTGGTCGCACCCCGAGGCGGCCGCGCTCGACGCGCTCTCGGTCGGGGCGTGGCTGCGGTCCCGCAGGGCCCCGGCCGCCGTGGTGCGGCTGTGGGAGATCGGCGCGCTGGGGCTCGCCGACGGCTCGGTCGAGCGCACCTCGTTGCTGGCCGCGTTGCGCAAGCAGGCCGCCGTGCCGAGCGCGGGCCACTACGACTACGAGGACTGGGAGGGCCTGCGCGTCGCCGAGGGCTCGGCGACGGTCGCGCAGCGCATGGCCGAGGAGCTCGGCCCCCGGATCCGCCTGGGCGCGCCGGTGACCGCGCTCGACGTCCGGCCCGGCCGCTGCACGGTGCGCCTGCACGGTGGTGCGACGCTGACCGCGTCGGCGGTGGTCAGCGCGCTGCCCGCTGGGCCGTTGCGGGATCTCGCCGTCACCGGCGTCTCCGACGACCGGCTCGCCTCCCTGCACGCCCAACGCCACGCACTGGCGGCGAAGTTCGTGGCCGCCTACGGCGGGCCCTTCTGGCGGGAACGGGGGCTGAGCGGGCTGTCGGAGTGCGAGGGCGTGCTGGGCAGCACCTGGCCGCAGAGCACGGCCGTGCTGTCCGCGCTCGTCCCACCGGAACGGCTGGGCGTGCTGCTCGGCATGCCCGCTCACCTGCGCGAGCGCGAACTGCTGGCGCAGGTGGCGGAGTTGTACGGGCCCGAGGCCGAGTCTCCGCTGGCGACGTGGCTACGCTGCTGGGGCACGGACCCGTGGACGCAGGGCTATGTGACCCAGTGGGCGCCGGGGGACGTGGGGCGGGTCGGCCCGCTCCACGGCACGCACGAGCCGCCGTTCTACGTCTGCGGCTCCGACCAGTGGGTAGCCGGCTACATGGAGGGCGCCGTCCGTACCGGTCGGGCCACCGCCGAGGAGGCGCTGCGCCGTGGCTGACATGCGCTCACTTCCTGTGGTGCTCAACCACATCGGCGGCCATGACCGCCCGGCGGCCTGCGGGGCGGAGACCGTGCTGGTCGACCCGTCCACCGGACGCCCCCACGCCCGCGCCGCCCGCTCGGACGCGGCCGACGTGGACGCCGCCTGCGCCGCGGCCGAGTCGGCCTTCACCCGCTGGTCGCGGACGACGCCGGCCGAGCGCCAACGTGCGCTGCTGCGCCTCGCCGACACCCTGGAGTGGTACGCGGACGAGTTCGCCGCGGCCGAGACCGCCGACACCGGCAAGCCGCGTCTGGCCTTCCTCGCCGACGAACTCCTGGCCGTCACCGACACGTTGCGGTTTTTCGCGGGCGCGGCCCGGGCGCTGCCCGGGAGCGTCGCCGCCGAGTACACCGAGGGCCGCACCTCGCTGCTGCGCCGCGAGCCTCTGGGCGTCTGCGCGCAGATCACGCCGTGGAACTACCCGCTGATGATGGCGGTCTGGAAGCTCGCCCCGGCCCTCGCGGCGGGCAACACGGTGGTGCTCAAGCCCGCCGACACCACCCCGTCGTCCTCGGCGCTGCTGGCTCGCCTGGCCGCCGAGCACCTGCCGCCCGGGGTGCTCAACGTCGTCTGCGGCGACCGGTCCACGGGCGCGGCGCTGGTCGCCCACCCGACGCCCGCCATGGTGGCGGTCACCGGCAGCGTCCGCGCGGGGCGCGAGATCGCCGCGGCCTGCGCCGCCGACCTCAAACGCCTGCACCTCGAACTCGGCGGCAACGCACCGGTCCTGGTCCACGCGGACGTGGACGTCGAGGCGACGGCGGCGGCGTTGGCGGACGTCGCCTTCTACAACGCCGGCCAGGACTGCACCGCGGCGACCAGGCTGCTGGTGCACCGGAGCGTCCAGGACGCGTTCCTGTCCGCCTTCGCGCAGCACGCCGCCAAGCTCCGCACCGGCGGGCCCGACGAACCCGACGCCGCCTTCGGGCCGTTGAACAGCGCCGCCCAACTGGCCCGTGTCCAGGGCCTGCTGGACCGGCTGCCGGCCCATGCGGAGATCGTCACGGGCGGCCGTGCGGTCGCCGGGGAGGGCTTCTTCCACGAGCCGACGGTGGTGGCCTCGGTGCGCCAGGACGACGAGATCGTGCAGGAGGAGGTGTTCGGCCCGGTCGTCACCGTGCAGCCCTTCGCGGACGAGGCGGAGGCGCTGCGTCTGGCCGACGGAGTCCGCTTCGGCCTCGCGGCGAGCGTCTGGACACGCGACATCGACCGGGCCATGCGGGCGACACGGGCCCTGCGGACCGGCATCGTCTGGGTCAACACGCACGGCACCACCGTCTCCGAGATGCCGCACGGCGGCCGCGGCCAGTCCGGCTACGGCAGCGACCTGTCGATGACGGGGCTGCTGGAATACACGCAGGCCAAGCACGTGATGGTCTGACCGGGACGGCGAAGGCCGCCGACCGGAGGGGGTCGGCGGCCTTCGTCTCGTGCGGAGCCGGGCGGCTCAGGTCACAGGATCGCGCCCGGACGATACTTCGCCGCCTCCGGGTGACGGGCGGTGACCTGCTCGACGCGGGAGACGACCTCGCCGACCTGAGCGGCGGCCGCACCCGTGAAGGAGAGCTTGTCGGCCAGCAGCGCGTCCAGCGCGGCGCGGTCCAGCGGAATGCGCTCGTCCGCCGCCAGGCGGTCCAGCAGCTGGTTCTCGCGCACGCCCTGACGCATGGCCAGCGCCGAGCCGACGGCGTGCTCCTTGATCGCCTCGTGGGCGGTCTCGCGACCCACACCGGACCGCACCGACGCCATGAGCACCTTGGTGGTGCCGAGGAACGGCAGGTAGCGGTCCAGCTCGGCGGCGATGACGGCCGGGAACGCGCCGAACTCGTCGAGCACGGTCAGGAAGGTCTCGACCAGGCCGTCGAAGGCGAAGAACGCGTCCGGCAGCGCGACGCGGCGCACGACCGAGCAGGAGACGTCGCCCTCGTTCCACTGGTCGCCGGAGAGCTCGGAGACCATGGAGGCGTAGCCGCGCAGGATCACGGCCAGGCCGTTGACGCGCTCGCAGGAGCGGGTGTTCATCTTGTGCGGCATCGCGGAGGAGCCGACCTGGCCCTCCTTGAAGCCCTCGGTGACCAGCTCGATGCCGGCCATCAGCCGGATCGTCTTGGCCAGCGAGCCCGGCGCGCCGGCCAGCTGGACGAGCGCGGAGAGCACGTCGTAGTCGAGCGAGCGCGGGTAGACCTGGCCGACGCTGGTGAAGCCGTGGTCGAAGCCGAGGTGTCCGGCGACACGCCGCTCCAGGTC
The DNA here is from genome assembly GCF_000787815.1 of Streptacidiphilus neutrinimicus. Classification (GTDB taxonomy): domain Bacteria; phylum Actinomycetota; class Actinomycetes; order Streptomycetales; family Streptomycetaceae; genus Streptacidiphilus; species Streptacidiphilus neutrinimicus. The sequence goes on from NZ_BBPO01000088.1 coordinate 21,829, forward strand.
CGCGAGCTTGGCGGCGTCGCCGCCGAGCAGGTCCAGCATGTCCTGGCTGGTGCCGACCGGGCCCTTGATCCCGCGCAGCGGGTAACGGGCGATCAGCTCCTCCAGCCGGGTGAAGGCGACGAGCAGCTCGTCGGCGGCGGTGGCGAAGCGCTTGCCGAGGGTGGTGGCCTGGGCGGCGACGTTGTGGGAGCGGCCGGCCATGACGAGCTCGCCGTGCTCGGCGGCGAGCTGGGCGAGGCGCGCGAGCAGTGCCACGGTGCGGTCGCGGACGTGCTCCAGCGACTGCTTGATCTGCAGCTGCTCGACGTTCTCGGTCAGGTCGCGGGAGGTCATCCCCTTGTGGACCTGCTCGTGGCCGGCGAGGGCGTTGAACTCCTCGATCCGCGCCTTCACGTCGTGCCGGGTGACACGCTCGCGCTCGGCGATGGAGGCGAGGTCGACCTGGTCGATCACCCGCTCGTAGTCGGCGACGGCTCCGGCGGGCACCTCGATCCCCAGGTCGGCCTGGGCCTTCAGCACGGCCAGCCACAGCTGCCGTTCGAGGACGACCTTGTGCTCGGGGGACCACAGCCGCGCAAGCTCGCCGGAGGCGTAGCGGGCGGCCAGGACATCGGGGATGAAGGGCTTGGCGCTCACGCTGGGCAATTCTAACGTGCAGCTCAGCGGGGCGGCGCACCCGCCCACGGCCGCGCGGCGGCCGCATACCGGCGCGGGGCGCCCCGGCCCCGGCCGCCGGAAGGCCTGCCCGTGCTCTGCTCCGACCCGGCGGCCCGCAGGCGGCGCGGCCTGGCGGCGGGGCGGGCGGTGCACTTCCGCGGCCGGCCCGACGGCTGTTCCGCGCCGACGGCGGCGAGATCGCGGCGCCGCGCTACCTGCAGCCGATCTCGCAGCCCCGGGGCAGCGAACACCGCACCGTCGGCGGCCAGGCCCCGGTGGGCGAGACACTCGTGCACGACGGCCGGCCCGACGGCTGTTCCGCGCCGACGGCGGCGTCCGCTACGTCCCCAAGGCCGCGCCACCGACCTCACCGCCGTCCCTTCCCGAAGCCGCAGCGAACTTCTCAGCTACGCCGAAAGCCGCCGCCGCTCCCCCGGCCGCCAGGGGCGGCTAGCTCGCTAGGGCCGCCCGGCGGATCTGCGGATGCGGGCCTCGATGCCGTCGAGGGCCAGGTCCAGGCTCTCGGTGAAGTTGTAGTCCCGCTTCGCGGCCATCGTCTCGCCCGCCTGCGGGGCGAGGATGCGGTCCGCGTTGTCGACGTGCCGGCGGTCGACCTCGGTCGCGAGGCCGACCACCGCCTCGTGGTACTGCTCCTCGCTCAGTCCGGACTCGCGCACGCGGATCAACTGCTGGGCCTCGGAGGTGGCGAAGCCGTAGACGAACTGGAAGAGCAGCCCGAGCGCGCCCGCGTACTGCTCGCGCGGCAGGCCGGTGCGCTCCGCCGCCGCGATCGCGCTGGTGGAGAAGAACAGCGCGTGCGGGCCGAGCGGCAGGACCTCGCCCGCGACGCGGGTGGCCCACAGGTGGCGGCGGTAGAAGTCGCGGTACTCGTGGGCCATGACACGCAGGTGCTCGCGCCAGTCGCTGTCCTCGCCGAACGGCGGGATCCGCATCTCCCCGAGGGCCTCGTCGAGCGCGAGCTCCAGCAGCTCGCCCTTGTTGTCGACATACCAATACACAGACATCGGGGTGACGCCGAGCTCCGACGCCAGGCGGCGCATGGAGAACTTCTGGTCCCCCTCGGCGTCGAGCAGCTCGATCGCGGCCCGGACGATGCGCTGGCGGGAGAGCCCGCTGGGCGCGGTGCCCCGCTTCCGTTCCCGTGGAGGCCTGACCCAGACGCTGACCTGCGGCGCGGCAGCGGGATTGGGCGGCGTGGACTTCTGCGGGGCCATGCGGCGATCGTAGTGCCGACGGTCGGCGCTCACGGCTCGCGCCGCCGGTCAGACGGCCGTGGCGGGCTCGGACTCGGCGGGACCGGGGACGGATCCGCCGCCCGCGGGCGTGCCCGTGATGGCCCGGCCGATCAGCCAGGCGGCCAGCAGGCCGCCGAGCAGGACCGCCACGGCGCCGATCAGCTGAGCACTGGTCAGGCTGTCCGCGAAGCCGTTCGCGACCTGGTGCGCGCGGTCCGGGCCGGCCGTGGCCAGCGCCTCGGGCAGGGAGCGGGCCGCGTCCTTCGGCATGCCGTGGGGCAGCGACGCCGCGAACCCGGCGGTCAGCACCGCGCCGAGGACGGCGACCCCGAGGGAGTTGCCGAGCTCGCTGAGGGTGCCCATCAGGCCCGAGCCGACACCGGCCTTCTCCGGCGGGATGGAGCTCATGACCGCGCCGGCCATGGCGGGCTGCGCGCAGGCGACTCCCGCGCCCATCAGCACCAGGCCGAGCAGGATGCCCAGGTACTCACCGTGGCGGCCGAGCACGGCGATCGCCGCCAGACCGCCCGCCATCAGGCTGAGGCCGGAGGCGATGGCGACCGGGCCGGGCAGCTTCGCGGTGACCCGCATGCCGGTGCCGGTGAGGTTCAGCAGCACGATGGTGAGCGCCATCGGCGCGGTGCGCAGACCGGCCTCCAGCGGCCCGTAGCCAAGGACGAACTGCAGGTGCTCGGTGAGCAGGAAGAGCGAGCCGCCCATGCCGAAGGAGACCAGCACGCCGCCCGAGATCGCGCCCCGGAAGCGCGCGTTGCGGAAGAAGGACATGTCCAGCAGCGGGTGGGGCGTGCGGCGCTCCCAGAGCACGAAGAGGGCGACGAAGACGACCCCGATCGCGCCCGGTACGAGGGTGCGGCCCGAGGTCCAGCCGTAGCCGGGGCCCTGGATGATCGCGTAGACGACGGAGACCAGGCCGACGATGGACAGCAGCGCGCCGAGCAGGTCCGGCCGCTCGCCCTGCGGGTCCTTGGACTCGGGAACGTACCGGGCGACGGCCAGCAGGCCGATCACGCAGATGGGCAGGTTGACGACGAAGACCGAGCCCCACCAGAAGTGCGCCAGCAGCGCGCCGCCGATGATGGGCCCGAGGGCGAACCCCAGCGAGCCGACGCCCATGGCGGCGCCCATGGCCTTCGGCTGCTCCTCCGCGTCGAAGGTGCGCACGACCAGCGCGATGGTGGTCGCGAGCAGCAGACTGCCGCCGACGCCCATGCCGAAGCGGGCGGCGATCAGCTCGCCGGGCGTGGACGCGAGCGCGCCGCCGAGGGAGCCGAGGCCGAACAGCCCGAGGCCGATCATCTGCACGAGCTTGCGCCCGTACCGGTCGGCGAGGCCGCCGGCGGCGATCAGCATGCCCGCCTGCGCGAGCGAGTAGGCGCCGATGACCCACTGCGTCTGCGCGGTGGTCGCGCCGAGCTGCTTGGTGAGCGAGGGCACGGCGACGTTGAGCACGGTGTTGTCGAGGATCACGACGAGCTGCACCAGGCAGATCACGGCGAGGATCAGCCAGCGGTCGGCTCTCCGCTCGGCAGGCGCGGGCACGGCGGCGGTCACGGAACGTCTCCTTGTACGGTGTATAAGACTTGTACACCGTAGAAGAACCGCGCACGGGCCGCCACCGTTTTTTCAGACCGCTGGCGTAGGGCGGGGTCGGCCTGGCCTGCTCGCCGCTGCTCCTCGTGAGACGTCAGTCCCGGGCGACCGGCCGGCGTCGACGTGCCTTCAGCCGCAGCTGCGGCCGCGCGGTGCCGAAGCGGCCCTGTTGACGCTCGTGTTGAGACGATGTCGACCTTGTGCGAGTGGCCCGGCTGCGTCATGGCGTAGGTTCCCGACGAGGCACGACGACGGGGAACGGGGACACGGCATGAATGACGGTACGGGCCGAACCGGCAATCGGCCGCGGCGGCGGACAAGCGGTCTGCGGACCGTGGCCGGGGCGAGGGCCGGGGCGGTGGCCGCGGCGCTTGCGCTCGCGGCGGCAGGCTGCGCCGCGTCCGGCGCGGGCAGTGGCGGGCCGGGCGGCGGGCCGACCGGTTCTGCCGCGG
>NZ_BBPO01000087.1 GCF_000787815.1 Streptacidiphilus neutrinimicus
AGGCGAGGGAGGCGCGGATGGACCCGGTGGCCGACGGCGAACGCCGTCGGCCACCGGGTCAGCGCCGCCGCGCCGGTGTCACAGCTAGCCGAGGTTCCACTGCTGGTTCGACTGGCCGTTGCAGGTCCACAGCTCGGCGAGGGTGCCGTTGGCGGTGCCGGCGCCCGTCACGTCGAGGCAGAGGCCGGACTGGACTCCGGTGATGGTGCCGTCGGGGTTGAGGGTCCACTGCTGGTTGGCCTGGCCGTTGCAGGTCCAGACGTCGACCGGGGTGCCGTTCGTGGTGCCGCCCCCGCTGGCGTCCAGGCACAGCTGGCTGCTTCCGCTGAACAGGGTGATCTGGTTCGCGGCGTTGTGCGTCCAGGTCTGGTTGCTTCCGCCGTTGCAGTCCCAGATCTCCTGCTTGGTGCCCGGCGTGGTGCTGGAGTTGTTGTCGTCCAGGCACTTGGCCGCGCCGACCGCGGCGATCCGACCGGTGCCGACGCCGCCGTTGCCGGTGATCCCGGCCTGGCTGATGACCTCCTGGGCGCCGGCCGGCCAGCTGGTGCCGCTGACCTGCACGTTTCCGCTCAGCACGTTGTTGTGCGGGGAACCGGTCGCGACGTTGGCGCCGCCGCTGTTGTACCAGTTGCCGAGGAAGGAGTTGTCGTCGGTGTTGTTGTTCGCGTCCGCGTTGGCGAAGGCCCACTCGCCGTTGTCCTGAAGCACGTTGTTCTGCAGCGTGACGTAGCGCGAGCCCTCGTCCATGTAGAGGCCGACGGTGTGGTTGTTGTCGTAGACGTAGTTGTCGTCCATGACGCTGCCGGGGTTGGCGGACAGGTTGTAGATGCTGCCGCCGTCGTGGAAGACCTTCTTCGTGCCGTGCACCTTGTTGTACGTGACGACCGTGTTCTTCAAGGTGGTCGGGGTGGTGTAGATCTGCTGGTAGTTGTAGGTTCCGCGGTTGACGTAGTCCTGGCTGCCGCCCGCGTCGTTGATGCCCCATCCCCAGCCGATGTCGATGCCGTCGTAGGCGAGGTTGGAGACCTCGTTGTGGGTGACGACGGCGTGGTTGACGTAGGTGGACAGGATGCCGGGCATGTCCTTGTAGTCCAGCGCCACGGCGGTCACCAGGTTGTTGCTGATGGTGATGTTCTGGTTGGTCATGGCGGCGTTGGACGGGTGGTGGGCGTCGGGCTGGACCCCGCCGACGACGACGCCGCCCCCGGAGTCGTTGGTGAACGTGTTGTGGTCCACGGTGACGTTCGAGGCGCCGAGGCCGGTGCCGGAGGCGACGGCGTCCGCGTCCTGGCCGATGCCGAGGCCGACCTCGCCGAGGTCGCTGAAGGTGTCACCGCTGAAGCTGATCCCGTTCGCGGCGGAGACCTGGACCGCGGCGGGGGCCTCGCCCCAGCTGTTGCGGGTCGACTCGAAGGCCTGGCAGCCGGAGGCGCAGGCGGTCAGGAAGTTCGAGGGCTCGTTGGAGTAGGTCTGCTTGAGGAACGTGCCGGTCTGCTGGTCGGCGTAGCCGATGTTGCTGCTCGGGGCCAGCCAGGTCGAGTCCTGGAAGCTGACGCCCTGGAACGCGATGTTCTGGACCGGGTTGGAGTAGCTGCCGCTGATGTCCACCAGCGAGGTCACCCGAGGCAGTTCGACGTCGTGGGCGGAGGGGTTCCAGCCCGAGGGCGCCTTGTAGTAGAGCTGTCCGGCGGTCGGGTCGAGGAACCACTGCCCGGCGGTGTTGAGGAAGGAGTACGAGTTCTCCAGTTGGAGGCCGCCCCCGGCGAAGGGGTCCTCCATGGTGTCGTAGCCCCAGCCGTTGTTCTGCCAGGCCGGTTCCTGCATGGTCACGTTCGTGCCGCTGATGCTCTGCACCGGCGTGAAGCGGTCGGTGAAGGAGTTCTGGGCCTCCAGCTCGATCCGGTTCTGCTCGGGCAGGCTGGCGATCCAGTCGAGGTTCGCGTTCTGGATCGTCAGTCCGGTGCTGGTGAAAGCGACGTCGCTGCGGGCGATGGAGAGCGCGGCCCGCGGCGCGAGCGCGCCGTCGATGAAGAGCTGACGCGAGTCGACGCCGGCGGGGACGGATGCGGCGTAGATGTTGTTGGTCGAGTCGTGCAGCGTCCAACCGGTCACCTGCCGGCCGCCGGAGATCACCGGCGTCTGGCCGGGCGCGGCCTGCCAGCGGACGGTGTGTCCGTTGGTGCCGGAGTCGGCGCTGCCGAGGGCGAGCGGGGAGGTCAGGCGGTAGGTCCCGCCGGCGAGCTGGACGACGATGTCGCCGCTCATGTTGCCGTCGGTGGCCTCGACGTTGGTCTTCGCCTGGGTCAGCGAGCAGGGTGCGGCCGCGCTGCACGCCGTCCCGCTTCCGGTGGGGGAGACGTAGAGGGTGGCGGAGACGGCGGCGTGGGCCGCGGTGGGGGCCGTGAGGGCGGCGGCGATCGCGAGCGCGGTCGTCGCCGCGAGGTGCGCGGGTCGGAGCCGGCTTCCCCGTCCTGGGAGCTGTGGTGTCACTGTCTGGTGCCCTTTCGCTCGAGGGTGGTGCCTCTGGGTGGGCCGTGCGGGGGCGTTGCGGTGGGGCACCGTCGGCCGCAGGGCGCGGCCGACGGGGTTGGCGGCGTGCCGCCGGCGAGGCGGCTCAGGACTGCGGCGGATCGGCGAGGTGCCAGATCTCGGGGATGTCGGACCAGCGGCTACCGTCGGGGGCGTCGGGCCACGGGTCCTGGCACGGGTCGGTGAAGCTCCACCAGCGCTGCGACTCCGGATCGGCCTGGATCGTGGCGATGTCGGCGTCCCAGTCGTCACCGTGGTACTCGTAGTAGGCGAACAGGGTGTCGCCGTGCAGGAAGATGCTGTAGTTGCGGATCTGCGCCGCGTGCAGGGCCGCCTCGACACCCGGCCAGACGGCGCGGTGCAGGGCCAGGTACTCCTCCCGGCGTTCGGGAACCAGGCGGGTGGTCTGGGCGATGCGCTTCATCGTGCGTCCTTTCGTGCGATCCGGTAGACCCGCTCCGCGTTGCCGCGCAGCACGGCGTCGTTGGTGGTCCACGGGTGGGCGGTGAGCGCCTCCTGGACCAGGTCGAGCCAGGTGCCGTAGTCGGTGGCGAGTCGCATCACCGGCCAGTCGCTCCCGAACAGGCAGCGGTCGGGGCCGAACACGTCGAGTGCCTCGTGCAGCAGCGAGAGCGCGACGGCCGGCGGCGTGGCCGGCTCCAGTTCCGTGGTCAGGCCGGAGAGTTTGCAGACCACGTTCGGCTGCTTCGCCACCTCGCGCAGCCCCTGCGACCACGCGTCGCGCGCGTCCGCCTTGGGCTTGCCCAGGTGGTCCAGGACGATCGTGGTCTGCGCGCAGGAGGCGGCCAGGCGTGCCAGCTCAGGCAGTTGGTGGTACCGGACGCAGGCGTCGAACGGCAGGCCTGCCTCGCCGAGCAGCCGGATGCCCTCGCGCAGGTCCTGGTCCTCGGTGAAGCCGGGCTCCTCGTCCTGGATGTTGCGGCGCACCCCGACGACGAAAGGGTCCGCCGCGTACCGGCGGATCGTCTCGCGGGCCTCGGCGGGGCGTTCGAGAGAGACGTGAGCGATGGCGCCCCGGATCCAGGTGTGCTGTTGGGCCTGGCTGCGGACCCACTCGATCTCGTCCACGGCCTGACCCTCGTCCCGACCCGCCTCCATGAAGATCACTTCGACGGGCTCGGGACGGACGAGCGCGAACTCGTCCGCGGCGAAGGGCCGGTTGAGCTCGGGGGCTTCCTCCAGCCAGGCATAGGAGAGGTGCCGCGGATCCCACAGGTGGACGTGGCAGTCGAGGATCGAGGGCATGGTGCGGCCGGTCACCGCGTCTCACCAGCGTTCGGGCCGTCGGCCGGCTCGTCGAAGGGCGTGCGGTAGGACGCGGGCCGGGTACGCAGTTCGAGTTGGAGGGTGAGCCGGATCCGGGTCGAGTGGGGGAGAAGGACACGCAGCCAGGGCCCGTCGACCGCGTGGGCCTCGGAGGTCTCCTCGACCGGCTCCGTGTGCCCGTAGTCGTAGAGGTCACCGATCCAGGCGTCGTCGCGGTTGCGGGTGTGGCGGACGCTGCGGATGCTGTGCTCCGCGAACGCGCCGGCCTGGACGATCACCGTGCGGTCCTCGGTCGGGTGCAGGTTCACCAGCTCCACCACCGTGGCCCCGGGGTCGATGCTGGAGACCAGCGCCGCGACGGACGGGGGCAGGCCGGGGCGTCGGGCGTCGGCGTCGTAGTAGCGCACCCGGGCCTGCTGCAACCCCCCGTTGTAGAGGACCTGCGGGCCGCCCCAAGTCAGCTGCACCAGCGCCTCGGTGACGACCGGGTTGGACAGCTGCCACAGGTGGATGTCGGCCTCGTCGACCTCCAGGCCGCGGTAGCGCTCCATCCGGCGCAGCCGGTGCCGCACCTGCGCCTGGGCGGTGGCGAGGATGCGCTCGGGGTAGTCCGGGTCGTCGCCGGAGAGGAACGCGAACCAGGCCTCCTCGTGGTGCGCCTCCTCCTTGCTGCGGAAGGGCACCAGGGTGCGCCAGTCGATGCCGCTCGCCTCACGCAGCCGCTCGATCCGGTCGCGGTCGGCGTCCCCGGCGGTGTGGTGCCACAGCGCGACCGGGACCGGAAGGGTCATCGGGTTGTAGTCGAACCAGCCCTCGTCGCCGCGCCGGAAGGGGACGTGGAAGGTGGGGGTGTGCACGTCCTCGCGCAGTTGCGCGACCCACTTGGAGCGCAGGCTGGAGTCGGCCTCGCTGAAGGGCATCGTCTTGCCGTGGGCGATCATCTCGTCCATCGCGGGCCGGACCAGGTCCAGGTAGGAGTCGTCGCCGGTCGCCTCGGCGGCGGCCAGCGCGGCGACCGTGGCGGCGTGGCCGACGCTGTGCCAGCCGTGCGGCCAGGACCAGCCGTAGTGTCCGCCGTAGGGACGGCCCTCGTGGAGTCCGCCCACCGTGCCGTCCGGGGCGACGTTGTCCGGCAGCACGCCGCCGGTGGCCTCGGCGCGCTCCCGCCAGGCGCCGACGTACTCGGCGATCCAGTGGCGGTAGCGCTCCTCGCCGGAGAGGATGAGCGCGTTGAGCACGAGCCCGCTGGCGGCGAGGTTCACCGCCGTGTCGCCCTGGCCCATGCGGCGGCGCATCTCCTCGCCGAGCCGCGGATCGCTCTTGAGCGGCGGCGTTTCCCCCTCGGCCAGGATCCAGGTGAGCGGGAAGCCGTACATCTCCGCTTCCTTCGGCAGCCACGGGTAGTACTCCCCGTCGAAGAGGCCCGTGCGCTCCGGGTCGCTGCCGTTGTGGGGGCGGGTGATGATGCGGTGCTCGGGGTCGTAGTTGCCGTGCGCCGGGTCGACGTAGAACTCGGCGAAGCGGAGCGCTCGCTCCTTCCAGCGCTCCGGGGCGGCCATGCACAGGAAGTACAGCAGCAGCAGGCTCTCGCTCTGGTGGAACCAGTCGTACCCGCGCTCGTACTCGTCCTTGAGCATGCCCAGCTCGGTGAGCTGGGCGGTCACGCCCTCCCAGTGCCGCTCGGACTGGGACAGCAGGTCGTCGGCGCCACCGAGCAGGTAGAGCTGAGGCCAGTTGAAGAAGGTCTCGTAGAAGTCGTCCACGCCGTCACGCGTGGTCAGTCTGCCCTCGTAGTTCAGCCGTCCGTCCGGGCCGGTGAAGTCGCGGGCGAAGCGCCGCCAGGCCTGGTCGAGCAGGTCGAACAGCTGACGCTGCGCCGTCGCCCAGCCGGGCGGTTCGAGCAGCGGCACCGAGGCCGTGAGGTCGGGGTCCATGGGACGGTTCTCCGTTTCGGGCAGTGCGGCGCCCACGTCCGGCGCAGGCGCGGGCGGCCGTGGTGACGCGGTGGCAGATGTCGTGGTGGGGGCGGTCAGTCCTTGGTCGCGCCGGCGAGCATGCCCGCGACCAGGAAGCGCTGCGCGAAGAGGAACACCACGAGCACGGGGGTGATGGCCAGGAGCGTGGCGAGGGCCAGCTCGGGCCGCTCGACGGAGAGCGTGCCCGCTGTCGGGTTGAACTGCGGAACGGAGTCCAGGAGGGTGCCGAGCCCCACCTGGACGGGGAACTGGTCGTCCTGTGGCAGCAGCACGTACGGCAGGAAGTAGTTGGTCCAGTTGGCGACGAAGCTGAAGAAGCCCACCAGCGCGACCACGGGCATGGCCAGCGGGAGGGCGACGCGGCGGAAGGCGCCGAACTCCGAGCAGCCGTCGAGCCGGGCCGCCTCCAGCAGGGACCGGGGGATGGCCGTACTGAAGTAGATGTAGGCCAGGTAGACCCCGAAGGGGTAGAACGAGTAGGGCAGGATGACCGACCACATCGAGCCGATCAGGTGCACCGCGTTCATCTCCAGGAACAGCGGCACCACCAGCGTGGCGCTGGGCATCAGCATGACCACGAGCGTCGCCACCAGCAGGGTGTGCCGGCCGGGGAACTCGGTCAGGGCGAGCGCGTAGCCCGCGGGGATGACCACCACGAGGGTGATGACCAGCGCCAGGAAGGTGTAGACCGCCGAGTTCCGCAGCCACACCATGACCGTGTCGCCCTGGTAGCCCGTCAGCGCGTCCCAGTTGGCGCGTAGGGCGTGGAGCGAGCCGAAGGAGAGCGGGTTGGCGTGCACCAGCTGGTCGTCGGTCTTGGTCGCGGCCAGCAGCAGCCAGACGACGGGCAGCACGAAGAAGACCGCGAAGAGCAGCAGCACGAAGGCGGGCAGCGGGTTCTTCAGGCCGGGCCGCGCCCGGCCAGGCCGCGCGCGGCGGCTCGCGGCCGGCGCCGTGGCGGGCGCGGAGGCGGACGGTGCGGGGCTGCGGAAGTCAGTCGGCATCGAAGAACCCCGATCGGGCGACGAACACCGCGGCGGCGACCAGTCCGAGCAGGAGCAGTTCGACCGAGACGGCGGCGGCGGTGTTGACGTTGTTGTTCTGGAAGGCGAAGTCGTAGGAGAGCTGGTTGAGCGAGTAGTCCCGCCCGGCCACTCCGTTGCTCGCCTGTGAGAGCAGCTCCGGCTCGACGAACAGCTGCGTGCCGCCGGCGAAGGCCAGGATGCACATGTAGACGATCCACTTGCGCAGCATGGGGATCTGGATCCGCCGCGCGGTCTGCCAGGGGCCGGCGCCGTCGATCCGGGCGGCCTCCAGGATGTCCGGCGAGATGTTGTTGAGCGCCCCGTACATCACCAGGATCCAGCCGCCGGCGCCGGTCCAGAACGCGATCAGCGTGAACAGGATCGGCAACCCGCCGGGGGCGACCACCTGGTCGAAGGTGGTGAAGCCCAGTGCCTTGAGCAGGAAGGCCACCGGACTGACCGTCGGGTCCAGGACGAACAGCCAGACCATGACGCTCGCCGCCCCGGCCAGCGCCCCGGGGATGTAGAACAGGAACCGCAGGGTCTTGCTGACGCCCCGGGACGCGAGCCGGTGCAGCAGCAGTGCCAGACCCACGACGAAGACGACCAGGGAGACCAGCCAGCAGGCCAGGTAGAGCGCCACGTGCCCGACGGCTGGCAGGAAGCGGAAGTCGCCGCCCGCGCCGGTGAAGTTGGAGAACCCGGCGAAGGTGTCGCCGGCGGTGGTGAAGGCGAAGTAGATCGCGTAGGCGGTGGGCACGACACCGAAGGCGATGAGCAGCACCACGTACAGGGCGACGAAGCCGTGCCCGGCCCGGCCGGCCCAGAGCGCACGCCGCGCGGCGCGCTCCGACCCGGCCCGGTTGCGTGCGGAGATGGTCACTGGCTGACCTTGTATCCGTCGGACTGGGCGTAGTTCGCGATCGAGGTCTGCCAGGCCGGGAGCAGCGAGGTGATGCTCTTGCCCGCCGCCATGCCCGGGGTGACCGTGGCCGCCCAGCTCGCCTCCTGGCTGAACTGGCCGTAGCCCCAGCCGGGCCAGACCTGGTTCGCGGCGGCCTGGAGGGTCGGGGAGACGTCACTGGCGTAGTACCCGGAGGTGCTCTGCGCGATCAGCCAGGTCTTGGCCGCCGCCTGGTAGGCCGGGTAGCCGGGGGCGAGCTTGCCCTGGTAGTCGTCGGAGGTCGTGGCCCAGGTCAGGAACGCCGTCGCGGCCTTGAGGTTCTTGCTGTGTGCGGAGAGCAGCCAGGTCCCGCCGCCGACGTTGCCGACCGAGGGGCTGCTGTCGCCGGCCCACTGCGGCATCGGGGCGACCGCGATCTGGCCCTTGGGGGTCTTGAAGCCGCCCTGGAAGAGGGCGCCGCCGAACCAGGACGGGCCGGGCATCATCAGGACCTTGCTCGCGGAGTTCTTGTTGAAGTCCGTGCTGAACACGCTGCTGGTGGCCATGGTCTTGGCCTTGATCAGGGTGTCCAGCAGCCCGGCCATCTTGGTGCAGCCGGGGCCGGAGGTGTTCACGGTGACCGCCTTGGGCCCGGTGATCTGGTTGGCGCCGCACTTGCTCGCCCACATGTAGATCTCCGGGGTGAAGGTGTCACCGGCGGAGCCGACCAGGTAGCCGGGGTGCTCGGTGGCGACCTTCAGACCCAGCGCCTGGTACTGCTCCCAGGTGGTCGGCACCTGGTAGCCCCACTGCTTCATCAGGGCCGCGTTGTACCAGAGCACGGTCTGGGAGAGGTCGTTGCGCAGGCAGTAGAGCGTGCCGTCGACGGTGCACGGCGCGTTGGCGCCGGTGGCCCAGCCGTCGAGGGTGGACTGCGGGATCAGGCCCTTGTTCAGCGGAGCGGTGAAGCCGGCCTGCACGGCCCAGGTGGTCTCGTTGTTCTGGGAGCTGAAGACCACGTCCGGCCAGCCGTCGCCGGTGCGGTTGAAGAGGCTGACCTTGGTGTGCAGGTAGTTGGAGCCGTTGGCGTCCCCGTCGTAGGTGACGATCTTCATCTTCACCTGGGGGTTCTGCTGCTGGTACAGCTTCGCCGCCGCGAGCCGGGTCGCGTCCACCCATACGGTGATGGGGCCGTCACCCTGCGCCGCGGGAGAGAAGCTGGCCGACGCGCCCGGCGTCGTCGCGGTGCCCCCGCCACAGGCGGTGAGGGCGCCGACCGTCAGAGCGGTGACCGCGGTGGCAACGGTTATGCGTCTCAAGGGGACTCCACTGCGTCATGGCTGCGCACGTCTCCGACCGGGGTGGCGGGCCGTGGGCAGACGGAATGTGTATGACTTAATGTGCGCCCGCTGCTGCCGCGGGGGCGGCTCCGACGGGCCATCAGGCCATCGGGTCACCGTGATGTGACATGAGACCCGGTGTGCGAGCGGTGAGTCAAGAGGATGGGCGGGCCTATTTCCAGGAGGTTGCGGCCGTGTGTCCTCGGCTTCCGGCGTCCGGCGAGGTGAGAGGCCGTCATGACGGACCCTTGCTGAAATGAGTCGTACTTATATAGGGTCAGCGGCCAGACGGAGAGTACGCTCTTCCGCAGCGACGGGAATCCGGTCATGCTGAAGGTGGCCCTACAGAGGAGGAGCATTCGGTGGACGGCGCGCCAGCAGAGACGGCAGCGGACCCGCGCCCCGGGGAGCCGGTGGCGAACGGCGCCCCCTACCGGCCCGGCTACGAGGTCGTCTCGGAGCAGATCCTCAAGCTGATCGCCGAGCGTCAGCTGAAGCCGGGGGACCGGATGCCCACCGAGAACGAGCTGGCCTCGTCGCTCGGCACCAGCCGGACGGTCGTGCGCGAGGCGGTGAAGATCCTCTCGGCCATCGGCCGGGTCCGCGCCCAGAAGGGCCGCGGCCTCTACGTCGCCGACGACGAGGGGATGCTCGGCGCCTCGCGCTGGGGCGGGTTCTTCATGCCGACCGACCTCGACCAGATCTTCATGCTCTTCGAGTTCCGCCGGGTACAGGAGACGGCCGCCAGCCGGCTCGCCGCGACCCGCGCGACCCCGGCGCAGCTGAAGGCGATCAAGGACGCCATGGACCTGTGCCGCGAGGGGCACGAGACCGGCCGGGACCCGCTGTTCGACCAGGGCGACGACGCCTTCCACCTCGGCATCGCCGAGGCCTCGCACAACCCCTTCCTCGTCGCCTCCGTCCGTGAGGCCCGGCGGCTGCAGCGGCAGGCCAACACCATCGGCATGCACGGTGCGGTCGGCGACCACGCCAGGGACGCGGTCGCCGAGCACGCCGCCATCTACGGCGCGATCCGCGACGGCGATCCGGAGGCCGCCGCGGAGGCGACCTGCGTGCACCTCGACAAGACCTTGGAGGAGTACCGGCGCGAGATCCAGCGTCGCGTCTTCGGTTCGGGTCTTCCCGAACACCGCTGACCTCACGGGCGGCGCGGCCGGTCCGTCAGCCGCCGAACACCTGCACCTGATCCAGTGCCGCACCCGGGCGCCACGGGGCTGCTGCGCCATGCCCGGATCGACACCGGCTCGCCGAAGGTGCGCCGCGGCATGCCCGCGCGCCCCCTCCCGGCGCTCCTGCCGCCCCACCCGCACCCGTACCCGCAATCCCACCCGCACGGCACCGCACGCACACAGAGAGGACCTTGACGTCCCCATGAGCAGTATCGCGGTCTCCTACTCCGGGGCCCGGACCCTGACCGCAGGGCCGGCCGACACCGCCCCGCCCGGTCCGGGCGAAGTCGAGATCGAACCCGCCTACGTCGGGATCTGCGGCACCGACCTGCACATCTTCCACGGCGACATGGACGCGCGAGTCAAGGCGCCCGCCGTGCTCGGCCACGAGATGTCCGGCCGGGTCCTGCGGGTCGGTCCCGGGGTCGAGGGCTGGCAGCCGGGCGACCCGGTCACGGTGATGCCGCTGCGCTGGGACGGCACCTGCCCGGCCTGCCGGCGCGGGCATCAGCACGTGTGCCAGAACCTGGACTTCATCGGCATCGACTCGCCGGGCGCCATGCAGCAGCGCTGGGTCGTCCCGGCCGGGACGCTGGTCGCCCTGCCGTCCGGCCTCCCGCTGGAGCAGGCCGCCTTGGTCGAACCGACCGCGGTCGCGGTCCACGACGTCGCGCGCGCACAGGTGGCCGCGGGGGAGCGTGTGGTGGTCGTCGGCGGCGGCCCGGTCGGCATCCTGATCGCGCTCGTCGCCCGGGCCGCGGGGGCCGAGGTGCGGGTGGTCGAACTGTCGCCGAGCAGGCGGCGGATGGCCGGTCAACTCGGCCTGGCCGCCTGGGATCCGGCCGCCGACGACATCGTCGGGCTCGTGTCCGCATGGACGGCGGACGCCGGAGCGGATGTCGCCTTCGAGGTCTCCGGAGCCGCGGCCGGGGTCACCACCGCGGTGGACGTGCTCGCGGTGCGCGGCCGTCTCTGCCAGGTGGCCATCCACCCCGCGCCCCGGGAGGTGAGCCTGCACCGCTTCTTCTGGCGCGAGATCACTCTGGTCGGCGCGCGCCTGTACGACCGCGGCGACTTCGAGCGGGCCGTGGCCCTGGTGGCCGACGGCACCGTTCCGGCCGGGGCGCTGATCTCCTCGGTGGTGCCGCTTGCCGAGGCGGCCGCCGCCTTCGAGGCGCTGGAAGCCGGCGGCGACGTCATGAAGATCTTGCTGGACTGCTCCGACGCGGCGACCGGGGGTGCGCGGTGAACCCCTTCGACCTCACCGGCAAGCAGGCGGTGGTCACCGGTGCCCGGCGCGGCATAGGCCGGGCGATGGCCCGGGCCCTGGCCGAGGCCGGCGCCGACGTGATCGGCGTCAGCGCCAACCTGGAGGAGAGCGGCAGCGAGGTCGAGAAGGACGTCACCGCCGCGGGACGCGCCTTCGAGGCGATCCGGGCCGACTTCGCCGACCCGGCGGCCGTCGCAGCTCTCGGCCGCTCGCTGGCCGAGCGGGAGCGGCCGGTCGACATCCTGTTCAACAACGCGGGCGCCATCCGCCGCGCCCCCGCCGCGGACCATCCCGCCGCAGACTGGGACCTGGTGCTCCAGGTCAATCTCACCGCCCAGTTCGCCCTCGCCCAGGCGGTCGGCGGGGCGATGGTCCGGCGCGGTCATGGAAAGATCATTTTCACGGCCTCGCTCCTCAGCTTCCAGGGCGGCATCACCGTGCCCGGCTACACGGCCGCCAAGCACGGCGTCGCGGGTCTCACCAAGGCGCTCGCCAACGAGTGGGCCGGGCGGGGCGTGAACGTCAACGCGATCGCCCCCGGCTACATCGCCACTGACAACACCCAGGCGCTGCAAGACGATCCGGCCCGCAGTGCCGCCATCCTCGACCGCATCCCGGCCGGTCGTTGGGGCCGCGCCGATGACCTCGCCGGGGCCACCGTCTTCCTCGCCTCCTCGGCGTCCGACTACGTGCACGGCACCGTCCTGCCGGTCGACGGCGGATGGCTGGGCCGATGAGCGGGGACCTGACCGATCTGCTGGTCGGCACGCGGATCATCCCGGTGATCACCCTGCATTCGGCGGACCAGGCTCGGCCGCTCGCTGAGGCCTTGTCACAGGCGGGCGTCGGCAGCGCCGAGGTCACCCTGCGCACCCCTGCCGCCGTGGACGCGTTGCGCGCCATGGCGGGCCACCCCGGTCTGGTGGTCGGCGCAGGCACGGTCGTGGACGCGGAACAGGCCGAGCGCGCGGTGGCGGCCGGCGCCCGTTTCGTCGTCTCGCCCGGCCTGGACGCCGACGTCGCAGCCCGCTGCCGGGACCTCGGGGTCCCGTACCTGCCGGGCTGTGCCACGGCCGGTGAGCTGATGGCCGCGCTCAAGCTGGGGCTGGACGTCGTCAAGCTCTTCCCGGCCGAGCAGCTCGGCGGGCTGGACCTGCTGGGCGCGCTGGCTGCGCCCTTCCCGCAGGCCCGTTTCGTTCCCACCGGCGGGATCGGCCTCGAACGGATGCCCCACTATCTCGCCCACCCGGCGGTGCTCGCCGTCGGCGGCAGCTGGATCACGCCGCCCGAGCTGCTCGACAGCGGCGACTACGAGGGCATCGCACGCCTCGCCGCGCAGGCGGTGGCACGGAGCCGGCCGTGACCGCGCGCACCGTCGCCACCCGGCCGGTGGGAGAGGTGGTCGCGCTGGGCGAGGTGATGCTGCGTCTGGACCCGGGGGAGGGGCGCATCCGGACCGCCCGCGGCTTCCGGGTGTGGGAGGGCGGCGGCGAGTACAACGTGGTCCGGGGCCTGCGCCGCTGCTTCGGGCTGGAGACCGCGGTGGTCACCGCGCTGGCCGACAACGAGATCGGTCGCCTGGTCGAGGACCTGATCCTCCAGGGCGGGGTGAACACCTCGCTCATCCGCTGGGAGCCGGCCGACGGCATCGGCCGGCAGGTGCGCAACGGACTGAACTTCGTCGAGCGCGGCTTCGGTCTGCGCGGCGCCCTCGGTGTCAGCGACCGGGCCCACACCGCCGTCTCCCAGCTGCGCCCCGGACAGATCGACTGGGACTCGGTCTTCGCCGCCGGAGCACGCTGGCTGCACACCGGCGGCGTCTTCGCCGCGCTGTCCGACTCCACGGCCGAGGTGGCGCACGAGGCGATGACCGCCGCCAGGCGCTGCGGGGCGACCGTCTCCTACGACCCCAACTACCGCCCGAGCCTGTGGGAAGGCCGCGGCGGGGCGGCGCGGGCGAGGGAGACCGATCTGCGCCTGGCCCGGCACGCCGACGTCGTCATCGGCGCCCTCGGACTCGCCGGGCCGGGCGCCGACGGGCCGCGGATCACCGCCGCCGAGGCCCCCGACGCCTTCGCCGAGATCGCCGCGCTGCTCCCCGGAACCCGGATCCTGGCCACCACGTTGCGCACCGTCCGCTCGGCGGGCGTCAACGACTGGTCGTCCGCGGCCTGGTCGGCGGAGACCGGCTACCTCACCGGACCGGACCTGCGCGGCGTCCAGGTCCTCGACCGGGTCGGCTCGGGCGACGGATTCGCGGCCGGACTGATCTACGGTCTGATCACCGGCGCGGGGCTCCGCACGGCACTCGCCTACGGCACCGCGCACGGCGCCCTGGCGATGACCACGCCCGGCGACACCTCCATGGCCTCCCGCACCGACGTCGAGGCGCTCCTCGCCGACGCCTCGGCCGCCGTCCGCCGCTGACCCGCCCGACCACGGTCCTCCGGCAGGCCTGAACGCGGCCCCGCGTGCCTGAGGGCGCGGCTGCAACCACACTCAAGGGAGCGACGAAGCATGAGCGAGCTCCAGGGCCTGCGAGCGGTCGTCACCGGTGGGGCCTCCGGTACGACCGGGATATCCCAGCGCGCGGTCTACTCGGCGCGCAAGGGCGCGGTCTTCTCGCTCACCCTGGCCACGGCCGCCGACCACGTGGGCGAGGGCATCCGCTTCGGCTGCGTCACCCCCGGTACGGTGGAGACACCGTGAGTCGCCCGGCTGCTCGACGCCGCCGAGCACCCGGCCGCCGAGCGTGCCGCACTGAACGCCCGTCAGCCGCTCGGGCGCGAGCACCTTGGCCGCGTCCCGGCCTGACGCCTCACCGACCTGACCGAGCCCCCGCGCCGGTCGGCCCCCTCACGAAAGGCTCCCCACCCATGCGGACCACCAGGCTCGGACGCAGCGACGTCGCAGTGAGTCGGCTCGCCTTCGGCGCCGCCGCCATCGGCAACCTCTTCACGGCCGTCGGAGAGGAAGAGGCCCACGCCGCGATCGACGCCTCGTGGGACTCGGGTGTCCGGTACTTCGACACCGCCCCGCACTACGGGCTCGGCCTCTCCGAGCGGCGCCTGGGAGCAGCCCTGCGCCACCGTCCGCGCGAGCAGTTCACCGTCTCCACCAAAGTGGGCCGCCTGCTGCGCCCCAAGGACGCCCCGGTCGGCACCGACCTCGCCGAGGGCTTCGATGTCCCGGACACGCACGAGCGGGTGTGGGATTTCAGCGCCTCCGGCGTGCGCCGGAGCATCGAGGAGAGCCTGGTCCGGACGGGCCTGGACCGGATCGACGTCGTCTACCTGCACGATCCCGACCACCACGAGCAGCAGGCCTTCGAGTCCGCCTACCCGGAGCTTGAACGCATGCGCGGTGAGGGCATGGTCGGCGCGATCGGGGCGGGCATGAACCAGACCCGGATGCTGGACCGCTTCGTCCGGGAGACCGACGTGGACGTGGTGCTGCTGGCCGGCCGCTACTCCCTGCTGGACCAGTCCGGCCTTACCTCGCTGCTGCCCGCGGCCGCCGGGCGCGGCATCTCCGTGGTGGTCGGAGGCGTCTTCAACTCCGGTCTGCTGGCCGACCCGAAGCCTTCCGCGACTTTCGACTACGCCCCCGTGTCCGCCGAGGTCCTGGAGCGCGCCCTTCGGCTCAAGGCGCTGTGCGAGGAGGAGGGCGTGCCGCTGCGGGCCGCAGCCCTGCAGTTCCCGCTCGGCCACCCGGCCGTCGCGAGCGTGCTGGTCGGCGCGCGCAGCGCGACCGAGGCCCTCGACGCGGGGGCCATGGCCGCGGTGCCGATCCCGGAGCGACTGTGGCGCGCCCTGCGTGCCGAAGGTCTGCTGCCTGCGGACGCACCGCTGCCGACGTGAGCGGACGGCCGGTGGGTGCTGACTCGGCACGCGCGAAACTTCGCGCGCGTGCGGCAACCTTACGGCGTTCTGCGGCAACTGGAGGGTGCGCGTCCCCCGCGCGATGAACACCCCCGGACGGAAGGCTTCCAGAGAAGTGCACCGTAAATCCCGTCGCCGCGTCGTCCTGGCCGCCGGCGTCCCCACCGTGCTGGCCCTGACCGCCGGCGGTCTCCTCGTCAGCCAGGGCGCGGACGCGAGCAACACGATCGCGATCAACGTCAATGCGTCCCAGGACCTCGGTGTCGTGCCGAGCATCGCGAACGGCGTGAACACCGCGACCTTCGACGGTCACCTCAACGACCCCGCGGCCACCGCCGCGCTCGCCGGCGCCGGCGTCGACGCGCTGCGCTACCCCGGTGGCTCCACGGCCGACGCCTACCGCTGGCAGACGAACACCACAGTCGACGGACTGGGCTACGCGAACCCCGCCAACGGTTTCGACGACTTCATGGGCATCGCGCGCAGGATCGGCGCGAGCCCCGTCATCACGGTCAATTACGGTTCCGGCACGGCAGCCGAGGCCGCGGCGTGGGTGAGGTACGCCAACGTCACCAAGCACTACGGTGTGAAGTACTGGGAGCTCGGCAACGAGGTCTCCGGCGACGGCACCTACGGCTCGGCGTGGGAGCACAACCTCAAGCCCAAGGGCGCCACCGCCTACGCGAACAACATCGCGGACTACATCACCCAGATGAAGGCCGCCGACCCGGGCATCAAGGTCGGTGCCGTGCTGAACCTGCACAACAGCTGGCCGGACGGCCTGGTGGCCTCCAACTACGGCGACACGGCGGACTGGAACACGACGGTCCTGAAGAAGGACGGCCCCAGGCTCGACTTCGTGATCCTGCACTACTACCCGACGTCCAAGAGCGAGGCGGACCTGCTCACGCAGTACCGCACCATCGCGTCGATCGTGCAGGCCACGCGAGCCGAGATCAGCAAGTACGCGGGCAGCAACGCCGCGAAGGTCCAGATCATGGTCACCGAGACGGACGCGGGCTTCGAGTCCGAATCCGTCCCGGCGGCGCTGTACGCCGCCGACAGCTACATGACCTTCCTACAGAACAAGGTCCAGAACGTCGACTGGTGGGACGAGCACAACGGCCCGTCGAACATCACCACCCTGCCCGACGGCTCCACCGATTACGGCGACGGGGGCATCCTCTCCGCCGGCGGCTGCCACGGCGGCGCCTGCGAGCCGGCGGCGAACACGCCGTTCCCCGCCTACTACGGCATCAAGGCCGTCGGCGGATTCGCCACACCCGGTGCGCGGATGGTCGGCACCACCAGTTCGAACTCCGCCGTCACGGCGTACGCGGTCAAGACCTCGACCGGCATGAACCTCATGCTCGTCAACCACAGCGCGCAGACCAGCGAGCCGGTCAGCATCTCCTACGCCGGGTTCGACGCGGCGAACGTCACCTCCGCCGAACAGTTCAGCGAGGCGAACAAGACGCTCCAGCACATCGGAGGCGTCAACGCGCACGGACTGACTCTCCCCGCCTACTCCATCACCGTCCTGAAGCTCTCCAGCTCCGGCGGCGCTCCCGCTCCCGCCGCCTCGTGCACCGTGAGCGCCGGCACCTCGGTGTCCTGGCCCGGCGGCTACACGGAGAACGTCAAGATCACGAACACCGGGGCCAAGGCCACGACCGACTGGAAGGTCACCTTCGGACTTCCGGCCCGCGAGCACGTCACCGCCTCCTGGAACGTCGCGCAGAGCCAGCACGGCACGACCGTCACCGCGCGACCCGTGAGCTACGACAAGACCATCGCGGCCGGAGCCACCCTCCCCTTCGGGTTCAACGTCTCCGGCTGGGGCACCGCCGCCCGGCCCGCCTGGTACGCCCTCAACGGCGTGCGGTGCAGCGCGAACTGACCAGCCTCGAACGTCGCTGCACCTCATCGCCCGGCGACGGCTCCGTGTCGCCGGGGCGGCGCGGAGCCGGCCGCAAGTACGACCTCGGCGCGATCACCGGCTCCGGCCTGGTCAGCCAGCCCCATGGCGCCTGGGGCCCCTCGAACTCGCCAGATCACGCTGAACCCGCGTCAGCGCGGGGCCGTCCCGGAGGTGCCAAGCGGCCACCGGGGCGGCCCTGCGCTGACCGATGCCTCACAAGGCACCCCCAGCCACGCACGCCCGCCAGTCGGTCCGCCGCCGGCCATGCCGGAACGGTGCACGGCTTCACCCTCGGCCGTTTGCGGGGAGCCGGCGCCCTGCTGTCCGCGGACAACAAAGGCATGTGAGACGTCTTGACGCCCCCCACGCGTGTGGCCATAGTGAGGGCCGTTGCGGTGCCCTGAGCGTCTGTCTGTTCTGTCGCGTAGGTGCACCGCTCCCTTCAGGGCGCAGTTGTTAGCGCTAACAATCGTGAGGGCCGTTCCCTTCTCCCACCCGTGAAGGAGTTCGTTCATGACCGTGCGGTTGTGGCTGCGTCGCGCCCGGCGGGCGTTGCTGGCAGCGGGGACGACCGCTGCGCTCACTGTCGGCGTGCTCACCGGAACGGCCGGCCCCTCCCAGGCCGCGGCCCAGGGACCATGCGACGTCTACGCCGCGGGGGGCACGCCCTGCGTGGCGGCGCACAGCACCACCCGCGCGTTGTTCGCGGCCTACAACGGTCCGCTCTACCAGGTGCGGCGGGCGTCGGACAGCGCACTGCAGGACGTCGCGGTCCTGTCCGCCGGGGGCGTGGCCGACGCCGCGACGCAGGACGCGTTCTGCGCCGGAACGAGCTGCGTCATCACCCGTGTCTACGACCAGACCGGAGACAGCAACACGCTGGTCTACCAAGGCCCCGGCGGGGCCGGCGGCGCCGATACAGCCGCCACCGCGACGACCGAAGCGGTGAGCGTGGGCGGCCGTAAGGCCTACGCGCTGTACATCAACCCCGGCAACAGCTACTTCGCCTACAACTCCGCCGGGGGAGTGCCCACGGGCAGCTCACCCGAGGGTGAGTACATGGTCACCAGCGGAGCCCACGCCAACAACGGCTGCTGTTTCGACTACGGCAACACCGAGACCGACCATCACGCCGACGGCAACGGCGCCATGGACGCGATCAACTTCAGCACGGAATGCTGGTTCGGCGGCTGCAGCGGAACCGGGCCGTGGGTGCAGGCTGACATCGAGAACGGCCTGTTCTCCGGCGGCAGCAAGGCGTGGAACCCCAACCAGGTCTCCGAGACCAGCCGCTTCGTCACCGCGATGTTCAAGAACAACGGCACCAGCCAGATGGCGCTCAAGGGCGCCAACGCACAATCCGGGAGCCTGACCCAGCTCTACAACGGCGCACTGCCCAGCGGATGGAGCCCCATGCACAAGCAGGGCGCCGTCATCCTCGGGAGCGGCGGCGACTGCTGCCAGACCAACCACAACGCGAGCGCGGGCACGTTCTACGAGGGCGCCGTCGTCAGGGGCTACCCGTCCGAGGCCACGGACGCCGCGGTCCAGGCCAACATCGCCGCAGCCGGTTACAGCACCAGCACCACCCCGTTCACCTCGGGCGCGCGGGTGTCGCTGCAGGCCACCACGGCCTGCTGCACGGGCGACTACCTGCAGCACGACACGAGCGACGACAAGGTCGTCATCGCGTCCGTCACCACCGGCAGCTCCGCCACTGTGAAGGGCGACGCCACCTGGATCGTCCGCACCGGCCTGGGCAACAGCACCTGCGTCTCCTTCGAGTCGGCCGACACGCCCGGCAGTTACCTCAGGCACTACGCCTTCCAGCTGCACCTCCAGCCCAATGACGGGACCGGGCAGTTCGCCGCCGACGCCACCTTCTGCCCGCAGCCGGGGAACAGCGGCACCGGGTACTCCCTCCAGTCCCTGAACTACCCCACCAGGTACGTCCGCCACTACGCCTACACCGGCTACCTCGCCGCCGACGGCGGCACCGACGCCTGGGACACCACCTCCCTGTGGGCCGAGGACACCAGCTGGCTGGTCGCCGCCCCCTGGAGCTGAGGAGCACCCCTCGTCATCTCGACGACCACCCGCACGCCACCTTCGTGAAGGAGTCTCCATGACCGTACGACCGTGGGTCCACCGCGCCAGACGCGTGCTGCTGGCGGCCGGGACCACCGCCGTGCTCGCCGCCGGACTGCTCACCGCCACGGCCACCACCTCCCAGGCCGCCACCCAGGAACCGTGCGACATCTACGCCGCCGGTGGCACCCCGTGCGTCGCCGCCCACAGCACCACCCGTGCCCTGTACGCCGCGTACGACGGACCCCTGTACCAGGTCAAGCGCGCCTCGGACGGCGCGACCGCGGACATCGGCCTTCTCAGCACCGGCGGGTACGCGAACGCCGCCGCGCAGGACTCCTTCTGCGCGCACACCAGCTGCGTCATCACCGTCGTCTACGACCAGTCCGGCAAGGGCAACAACCTCACCCAGGCACTCAAGGGCGCCTGGTCCGGTCCGGCGGCAGGCGGCAACGACAACCTGGCCAACGCCTTCGAGGCACCGGTCACCGTGGCGGGCCACGAGGCGTACGGCGTTTACGTGGCTCCCGGCACCGGCTACCGGGACAACCAGACCTCGGGCATCGCGACCGGCGACCAGCCGGAGGGCGAGTACGCGGTCCTCGACGGCACCCACGACAACGGCGGCTGCTGCTTCGACTACGGCAACGCCGAGACCAGCAGCACCGACACCGGCAACGGCCACATGGAGGCCATCTACTTCGGCAACAGCAAGTCCTGGGGCTACGGCAGCGGCAGCGGTCCCTGGATCATGACCGACCAGGAGAACGGCCTGTTCTCCGGCGTCAACCGCGGCTTCAACGCAGGCGACCCCTCCGTCAACGACCGGTTCCTGACCGCCGTCGCCAAGGGCGGCCCCAACCTGTGGGCCATCCGCGGCGGCAACGCACAGTCCGGCGGCCTGTCCACCTACTACAGCGGTGTGCGACCGAACGTCCCGGGCTACAACCCGATGCACAAGGAGGGCGCGATCATCCTCGGCATCGGCGGCGACAACAGCAACGGCTCGGCAGGCACCTTCTACGAGGGCGTCATGACCTCCGGCTACCCGAGCGACAACACCGAGAACGCCGTCCAGGCCAACATCACCGCCGCCGGCTACAGCAGTGCCCCCACCAGCACCGGATCACTGATCCCCGGCTCCCGCGTCTCCCTGCAGGCCACCACCGCGTGCTGCACCTCGGACTACATCCGGCACGACGACGCCGACACCAAGGCCGTCATCTCCGCCGTCAACTCATCGAGTTCGGCCACCACCAAGGCCGACGCGACCTGGATCGTCCGCGCCGGTCTGGCCAACAGCTCCTGCCTCTCCTTCGAGTCTGCGAACAGCCCGGGCCAGTTCCTGCGCCACTACAACTTCGAGCTCTACCTGAACGGCGACAACGGCGGCAGCACCTTCGCCCAGGACGCCACCTTCTGCCCCACCGCCGGCAACAGCGGCCAGGGAACCTCCTTCCAGTCCGTCAACTACCCGAGCAAGTACCTGCGCCACTACGACTTCACCGTCTACGTCGCCAGTAACGGAGGAACCAACAGCTGCGACAGCAGTACCAGTTGGGCCGCCGACACCAGCTGGCTGGTCGACCAGCCCTGGGGCTGAGCCAGCAGGACGGCCCCCAGGCCCGGCGCAGCTTCCCAGCGGTGCCGGGCCTGGACGTCGACCTCAGGTCACGACGGCATCCACCACCGGTAGGTGGCCATGCCGTGGGTGGGAAGCGAGTCGTCGAAGTGCTGTCCAGCGCAGCTGGGCCCGGCCAGGGTCCGCGGCCCTGCCCGGTGCGCCGACGGGGTCCGGTTGGCGCAGCGCCTGGGTGACGGCCCGCACCACCGAGACTGCAGGGACGGCAAGGACCGCTCCGATGAAGCCCAGCGCGATGCTGCCGGCTATCACACTGATCTCGACGACGACCGGGCGCAGGCGCACGGCCCAGCTCATGATCAGCGGGTGGAGGAGGCGGCCCTCGATCTCGCCCAGGCCCGCGGGTGGCGAGCGCGACCGCGCTCGCCACCGCCAGGGCGATCGGGGAGCGATCAGCGGCACGAACGCCACGACGACTCCAGCACCGCCAGCGGCACGGCGAGCGGCACGCGCAGGGCGAACAGGGCGATGCCGACCGAGGCGGAGGCCAGGTCCGCGTGGTGGTGCATCCGGTCACCGATCAGGAAGAGCCCCGTCCCTACCGCCGGGTCGATGTCGACGGCAGGAGCGTGGGCAACGCCTCCGCCGTGACCGAGTTCCCGCGCCGGGTCGGCGTGGATCCCGCGCAAATCGGCGACCTGCGCGTCATCGAATGGCCCGGCGGCCCCGGCACCTGGACATAGCTGCCTCCTGGAGGCGGGTTGGGACGGCGCAGGTGGGTAGGCGCGCTGGCAGCGGCGCCCACCATGAGCACCGCGCGAGAGGC
The DNA here is from genome assembly GCF_000787815.1 of Streptacidiphilus neutrinimicus. Lineage (GTDB taxonomy): Bacteria > Actinomycetota > Actinomycetes > Streptomycetales > Streptomycetaceae > Streptacidiphilus > Streptacidiphilus neutrinimicus. Next base: position 21,799 of record NZ_BBPO01000087.1, read on the forward strand.
AAGGACGGCCTGGCCATGGCAGCGCACAACGAGGCGAACAGCGGGAAGCAGACCGAGGCGAACGTGCACGACGGCGCCCACCACGGATGGTCTCCGGACATCGACGAGGAGCACCAGGAACCCAATCCCAGCGCGGAGCGCTCCTTCGACCCGGACCGGTACGCGCCCGAGCCCGGCCCCGAGCCGCCCACCGCGGCCGAGGAGCACACCGGCACCGGCAGCAAAGTGGGCGAGAGCGTCGGGCGGCGCGGCGAGGACATCGCCGACCAGGACCAGCCGGGACATCACGACGAGGGCCCACGCGGCACCTCCCAGCGCCCGAGCGGCAGCAAGGACGCCCGCGCCTACACCGGCATCGACCCCGACACCTCTGAATGAGGGTGCCCAGGCAGCCCGCGTCCACCCCGGGGGAGGGAAAGGGGGGATTGGTCATGGTGACGCAGGCGCCTGAGCGGGAGGTTCTGTTCCGGCACTGTGCGGGGGCTGGTTCAGCCTTTCGGGCACTACCGCTCCCCGCCCGACCAGGTCCAGGCGCTCTCCCGGCCGGGCTGCACGTGGACATCTGGGACGGCGAGGCCCGTGCGCCTGACGCCGCTGGTGATGTCCGACATCCGTCCCATCGCACTGCCGAGTACGGCGCTGACCCGGTGCTGGTCCACCTCTCCCGAGTCCACCTACGTGACCGGACCGGATGGACGGCAGGGACCGTGGTTCTCCTCCATCGACCTGGCCGGCGCCGCCACCGCCGCCCGGCCCTGTCCGGGGCCCCGCACCACCGGGCTGACCTGTCGGTCACCGGCGACGGCGAGCACAGGTGTTGCGCTGGGGCCGCCGGGGCGGCGGCCCCAGCTCCCGCCTCCGCCTCCGCCCCGGCCGGTCCTCGGTCCCGACGGAGTGCGACATCTGGCTGACCTCGCGCTGGCGCGCCTACACCCGTCACCTGGCCGACCCGCTGACCACGCGCAGAGCTGACCAAATCCTGGCCGAGGCCGAGGGCCTGCCCCCGCCCGTCGGGGAAACCCCTCGCCCGCTACACCCCGGGCATCCACCAGGTCAGGGCTCGCATTGCAGGCGAGCATCGCCGAGGGTCGCAGGCCAATCGCGGCGAAACCCCGGCGCCGGCCAAAGACCGCGGCCAAGAAGACCGCGAAGAAGGCGCCGGCGAAGTAGCGGGCCAGCTAGCCCAGGCGCCAGCAGCCACTCGGCTGCACCGGATGCGGATGCACACTCGTCGGCACCATCCGCGCCTCGCCATCGCCGTCGATCTCTACCTGAACCTGGTGGGTGTCGTCGCTGTACAGCGGCAGCCCTGATGGACCGACCTCGTCGGTCGGGTGGACTTCGACGACATCGTCCGTGTCGCCGCCGGCGGAGAAGGCCAGCCTGTAGCTCGCGTGATCCATGGGTGGCGGCTACCCGATCGACCTGCACCAAACCCGGCGCTGTCGGTAGAAGCCCGTAGTGTCCGAGGCAGCGCAACTGCCCGCGTGGGGCCGCAAGCACGGCGCGACGGGCCGGGTGTTGCCAGTCCGGGAGCAGCCCGGCTCGAGCGGCTCATGGAGACGAGGGCGGGTTCTCGCGCAGGTCGCTGCGCACCTGCCAGCCATCATCGCAACGCGTCCTCCAGACCGGGTGCCGCCTATCGATTTCGTCTACGCCCGTGACCTCAATCGACTCCTCGCCAGTCTTGGTGGCTATGAGCACCCAGGAGCAGTAGCGACACGGGACGGCGTTGCCGGTTGAGGCGTCGGGCTGACTGGGCGGACTTCCGGTGCCGCCTGGGGAGCGGGAGAAGGCCGGTCGGTACGACTCTCCGGGGGAACTGGTTCGGTTCGGGGTGCTGGCGGCCGCGGAGGGGCGCCGGACGCGACCTCAGTCGCCCAGCCCTGTTTCCTCGGTTTCTTATCCAGTTGCTCGGCTTGCGGACCGGTGAGGTCTTCGGCGACTCGGTGCTCTCCGTGCCTCAACGCGACCGCGGTGTAACGGGGAGGATCGCCTCCAGCGGCCGCGTACGGGGGTCGATGATGCGGTCGGCCGTCGGCTTCGAGATGCAGAAGAGTGGGACGATCTGGCGCAGAGTCAGGTTCGTGCGCCAGTACGCGGTGACCAGCAGAAGCCGGGCCTCCAGCGGCAGGCTCCACGGCTGGCCCTTGCGGACCGGATCAGCGCCCGCGCGCCGCAGCTCGGTGATCAGCCTGCCAAATGACGCGTGTTCAGCCCCGTGAACGGGGTTATCCAGGACGGCTCGGACACCGTGATCACACCAGCTACAGCGGGATCGTCTCAAAGATCGACGGCGTGGGACGATGACCGTCATGTCAGGTCAGGTCTGGGTGTCACTCATATCGTTGGGCGGCGTTGTCCTCGGCGGCATGCTGTCCTACCTCGTCCAGCACAGGACTCAACTGTCAGCGGAACGCGCTGAACAGCAACGGCAGCAGCACGCCTTGTTGGAGGCTCGGCGCGCGGAACGGCTGGCGCTGCTGGAGCGGTTCATCGAGGTGGCGGCCGAAGCCGAACGCTCTGCATTCAGCCGGCCTTCCGAGTTCCACGACACCCACCCCTGGCACCTGAAGACTCAGGACGTCATGAACAGGCTGTGGGTCGCCGAGCGACTCATCCGCATTCAGTTCCCCCTGCCCGTGCATGACGCGGCACGTGCGTACTTCCTCGACCTCAACAGGACGGTGTGGGAGGGCTTGCCCGAACGCGAAAACGTACGGGACTACCTGGAGGACAACCGCCTGGCGTTCCTCGACGCCGCCCGAGCAGCCATGGGGTAGCCCCGAAGATCTTTCACGAGACAGCCCTTAGTCTCCTCTTCGGCAGCTGGCCCGAGCGGGTCGCCGCCCCGGGCGTGACCGGCGGCCCCCTGAGCGGTCCGCCCAGAAGTGGCTGTCCGAGCACGTCCCCGGCGAGCCGCCGGCGACGCTGCGGGGCGGCCGTACCTGGGCGCATGATCGGTTGGAGCGGATCCGGCTGCAGCGGCACCTCGCACAGCGGAGGGCGGCCAGGCCCGGCCGCCCCTTGGTCGCGCGGGTCGCGCGCCGGGCGACCGAATTGCAGGGCCGCCGAAGGTGTGGCCTGAACTTCAGCGACAGCTGGTCGATCAGTTCCTGAGCACCCTCGGCGGGGGTGATGGTGACGAGGCCTCGTGTCGTTGTACGGCTCGGCGAGGCAGACGACGAGCTGAAGCCCGGCAGCCGGCAATAGCTGGGCTACACGCGGAGATTGTGGGTGACCTGCGCTTCCTCGCTCGTGCTAGATCTGTTGATCTTGGCGTCCGTCAATTTGTTGTTGTGCGCATGTTGACGTGATGTCAGACACCCTGCTTCTCTGTTTTGCAACCACCGCATGTGGTGTCATTACCGCTCTCCGTGATCTCGGCAAGTGGCAACGCCCCATGTGTCGTGCGTGGGGTGCCTCTTGCCGGTCTCCCCGTTCGGGTGGCTGAGATCCAGCTGCCGAAGAGAGGAATTCCCGGACAATGGGCATACCCCTTCGTCGTGGGGCCCTGGTGGGTCTCGCGTCGCTCTCCCTGGTCGGCGCCGCAGCGCTCGGCATGGTCCCACAGGCGTCCGCGGCGGCCTCGCCGTCGGCCAACCCGTACAACCCGGCGACCGGGCACTCCTACCGGCACGGTGTGATTCCGACCGTCGCGCAGGGCGCGAAGATGAAGTCCTGGGCTGACACGCACGCCTCCCCGACGGCCACCAGCGCCAACACGCTGTCCTACGGCGGCGGCATCGGGGGCGTGGGCGTCAACGACGGCAAGTCGCAGGTCTACCTCGTCTTCTACGGCTCGCAGTGGGGAACGCAGAGCACCAACAGCGCTGGCGACGCGACGTTCTCCGGGGACCCGGACGGCGCGGCCCCGGTGACCCAGGAGATGTTCAAGGGCATCGGCACCGGCAACGAGCTGTGGTCCGCGGACCTGACCCAGTGGTGTGACGGCAACGGCGTCTCCACGGGCGCCACCAGTTGCCCGGCCACGGGCGCCAGCTACGTGCCGTACCAGAGCGGCGGCGTGCTGTCCGGCGTGTGGTACGACAACTCCGGCGCGTCGCCCTCCGCGGCCACGGGCAACCAGCTCGGTCAGGAGGCGGTCAAGGCCGCCACGCACTTCGGCAACACCACGGCGGCGTCCAACCGCCACGCCTACTACGTCATCCTGTCGCCG
>NZ_BBPO01000086.1:0-8284 GCF_000787815.1 Streptacidiphilus neutrinimicus
CTGCGGGACCGCCCGCACCCGCCGCCCGGCGCGCCGGGCCCGGCCGGGCGCCCCTTCGGCAGCGTCCGCCCGCGGCGTCCGCGCGTCGTCGTCCGGCCCCCGGCGCCCCAGTACTTCGGACATCCCAGGCCACCTTCGTCGGCCGTTCCTCCATCGTCGCACGGGCGCACGGACCCGGCCGCTGTGACCCTTCGACGGCCCTTCGACCACCAGAGGCTCGTCCACGAACGGTGTCGCGCGCCCCTGCCCCCGCCGACCGCTCGCGACGGACTCCTTCCCCGATGACCGACGCGGTCCGCCGGACCGGCCCTGCGCCGGGTCCGCCGCGAGCGGCGCGCATACCGGCGCGCCTGCGCTCCGCCGACGGCCCGCCACCTTTCCCTGCCGGCGCGGGATTTCCCCCGCACGCCTCTTGGCTCCTGCGCCCGGACTCCTTACCGTCGAGTAGCCAACAAGGCTTGAGGTGAGCACTCCAAAGACGCCGGGAGGCATCCATGCGGGCGATCGGCACCTTACGCAGCGCCGTCGTGGCGGTGAGCGGCGCGCTGTTGCTCGGCGCGGGGCTGGCCGGGCCGCCGGTCGGGGCCGCGCAGGCGGCCCAAGCCGTCAGCCCGGCAAGCGGGTTGCGGGACGTGATCGTGGTGGGGAACAGTCAGGCCGGGACGGTCAGCTTCATCGACGCCCACACCTTCGCCAATCTGGGCTCGCTGAACGTGACCGCCGACGCCCAGCAGGTCATCGCGCAGATGGACCCGATCCAGTGGGCCGGCTTCCAGACGGTCACCTCCGTCGAGGGCGGCAACCGCTGGGTGGACGACGCGCAACTGTCGCCCGACGGCCGCACCCTGTACGTCTCGCGCGGCAACCTGGACGACGTGGCCGCCTACGACATCGCGACCGGCAGGCAGCTGTGGCGGACTCGCCTGGACGGCTTCAAGGCCGACCACGCCGCGCTCTCCCCCGACGGCGCCCGGTACGTCGTCTCGGCGACCACCGCGCAGAAGGCGGAGGTGCTCGACACCGCCGACGGCAGCGTCGTCGGCTCGTTCCCGACCGGCACCTATCCGCACCAGAACGACTACTCCGCCGACGGGCGGTACATCTACAACTCCAGCATCGGCGTCACCTCGCTGCCGCAGTCGTTGGAGTGGGCCAAGGGGACGTTCCAGCTCACCAAGGTCGACGCGCGCACCCTGCAGGTCGTGCAGACCTGGCTGTTCCCGCACGGGATCCGGCCCAACGTCATCGAGCCGGACGGACGCACGATGTTCACCGACCTGTCCTACCTGAACGGCTTCGCCCAGTTCGACCTCGCCACCGGCCGCCAGGTGCGGACGTTCCCCATGCCCTACAGCGCGGCGGGCGCGGCGCTCAGCCCCGACAGCTACCCGCAGAACTCCGCGCACCACGGTCTCGCGCTCTCCGGCGACGACTCGCGCGTGTGCGACGCGGGCACGATCGACGACTACGCCGCGATCCTCGACGCCGCCGACGGCTCGACCGTCGGCACGGTCACCTACCCGACCGGGAGCCTCCCGTACTGGGCGACCAGCAGCGCGGACGGTTCGCTCTGCTTCGTCTCACTCAGCAAGGCCGGCGCCGTCTCGGTGATCGACTACGCGACCGGCAAGGAGCTCGCCCGCGTGCCCGTCGGGGTGTTTCCGCAGCGTGAGCGCACCGGCGCCATCGACCCCGCCGCACTGCCGGACCTGTCCCCCTCGGCGGGCTGAACCGTCGCCCGCCTCCGCGTCGCCGGAGCCGGCCGCCGCCCGGGGCTCAGGACCTGAGACTCCGGCTGCGGCCGCGGAACTCGGCGACGACCTCCTCGCCGCGGCGCACGGTCACGTCGTAGACGCCGCTGCGGCCGTAGCGGGTGCGCTCCTCGGCCGTCGCGACGAGTTCGTCGCCCTCCCGGACCTGCGCGACGAAGACGATGTCGGCGCCCGCGGCCACCGTGACGGGGCCGTGGGTGTTGCACGCGCACGCGAAGGCGCTGTCGGCGAGCAGGAAGACGTAGCCGCCGTGCCCGATGCGGTGGCCGTTGACCATGGCCGGGGTGACCTTCATGCGCAGCACCGCACGGCCCGGCCCGACCTCCTCCAGGTGGATGCCGAGGGCGGCCGATGCCGAGTCGGCGTCGAAGAACGCCCGCGCGGCGGCGAGGCCCGCCGCGACGGCGGCGGCCGTGTCGGTGCTGTCGGAATGCGTCGTACCGGTCATACCCGCAGGCTATCCGGCGCGAGCCCGGCCTTGGCCAGCCTGCCCGGCGGGTGATCCGGTTGTCCCGCCCCTGCGAACGGCGCAGGATCAGGGCTCGTGACGAGTGACGCCCCCGCGCCCGCCCCGACCACTTCCTCCCTTCCGGCCGCCGACGGCCGCCGCCCGCACCGCCTGGGTCGAGCCCGACCTCGCCCCCTTTCCCTGGCAGCACGCCTGAGGAAGGGGCCGGTCAGGGGTACTCCGGCGGCCCGTCGGACGGGCCGGTGCCCCAGGACGGAGAAGTCTCGCCGGTGAGGGCGAAGTCGAGGCTGCCGGTCGTGAGGGCGTCGGCCCAGGTGCGCCGACTGTCGCGGCCGTCGCTGGTCAGCCCGGCGATGTGGTCACCGGAGCCGCGCGTGGTGATGGTCAGGTCGCCGCGACCGGGCCGGTGGACGACGGCGCGCGGGAAGAGCGGCGTCGACAGCACGAGCGTCGTGGTGCCCGGGGTCTCCGGGTAGAGGCCGAGCGCGGCCCACACGTACCAGGAGCTGAGCGCGCCGAGGTCGTCGTTGCCGGGCTCGCCGTCGGGGCTGTCCGCGTAGAGCTGGTCCATGATGGCGCGCACGACGCTCTGGGTGCGGGCGGGGCGGCCGGTGCTGTCGTAGAGCCAGGGGGTGCCGATCCCGGGCTCGTTGCCCTGCCAGTGGTACGGGCGGCCCGGGCCCGCGTTCAGCTCGCGGAAGTACCGGTCGAGCCGGTCGCTGGTCGAGCCCGGACCGCCGAGCAGCCGGACCAGGGCCGGGAGGTCCTGCGGCACCATCCACAGGTACTGGGCGGCGTTGCCCTCCTGGAAGCCGTCCTGCGCCTGCCCGTCGCGCAGGTCCCCGAGCGCCGGCCCCGGCGGGAACGCCCCGGCGGGGTCGCGCGGGCGCAGGTAGCCGGTGTCCGGATCGTAGAGCCTGCGCCAGTTGCGGGCGCGGTCGCGGAACCTGGCCGCCGTGTCGCCGTCGCCGAGGGCGGCGGCCAGCCGGGAGACGGCGAAGTCGGCGACGGCGTACTCCAAGGTGGTGGACGCGCCGTTGTGCACGTGGGAGGTGGAGTCCTGACGGTCGTTGGGCACGTAGCCCAGCTTCAGGTACTGGTCCTCGCCGGGCCGCTCCGTGTACCAGCCCTGGCCGCGGTGACCGCCGAGGTCCTCCGCCCCGTGGACCATCAACCGCAGCGCGTGGCGCACGTCGAAGCCACGGTCGCCGAGGGCGCCGATCTCGGCGATCATCGAGTCGGCCGGGTCGCCGTTCATCACGCCCGTGTAGCCGTCGGCGTAGGGCCACTTGGGCAGCCAGCCGCCCTGGTCCGCGTCGGCGAGCAGGGAGGCGGCAAGGTCGTCGGCCCGTCCGGGGAAGAGCAGTGCGAGCAGCGGGACCTGGCAGCGGTACACGTCCCAGCCGGAGATGTTCGCGTACTGCACGTGGCCGGGTGCGACGCGGTGGATCCGCCCGTCGAAGCCGGAGTAGCGGCCGTCCACGTCGCTGAAGGTGTCCGGGTGGAGCAGGGAGTGGTAGAGCGCGGTGTAGAAGACGGTCCGCTGCGCGCGCGTCCCGCCCCCGACGTCGATCGCGTCGAGCGCGTCGCGCCAGGTCGCGCGCGCCCGGTCCGCGACGGTCCCGACGTTCCAGCTGTCGGCCTCGGCGTCCAGGTTGGCCCGTGCGCCGTCCTCGCCGACCCAGGAGACGCCGGCCTGCATCCGCACGCGCGGCTCGCCTCGCGTGTCGAAGGTGAGCGTCGTGCCCGGCACCGGGCCGTGCGACGAGGCCCGCCACCGGGCGGACCGGAACGGCCGGTCGAAGCGGAGCACGAAGTGCAGCGTGGAGGCGTGCGGCGTGCTGCAGAAGTGACCGGAGGTCACCTGCCCGGCGAGTTCGCGCTCGTTGACGACCCTGACCGTCGCGCGGGTGCTGGCGGTCGCCCCTCCGGCGACGTTGACCAGCAGCGCCACGGACGCGCGCCGGGGGTAGGTGAACTGCGCCATGCCGGTCCGCGTGGTGACGCTCAGTTCGGTGCGCACCCCGTCGGCGGTGACGGCGTAGTAGCCGGGCCGCGCGGTCTCCTGCCGGTGGTCCAGTGGCACCCGCGCCGACTGCGGCGTCTCCGGCGCGAGGCCCGGCAGCGGCAGCACGGGCACGTCCCCGGCGGCGGGGCACCCCGGGCCGGACAGATGCGTGAGGCTGAAACCCGTGATCTGCCGGTCCCCGTACGCGTAGCCGCCGCCGTCCGGCCGGGACGGCGTGTCGGGGCTCCACTGCACCATCCCGAACGGCGCGGAGGCGCCGGGGAACGTGTCGATCCGCCCGACCCACCGCCCGCCCTCGCCGGTGCCCACGAACGGATCCACGTCCGCCGTCGGGTCCGCCCCCTCCTCCAGGGCGACCTGCCGCCCCGCCCCGGCCCACCCCTGCGGCGTGCCGTGCGCGGGAGCTCCCGCTCCCGCCATCACGACCGCGACCGCCACCGCTCCGGACACGGCAACGCGACCGAACCGCACGCGCACCCCTCCCTCTCCCGCTCTCCCGCGCTCCGGGCTGACGTCCCGTCATACCCTGGATTTCGCACAGTAGGTCGCGGCCCGGACCGCCCCGGAAGCCACACCGTCGCGCCACGCCGCCTCCCCCGATCGTGTAGCCGCGTTGACCTGTGTGGCCGCACCTCGACGGACACGCCCTCCCTCCGCCGCCCGCGCAGTCGCTCGGCGTGGAGGATGTCCCGTGCTGCCTGCGGAGCCACCTCGTCGGATCGGAGTACGCCGTGATCGAGAAGCTGGAGAACCTGCCGGAGGGCGTCATCGGGTTCAAGATCCACAGCCGCCTCTCCGGCGAGGACTACGAGCAGGTCCTCTCCCCCGCCCTGGCCTCGGCCGCCGAGGCGGGACCGATCCGCTGCGTCCTGGTCATCGAGGAGTTCCACGGCATGACCGCCGACGCCCTGAAGGACGACGTCAAGCTCGGCCTGGAGCACCTGCGCGGCTGGAAACGCATCGCCGTCGTCACCGACATCGCCTGGATCGGCAACCTCACCAACCTCTTCGGCTGGATGATCCCGGGCGAGACGAAGGTCTTCCCCCTCTCCTCCCTCCCCTCCGCCACCGCGTGGGCCGCCGCCCCGTCGGCCACCTGAGCCTCGTCTCCTGCCCTCGCTTCGACGAGCCTCGGGCGGTCGACCGCGCGCCCGGCCCTCCGCGCCTTCGGTCAGGTCACTTCAGGGTGACGATCTTGTGCATCCCCAGCACCGCGTGCGGGATGCCGTTGCGCTCGTCGGGGACCTCGCAGAGCAGCACGTAGCGCCCGGGCTGCAGGCCGTGCGCCTGCACCGAGGCCGTGTGGTCGGCGGACAGCGCGCCGAGCCCGGTGGCCGGCCCGGTGAACGGCGACCGGGCCGGGCGGCCGAGCTGCCGGTTCCGCAGGTACCGCGCGATCTGGTCCTCGGTGGTGTCCGCGCCGATCGGCCGCAGCTCCATCTCGTGGATCTGGTCGGACTGGTCGTGCACCAGGTAGGCCAGGTGCGCGTGGTCGACGTCCTCGGTCTGGAAGCGCAGGCCGTGCTCGATCACGATGCCGTCGTCGAAGCGGGCCTGGTTGACGCTCGGGCCGTTGGTGCCCGCCAGGGTCAGCAGTTTGGCGACGGGGTGGGCCGGGTCGTTGCGCAGTGCGGTGAGGTCGAGCAGGTAGACCGGGCCGGGCGTGATCTCCTCGGTGATCTGCTCGTGCACCTGTGAGGTGACAAGCGCTCCGCCCAACAGGTCCGCCTCCCGGTTCACGGCCCGAATCCCCTCGGCCGCGGTGCGCGGGCGAGAGCTGACGGCCTTGGCGAGGTCCCGGTAGACCTGCTCGGGCGTCACGCCGCCGTGCGGGCGCAGCACCTGGAGCCGGCGGCCGTTCGCGTCGTCCGTCTTGACCCGGAAGCTGACCAGGCCGCCCTTGGCCGTGTCCGGCGCCTGGATGCCCGAGGCCCCGATGCCGACCTCGATGGGGTGGTCCTCAGGCGAGGCGGCCCCGGCCACTCCGCTCGCACCGAGGCTGGTCGCCAGTGCGAGGGCCGAGACGGTCGCGGTCCGGGCCAGCCTTGCGAAAACGCGCTCCGACATGGAGATCCTTCCGACGGGTTGTCACCGACGCGAAGCATCCCCCGCAGCTGACCGCCCGTGGCACCGAAAGGCAACCGTTCGCCCTATCGGTTCAGCGGACCACCGGCTCGGCGGCACAGGTTGCCGAATTGAAGATTTCTTCAATTACTGCGATGCTTCCGTCCATGCCCGGCGGTCAGGCGTCGGGTGAGTGCGCGTGTGCGCAGGGAGGAGTGCGGGGCGGTGCCGGTTCCGCTGTACCAGGCGAAGGCGGAGTTCTTCCGGATGCTCGGGCATCCCGTGCGGATCCGGGTGCTGGAGCTGCTGCAGGACGGCCCGATGCCGGTGCGCGAGCTGCTCGCGAACATCGAGGTCGAGCGGTCGAACCTGTCGCAGCAGCTGGCCGTGCTGCGGCGGTCCGGGATCGTGACGTCGGTGCGGGAGGCGGACACCGTGGTGTACTCCCTCGCCGGGCCGGACGTCGCCGAGCTGCTGGGCGCCGCGCGGCGGATCCTTACCGAGCTGATCGCCGGCCAGCAGGGGCTGCTCGACGAGCTGCGCGCGACCCCGTCCGTCGGCGCGCTGTCCCGGGGACGGTGAGCGCCGTGGCCGAGGAGAGCCTCCGGAGGTCCGCCGAGGCCGTGTCGGGTCCCGCAGCCGTCCCCGCGCCGCGGGAGGACGGCACGGAGGGGAGCGGCCGCAAATCGAACAAGGGGGTATGGATCCGTGCGTTCATCTACGTCATCGGCTTCCACGTTTTCGCCGCGTTTGTGATGCTCCTCTTCTACGCCGGTTCGCACCGCCACTGAACGCCGCGTGCCCCGCACCCCCGCCCCACGTTCCGCCCCACGCCCGTCCCACGCCGTCAGAAGGAGCCGTCGATGACGATCCAGTGGCACCTCACCACCCGACCGGCCGCGGACGTGCTCCAGGTCACGGGGTACCTGGGGGACGACGCCGTCACCCGCTTCAGCGGGGCCGTGGGCTGGGCCCTGGCGCGCGGGCAGGGGCCGCTGCTGCTCGACCTGTCGCGACTCAAGGGCTGGTCCGCGGGTGGGCGGGACGCCGTCGCGGAGGCGGCGAGGCGCCTCGCCGAGGACGGCCGGCGCCTGGAGCTCGTCGCCGGCCCCGGCGACCCCGCCCTGCCGCCGCCCGAGGGCCTCACCACCCACCCGGATCTCGCCGCCGCCCTCCACGCACACTCCGGACAGCCGGCGGAGGGCGAGGTCTGGCACAGCTGCCAGTGGGACGCCTGAGCAGCGGTCCGCACGTCGGCAGCCCCGTCGGCACCCCGGTCGGCGCCGTCCGTCAGTAGCGCACCGTGCCGGGGCGCGTCCCGGCGGGGTGCCCGGAGGCCGCGGCGGCGCCCGAGGCCGGGACGAGGGAGAAGGAGCCGCCGTTCAGCGGCGTCTCGGTGTACTGCCCGCTGTCGATGGCCTGCGGCGAGAACGCGTCGAAGCTCTGGCCGTTGACGGTGACGCCGCTGAAGTCGAGCTGGTCGAAGGACGGGTAGCTCCCGCTGGGCGACTCGATGACCGCCTCCGCGCTGACGTCCTGCGCGTCGAGCCGCTGCTGGGTCTGTTCGGTCCACCCGGCCGTGTTGTCCGTGAGGGTGAGCGTGTAGGCGCCGGAGCCGTCGGTGGTGACCGAGCCGGTCAGGGAGTCGCCGACGGAGACCGGGTCGTTCCAGTAGACCGGGTCGGCCGGGTACATCTCGTACCAGGCGGAGAGCACCGGCGCGCCGCTGGAGCAGTCGACCTGGACGCCGGTCTGCTCGACGGTCTGCGAGCCGTAGCCGTCGATGCCGACCCAGGGGGCGAACAGGTCGTTACCACTGTCGCAGGTGACCTGCGGCATGGTCCAGGAACCGCTGATGCTGCGGAAGTCGCCGCCCTGGGCGACATAGCCGCCCCAGACGCCGCCGGCGAACGAGGGGCCGTGGTGGTGCCGACCGGCGGGGGTCGCCCC
>NZ_BBPO01000086.1:8474-27216 GCF_000787815.1 Streptacidiphilus neutrinimicus
GGGCGACATAGCCGCCCCAGACGCCGCCGGCGAACGAGGGGCCGTGGTGGTGCCGACCGGCGGGCGTCGCCGCCTCGGCGGTCGTCGCAGGCAGGGCCACGGCCACGACGCCGGCCGTCGCGCATATCGCGACGGCGAGACGGCGGAGGCGCGCCGGGCCGCGGCGCGCACTCGTCTTTGAAGTCATTAACTCTCCTTGGTGGATCGTTTACTGACGTACCGACACCTGGCGGGACGACACCCCCCACCAGTGGGGGTGGCGTGGCGCCCATGGTGTGGTGAGGTGAGGCGGTGACGTAAGGCGCAAATCGGTTCGGAAACCCGAAATGGCGAGAACATGCCACGCGAGGCGCCGCGTTCGGGCACGAAGGGCGGAGGGTCGACCATGGGCACGGCGGCGCTGCTGGACTGCGTGGGGCTTTCAGGCCCCGAGGAGGCGCTCTACCTGCGGTTGCTGGCGGAGCCCGGCAGAACGGTCGCCGACCTCGGCGAGGGGCTCGGCATACCCGCGTCGCTGGTCCGGGCGCGCCTCGCCGCGCTCGCCGCGCTCGGCCTCGCCACGGAGGACAGCATGCGCCCGGGACCGGGCCCCAGCCCGGAGCACGGGCGAGGCAGGCACTGCCCCGACGACGGCCCCGGCCCCCACCTCCTGCACGACGGAAGCGATTACCGCTCGGAATACGGCGGGACCGGCGGTACCACCAGGTACGACGGGCACCTCGGCCACGGGTCGGGCCACGGCGGCCATGGGCCGCTCGACGTGCACGACACGCACGACGCCGCGGGCGGCGTGTGGCGGGCCACCGCGCCTGACATCGCGCTCGAGGCGCTCGTGCGCGGCCGCGAGGCCGAGCTGGTCCGGCTGCGCGGGCGGGTCGAGGAGCTGATGCGCGGCTACCGCCACGGCCAGCGGGCTGCCAGGCCGGAGGAGTTGATCGAGGTCGTCAGCGGCCGCGAGTCCATCGCCGCATGCTGGCGCTCGCTCCAGTCCGGCGCGCGCGGCTCCCTGCGGATTCTCGACAAGGCCCCCCACGTCCTCGTGTCCACCCCGCAGGACGAGGCGGTCGTGCTGCGCAGGGGCGTACGGGTGGACGTCATCTACGAGCATGAAGCGGTGCGCGACGCGCGCCAGTTGGCGGCGATCCGCGACTGCATGGCACTGGGCGAGCAGTCCCGGATGCTGCCCACGCTGCCGTTCAAACTGGCGCTGGTGGACGACCGTTGGGCGCTCCTGCCGGTGAGCACCGGCACCGTCCTGGACAGCGCCCTGGTGGTGCGGCGGTGCTCGCTGCTGGACGCGCTCTCCCGGCTGTTCACGCTCTGCTGGTCGCAGGCGATGCGCATCCCCCGGGCCCAGCCCGAGCAGGAACGGGAACCGGAGGCGGACCCGCCGTCGCGGGCCGGGGCCGGCGGAGGCGACCGGGCGGCCGACGCGCTGGCCGAACCGCTGCGCCGTCGCCGCGAGTTGCTCACGCTCCTCGCGGCGGGGCTCACCGACGAGAGCATCGCCCGGAAGCTGGGCGTCTCCACCCGGACCGTGCAGCGGCTGGTCCGCGAGTTCATGGACAGCTGCGGCGCCCGGACCCGCTTCCAGGCCGGCGTCCAGGCCGCCCGCGAGGAGCTGATCTGACGCACCGCCCTGCGGGCGGCAGCCCGTTCGCGGACGACCGTTCGGGCGTGCCGCCGACCTGCTCAGCCCCGCCGCGCCGCGACGTGGCCCGCCTCCTCCGGTGCCGTCAGGTAGGCGCCCGCCCCGGCCGTCTCGGCCCCAGGCCGCGGTAAAGCGCGACGGCCCTGCCGAGGTCCGCGACGGCGGCCCGGCTGTCGCCGAGACGGGCCACGCAGCGGCAGGCGCCGTCGAGGGCGCGCACCTCGTCGATGGCGCCGCGCGCCGCCCACCGCGGCGGCCAGGTCGGCGCGGTCACCGGGTGGGCTGCGGTCCCTGCGGGGAAGGGACCGCAGCCCCCGCCGAGCCACCCGCTGAAGAGCCGTCATCGATGTGAACGATTACACCCCTCTCGATATGTAATGATCCGTTTTGCACGAATGCGGCCGAGCGGAGAGCGACGAGAGCGGTGACGCACCCATGCCCACGTTCGGCTGGACCCTCCACGGCGACGGCAAGCACATCCGGACCGGCGAGGTCGTCAAGCCCTGGGAGCGGCTGAGCTGGGGACGCACCATCGGCCTGGGGGCCCAGCACGTCGCGTCGATGATCGGCGCGTGCTACGTCGCCCCGATCCTCATGGGACTCAATCCCAACCTGACCGTGATGATGTCCGGCGCCGCCACCATGCTCTTCCTGGTGATCACCCGCGGGGCGATCCCGAGCTACCTGGGCGCGAGCCTGTCCTTCGTCGGAGCCGCGGCGACGATCCGGGCCCAGGGCGGCTCGACCGCCGCGATCACCGGAGCCATGCTGGTCGTGGGCCTGGTGCTGGCGCTGTTCGGCGTGATCGTGCAGCGGGGCGGAGCCCACATCGTCCAGACGGTCCTGCCGCCCGCAGTCACCGGCGCGGTGGTGATGCTGATCGGGTTCAACCTTGCTCCGGTCACCGCGGGAACCTACTGGCCGCAGGACCAGTGGACCGCGCTCGCGACGATGCTGGCGACGGGCTTCTTCCTGGTCGCGCTGCGCGGCTTCGCCGCGCGGATCGCCATCTTCCTGGGCCTGGTCTTCGGCTACGCGCTGTCGTGGAGCCTCGACCGGATCCTCGGCAGGATCCACTCCGACGACGGCTCAGGGAAGGTGACGGACCACTGGCGGCTCGACCTGTCGGCGGTCGGCCCGGCCAAGTGGATCGGCCTGCCCGACTTCCACGCGCCGCACTTCTCCGCCTCGGCGGTCCTGGTCGCCCTCCCCGTCGTGATCGCCCTCATCGCCGAGAACACCGGGCACGTCAAGGCGGTCAGCGAGATGACCGGGGCCGACCTCGACGCGCGGATGGGCACGGCGATCGCTGCGGACGGGGCCGCCACGGTGCTCTCGACCGCCGTGGGCGGTGGCGCCACCACCACCTACGCCGAGAACATCGGCGTCATGGCCGCCACCCGCGTCTACTCCACCGCCGCCTACTGGGCCGCCGCCTGCTTCGCGCTGCTGTTCGGCCTGTGCCCCAAGTTCGGCGCCGTCGTCGCCGCGATCCCCGGCGGGGTCCTCGGCGGCATCACCGTCGTCCTCTACGGCATGATCGGCCTGCTGGGCGCCCAGATCTGGATCCGCAACCGGGTCGACCTCACCAACCCCGTCAACCTCATCCCCTGCGCCACCGGCATCATCATCGGCGCGGGCGGCGTCACGATGCACATCAGCAAGAACTTCACCCTGGGCGGCATCTCCCTCGGCACGATCGTCGTGCTGACCGGCTACCACGCCCTTCGCGCGCTCGCCCCCGCCCACCTGCGCGACGCCGCCCGGCGCGAATCCGGGGCCCGCGAGGACCCGCAGGCACAGGACCCCTGAGCGGGAACGCCCGCGGCCCTGGGGTCGCTCATGCCTCCGGTGCCACCGTCCGGGAGAGCCAGGTCCGGATCGCCTCGGCCGTCGTCACGACGTGCTCGTCGAGGATCGAGTGGTCGTCGCCCGGCACCTCTCCGGCGCACAGGTGCAGCGTCGGCACGGTCGGCTCCTCCTGACGGCCCAGGAAGAGGGGCGTGTACGCGCCCATCGCCGCCAGAGCGGGCTCGTCGAGCCCGAGGGCGGCGCGGACCGGCAGTTCGGCAGCCATGGCGCGTCCCGGACGTGAAGTGGAGCCAGGCGGGCGCGTCCGGGTCGAGGTCGTCCCGTGGTGGCGCGGCGGTGGGCCCGAGCAGGTCGTCCACGGTCACCACCGGGACCCCGGCGACCCGCCGGACCTGCGCCAGGTGCGCGCGGTCGGTGACCACCGCCCCGGCCCCGCTGTCCTCCAGCCGGGACCGGAGCTCGTCGTTCACGCTCCGCGCGTGCAGCGGGACGCCGACGGCGGCGGCGCGGCTGACGCCCGGGGTGGCCGTGATCGCGGCCACCGCGTCGTCCAGGTACAGCGCCACCCGACTGCCGCGTTCGACGCGGAGATTGCCGGCCGCGTGCGCGGTGCGCTGCGCCAAGTACCCGTAGCTCACCGCCCCGTCGGCGTCAGCGAGGGCGATCTCGTCGGCGCGCTGCGATGCATGACGAAGGATCAACTCATGCACCGTGCACCCCGCGATCCGCGACAAGGTGATCGATCTTACGCGAAGCCCGCCGTCGCGTGCGGGGCGTAGGCCTCCTCCAGGAAGTCCGCCTCCGCGTCGTCGAGGAGCAAGTCCACTGCGGCGATCGCATCCTGAAGGTGCGTCACCTTGGTCGCGCCCACGATCGGCGCGGAGACCACCGGGTTGCGCAGGATCCAGGCCAGCGCGACCTGCGCCGCGGAGACCCCGCGCTTGCCTGCGACCTCCTGAACCCGTTCGACGATCGTCCGGTCGCTCTCCAGGTAGAGGCTCTTGCCGAACTCGTCGGTCTCCGAGCGTGCGGTCGAGGCGTCCCAGGGGCGGGTCAGCCGCCCCCTGGCCAGCGGGCTCCACGGGATGGAGCCCACGCCCTGATCCGCGCAGAGCGGCAGCATCTCGCGCTCCTCCTCGCGGTAGAGCAGGTTGTAGTGGTTCTGCATGGAGACGAACCGAGTCCAGCCGTTCCGCTCGGCGGTGAACTGGGCCTTGGCGAACTGCCAGGCGTACATGGAGGAGGCCCCGATGTACCGGGCCTTCCCCGCCTTGACCACGTCGTGCAGCGCCTCCATGGTCTCCTCGACGGGCGTGTGCCGGTCCCACCGGTGGATCTGGTAGAGGTCGACGTAGTCCGTCCCGAGGCGGCGCAGGCTGTTGTCGATCTCGGCGAGGATCGCCCGGCGCGAGAGCCCGGCGCCGTTCGGCCCCGGGCGCATCCGGCCGTGCACCTTGGTGGCGATGACGACCTCCTCGCGCGGGACGAAGTCCTTCAGCGCCCGCCCGACGATCTCCTCGCTGGAGCCGTCCGAGTAGACGTTGGCCGTGTCGAAGAAGTTCACCCCGGCGTCGAGCGCGGCGCGGATGATCTCGCGACTGGGCTCCTCCGACAGCGTCCAGGCGTGGTTGCCCCGATCCGGCTCCCCGAAGCTCATGCAGCCGACGCAGATCCGCGAGACCTCCAGGCCGGTGGCTCCCAGGTGTGTGTAGCGCACAGTGGTCCTCCTCGTACGGAGTCGGCGTTCAGGAGGCCGACCCGGCTCAGCTGCACGCTACCCGCTCTACGGCGGACGGCGGCGTGTTGCCGCCCCTTGACCCGAACGAGGCGTCAGCTTTGCGCCGCCAGGCGGGTGAGCCACTCGCGCAGCAGGTGCTGCTCGGCCTCGGTCAGCACGTCGGCGTCGTCCGGGAGGGCGGCGCGCAGCGCTCGCGCCGCCGCGGCGGGACCGGACTCGGCGGCGGGAACCGCCGGCTCGGCACGGGTGACGGCGGCGACCATGGACTCGCGCAGGACAGTCAGCAGCGCCGGATCGCGGCGGTCCGCGGGGGTGGAGTGCCAGGTGACGACGGCGCCCTGGCCGGTGGCCTGGATGATCTGGGCCGCCAGCTCCTCGCCGACCCGCAGCCACCCGGCGGCCGCCAGCCGGCGCACCCGGCCGTGGAGGATCTCCAGCCCCGCGCGGTGCGCGTCCTGCGAGCTCGAGCCGGCGGCCCTGGTCATCACGGCGAACAGCCCGGGGCGGGAGACCCCGAACTCCACCACCAGGTCCCAGGCGCGACGCAGTTCCGCCACCGGATCCTCCGGCGTGTCGTCGAACTGGGCGCGCTTGCTCTCAAGGAACAGCTCGTAGCCGTGCTCGGCGACCGCCTCCAGCAGCCCGTCCTTGTCGCCGAAGTGGCGGTAGATGGCCGGCGGCTGCATCCCGGCCGCGGCGGCGACCGCGCGGGTGCTCACCGCGTCCGGACCGCCGCTCTCCAGCAGGCCGACGGCCGCCTCGACGATGCGCAGGCGGGGGCTGTCGGTGGTGTCGCGCGGGGCCATGTATCGATGATATCGAGAACTTGCTTCCAGCGTGAGTATCAGTGATATCGTCTCTGTGATTCCACTGGAAACAACCTTGGGAGAACCCCGTGATCATCGTGACCGGAGCGACCGGCAAGCTCGGCCGCCGCACCGTCGAGCACCTGCTTGCACGCCTGCCCGCCGACCGCGTCGGGGTCAGCGTCCGCGACCCCCGCAAGGCCCAGGACCTCGCTGACCGCGGCGTCCGCGTCCGGCAGGGCAGCTTCGACGACCCTGCCTCGCTCGTCCACGCCTTCGAGGGCGCCGAGCAGCTCCTGCTCGTCTCCCTCGACCGCACGGGCGACGAGTGCGTCACCGGCCACCGCAACGCCGTCGACGCCGCCGTGAAGGCCGGGGTCGGCCGCATCCTGTACACCAGCCAGATGGGCGCCTCCCACGGCTCCCGTTTCCAGGCCTGCCGCGACCACGCCCGGACCGAGGACCTGCTGCGCGCCACCGGCCTTCCCTGGACGGCGCTGCGCAACGGCTTCTACGCCTCGAGCGCACTGCACTTCCTGGAGCCCGCCCGCCACACCGGCCGCATCGCCCTCCCCGCCGACGGCCCCGTCGCCTGGACCGGCCACAACGACCTCGCCGAGGCCACCGCGGCGATCCTCACCGACGAGGGCTGCTTCGAGGGGCCGACCCCGCCCCTCACCGGCCCCGCGGCGCTCGACTTCGACGCCGTCGCCGAGACGGCCGCCCAGGTCACCGGGCGTCCCTTCACCCGCACCGTCGTCCCCGACGACGCCTTCCGCGAGCAGACCTTGGCCCAGGGTGCCCCGGCCCCGATCGCCGACCTGCTGCTGAGCATCTTCGCGGCGGCACGCGCTGGCGAGTTCACCGCCGTCGACCCGACCCTGGCCCGGCTGATCGGACGCGAGCCCGCCGCCTTCCGCGCCCAGCTGAAGCACGCCTGGACGCAGGAGGTGCGGTAGCGCTTCGTCCCCGGACCCTTCGGCCCGTTGCCTCTAGCATGAAAGGGAGGCTTCATCTCCGGGCCCGCGCCACAGCGGCGGGGAGGTCGGCATGGCGTTCGACACGATGGGCGTCGAGCAGGCGTACGGCGGCCGGTACCGACCGATCTCCGAGCACGGCCTGATCGGCGATCTCCACACGGCCGCTCTGGTCGCGACAGACGGCACCATCGACTGGTACTGCTGCCCGCGGTTCGACGCGCCGAGCGTCTTCGGGTCCATCATCGACGCCGACCGCGGCGGCTCGTTCGAGCTGGCCGCCGAGATCCCCACCCGCACCCGGCAGTTCTACTTCCCCGACACGAACGTGCTGATCACGCGGTTCTTCGCCGCGGACGGCGTGGCGGAGATCCAGGACTTCATGCCCGTGGCCGACGGGCCGGCCGAGGGCGCCCGGCACCGGCTCATCCGCCGGGTGCTCTGTGTCCGGGGCGCCCTCCCGTTCCGGGCACGCGTCGCGCCGCGCTTCGGCTACGGCGCCGACAAGCACACCGCACACCTGGAAGGCCGCGTCGCGGTGTTCCGCTCCCCCTCCCTGACCCTCGCCCTGACCGCCACCGCACCGCTGGAGAGCGACGGCCTGGACGTGCGGTCCCACTTCAAACTCCTTGAGGGCGAGTCCCACGTCTTCGCTCTCGACCAGATCGGCGACGACGTCGAGGCCCGGTCGTGTCCGCGCGCCGAGGCCCAGGACCAGGCCGAGGCGACCGTCCGGTTCTGGCGTCACTGGCTGGCAGGGTCGCGCTATCACGGCCGATGGCGGGAGATGGTGCACCGCTCCGCGCTGGTGCTGAAGCTGCTCACCTACGCGCCCACCGGCGCGATCGTCGCCGCACCCACCACCAGCCTGCCCGAACAGGTCGGCGGCGAGCGCAACTGGGACTACCGCTACGTGTGGGTCCGCGACGCCGCCTTCTGCGTCTACGCCCTGCTGCGCCTCGGGTTCACCTCGGAGGCCGAGGCGTTCATCGGGTTCCTGTGCGAACGGATGCGGGGCAGCAGCGCCGCCACCGGCCCGTTGCAGATCATGTACGGCATCGACGGCCGCAGCGAACTGCCCGAGTACGAACTGCCGCACCTGGAGGGCCATCTCGGCTCCTCGCCGGTCCGGGTCGGCAACGCCGCCACCGGCCAGCTCCAGCTGGACATCTACGGGGCGATGATCGACTCCATCTACCTGTACGACAAGTGGGGCCGACCCATCAGCAGCGCCGACTGGGAGGAGGTCGGCGCGGTGGCGGACTGGCTCTGCCGGCACTGGGACCAGCCCGACGAGGGGATCTGGGAGACCCGCTCGGGCCGTAGGAACTTCACGTACTCGCGGCTCATGTGCTGGGTGGCGCTGGACCGGGCGATGCGCATGGCGAACCGCCGCGGGCTGCCGGCCGACCTGCCCCGCTGGCGCGAGTCCCGTGACGCGATCTACCGTCAGATCATGCGCCGCGGCTGGTCGACCGAACGGCGCGCGTTCGTCCAGTCCCTGGACAACGGCGAGCTGGACGCCTCGCTGCTGATGATGCCGATGGCCAAGTTCGTCGCGCCGACCGACCCGAAGTGGCTCTCCACCCTGGACGCGCTCACCGAGGACCTGGTGTCCGACTCGCTGGTCTACCGCTACAACCCGACCGCCAGCCCGGACGGCCTGCGCGGATCCGAGGGCACCTTCTCGATCTGCTCGTTCTGGTACGTGGAGGGCCTGGCCCGCGCCGGCCGCCTCGAAGAGGCCCGGCTCGCCTTCGAGAAGATGCTCACCTACGCCAACCACCTCGGCCTGTTCGCCGAGGAGATCGGCCCCACCGGGGAGCAGCTCGGCAACTTCCCCCAGGCTTTCACCCATCTCTCGCTGATCAGCGCCGCGTTCAACCTCGACCGCGCCCTGGGCTGACACCACGCCGGGCCTGCCCGCGGCGGACGAAAGGTCAGGTCCTGCCGTCGCGCTCCTGGGCGTCCCGCAGGGCCGTCGACTCCTGCTGCGACGTACTGGCCCACCGAGCCCGGACCACGCGGAACCCCGCCCGCTCGACCGCGTCGCACACCAGCTCGTCGTCGTCCACGACCACGCGGACCTCGCGCCGCCGGTGCAGGTCGCGCACCGCCTCCAGCTTCATCGCCCGCGCCGGTCGCCGGTCGGCGTCACCCCGCATGCAGAGCCGCCCTTCGGGCAGCCCGTGCCGGGCAAGCCACTCCAGCGTCTCCCGCCGACACCGCTCGGGCCGGCCGGTCAGGTACACCACCTCGCAGTCCTCGGTCGCCTCCCGCACCAGCCGCACCCCCTCCGCCAGCGGCGGATCCCGGTGCAAAGCGCCGAAGAAGCCCTTCCAGTCCCGCGGCTTCCGCTCCAGGAAGTGCTGTCGGTGCCCGGTCTCCGCCAGCGTCCCGTCCAGGTCGAAGACGGCCAGGGGCCGGGCGCTCGTTATCGTCCGCGTCACATCGCACACCCTACGGACCGCGAGGAAGAGGTGGGAACCGCGAGCCGAGCGGGGGACGTCGACCTCGACGTGCAAGATCGATATCTCTACCTCGCCCGTCACGGTCAGGCCACGCCGGACGAAGGCGAGCTCACCGAGACCGGCCGACGGCAGGCGGAGTTGCTGGGCAAGCGACTGCGCGGCGTGCCGCTGACGACCATTCACCACGGTCCGCTGCTTCGTGCGGGGCAGACTGCCCGGCTGGTGGTGCAGCAGTTGGGCGCGGTGCCGCTCCGCGAGTCCGAAGCGGCAGGCGACTACGTTCCGTACGTCCCGGAGCGGGACGAGCTCCCTTCGGAGGCCGCCGACGATGTGATGGCGCGGTTCGCCTCGCTGTCAGCGGAGGAGCGCACGCGAGGTGCGCAACTGGCCCGGCAGGCGGTAGCCGCCTTCACCGGACCGGACGCTCAGGGGGATGTGCCTCGCGCAGACCGACGGGAGGGCGCGGAGCAGGGCGGCGAAGTGGAGCACGTCCAGGCGCTGCGCGTGGCGGGCGTGGACTGCGGCGGAGGTCAACTGGCCGCCGCACGCAGGTGCCTGGAGAGCGGGCTCGGCCGCGGCGACGGCCTGGACGAGCTCGGTGTCGATGGTGTCGAGCTCGGTCCGGATCGTGGCCAGGCTGGGCTTGGTGGTCAGGACGAGCGACGGGTCGGCGTCCCACTCGGCGTGCAGGGCGCGCTGGACGACCTTGCTGGCCTCGATCTGGTCGCGGAAGATCTTCGCGACCGGCGCCGGGTCGATGCCCAGCGCCGTGGCCTGCCGCTCGGCCTCGGCGATCACGACGGCCTCGCGCCCCGGGTCGTCGATCGGGCTGGTGGTCCCGTACTTGGCCGCCGCCACCTGGTCGGCCACCTCGACCCGCTGCGCGGACAGGTCCGCGACGGCCGCCAGGGGTGCCGTCCTCGGCGCAGCCGCCGCGGTCTCCGCTCCGAGCCCGAGCCCGGACGCGGTGGCGGCGAGCAGCAGTGCGGCCCCGACTACGGTGGTCCTCGATCGCCTTGCGCTGATGAGCTGTCGCACAGGAACCATCCCCCGTCGTATACGGAATGTCGCGCCGATCCTACGGGCGGGCATCGCCCGTGCGCGGCGCTTTCAGGCGATCCATGGGAGCTACGGATTCAGAGATCAGGACGACGGCGGCGTCCTGGACGAGAGGGGCCACCGACCGCACCGGTGCGACCGGGCCGGGCCTCGGGCGCGACTCGGCGACCGGGAGTGCTCGCTCGGGCCTGGCTCCGGCCCGAAGGCGTCCAGGGCACGGGTTGCGTCGGGCCTTCCGGCGACAGCGGGACGAACGACAGAAGAAAACTGGCGGGAGACGAAAAATCTACGCGCATCTACTTGCTCGGCCAGCGATTCACGGTGACCATACGGCTTGCAATCACCTGACCATGCACCGTCATCGCGCGGAGGCGAACGATGAGGAAATGGAAGAAGAGATCGGCGAGCGTGGCCTTAGTCGCCGCCATCGCTCTCGGCGGGGCCTCGCTGGCCACGGCCGAGGGAGTCGGCAAGCACCCGGCCTCCGGCGTCGGGTCGTGCACGCTGCGGGGATGGAACCCGTCGACAAGCCCGGCCAAGGCCAAGAATCTGCCGGTCGGAAAGCGTCCCATGAACTACAAGCCGGACGACTTCGACTGCACGGGCGCGAAATTCGCGGCGCCCGGCGTGGAGTTCGCGAAGTTCCCGCAGCCGGCGAACTTCAAGATCACTGACAAGAGCGTCGTGCAGAAGACGGCCGGCCACCAGTCGGTCGTGGGGCAGCCCACCGCGGCGGTGAACCCGACGGCGCCGTACTTCCCGCCGTTCCAGCACTTCGTGATCATCTATCGCGAGAACCACACCTTCGACGACTATCTCGGCGACTGCGCCACCACGATCGCGGCCGGCTGCAACGGGCAGGTGGAGAGCACCAACCACATAAGCTCCGTGCCGAACCTGCACCAGCTGGCGAAGACCTACTCGCTGTCCGACTCGTACAGCACCGGCGTCCAGCCGCCGTCCGGCCCCAACCACTGGTTCCTGTTCTCGGGGCAGTCCTCGTCCAGCAGCCAGCAGCAGTCGTACCCCTCGAACGGCACCCAGTTCGACCGGTTCCTGCAGAGCGACTCCGGTCCCACGGATGAGGGCACCAACGCCTGCACGGCGCCGTCCGGCACCAGCAGCGGCACCAGCCCGTACACGATGATCGTGAACGGCGACATCTACTGGATGCTCAACAGCGGCAGCGGCTACTGGAAGAACCCGGCCGACGGCAAGGTCGAGGTCCTGCCGCCGAACCGGCCGGGCACCACCATCCCGGAAGAGCTGCACACCAACGAGTACACCTGCAACAACCAGAGCATCCCCGACAGCACGGTGTCGTCCGACTACCTCAACTTCATCAACCAGTACGGGATGCCGGCCTACAACTACGTCGAGCTCTTCAACGACCACCCCGGTACGTACCAGGACATCCCCGGTAACGACACCGCGACGAACAACATCGTCAGCTCCATCATGAGCAACCCGACGTACAAGAACAACACCCTGATCGTCGTCACCGAGGACGACACCCAGAACGGCAACAACGGCGCGGACCACGTCAGCAACACCTACCGCGTGCCGCTGCTCGTGATCGGAAACCCGGCCTACGTCAAGCAGCACTACGTCTCCCACGTCGCGTACACCACCGCCAACGTGCTCGCGGCGATGGAGCGCACGATGGAGAACGTGCACTCCGGGGTCATCAACCCGAGCGACAGCATCGGCCCGTCCACTTTCCCGATGACGACCGCCGACCAGTCGGCGCTGGGCGACCCGCTCGAGGACTTCTGGGTCCAGGGCTCGACCCCCCTGTCCGCCAGCGCCACCGGCTCCCCGAGCACCGGCAACGCGCCGCTGACGGAGAACTTCACCGGCTCGGCGACCGGCGGCACGGCCCCGTACACCTACAGCTGGAACTTCGGCGACGGGTCCACCAGCACCGCCCAGAACCCGAGCCACACCTACAGCGCCGCGGGCACCTACACCGCCACGCTGACCGTCACCGACAGCGCCTCCCCCGCCAACACCGCGACGTCGCAGGTGACCACGGTGGTCAACGCGGTCGGCAACCCGCTGGCGGCCACCGCCTCGGCCACGCCGACCTCCGGACAGGTCCCGCTCAACGTCGCCTTCACCGGCACGGGCACCGGCGGCACCCCGGCGTACCACTACAGCTGGAACTTCGGTGACGGGAGCACGAGCACGTCCCAGAACCCGAGCCACACCTACAGCACCGCGGGCACCTACACCGCCACGCTGACCGTCACCGACAGCGCGTCGCCGGCCAACTCCGCGTCCTCGACGGTGACCATCACGGCGGATCCGATCGCCGCGACGGTGCCGGGCTCGCCCACCGGCCTGTCCGGGACGGCCGGGACCGGGCAGGTCTCGCTGAGTTGGACGCCCCCGTCCAACACCGGCGGTGAGAACATCACCTCGTACAAGGTGTACCGGGGCACCACCAGCGGCGGTGAGACACCGGTGACCAGCGGCGGCTGCAGCGGCCTGGGCGCCGTGACCTCGTGCACCGACACCGGGCTGACGCCCGGTCAGACCTACTACTACACGGTCACCGCGGTGAACGGCGTGGGCGAGGGTCCGGCGAGCAACGAGGCGACGGCGACGCCCACCGGCAGCACCGGCTGCCAGGCGGCGCAGCTGCTCGGCAACCCGGGCTTCGAGAACGGCGCCTCCAACACCGCTCCGTGGACGGTGACCTCGACGCACAGCCCGGTCGAGGTGATCAACAGCAGCAGCACCGAGCCGCCGCACAGCGGTACGTACGACGCCTGGCTCGACGGGTGGGGCAAGACCACCACCGACACCGTGTCCCAGCGCGTCACGCTGCCCAGCGGCTGCAGCAGCTACAACTTCAGCTTCTGGCTGCACATCAACACGGCCGAGACCACGACGACCACCGCCTACGACACCCTCAAGGTGCAGGTGCTCAACAGCTCCGGCACGGTCCTCGGCACCCTGGCCACCTACTCCAACCTCAATCACAACACCGGCTACACGCAGCACAGCTTCAACCTGAGCTCGTACGCCGGCCAGCAGGTCACGCTGAAGTTCACCGGCGCGGAGGACTCCGAGTACCAGACCTCCTTCGTGCTCGACGACACCGCGCTGAACGTCAGCTGAGCCCAACCAGTCCGACGCGGTCGACCTGATCGCGGAACCACCGGGTGGCGCATCTCGGTGCGCCACCCGGCACCGCTCCAGTTGAGGGATGGATGGACGATGGAAGCACCCGTTGCGGTGAGGGGCCGCGGCATCACCAAGGTCTTCGGTGATGTCGTCGCGCTCGACCATGTCGACGTGAGTATGACGCAGGGTCAGATCCACGGCCTGGTCGGCCCGAACGGCGCCGGCAAAACCACACTGCTCGGCCTGCTGCTGGGCCTCGCCGTCGCCGACGAGGGGAGCCTGGACATCCTCGGCGCCCCCGTGGGACGCGGGCTGGCCGCACCCGACGGCGTCTCCGGGTTCGTCGACGGGCCCGGCCTCTACCCGACCCTCACCGCGCGGCAGAACCTGGCCACGCTTGCCGCGCTGTGTCCGGACGACGCGCCCGCGGCGGGCGTCGAGGAGTCCCTGGAGCAAGTGGGGCTCGCCGACGTCGCCGATGTGAAGGTCCGCGGCTTCTCCCTCGGCATGCGCCAACGGCTGGGGCTGGCAGCGGCGTTGCTGACCCGGCCGCGGCTGCTGGTGCTCGACGAGCCGTCCAACGGCCTGGACCCGGTCGGCAAGAAGCACGTGCACGGTGTCCTCAGCCGGCTGGTCTCCGAAGGCGTCACCGTGGTCCTGTCCAGCCATCGGATGGACGATCTGGAGGCGCTCTGCTCCGAGGTCACCATCCTGTCCTCAGGGCGCGTGGTCTTCTCCGGCCCGGTGGCGAAGCTCTCCGACGACAGCCGCGAACTCGACTACCGGCTGCGCGCCTCGGATCCGTCCGCCGCGCGCGCGGTGGCGGCCGGCACGCCCGGCATTCGGATCGTCGAAGGCCCCGACGCCGCGGCCCGGCCGGACACCGGCGTGATCATCGTGCGCGCACGGGTTGCGGCGGTCGACGAACTCGTCGCGCGGATGGTGCGGGAGGACGTCGCGGTGCGCGAGTTGGCGCCCGTGGTCTCGCCGCTGGAGGCCGCGTTCCTGGCCCTCACCGAACACCCGGCCCGCACCGAACCGGGCGCCCGCACCGAACAGCCCGCCCGCACCGAGCAGCCCGCCCGCATGGAACAGCACTCCGAACAGCCCGCCCGCACCGAGCAGGAGGCCGACCGATGACCGCAACCGTCGCCCCCGCCCCCGCCGACGGAGCCGGGGCCGGGGCCGACACCGGGGCAGGGACGCCACGCAGGCGCCCGGTCGCGGTCACCCGCATCCTCCGCCTCGAACTGGTCAAGCAGTTCTCCGCCTGGCGGGTGCGCCTGCTGATCCTGCTCTGCTGGCTCGGCCCGGGCCTTCTGGTGTTCGCCATCGACGAGCAGAGCACCCTGCCGGCGGACACCCTGTTCGGCCGGTGGATGCACGCCACCGGCTGGGCCGGGTCGCTGGTGGTGCTCGGCGTCGCCGGGACCTGGGCGCTGCCGCTGGTCACGTCCATGGTCGCCGGAGACGTGTTCGCGAGCGAGGACCGGCTCGGCACGTGGCGCCACCTGCTCGTCGCGGTCCGCTCGCACCGCCGCATCTTCGCGGCCAAGGCGATCGCCAGCCTTGCCGTGATCGGACTGCTCGTTGCGGGCCTGGCCTTCTCCAGCATGCTCGGCGGACTGCTCGCGGAGGGGAACGCGCCACTGGTCGGGCTGGACGGTCACCTGCTCAGCGGCTCCGCCGCGGCCGGCGACGTGCTGCTGGCGTGGCTCTGCGCGCTGGCGCCGACGCTCGCCCTGGCAGCGATCGGACTGCTCGGCTCCGTCGCCCTGGGCCGCTCCCCCATGGGCCTGCTCCTGCCGACGCTCGCGGCGCTCGGGATGCAGGTCGCGCAGTTGCTGCCGCTGCCGGTCGCGGTGCGCCTGGCGCTGCCGGGCTACGCCTTCATCTCCTGGAACGGCCTCTTCACCGATCCCCGACAGCTCGGACCGCTGCTGATCGGAGTCGCGGTGAGCCTGGTCTGGGCGGTCGTCGCGACGGCCCTGGCCTACCTGATCTTCCTGCGCCGGGACTTCACCAACCTCAACAACGACGGGGCGGGACGCAGAGTGCTGACCCTGGGCGCCCTCCCGCTGGCGGGCCTGCTGGCCACGACGGTCTGCGTCGTCTCCCTGGCCACCGGCGCGGGCGCGGGAGGCTCGGGCATCACCCAGGACAAGGTGCAGCGGTCGCTGGCCACCGTGTTCGCCCACCTCTACCGGTACCAGCAGGCGGAGATGCGCCAGCCCCCCGTCACGGTGGCGCAGTTGCAGGCCACGGCCGCCTGCGACAAGAGCGAGGGGCTCGGTCCGCAGGCGGGATCGGGCAACGACTGGCGCTGCACCGTCTCGTACGACGTGCCCGGCTACAACGCGACCGCCCAGGCCATCTACCAACTCAACGTCAGCGCGAACGGGCGGTACACCGCCGACGGCGACGGACCGGTCCAGCTGAACGGCTACTTCCTGATCGTCATCGCGGGCAAGGCGGTGCCGAACCCGCTCTGGCAGCTCGACGGCAACGTCGACCTGCTCCCCCGCTGAGCGATGCGCGGCACGGGCCGACGGACCGTCAAGAAGGTTTCTTCGCAGTCCCGCTCGACATGATCGCCCTCCGTCGTGCATGATCGGCTTCACCTTGCTCGGGCGGTTCCCCCCGTACCGCCCGAGCAGGGTTCGCCGAGCTCAGGCATGCCCGCTCGCCGACGAACCACTCCTGTCCGCCGCAGAGGGAGGGTCCCGGATCCTTGGGGCTGGACGATGGGCCCCGCGCGGCGCGCCAGCTCCCGCCCAACGTGCTGAAGCTCCTCGCGCTCCATCGCAAGCCCGTCAGGCGCTGGACCCAGGCCGACCGGGCGACGGCGTACGACCTGGTCCGCCAGTGGACCGGGGAGGACCATGAGGCGTTCGTCAGCTTCGTCGAGGCCCATCTGTGACCGTCCCGGGCGTCCGTCCGACGAGGTCAACCCTGCGGCTGCTCGACGTCCGCGCGGATCGCCCGCGTGGTCGGGGCGACGTCGGCGGCGCGGATCCCACGCGGTCACGCCGTGGGTCGAGCATCACGCCGACCACCTGATCGCCGTCCAAGCCATGCTGGCCGGGGAGATGGGCGCCGACGGCCTCCGGCCTTCCTCGCCCGGCAGTCGGACCACGTGACCGTGACCGACCCGCCCATCACGGGCAGCCAGATCACCCGCATGCTCCACCGCACCAGCCCCGCATCAGCCGGGACAGCGGCGGGCGCCGTAGCCGACGCCCTGCGCCAGGCAGCCCGCGACTACGCCGAGGCCGCCACCGAGGCCGGCGGGCGGACGATCCTCGAGCTGTGGGTCCCCGCCGAGGAGCTCGACGAGTTCAACGCCCACATCGTCGGTGAGATCCAGGTGGTGCACGAGTTTCGCAGACCCGCGCGAGGGAGCTGACCGGGATCGCTTCCTCAGCCATGCGGGGCTCAGGTGGCGGGGGCAGTACTGGGCTTCCAGTGACTGAAGGCGGCGAAGCGCTCGGCGAACTCGGAGGCTTCGACGGCGTGTTCGACGCGGGCGGAGTGTGCGCGCGGCGCCGTGCGACAGGTCCGGACGCTTTGCTGAAATGGCAACACCGCTCGTTACCGCGCACCCTTCCGCAGCATGCTGGGGCGTCAGTCACGGGCGGACCGAAGGTGGTCGCGCCCGCACAACGACGCTCCGGAGGGCTCATGCCACCGCACGCCACGAACGTCACCCACCGCCTGGTCGCCTCCTCGGCGGGCCGGATTCATCTGGTGGAGCAGGGAACCGGCCCGCTCGTGCTGCTCGTTCACGGCTTCCCTGAGTCCTGGTACTCCTGGCGCCACCAGCTTCCGGTGCTGGCCGAGGCCGGATACCGCGCGGTCGCCGTGGACGTCCGCGGCTACGGCCGCTCCTCGAGGCCCGCCGACCCGGCCGCCTACCGGATGCTCGAACTGGTGGAGGACAACGTCCGGGTGGTGCACGCCCTGGGCGCGGAGACGGCGGTCGTCGTCGGCCATGACTGGGGCGCGTCGATCGCGGCGAACTCGGCCCTGATCCGGCCGGACGTCTTCCGCGCGGCAGGGCTGCTCAGCGTCCCCTACACGCCCCGTGGCGGACCGCGGCCGAGCGAGATCTTCGCGGGGATGGGCGGGGACGAGGAGTTCTACGTCTCCTACTTCCAGCAGCCCGGACGGGCCGAGGCCGAGATCGAACCCGACGTGCGCGGCTGGCTCGCGGGCTTCTACGCGGCCCTGTCCGGCGACACCATGCCCGCGCCGGGCGCCCCGGACCCGCACTTCGTCGGCCGGGGCGGGAGGCTGCGCGACCGGCTTCCCGCCGGGCGGCTGCCGGCCTGGCTCGGCGAGGACGACCTCGACGTCTACGCCGGGGAGTTCGAACGGACCGGCCTGACGGGGGCGCTGAACCGGTACCGCGCCATGGACCGGGACTGGGAGGACCTCGCCGCCTTCGACGGCGCCCCCGTGACCCAGCCGTCGCTGTTCGTCGGCGGCCGGCTGGACGCCTCCACCGTGTGGCTGGCCGACGCGATCGACGCCTTTCCGGCGACGCTGCCGGGGCTGGTCTCCTCCCATCTCCTCGACGGCTGCGGCCACTGGATCCAGCAGGAGCGCCCCGCCGAGGTCAACCGGATCCTCCTCGACTGGCTGGCCGCTCTGCCGGGCTGAGCCGCCCGTGACAACCGTGCCCGGGCCACGGATGTAGCATCGGCCGCATGTCGATGCCTGATGCCCTGCTCGTCGAGATCGCCGCTACCGTAGAAGCCGAGCAGACCAATCAGATGCCGCTGACCGTGCTCGTCCACGGCGCCGTCATCACCGGCAGGTTGGTCCCGGAAGGAGTCTGGCGAGAACACGTCGCCGATCTCCTGCGCGACTCCGAGCGCCTGGGGCCCTTCGCCGGAATCTTCAAGGGAACCTCCGACGTGGCCGGGCCGGGTGCCGCCGAGGCTCCCACCCACCTGCACTTCCACCTGGCGCGGATCCTCCAGGGGCACGTGGGCATCCCGGAGACCGGCGGGATGTACCGGATCGCCATCAAGGACGTCAGCGCCTGGACCGCCGGGGACTTCGGCTACGTCGACCAGTAGCGGCGGCGCGGA
>NZ_BBPO01000085.1 GCF_000787815.1 Streptacidiphilus neutrinimicus
GCCACGCCCCGGCCCGCACCGACGCCCGCGCCCGCCGCCGAGGCCGGTCCGCCCGCCCCGGCCGCGGCAGAGGCGGCGGACGAGGCAGACGGCGCGGCTGAGCCGGAGGAAGAGGAAGCGGAGGAGGAAGAGGCGGACGCGGCCGGGTCGGTCGTCGGCCGACCGGAACGACGGGCCTCGTCGGCCGCCAGCAGCGCCCGGGTGGCGCTGTACTCGTCGGGGTGGAGGGTGGCGAAGACGATGTCCTCGAGCTCCGTCTTGACCACCTGGATACCGAGGCGTTCGGCCAGCGGGATGAGCACGTCGCGGGTGACGGTGGCGATCCTGATCTGGCTGGCCGGCTTCATGTGACGGATCGTCCGCATGTTGTGCAGGCGGTCGGCGAGCTTGATCACCATGACCCGGACGTCTCGCCCGGTGGCGACCAGCATCTTC
This sequence comes from Streptacidiphilus neutrinimicus, assembly GCF_000787815.1. Taxonomy (GTDB): domain Bacteria; phylum Actinomycetota; class Actinomycetes; order Streptomycetales; family Streptomycetaceae; genus Streptacidiphilus; species Streptacidiphilus neutrinimicus. The sequence continues at coordinate 436 of NZ_BBPO01000085.1, forward strand.
CGGAAGGTCTCGGCCTCTGCCGCCGCGCCGAAGTCGACCTTCTCCAACTTGGTGACGCCGTCGACGAGATAGGCCACCTCCTCGCCGAAACCCTCGCGCACCTGATCCAGTGTCATCGCCGTGTCCTCGACCGTGTCGTGGAGCAGGGCGGCGACCAGCGTCGTGGTCTCGGCCCCGAGTTGGGCCAGGATCATGGCGACGGCGAGCGGATGAGTGATGTACGGCTCGCCGCTCTTGCGCTTCTGGCCGCGGTGCGAGGCCTCGGCGACCTGGTAGGCGCGGTCGAGCAGGGCGAGATCCAACTCGGCGCGCGGATGGTGCAGTCGGTGCGCGCGGATCACCGGCTCCAGGGCGTTCGCGGACTGCGGCCGGCCTCCGGCCAGCAGCGCCGCTATCCCCGCACGGCCCAGACCCGTGCGGGCGAGCCCCGTGCGGCCGAGGGCGGCCCGACGCAGCCCCGGCAGCGCGCGGACTGCAGAGACGGTTCTGCGTCCCTCCAGCGCCCCCTCCAGCGGGGCGCCGGGGACGCCCGGCACGGCGTGGGCTTCACCGGCATTCATGCGCACCTCCGGCAGCGATCACCGGAGCAGGCGGCAGCTCCGATGGTCCATGCTAGCGAGTGCAACACACACAGCGACGCCACGTGTTCCGAACGTCACGTTGATCACCCATTCGGGGGATTTGAACCGGCTCGCGAGTGGCAAGGATAAAGAGTTCACCGGAAACCGGCCGCTCGACCGCCGCCGGACAGCCTCGCAGGGGGTCAGGCGCGGGTCCTGAGCCAGTCGGCGTCGAACTCGCCCTCGGCGAGGATCACGGCCGGGCCGGTCATCTCGATCCCGCCGTCCGGGCGCTCGGTGATCACCAGGCGACCGCCGGGCACGTCGACCGTGTACGTGGCGGGCTCGCCGGTCACGGCCGGGTCCACACCGTCGCGGCGCGCGGCCGCGACCATGACGGCGCAGGTGCCGGTCCCGCACGAGCGGGTCTCGCCGGAGCCGCGCTCGTGCACGCGCATGGCGACGTGACGCGGACCGCGATCCACGACGAACTCGACGTTCACCCCTTCGGGGTAGACGGCGGCCGGGGTGACCTCGGGCGCGGTGAACAGGTCGCCCGCCTCGGCGAGATCGGCGACGAAGGCGACGGCGTGCGGGTTGCCCATGTTCACGTTGCGCGCCGGCCAACGGCGGTCGCCCACGGCGACCTCGATGCCGGTGTCCGGTCCGGGCAGCAGCGCCTTGCCCATGTCCACGGTGACGTCGCCCTCTGCGGGCACGCGCACCCGTCGGATCCCGGCGCGGGTCGCGACGGCGAGGTCGCCCGGCTCGGCGAGCCCGGCCTCGACGAGGTAGCGCGCGAAGACGCGGACGCCGTTGCCGCACATCTCGGCGATGCTGCCGTCCGCGTTGCGGTAGTCCATGAACCAGCTCGCGGCGGCGGCATCGGCCTTCGTCTCCGGGTGCGCCTCGGCGCGCACCACGCGCAACACCCCGTCCCCGCCGATGCCGGCGCGGCGGTCGCAGAGCAGGGCGACCTCGGCGGCGGACAGCTCCAACAGCCCGTCGGGGTCGGGAAGGATGACGAAGTCGTTCTCGGTCCCGTGTCCCTTGAGGAAGCGGATGCCCTTCACCATGTCGTTCACGTGATCCATGGTACGGGTGAGCAGCTTCGCACCTCCGACCGACAGCGCGGCCGGGCCGAGCCGGGTCGTCGGACGCGGCCTCGGACGGAGGCCGGCCTGTGCGGCCGGCGCCAGGGCAGGCGGGGAGGCCGGTGCCAGGAAAGGCGGGTGCTGGCGCGGCGGCAGGTTCAGCCGTGCAGGTGGGCGACGCGCCAGAGGCCCAGGGCGAGCAGGATCAGCGCGGTCGCCGTGTAGGCGAGCAGCGGACGCCAGCCGGCGCGCTTGCCGGAGCCCGCGCGAGGGAGGCCGGGGAAGACGTAGCCCGCGCGGCGCGCGGCCATCGCGCCCCAGCCGGCGGACGCGGCGGTCAGCAGCAGACCGAGCATGCCGACCAGGCTGCCCGCCGAGTCGCCGGAGGCGCCCGCGCCGCCCTCGAAGGCGAGCGGGAAGGCGAACATCAGCGAGCCGAGGATGGCCAGCGCGGCGATCGGGAGGACCTGCCAGACCCGCAACCGTCCTTCGGGGCGCAGCTCGCGGCGGTGCAGGGCGTTCTCGTCCTGTGCGGGCAGCGACGGAAGCGGCGTCAGTTCCCGTGCCCGAAGCTCCTGTGCGTGCACTGCTTCCTGGTCCTCGGGATCGAAGGGGTCGTCCGGAAGCCGATGCGTGTCGGGGCCCGTATCCATGGACACGCGGCCTCCCTGCGCGAAACGCCGGGGAGTCAGCTCCACCGGACAACCGATGCTCTCGATGCTCGATGATGGCACGGCGGGGGCGTGCGGCGACGCCCGCAGATGGCGTTCTCGGTGATCCGTGGCCATGACGTGATCAGGTCGTGACCGGGCGTCCGATCGTCGGCGACAGACGCGCGAACGACGGTCGTCCGCGCGCCGACAGAGGGCCGACGCCACCGCACCGAAACGCCCTCCGAGCAGCGGCCCGAGTGCGGCCCGAGTGCGGCCGGAGTGCGACGCTAGTGCGCTCCGCGTGCGCTCCGGGGCGCGCCCAGCGCGGCACCAGCGCGTGCCCGGAGCCGCGTGCAGAACAGCGCGAGCGCTCGGAGCCGCGTGGTCAGAACAGCGCGAGCGCCCGCTCCAGGAGGTCCTCGGCGGGGAGGTCCGGGTCGCGGTCGAGCCAGTGCACGCGCGGGTCGCGACGGAACCAGGACTCCTGCCGCCGCGCGAACCTGCGCGTCGCACGGACCGTCTCGGCGCGCGCCTCGGTCTCGTCGTACTCGCCGTCCAGTTGGGCGAGCGCCTGCTGGTAGCCGAGCGCCCGCGAAGCGGTGCGGCCCTCGCGCAGGCCCTGCGCCTCCAACGCACGGACCTCGTCGAGGAGACCGCCCTCCCACATCCGGTCCACGCGCAGCGCGATCCGTTCGTCCAGGAGCGGGCGCGGCATGCGGACGCCGATCTGCAGGGCGTCGTAGACGGAATCGTGGCCTGGGAGGTTGGCGGTGAACGGTAGGCCGGTGATCTCCACGACCTCCAGCGCCCTGACGATGCGACGGCCGTTGCTGGGCAGGATCGCCCGCGCTGCCTCCGGGTCGACGGCGGCGAGCCGGGCGTGCAGCGCTCCGGAGCCGTGCGCCTCCAGCTCTGCCTCCAGGCGGGCGCGGACCTCCGGGTCGGTGCCCGGGAACTCCAGCTCGTCGATCGCGGCGCGCACGTAGAGGCCTGAGCCGCCGACCAGGATCGGGGTGCGCCCCTCCGCCAGCAGGGCGTCGATCCGCTCGCGCGCGAGGCGCTGGTACTCGGCGACGCTGGCGGCCTCGGTGACGTCCCAGACGTCCAGCAGGTGGTGCGGCACGCCGTCGCGTTCGTCCATGGTCAGCTTGGCCGTGCCGATGTCCATGCCCCGGTAGAGCTGCATGGAGTCGGTGTTCACCACCTCGCCGCCCAGATGCTGGGCGAGGGCGACGCCGAGGTCGGACTTTCCGACGGCGGTGGCGCCGACGACGGCGACGACGCGCGCCGGGCCTACGGCCCGGGCGGGGGAAGCGATGGCGGGACTGGTCACCTCTCTAGTCTGGCAAATGCTCCGAGCGGAAATACCATATGGGTATTGATAGGCGAAATGCCCCATTCTGGGCCCTTGGGCCCGGGCGAGGAACGGAGCGGTCATGGGCGTCACGGACTCCCTCAAGAGCGCGATGAGCCAGGCCACCAAGAAGGCCACCGAGTATGCGGGCAGCCACAAGTCGCAGATCGGCGCGGGCCTGGACAAGGTCGGCGACATGGCCGACAAGGCAACCAAGGGCAAGTACACGTCCCGGATCGAGACGGGACGGGACAAGGCGAAGGAAGCCGTCAACAAGATGGGCGGCCCGAAGGACACCATCCAGGGCGAGGCGACCGAGAAGCCCACGGACACGGCGTCGGACCGGGCCTCGGATCAGCCCGCCGGTCAGACCCCGGGCGACCAGGACGCGACGAAGTAGCCGACCCCGTACGGGGCGTCGTCGTAGAGCAGCCGGGCGGAAGCGACCGGCTGCTCGTCGCTGTCCGCGGCCCCGGCCAGCACCTGCCACGGGGCCCGGCCGGAGGCCATCAGCTCGAAGGCGAGCTCCGCGTCGAGCTGCGGCAGTCGGCCGCTCTTGAGCCCCGCGGCGACGGACGCGTCGAAGGGCTCGGCGCGCTCGTCCAGATACCCCGGCGCCTTCACGGTGCGACGGGCACTGCCGTCGCCCACCACCAGCAGCGCCACACGCTCGGCGGACTGCCGCAGCTCGACGCCGTTCTCCCGGCACAGCTGCCATTCGAGGTAGTCCGGGACGGCCAGAGCCTTGGCCGGCCCCTCCCAGCCCGCGCGCTCCAGCAGCCACGCGCCCACGGCGAGCCCGGGCGGCAGCGTCTCCCCCTCGGCGCGCTCCCCCAGCCCCACCGTCACGTCGACGCCGAAGCCCTGGAAACCGCCGACACCGCCCTGGTCGAACAGCCGGTGCTCGGGCCCGGGGCCGACGACCCAGACCACGTCCGGCTTCGCCGTGAGGAGCCCGCGCAGCGCCTCGTCGCACGCCTCCCGCAGGGGATCGAGCTCCGGCGCGGCTCCGACGGCGACCTCAGGCAGCAGCAACGGCGGGCAGGGGCAGACTGCGGCGGCAACGAACATGGCTCAAGACCCTACCGGCAGGACACTTCGCTACCTCAAGTAGTTGCCGCACGGCCCGGCGCCCGCCCGCGAACCCGACCGCAGGCGGAGCCGTCGGCCACGGAGCCGTCAGCGAGCGGAACCGCCCGTCCTCGGCCGCAGCCGTCGTCAGGCGCAGCGGTCAGCAATCAGCAGTCAGCAGGCGAAGCCTGTCCTTCACCGCCTCCGTCAGCAGGCGCAGCCGCTCTCCGCGACCGGGAGCGGAGCGGGAGCGCCGATCGTGGGGAGCCCGAGCATGACGCCCGCCTGCTTCGGCGCGGACGCCTCCGCCTGGCGGCGCTCCCACGCGTCGCCCGCGCGGGTGCGGCGGACGGCGAGGGCGGGGCCCTCCGCGAGCAGGTGGTGCGGGGCCGCGTAGGTGATCTCGACGGTGACCATGTCCCCCGGTCGCACGGGCGACTCAGGGCGGGTGAAGTGCACCAGGCGGTTGTCGGGCGCACGCCCGGACAGCCGGTCCGTCGCGCCGTCCTTGCGGCCCTCGCCCTCCGCGACCAGGACCTCCAGCGTCCGGCCGACCTGCTTCTTGTTCTCCTCCCAGGAGATCTGCTCCTGGAGCTCGACCAGGCGCTCGTAGCGGGCCTGGACGACCTCCTTGGGGATCTGGTTCTCCATCTCCGCCGCCGGCGTGCCGGGGCGCTTGGAGTACTGGAAGGTGAAGGCCTGCGCGAAGCGGGCCCTGCGGACGACCTCGAGGGTCTGCTCGAAGTCCTCCTCGGTCTCGCCGGGAAAGCCCACGATGATGTCGGTGGTGATCGCCGCGTCCGGCATGGCGGCGCGCACGCGCTCGATGATGCCGAGGTAGCGCTCCTGACGGTAGGAGCGGCGCATCGCGCGCAGCACCTCGTCGGAGCCGGACTGCAGCGGCATGTGCAGCTGGTGCATCACGTTCGGCGTCTCGGCCATGGCGGCGATGACGTCATCGGTGAAGTCCTTGGGATGCGGCGAGGTGAAGCGCACGCGCTCCAGGCCCTCGATCTCCCCGCACGCGCGCAGCAGCTTGCCGAAGGCCTGGCGGTCGCCGATGTCGGAGCCGTAGGCGTTGACGTTCTGGCCGAGCAGGGTGACCTCGACGACGCCCTCGTTCACCAGCGCCTCGACCTCGCCGAGGATCTCGCCGCTGCGGCGGTCCTTCTCCTTGCCGCGCAGGGCCGGGACGATGCAGAAGGTGCAGGTGTTGTTGCAGCCGACGGAGATGGAGACCCACGCGGCGTAGGCGGACTCGCGGCGGGTGGGCAGGGTGGAGGGGAAGACCTCCAGCGACTCCAGGATCTCGACCTGGGCCTCCTCCTGGACCCGCGCCCGCTCCAGCAGGGCGGGGAGGTGGCCGATGTTGTGGGTGCCGAAGACGACGTCGACCCAGGGGGCCTTCTTCACGATGGTGTCGCGGTCCTTCTGGGCCAGGCAGCCGCCGACCGCGATCTGCATGCCGGGGTGCTGCGCCTTGACCGAGGCGAGCCGGCCCAGGTTGCCGTAGAGGCGGTTGTCCGCGTTCTCGCGCACGGCGCACGTGTTGAACACGACCACGTCCGCCTCGCCGCCGTCGGCGGCGCGGACGTAACCGGCGTCCTCCAGCAGACCGGAGAGGCGCTCGGAGTCGTGGACGTTCATCTGGCACCCGTAGGTGCGGATGTCGTACGTCTTGGAAGTGTCAGCGGAGATGTCTGCGGTACCCACGCCCCCAAGGGTACGGGCAGCGCGGCGCCCGTTTCCGCGCGTCCCCGGCCCTCCCGGAGCGGCCCGGACGCGGTCGACCCCTTTTCCGGGCGGCGCGGGGCTGGCAGGATCCCGACATGCCACCCATCCTGCCCCCGCGACTGCGGCGTCTGCTCGGCCTGCGCCGGGTGCGGATCGGAGCCGCGTTCCTGCTGGTGGCCGTCACCGCGCTGGGCGGGTGGCTGGGAGCGAGCGCCGGCCCCGGATATCCGACGGGGACGTTCCGGATGGCGACGGGCGCGCGGTCCGGTGTCTACGCGCTGTACGGGTCGCTGCTGCAGGCCGCGGTCGACAAGGAGCTGCCGGGGGTGCGGATACAGCTGGACCAGAGCGTGGGCGGCCCGGACAACCTGGCCCGGATCGCGGACGGGCGGGACGACTTCGGCATCGCCACGGCTGACGCCGTGGCCCATTTCGACGGGCCGGGCAAGGACCGGTTGCGCGCCGTCGGCGAGCTGTACGACGACTACGTGCAGCTGGTGGTCCCGTCCGACTCCCCGGTGAAGAGCATCGCGGACCTTGAGGGGCGCCGGCTGCGGGTCGGTACGGGCCAGCACGGCAGCGGGGTGGAGCTGATCGCCGACCGCGTCCTGGCGCTCGCCGGCCTCAAGGCCGGGCGGGACGTGCAGGAGTTCCCCTACGGGATCGCGGACGCGCCGGCCGCACTGGAGACTCACAAGATCGACGCGTTCTTCTGGTCCGGCGGCCTGCCGACCGAGGGCATCATCGACCTCACCAGGCGCGCGCACGTGCGGCTGGTGCCGCTCGGCTGGCTGGCGACGGGCATGGACCAGGTCGCCCAGAAGACGGATGTGGGCGCGCGGAACACGCAGATATACCGGACCTCGACGGTGCCGGCCTGGGCCTACCCGTACAGCTTCCCGGACACCTCGGTCTCGACGCTGGCCGTGGCCAACCTGCTGGTCACCCGGGCGAACGTGCCGAGCTCACTGGTGGAGCGGATGACGTCGGTCGTGATGAACAGCCGCGACGCGATAGGTCAGCGGGTGCACTCCGCGCAGCTGGTGGACGTCCGGTCGGCGATCTACACCGAACCACTGCCGCTGGCCGAGGGCGCCCGCCGCTACTACGTCTCCGTCAAACCCTGAGCCGTCTCCGTCGCACCCTGAGCCGTCTCCGTCAAACGCTGAGCCCGCCGGCCCCGGCAAGGGCCGATCAGAGCTCTTCGGCGACCGCCTCGCGCACGGGCTCGGGCAGGGAGGCGACGGAGGCCTCCAGCAGCAGCGTCGCCTCGTGGCGCATGGCGCGCGCCAGCTCGGCGTCGACGACGGCCTGGGCGAGCGGGCGCATCGCCCGGACCGCCTCGGCGGCGCGGGCGGCGTCGACGTCGTCGAGCGGAGCGGAGCCGACATAGCGGGGGAAGACCTCGACGGCGGCGAAATGGACGAAGCGGCGGGCCAGGTGCTCCATGTCGGCGCGCACCTCCCGCAGGTGCGCGATGCTCGCCGCGAGCGGCACGCCGAGCTCGTACAGCCGGGCCGCCACGTCCAGCAAAGCGGGGCTGGGCACGCGGTAGCGCTCGGCGAGCGCGTCCGCGGAGTGCGCCTGCTCAGGTCCCGGTTCCGGCTCCAGCACTCCCAGACGGACGGCCGCGGCGATCGCCTCGGAGTCCCGCAGGCCGCCGAAGCGCGCGGCCAGATCGGCGCGCTCCAGGTACTCGGGCCGCTCGTCGGTCCAGGGCGCGGTCACCTCGGCCACCAGCCCGAGCAGGCCGCCGAGGCTGCGGCCGTCCTCCCAGGCGTCGAGCAGTTCCTTGATGCCCGCGAGGGTGTGGCCGCGGTCGAGCAGGCCGGCGATCAGACGCAGCCGGTCCAGATGGGTGTCGTCGTAGACGTTGGCGCGGCCGCGCCGGTCGGCGCGCGGCAGCAGGCCGCGGTCCTGGTAGGCACGGACGTTGCGGACGGTCGTGCCGGCGGCCTGGGCCAGGTGGTCGATGAGGTACTCCCGGCGCGGGCCCGGCACTCTGCCCATGGCGTCGGTCATGGCGTCCTCCTCCGCTCCTGCCGCGTGCCCGGTTGCGTGCGACGCGCCGTCAGGCGCCCTCAGAGCGCCGGAAATGGGGGTGCCCCCGGCCGAAGGCCGAGGGAGGGTCCGCGCGGTGATCGCGGCCCACCGACGGGATGCTACCTACGCGTACGGCGTCCACGAACTCCGTGATCAGGTCCGAGAGCGCCTGCGGGCGGGTGAGGGGCAGCCAGTGTCCCGCGTCCACCGTGTGCCGGCGCAGCACCGGTGTCCACCGATCGAGGTCGTCGTAGAGGCGCGCGGACAGGAACGGGTCGTGCTCCGGGACGACGAGCTGCACCGGCACGTGCGCGACCCGGTCCGCGCGCGGCGCGCGGGAGCGACGCCGGGTGTTGGCGCGGTAGAGCCACAGGCCGTTGGCGGCGTCGCGGGCCAGCGTCGGCGCGGGATGGCCCGGCACACGGGTCCGCTCCAGGGCCCGCCAGACGGCGGCCCAGGCGCCGTGCGCCAGCGGCCCGCGCCACAGGGCCTCCGGCAGGCGGGGAAGCTGAAAGGCCGTGATGTACCAGGAGCGCAGCCCCTGCCCGAGCAGGGCGCGCAGGTCCGCGGCGCTCCGGCGGCGCAGCCGCGTGCGCGCCCAGAGCGCGGCGTGGTCCAGGCAGGGGCCGCCGATGCTGGTGAACGATGCGAGGCCGCCCTGCAGGCGGGCGGAGGTCGCGAACTCCCAGCCCTGCACGGACCCCCAGTCGTGCCCCACGAGATGCACCGGCCCGTAGGGGGCGAGCGCGTCCAGCGCGGCGAGGAAGTCCTCCTCCAGCCGCTCCAGCGCGTACCCCGCGCGGGCGGGACCGGCGGGCGAGGTGGAGCGTCCGGTGCCGCGGGTGTCGTAGGCGACGACGTGGTAGCGCTCCTTGAGCCGGCTCATGACGGGCTCCCAGAGGTCCCGGCAGTCCGGGTAGCCGTGCAGGAACCAGACGGTCGGCCGCAGCGGGTCCCCCGCCTCCACCACGGCCAGTTCCACCCCGTCGTCGGTGACGACCCGATGCTCCCGCGCCCCGTCGATCAATGGCCCTCCCCAGGCACCGGCCGAGCCAGACGCTGACACCGGCCAATGTCGCAGTGCTCGATGGCTTGGTCAATGCTCACGACAAACAGCGTTGCGGCACCGCCGCCCGGCAGGCGCGGACGCCGGCGGCGGCCGCTGGGCTCGGCTCCGGACCCAGTGCCGGACCCAGTGCCGGACTCAGTGGGTCGGCAGGGTGAAGGTGACCGTCAGGCCCCTGGGTTCCTGGGCGGCGAAGCCGATGCTGCCGCCGTTGGCGCTGAGCAGGGCGCGCGCGATGGACAGGCCGAGACCCGAGCCCTCGGTGTTCTGGTGGCGCGGGCTACGCCAGAAGCGGTCGCCGATGCGGTCGAGCTCGTCCTCGTCCAGGCCCGGTCCCCCGTCCATGACGCGGATGACCACCTCCGGCCCGATCTCCGCCGTCTCGACCCGGACGACGTCGCCCTCGGGGGTGAACTTCAGCGCGTTGTCCAGCACCGCGTCCAGCGCGCTGCCGAGGCCTATCGGATCCGCCAGGGCTGCGAGCGGGCCGTCCGGCGGGGTGAAGGCCAGAGCGACCCCCCGCTCGCGGGCGAGCGCACGCCAGCCCTCCACGCGGTCGGCGACGATCCGGCCGACATCGCAGCGTTCCGCGACCGGCCGGGCGTTCTCCGCGCGGGCGAGACCGAGCAGGTCGTCGAGAACATGGGCGAGACGGCGGCCCTCCTCGCGGACACCCGACATCTCCTCGTCATGCCCCTCGGGCAGCTCCATGCCCAGCACCTCGACCCGCAGCATCAGCGCGGACAGGGGGTTGCGCAGCTGGTGCGAGGCGTCCGCCACGAACGCCCGCTGCTGGTCCAGCACCAGCTCGACGTGGTCGGCCATCTCGTTGAAGGAGCGCGCCAGCCGGCGCAGCTCCGGCGGGCCGCCGGCCGGGGCGACGCGGGAGGCGAGCCGTCCGGTGGCGATGTCGTGGGTGACCTTGTCGAGGTCGTGGACCGGCCGGAGCACCCAGCGCGTCAGCGCGACCGCGACGCCGACGGCGAAGAGGACCGCGAAGGCCTCGCCGCCGATCAGCCAGAGCCAGGCGCTGAAGACCCGCGCCCGCAGCCCGTCCGTGGGCGACTCGGTGACGACGACGGCCACCACGTCGCCGTCCCAGACCACCGGCGAGGCGATCACCAGGCGGGCCTGGTCGCCCTGCCAGGGCCAGACCTGGGCCGGATCGTCGCTGCGGCGTCCGTCCAGGGCCTCGCGGAACGGCTCGGCGCACGGCCCGTCGAGGGCGTTGGTCCAGGTCGCGGGGTAGGCGTGCTGCGCACGGCCGCTGAGGTCGAAGACGCCTGCCCAGATGCCGTAGACGTCGTGATAGCGGTTCAGCTCCGCGCTCAGGGTGCGCTGCTGCTCGCTCGCCGCGGGCGAGTCGGCCTGCCCGAACGGGTTCTGGGCCAGCGCGGCGAAGCGCGCGGTGTCGTCGATCCGGTCGACCACGACGCGCTGCTGCTCGCGCTGGGCCTCGCTGGCGGCCAGCGGCAGGCCGAGGGCGAGCAGCACACAGGCGAGGAGTGCGAGCAGGATGCCGAGGAGGCGGGTGCGCATACGGCTACGTCCGGATCGGTTTCGGTGACGGTCTCAGTCGTGGACCAGGTGATCCGGCACGGCCAGCTTGTAGCCGATCCCGCGGACCGTCTCGATCAGGCCGGGGAGGCCGAGCTTGCGGCGCAGCGAGGCGACGTGGACCTCCAGCGACCGGGCCGTGCCGTCCCAGCTGCTGCGCCAGACCTCGCTGATGATCTGCTCGCGGCGGAAGACCACGCCGGGGCTCTGCGCGAGCAGGGCCAGCAGCTCGTACTCCTTGCGGGTGAGCGCGACGTCCTCGCCGTGGACGGTGGCACGACGGGAGGCCTGGTCGAGCACGAGCCCGAAGGCGTGGCCGAGCAGCTGGTGCGGGTCCTCGCGCTGCGGTTGGGCCTGCGCGGGGGCCGGGCGGGCGGCGGCGTCGCGGCGGGCCACGGCGTGGATCCGGGCCAGCAGCTCGCCCATGTCGTAGGGCTTGACGATGTAGTCGTCGGCGCCGATGTTCAGCCCGTGGATCCGGTCGCGGACCTCGGCCCGCGCGGTGACCATGATCACCGGTATGCCGCAGCGCCGGCGGATCTGGTCGCAGACGTCGAAGCCGTCCCGGTCCGGCAGCCCGAGGTCGAGCAGCACGACGCGGAACTGCGGGCGGCCGTCCGGGACGAGGGCGTCCAGCGCCTCGTTGCCCGAACGGGCGTGACGGACCTCGAATCCGTGTTTGCTCAGCACGGTCACCAGCGCGGCGGCGACGTGCTCGTCGTCCTCGACCAGGAGCAGGCGCACGGTCACTCCTCCCGTCCTGACTCGGCGCTACCTCTTCCAGTACTTTCCAGGACGCATCCACTCCCATGCGACCGGGTCCGGTCAAGGGGAGGTGGGACGCCTGGCGCGACCGTTACCGAGCTGCGACGAACCGCCGCGCCGCGCACCACCGGAACAGCGCCTGATCCTCAAATCCTGATCCTCAAATCACCCTCAGAACTGCGGTGCGCCCGCGAACCTCACCGTAGAGTCGACCCCGTGCTCCGCGCGGCCCGGCCGGGACGACGTGCGGCACGCCCCGAGCGGCAGGACCGCCGCCCGGGTGGCCCGACCAGCGCCACCAGCCCGTACCCGAGGAGTGGGACACCGTGACCTCCGCCCCCGCGCCGCGCGCCGGGCTGTTGCAACTGCGGGGCGTGAGCAAACGACACGGGCTGGTGCAGTCGCTGCACGAGGTGGACCTCGACCTGCCTCGGGGCGAGGTCGTCGCCCTGGTCGGCCCACCGGGCGCGGGCAAGACGACGCTCTGCCGGGCCATCCACGGCGCGGAGCGGATCGACTCCGGCGAGATCCTGCTGGACGGCGCACCCCTCGCCACCGGCGCGCGCGGGCGCGTGCGGCGCACCGCGCGGGCGGATGTGGGCCTGGTGCCGCCGCCGGAGACCGTCGAGCACGCCCTGGTCACCGCCCTCGGCGCGCTGGGCCTCGGGCGGACCGTCTTCGGAGAGCTGACCCGCTGCCAGGTCGAGGTCCGCGGCACCGCGCCGGAGCTGGCCGCCGAACGCACCCTCGAGGCCCTGCGGCTGGTCGACGCGGACCACGAGTCGAGCCTGCGCAGCCGCCAGCTGACCCCGGCCGTGCGCGGCCGGGTGGCGCTCGCCCGCGCCCTGGTGCTCGACCCCAAGGTGCTGGTCCTCGACGAGCCGGCCGAGGAACTTCACTGTCTTGCCCGCGAGTTGGCCTCCGATGGGCGTACCATGCTCATCGTCACCGAGGACCAGGGTTTCGCCCACGCCACGGCCGACCGGGTGCTGTTCATGTCCGGCGGGCGCATCGTTGAGTCGGCGCCCCCGGAGCAGTTCTTCTCCGCGCCGCGCACGTCGCGGGCGAGAGACTTCGTCTCCCGCCTCCGCAGACGGTGACCCCTGGAGCCCAGGGGCGCGGCCCCGCGGCTCCGCGCCCCCGGACCGGTCGGCCACCTGCCTGCGGCACCGATCGGTTCCCGCGCGCGTGTGAAGTGAACCGGCGTACGCCTGACGCTGCTTGACGGCGGCACAGGCGATCTGGTCCATTTCCTTCTATGACTGGCCCAGCCCATTCCGGATCCGACCCTGTGATCATCGCCGGCGCCGGTCCCATCGGTCTCACGCTCGCCCTCGCGCTGGCGCGGCACCAGGTGCCGAGCATCGTGCTGGACGAGGGCACCGGGGTCGCGCCCGAGAGCTCGCGGTCGACCGTGCTGCGCGCCGACACCGTCGGCTTCCTGCAGCGCATCGGATACAGCCGGGTCACCGCCGACGGGCGGGGCTGGACCGCCTGGCGGACCATGCGCCGCCACCGCGAACTGCACAGCGTGGAGCTGCAGCACGACGACGTGCTGCACCTGGCCCAGCACCGCCTGTTGCGCGGCCTGCGGGACGCCGTCACCGCGACGGGGCTGGTGGAGCTGCTGCCGGAGTCCACCCTCCTGGAGCTGGAGCAGGAGCCGGGCCAGGACGCGGTGAACGTCCACACCCAGCACACCTGGCTGCGCGGCAGCTTCCTGGTGGGATGCGACGGGCCGCGTTCCACGGTCCGCAAGCGCCTCGCGCTGCGCTTCCCCGGGCGCGCCGCCGCCGACCACTACGCGCTCGCGACGATCCGCGCGGACCTGCCGTTCCCCGGGGAGGCGCTGCTGCACCGGGACCAGCCGCGTCAGTCCGGCGCGCCGATCGCGCGCGAGGTCGCGGCGCGGCCGCTGCCGGACGGCGTCTGGCGGCTGGACTGGCGGCTGCCGCCGCGCGCGCCGGGATTCAGCCCCGATCAGCTGATCGAGCAGCTGCGGGCCACCCTCGCGGCGTGGAACGGCGGCAAGGTCCCCCCTTACGAGCTGATCTCCAGCGCCGACTACGTCGTCCAGCAGCGGCTGGCCACCAAGTTCCAGGTGGGCCGGGCCTTCCTGGCCGGCGACGCCGCGCATCTGCTCGGCTCCCTCGGCATGCAGAACCTCGACGAGGGCCTGCGCGACGTCGACAACCTCGCCTGGAAGCTCGGCCTGGTCTGGCAGGGCTGCGCACCCGAACGTCTGTTGACCACCTACCAGGCGGAACGCCGGAACGCCGTGATCGCCCGGCTGCGGGCGGTGGACCAGGCGATGCCGCTGCTCCAGCCCAGCACGCCGCTGCTGGAGGCGCGCCGCAGCCTGCTCTCCGGATCACTGCGGCGCAACGCACGGCTGCTGTCCGACGGCAGCCTCGGCACCGGGCGGCTCGGCGGAGCGCCCGCCTACCCCGCGGCCGAAGGCCGCGGCCGCACGGCGCTCACGCCCACGCTCAGCCCGACCACCCCCGGCGTGCTGGTCCCGGACATCCCGGTGATCACCGCCGACGGCGCCCACGACCGGCTGCGGGCCCGGCTCGGCCGCGGCTTCCTGGTCGTCCTCGTCGCCCCCGGCACCGGTGTGTGGGCGTCCGAGCACTGGCTCGGCGCCGGCCTGATGCCGCAGCTCACGGAGACCACGGAGGGGCTGCCGCTCCCCGCCGAGCTGCTCGTCACCGAGAACTACCCGGGCGCCGCCGCCCACAGCGTGCTGCTGATCAGGCCGGACGGCCACCTCGTCGCCGCCGTCGAGGGGAGCCGCCCGGGCGAGCTCTACGACCTCGCGGACCAGGCCCGCAGCGCCGCGGCCGAACTCCCCGTACCGCGCGCCGCGACGGGCGTGAGCGCACGCGAAAGGCTGACGGCCGGTCAGTCCTGATGGCGGACGTTCCTTGACGATCACCTGAGGCCGTGCTCTACTCGCGCCATGGGGATCACCGTCCTGCGGCCTGCCCGCAGCACGCGACGACCGGACGCCGTCCGGCGCCCCCACCTGTGTTGCACCTCGTTCTGCGCGTCGTTCTGTACCCAGGGCTGACCTGGCGCCCGGCTGGAGAAGCATGCTTCTCGCCGCCGTCACGGACGGCCCTTCCCCCGGCATCCCACGCCGCCGCGCCACCTGATCCGACCGCAGCCGCGCCCTCACGCGCCCGCACGGTCACCCCATCGGCGCCCGGCGGCGTCCCGTCATCGCCCCGACGCCTCCCAGGACGCCACCATGACCCCGAGCGCCGCCTTGTCCGGCTCCACCACGACCGCGACCGCCCCGAGTCCGACCGCCGCGACGACGACCGTCGCCCCCGATCTCACCACCCTGCTCACCTTCGCCCAGACCGTCGCCGCCGACCCGGACGCGCTGGACCGCCTCGCCCTCCATCCGACCGAGCGCACCTGGGTCCGGCTGGACGGTCCCGGCGGCAGCGAGGCGTGGCTGATCGGCTGGCCGCCCGGCTCGGAGACCGGCTGGCACGACCACGGCGGCTCCAGCGGCGCGTTCGTCACCGCGCGCGGCTCGCTGAGCGAGCTCTCGCTCGCGATGCCGCTGCCCAGCAGCGGCTGGCGCAGCCTGGAGCTGGAGGAGGGCGTCGACCGGCAGCGGTCGCTGCCCGCCGGCCGCGGTCGCGCGTTCGGCCCGCACCACGTGCACCAGGTGGTCAACCCCTCGGCGGCCGACCACGCCGTCTCCGTGCACGTCTACCATCCGCCGCTGCCGCGGCTGCGTCGCTACGAGCGCAGCGGGGACGTGCTCAGCGTGGCCGCGGTCGAGACCCAGGAGGACTGGTGACCACACCGATCGACATCGACTCCCTGCTGGAGCGCGAACGAGCGCACCTGCGACGGGTGTCGCCGGGTGAGGCGGCGCGAGCCCTCGCGGAGGAGGACGCGCTGCTGGTGGACATCCGCTACGCCGCGCTGCGGGACCGGGACGGGGCGATCCCCGGAGCGCTGATCGTCGAACGCAACGAGCTGGAGTGGCGCATGGACCCGCAGTGCGCCCACCGCGCACCGGAGACCACGGACCACGACCGGCTGGTCATCGTCGTGTGCAACGAGGGCTACGCCTCCTCCCTCGCCGCGCGGTCCCTGCAGGCGCTGGGCCTGCACCGCGCGACCGACCTCGTCGGCGGCTTCCAGGCCTGGGCGGCGGAGGGGCTGCCGGTGTCGCGATAGCGCGGGGAGGGGCCGGAGGCGGCCGGAAGAGGCGGGGAGAGGCTAGCGGGCGAAGCTCGTCGCGCGGCTCTCCCTGATCACGGTGATCCGGATCTGGCCCGGGTAGGTCAGCTCGTTCTCGACCTCGCGGGCCACGTCCTTCGCCAGCACCTGCGCCTGCACGTCGTCCACCGCCTCCGGCAGCACCATCACCCGGACCTCACGGCCGGCCTGCATCGCGTAGACCTTGTGCACGCCCTCGTGCCGACGGGCGATCTCCTCCAGCTTCTCCAGCCGACGCGCGTGGAGCTCCACCGACTCCCGGCGCGCGCCTGGCCTGCCGCCGGAGCAGGCGTCCGCGGCCTGGGTGAGGACGGCCTCGACGGTCTGCGGCTCGATCTCGTTGTGGTGCGCCGCGACCGCGTGCACGACCTCCTCCGACTCTCCGTAGCGGCGGGCGAGTTCGGCGCCGATCTGGGCATGGCTGCCCTCGGCGACGGAAGCGCCGCCGGGCGGCTGGGGAAGGGTGATCGCCTTCCCTATGTCGTGCAGCAGGGTGCAGCGCTTGACCAGCGTCGGGTCCACCCGCAGCTCCGCCGCCATCGCCCCGGCCAGATGCGCGGACTCGACCAGGTGACCCAGCACGTTCTGGCCGTAGGAGGTGCGGTAGCGCAACCGGCCGAGCAGGCGCATCAGTTCGGGGTGCAGCTCATCGAGGCCGACCTCGGCGACCGCCTCCTCCGCCGCCGCCTGGCACAGCCGCTCGACCTGGGCGAGGCCGCGCTCGTAGGCGTCCTCGATGCGCTGCGGGTGGATCCGGCCGTCGGCGATCAGCTCCTCCAGGGCGAGTCGGCCCACCTCCCGGCGGACCGGGTCGAAGCAGGAGAGCAGCACGGACTCCGGGGTCTCGTCGATGACCAGGTTGACGCCGGTGACGGCCTCGAAGGAGCGGATGTTGCGGCCCTCGCGGCCGATGATCCGGCCCTTCATGTCCTCGCTCGGCAGCCGCACCGCGGTGACCACGTGGTCGGCCGTGCCCTGCACGGAGACCCGCTGGATGGCGGAGGCCACGATCTCGCGGGCGCGGGCCTCCCCCTCCGTCCGCGCCTGACGCTCGATCTCCCGGACCGTCAGCACGGCCTCGCGCTTGGCCTGCTGCTCGACCGACCGGACCAACTCCGCGCGGGCCTCCGCCGCGCTGAGGCCGGCCGCCTCCTCCAGCATCCGTCGCCGCTCGGCGGCCAGCTCCTCGGTGCGGAGCTGAAGCTCCGCCTGGGCCTGGGCCGTGTCCAACTCGCGCTGGAGCAGCCGGTGCTGCTCATCGTCGATGCGGGTCTCGCGTTCCGCGCTGCGCTGCTCGCGCCGGTCCAGTTCGAGGGCGCGCTCCCGGGCGCTGTGCAGGAGTTGACGCACCGCGAGACCGGCGACCGAGAGCAGGACCAGGCCGATGATCATCAGGAGCACCGGAACGGTTGCGGTCGCTGCGATGGCCAACGTCATCAGCCCTCCCCGTCCGGCGCGGGATCACGCCGTGATCACACTGCGATCTCGGTGCGAGGCTGGCATGTGGCCCCTCATCACTCATGGTGAGGCTAGGTGCGGGTTACGAAACGGTCAAGACGGCAACCGCCCCTGACCGTTGAGTAGTGCAAACACACAGGAACCGTTCGTCCCGGAAAGCGACTCGCGCGACTCCCCTACCGGGCGGCACCAGCCCGTCTCAATCCTCGCCGGAGTCGAGGAAGGCGTCCTCGTCCTCGAAGCCGTCCTCGAAGCCGTCGGCCGCCTCGGCGTCGAGGGCGGCGCGCACCACACGCAGGGCCAGGCCCTCCGGGTAGCCGCGGCGGGCCAGCATGCCCGCGAGCCGACGTAGGCGGACCTGGCGGTCCAGGCTGCGGGTGGAGGCGAGCTTGCGCTCCACCAGCCGCCGGGCGGCGGCCTCCTCGTCGTCCGGGTCGACCTCGGCCACAGCCTCCGCGACCAGGGCGCTGTCGACGCCCTTGGCGCGCAGCTCGCCCGCGAGGGCGCGTCGAGCCAGCCCCCGGTTGCGCTGCCGCTGCTCGACCCAGGAGCGGGCGTAGGCGGCGTCGTCGATCAGCCCGACCTCGGTCAGCCGGTCGAGCACCTGCTCCGCGACCTCGTCCGGGATCTCCTTGCGCCGCAGGGTGTCGGCGAGCTGCCTCCGAGTACGGGCGGAACCGGTGAGCAGCCGCAGACAGATGTCCCGCGCCCGCGCGGCGGGATCGCTCGGCGGCCTCTCGCGCGGCGCCTCGTCGCCCGTGTCCTCGGATGCGCGCCGCACGCGTCGCTGGGAGGAGCGGCGACGGTCGGACGCACCTCGACGCGACGGAGCGTCGTCGAACCCGCCCTCGTCCACCCCGGCAGCGGCCTCGGGGACGGCGTCGCCATGCCCTGAGTCGTGGGCGGTGTCGTGGGCGGTGTCGTGGACGGAGCCCGGAGTGGGGGCGCGGTCAGCCGGCGGTTCCGGCCAGCTGCCGCCGCCCCCGTGGGACGACCAGTCGCGCGGACCCCACGCGCTCTCGGTCGACGTCGACACTGATCCGCTCCGAGTGGGCGCGCTCAGGCCTTGGCCTCCGCCGGGACGGCCTCGGCGGCCTTGGCGGCCTTGCTGCCGCGCGCGGCGGGAGCCTTGGCGGCCGCCACGGCCGGGGCCTCGCCGACGACAGGGGCGGCGGCGTCAGCCGGGGTGTCCAGCTTCGGGCCCACGCCGAGCTTCTCCTTGATCTTCTTCTCGATCTCGTCGGCCAGATCCGGGTTGTCGCGCAGGAAGTTGCGGGCGTTCTCCTTGCCCTGGCCCAGCTGGTCGCCCTCGTAGGTGTACCAGGCGCCGGACTTGCGGATGAAGCCGTGCTCGACGCCCATGTCGATCAGGCCGCCCTCACGGCTGATGCCCTGGCCGTAGATGATGTCGAACTCGGCCTGCTTGAACGGCGAGGCGACCTTGTTCTTGACGACCTTGACGCGGGTGCGGTTTCCGACCGCCTCCGTGCCGTCCTTCAGCGTCTCGATACGGCGGATGTCCAGGCGGACCGAGGCGTAGAACTTGAGCGCACGGCCACCCGTCGTCGTCTCGGGCGAGCCGAACATGACGCCGACCTTCTCACGCAGCTGGTTGATGAAGATCGCGGTGCACTTGGTCTGGTTCAGCGCACCGGTGATCTTGCGCAGCGCCTGGGACATCAGGCGGGCCTGGAGGCCGACGTGGGAGTCGCCCATCTCACCCTCGATCTCGGCACGCGGCACGAGCGCGGCGACCGAGTCGATGACGATCAGATCGACGGCGCCGGAACGGATCAGCATGTCCGTGATCTCCAGCGCCTGCTCGCCGGTGTCCGGCTGGGAGACGAGCAGAGCGTCGGTGTCGACGCCGAGCTTCTTGGCGTACTCCGGGTCGAGCGCGTGCTCGGCGTCGACGAAGGCGACGATGCCGCCGGCCTTCTGCGCGTTGGCCACCGCGTGCAGGGTCAGCGTGGTCTTACCGCTGGACTCGGGGCCGTAGACCTCGACGACACGGCCGCGGGGCAGGCCGCCGACGCCGAGCGCCACGTCGAGGGCGATGGACCCCGTGGGGATCACCTCGATCGGAGCCCGGGCCTCGTCGCCGAGGCGCATGACGGAGCCCTTGCCGAACTGTCGCTCGATCTGGGCGAGGGCTGTCTCGAGGGCCCGCTCGCGGTCGTTCGCTGCCATGGGTGCCACCTTGGGGGTCTGTGCTGAACGCTTCATCACCGAAGACGCTAGCGCGCACCACTGACAAAAGACCCTCGCCGAGGGCAGCCCTGTGGATAACGTGCCGTAATCCAGTATAGGGAACGCACGTTCGAATAGGCAGGCACCTGCTTTTTCTCCGCGTTGTCTGTGTCGTCTGCCTTGCCCGTTTCGTCGACTTCTTCTTCGGCTCAGCGCCTCGACTCGGGAACACCCATCGACACGCAGACGGCCCGCCAGACGTCCTTGGCCTCCCAGCCGGCGTCCAGGGCCTGGCGGACGGTGCGGCCGCCCAGCTCGGACATGACGTGGTCGGTGGCGAAGCTCTCCGCGTAGCTCTCCCCGAAGTGGGCGTACATCCTCTTCCAGAACTCGGTCAGGCGCATGCGCCCAGTATCGCGCCGGTTCCGTCGGAGCCAGGGAGAGTCAGGCCGGACCGGCGAGGTCGCGCGGCTGGGCGTCCCGGCGCCGGAGGGCGCCTGCCCACGGGCGGCCGACGTCAGGCGACCGCCCGCACCAGGGCGGTCACCAGCACCGCGACGACCACCACGACGAGGAACGGCGCCCGGCGCCACACCGCGACGCCCGCCGCGGCCAGTCCCGCCGCGCGGGCGTCCACCGCCAGTCCGTGCGCGCCCTGCCCGAAGGTCTGCAGCGCGGTGAGCGCGGCCAGCAGCGCGACCGGTGCGAGCGCAGCGAAGCGGCGTACGACGGGACGGTCCAGCAGCCCGGAGGGGACGGAGAGGCCCAGCAGCTTGAGTCCGTAGCAGCCCGCGGCCGTGCCCAGGATCGCCAGCCAGGTCGTGTTCATCGTCCGCCCTCCTTCGGCAGGTCCTTCGGCAGGTCCTTCTGCGGACCGGCCGTCGTCCGGGCCCGCTCCCGGTCCCGGCGGGAACCGAGCAGCAGCACGGCCGGGACGGCCGCCAGCGCGATCAGCACGGGGACGCCCGCCGGGACGAGCGGCACGGAGGCGAGCGCGAGCACCGCGCCGAGCAGGGCGGTCGCCCGCTCCGCGCCGCCCTCACGCAGCCTCGGGGCCAGCAGCGCCAGGAAGACGGCCGGTCCGGCGACGTCCAGGCCGTAGCGCGACGGATCGCCCAGCGCGTCGGCGCCCAGGGCCCCGGCCAGGGTGGTGGCGTTCCAGATCAGGTAGAGGCTGGCCCCGGTGACGAAGAAGCCGAGCCGGGTCGAGCGCCGGTCGGGCTGGACCAGCGCCACGGCCGCCGTCTCGTCGATCACCGTCTGCGCGGCGACCGGCCGCAGCCAGCGCGGCAGCTCCAGCCGCTCGCCCAGCCGCAGGCCGTAGAAGGCGTTCCGCACGCCGAGGAAGAGCGCCCCGATGACGGCGGCGAACGGCGCGGCGCCCGCCGCGAGCGCGCCGATCAGCGCGAACTGGCTGGCGCCGGTGAACACCAGCAGGCTGAGCGCACAGGTCTGCCAGACCGTCAGGTGCGCGGTGGTCCCCGCGATGCCGAAGGCGATCCCCGAGACGCCGACCGCCACGCCGACGCCGAGGGAGTCGCGGATCACGGCGCGGTCGGAGCGTGCGCCCGCGGCCGGCAGCGGCGCGGCGGGCGGGGCGGTGGCCGGTGCGGGTGGATCGGAGAGGGCCGTCATACGGCTCATGCTGCCGGGGGCGCGCCGTCCGAATCTTGTACGTTCTTGCGCGCCCGCCGGTAGGCGCCGGGCGGGACGCCCAGGATCCGGCGGAAGTGCCGGGTCAGGTGCGCCTGGTCGACGAAGCCGACGGCCACGGCCGCGTCCGCGGGCCGGACGCCGACGTCGAGCAGGGTGCGCGCGGTGCGGACCCGGTGCTGGGTCAGCCAGGCGTGCGGCGGCAGCCCGTACTCGTCCCGGAAGGCCCGCAGCAGCGGGAACGGTCCGGTCCCGACCGCGGCGGCGAGCTCCTCCAGGGCGGGCGGTTCGTCCAGCCGCTCCGCGAGCAGGTCCCGCGCGGCGCGGGCGGCGTCCCGTCCCACACGTGGGGTTTCCCGCATCAGCCGCTGCGAGGAGTGCAGGCGCAGGGCCCGGGCGAGCGCGAGGCGGAGGAAGGTCCCCGCGGCCAGCCCCTGGTTCTGCTCGGCGGCCTGATGGGTCTGCGTCACCAGCCGGGCGAGCTCGTCGTCGTCCACGACGGCCGTGCCGAAGCCCGGCGAGCCGGGCAGCACCCCCAACTCGGCGGCGACGGCCGCGACGTGCTCGACGCTCGGGTAGAGCACCTGGTAGCTCCACCCGCCGGGCACCCCCGCGTGCCCGGTGTGCACCCGGTCGGGCTCCACCAGCGCGACGCTGCCGGCGGGCGCGACCTCCAGGCCGCCGCGGTAGTGGAACGCCTCCACCCCTTCGGTGATGGCGGCCAGGACGTAGCCGTCGTGGGTGTGCTTCCCGAAGGTGTGGTGGACGTAGTGGGCCCGCAGCAGGTCCACGCCGGGCAGCGCCGGATGCTGCCAGTAGTGCGCGCGTTCCTCACCCATGACACCAGCCTCCCTCTCAGGGAGCCTGCCACGCACCCGCACCCCGCCCGACGCCCGTCCACCATGCAGGACACCCGCCCGGCGAGCCGCCTCCCGCAGGTTCCCGGCGGGCGGGCCTCCCCGCCCGAGGCGGGAGCCGCCCGCTCCTGGGCGGAACCGCACGGCCCGCCGCAGGCGCCACCCCCGAAGGGCCGGGCACACCTTCCGCCCGGCCCCTACCCCGGAGGGGGTGGCTCGGGGCTGCTCAGTGCCCCGTGGCGCTCTCGTGGAGGTCCTTGCGGCGGATGGTGGCGAAGGCGATCACCGCAGCGAGCGCGGCGACCGCCGCGCAGATGGTGAGGACGTCCGTGAGCCCGTGGACGAAGGCCGCCCGCGCCGCCTCGGCGACCTGTGCGCGGAGCGGGCCCGCGCTGCGGGCGACCTGGTCGCCCGCGCCCGCGGCGACCGCCTGCCGCGCGCTGTCCGGGAGCCCGGGCACCGCCGCCGCGAAGGCGTCGCCGACCCGGTGCTGAAAGAGCGCGCCGAAGCCGGCGATGCCGATCGCGATGCCCACCTGCTGGAAGGTCTCGCCGATCCCGGCGGCCATGCCGGCCCGCGCGGGTTCCGCGACGCCGATGGAGATCGACGCCCGCGGCGGGTTGAACATGCCCATCCCCGCGCCGGTGAGCAGCATGCTCGGCAGCATCGCGGTCCAGCCGCTGTGGACGTCGATCAGCCGCATGGCCAGCAGACCGCCGGACATGAGCGTCATCGCGGTGCCGACGAGCAGCCGCGGCGGGAGCGCCACGGTGAGGCTGCCGGTGACGGCCGCCACGACGAAGAGCATCAGCGTCAGGGGCAGGAAGCGCAGACCCGCCTGCCACGGCGACGCGCCGAGCACGTTCTGCACGTACGAGACCTCGAGGAAGATCGACGCCATGCCGGCCGCGTTGCCGAGCAGCGTCGTCGCCGAGATCCCGTTGAAGGTGCGGTTGCGGACGAGCGAGAGGTCCAGCATCCCCGCCGCGCCGAGCCTGCGCTCGACCAGCAGGAAGCCCGCGAGCAGCACGACGGACGCGGCGAAGAGGGAGAGGATCAGCGGGCTGGTCCAGCCCTCCGCCTCGCCGCGCAGGAAGGCGAGGACGAGCGCGGCGAGCGCGACGGAGAACAGGGTGAGGCCGGCCCAGTCGACGCCGTGGGCGCCGGGCTCGCGGGACTCGCGGATCCGCAGGGTGCTCAGCACGATCGCGACGATCCCGATGGGGACGTTCACCAGGAAGATCCACCGCCAGCCGACACCGCTGGTCAGCGCCCCGCCGATGAGCGGGCCGAACGCGATCGCCAGGCCGGAGACGCCGCCGAAGACGCCGAAGGCCATGGCCCGGTCCTTGCCGCGGAACTCGTGGCCGAGCAGCGCCGGTCCGACCGCGAAGAGGACGGCGGCGCCCACGCCCTGCACGCCGCGGGCGAGGTTGAGGGTGATCACGTTCGTCGCGGCGCCGCAGAGCAGCGAGGCGGCGGTGAAGACGGCGAACCCGGCGACGAAGACGCGCTTGCGGCCGAGCCGGTCGGCGAGCGACCCGCCCGTCAGCAGGAAGGCGGCGAGGGTGAGCGCGTAGGCGTCGAGCACCCACTGGAGGCCGGAGAAGTCGGCGTGCAGCGCGTTGCGCAGGTCGGGCAGGGCGACGTTCACGACGGTGAGGTCGAGCATCAGCATGAACGTCGCGATCGACACGATGGCGAGCGTCCACGCGCGGCCGGGCGCGCGGGTCGAGGCCGGGGCCTCCGGATCGACGGTGACGTCGTCGGCCGCGCCGAGGGCGTCGACGGTTGCGGACATGGGTGTCCCCCAGAGCTGGTGAAGGTGAGGTGGCGAAGCCTGATCACGTCGGTTGAAGGCCGCGAGAAGGCATGGCAGGGGCCGGGACAGGAATGCGAGTCTTTGCTCGTAATTCCACTCCCGAGATTACGAGTGATTGCTCGCATTCGTCAACGGCCCTACCATCGGCAGGGTGACCGCCGAGACCACGCCCCCGACCACCGAGCCCGCCGCCGCCGAACGGCCCAGGAAGCGCCAGGCCCGCGGGGAGCGCCGGATCGCGCAGTTGCTCGACGCGGCCGGTCACGTCTTCGCCGAGTCCGGCTACACGGCCACCACGACGAACGCCATCGCGGCGCGGGCGGGCGTCTCCCCCGGCTCGCTGTACCAGTACTTCCCGAACAAGGACGCCATCGCCGCCGCGCTCGCCGAGTTCTACGCGGACAGCCTGGACGAGCTGCTGGCGCCCTTCGCCGTGCTGGACCCGGCCGCAGTCACGCTGGAGGAGGCGCTGGGCGGCGCGCTCGGACCGATCGTCAGGTTCCACCGCGAGAACCCGGCGTGCCTGGCCCTCTTCATCGGCGGGAACGCGCCCGGCCATGTGATGGATCTCCAGGCGCCGCTGATGGCGCGCACCCACGCGCGGATCGAGGCGCTGCTCGCCCTCTACGCGCCGGACCTGCCCCCGGCCCGGCTGGAGATCGGCGCCGCGGTCACGCTCGCCGCGTACAAGGGCGTGCTCCCGCTGCTCGTGGAGGCCGACGAGGAGCGGGTTCCGACCCTGACGCGCGAGCTGGGCGACCTGCTGCTCGGCTACTTCGACCGGCTGCTCCGGCCCTAGCCAGGGCCGTCGCCGCAGGTCCCGCCTCGCAGCCGCTCAGCGCACGTCGACCAGGCCGTAGCCGTAGTACGGGCCGCCAGGGCAGTCCTTGGCGCCCGGATCGCGGGACGGGCAACCGAGCGGCATCGCCTGCTGCTCCAGCAACGTGACCAACGCCGCCCCGCGAACGCCCGGGTGGCGCGCCGCCTCGACCGCGGCGACGCCGCTGACGGTCGCGGCCGCCATCGAGGTGCCGGCGAGGGCCGCGTAGCGGCCGCCCGGCCAGTCGGAGACGACCGCGGCGCCCACGCCGCCGTCCGGGTCGCCGCCCGGCGCGGCCAGCGCGATCTGCCCTGCCCCCCAGTTGGAGTAGGCCGCAAGGCTGCCGTCCGCGACGACCGCGCTCACGTTCACCACGCCCGGCAGGCCGCCGGGCAGCCGGATGCACTCCGTGCCCAGATGGCGCACGGGCGCGTTCACGCCGTCCGCGCGGTCGTTGGGGCTGCGGTCGTCGATCCTGGGCCCGGCCAGGTCCTGCCCGTCGTTGCCCGCGGAGGCGACCACCACGGCGCCCTTGTCCTGCGCGTACTTCACCGCCCGGCCGACCGCCGCGACGATCGCCGCCTGGTCCGGGTTCTCCGGGCAGTTGTACTTCCACGGGTCGGCGAAGTAGCTGTCGTTGATCACGGACGCGCCGTGGTCGGCGGCCCACAGGAAGCCGCAGACGATGTTCTCGCCGTAGTACTGCCCCGGCTCGCCGAGCAGCCGCACCGCCGCGATGCGCGCCCCCGGCGCCACGCCGACCACGCCGTCCCCGGGACGGTCCCCGGCGATGATCCCGCTGACGTGCGTCCCGTGGCCGCTCTCCCCCAGGTTCGGGTCGGGCCGCCAGGCGCCCGCACGGGAGTCGGGCGTCCCGGTCGCGCAGGAGGCGGAGATGCCCGGATCGACGGCGGTGCGCAGATCCGGGTGGGTGTCGTCCACGCCCGAGTCCAGCACGGCGACCACGACGCGCCTCAGCGCGGCGGTGTCCTTCGCGGGCAGCGGGTCGTTCTCGCCGACCATCTCCTGGTTCCACTGGGTTCGGCCGTGCGGGTCCGCGGCCAGCGGCACGTCGTCGCTCGGCGCGGCGTCGCCCGCCGGCTTTGACGACACGAGGGCGGGCCGGCCCTGCGCCCCGCTGTAGGGCGTGCCCGCCCGCGGATCCGGCACCGGTGCGGTCCGGCTCGCGCCGGCCGCGGCGATTCCCGGGTGCGCCCGCACCCGGGCCCCGAAGTCGGCGAGGGAGGCGTAGGCGAGGACGACGCCGATCTGCGGGTACTCCTGGCCGACCAGGCCCTGCTCGCCCCTGATCGCCAGGTCCGCGGCGGCGACGCCCGCCGCGTCGGCGCGGTCCGCGACGACGAGGTAGGCCAGGTACAGGCGGCCGGTGCCGCCGACGTACGGCACGGCGCCGCCGAGCAGCAGGGTCACCAGCGCCAGCACGACGGCGCACCGCGCCGTCGCCGATCGCAGGCCCTTCGCGACACGCGCCACCAGGCCTCCAGAGGTCGGGGCGCACGTCAGCGCCCGGGCGGGGGATATTCAGACGATATGTACGGTTTCTTCCTTTCCGCCCGCTGAGCTCCTCCGAGTGGGCCACCCCCGTCGCGCCCGGCTCCGCCGACCACGCCGGCCCCCGTACAGGCCCCACCCTCTGAGGCCACCTGCTCCTCCAGCCGCAGCACCCCGGGAGACCGAGCGGGACCAAGACCGGCCCGAGCGCCCACCCTTCGCGCAGCTGGGCGACCCTCCCGCGAACAGCAGGAGGCGCACGCCTCCCGGTCGAGCGCTCCGGAAGTCTCCGAGCCCGGCTGTGCCGGGGCACCCTCCGCCAGGGTCGGGGGTGCCGCCTCCCGGCCGAGAGGCCGCGAGCGCCCGCGCTTCGCGCGGCCGAGGGCGCCGAGCGGGTGCCCACGTGCGGCGCAGGGC